>NZ_CBDDFJ010000037.1:0-486036 GCF_965227005.1 Roseococcus sp.
CACAGCACTCTTCCAGGGCCTGCAGAAGGCCGTGGACTATGGCGACTTCCTGGCCAAGGCGATGCTCTACGACCACCTGACCAAGAAGAAGGGGGAGAGCCAGGAGCTTGCGTTGGGGGCGGATCACTGAGGAGTTCGTGAACTACGATCGGCTGCCGGGGCGCTTCCGCGGCACGCTCGAGGATCTCGGCCTTCTCTGGTTCTACAACTTCAAGATCCGCTCGGTGAAGGTCGCCCTCGCGCTGCTGCGGCGCAACCCGGTCCATGCCGTGCTGGGGAACCTCTTCCTGCCGGACTTCGGCTCGGTGCTCGACGACAACCTGATCTCGAAGGCCTGGGGCGGCGGGCTGCCCTACTCCGTCGGGCCGGGCATGGGTGTCCGGGCCCTGGGTCTCAATCCTTGGGCAAATGCCATGAATTGACGCACGGGTTGGTTGCGGGACATGGTGCCACCCGCAACCAACCGGAAAGATTTCGACAATGTTCAAGCTCGTGGCCCTGCTTCTGGCGACGGTGGCTCTAGCCGGATGTAATGCGTCGCCGGCCGAGATGGCCGCGCTCAACGCACAACTCAACGAAATGGGCCGGCCTGGCGCTTTCGGGCAGCCGGCGCAGCTGCAGCCGATGTACATGCCGCAGGCCCAAATCTACCAGCCGCGGAACGCCATCACGAACTGCTTCCAGACAGGGCCCGTGGTGAACTGCCGTTGAGCTGAAACCCGGTGTTGGGTCAGCTGTTGGGTCGAGCCTCTGGCGCCGAATTAGAAAGTGAGTGATTCAAGGCGCTAAGGGAAGGGTGATGGTGGAGCTGAGCGGGATCGAACCGCTGACCTCGTCATTGCGAACGACGCGCTCTACCAACTGAGCTACAGCCCCGCATCACACCGACGGACACGAAGTAAATGTGCCCGAGGCGGCGGGTTTTGCGGGATGATCGCGGGGGTGTCAAGCGGGCCTCCGCCGCATTCCGGGGTTGCCCAGTCGGCGGCCATCCGCGACAAGGGCGCTTGACGCCGTCGCAACCGGAGCGCCGCCCCGCGATGATCCTCGATGCCCCTCTTCTTTTTGCTTCAGGCCGGCCTGACCCTGTTTTTCTGGGCCATCCTGATCGCTTCGATCTTGTCCCTGCTGACAGGCTTCGGCGTTCTGGACACGCGCAACCGCCTGGTCTGGTCGCTCTGCGATTTTTTCTATCGCGTGACCGAGCCGGTGATGCGCCCGGTGCGCAACCGCATGCCGAACCTCGGCAGCGTGGACATCTCGCCGCTCATCGTGCTGCTGCTGGTCCAGGCCTGCATGCTGCTGGTGAGCGCGGTCCAGGGCTACCTTATCCGCGGCGGGTTGTATTTCTGAGATGACCCAGATCCTCGACGGCAAGGCTCTGGCGGAACGGCTGCGCGGCAAGCTCGCGGAGCGGACCGCGCTCCTCTCCTTCAAGCCGGGCCTCGTGGTGGTCCGGGTCGGCGAGGATCCGGCGAGCGGGGTCTATGTCCGCAACAAGGACCGCGCGGCCACCCAGGCCGGCTTCGCCTCGCGCACGCGCCATCTCCCCGAGGCGACCACCGAGGCCGAGTTGCTGGCCGAGATCGCCGCGCTGAACGCCGATCCCGAGGTGGACGGCATCCTCGTCCAGCTCCCGCTGCCCAGGCACATCCGCTCCGAGATGGCGATCGCCGCCGTCGACCCGGCCAAGGATGTGGACGGCTTCCACCCCATCAACGCCGGCAAGCTGGCCTCCGGCCTGCCCGGCCTGGTGCCCTGCACGCCGCGCGGGGCCATGCATCTGCTGGCCGAGGCGAAGGCGAAGCTTCCCGGCGCGCGGGCCGTTGTGGTCGGGCGCAGCCAGATCGTGGGGCGGCCCATGGCGCAGCTCCTGCTGGCGGCCGACTGCACCGTGACCATCGCCCATTCCCGCACGGCCGATCTGGCAGGCGAGTGCCGGCGCGCCGATATCCTCATCGCCGCGGTGGGCCGCCCGGAGCTGATCCGCGGCGACTGGATTCGCGAGGGCGCCATCGTCATCGATGTCGGCATCAACCGCATGCCGGACGGCAAGCTCAAGGGCGACGTGGCCTTTGCCGAGGCGCTGCCGCGCGCGGCAGCCATCACCCCCGTGCCGGGCGGCGTGGGGCCATGACCATCGCCTGCCTGCTGGAGAACACGCTGGAAGCGGCGCTGGCCCGTCGCGGCTAGCGCCTCGACGCCATCCGCGCCCCGCCGCAGGATGGATGAAACGCCGGACGATTCCCCATCAACCTCCTCCTCGCCGTGGCCTATGTCCTGCTCTGGGGCTCGGCCTTCAATGCCGCGCGCGTCATCGCGCTGGAGTGGTCGCCCCTCTGGGCGCTGCTGATCCGCTTCGTCGCCGTCGTGCCTTTGCTCTGGCTGGTGGTGCGCCTGCGCGCCGCGCCGTTGCCCCAGGGCGCGGATCGCTGGCGCGTGGCGGCGATGGGGGCCTTCGGCATGGGCGGCTATCTGGCCTGCGCCTGGGTGGCCTCGGCGCATGTGCCCTCGGGGCTGGTGGCGCTGCTTTCCGCGAGCTCGCCGCTTTTCGTCGCGATGGGCGGACGGCTGCTCGGCCAGCGCCTGGCGCCGATGGGCTGGGTGGGCCTGGGCCTGGGGTGGCTGGGCGTCGCGACGCTCGGACTGCTGCGTTCGGCCGATGGAATCGAGACGGCCGAGGCCTGGGGCCTGGGCACGGCATTGCTGGGCGCGCTGCTGCAGGCGGTAGGGGTGCTGGCCTTCGCCCCGGCGCGCGACCGGGTGGACCCCTGGGCCACGAATTTCGTGCAGACGCTCGTCGGCATGGCGGTGCTCGCCGTACTGGTTCTCGGCTGGGGCGGATCGATGCCGACGCAGGTGACGCCGGCCGCGCTGGGCGCGCTGCTCTATGTCTCGCTGCTGGTCGGGATGGTGGGCTATGCGCTGTTCTTCGTGGTGATCCGGCGCTTCGGGGCGGCCAATGCGGCGGCCCTGCAGCTCATGGCGCCGCCCGTGGCCGCGCTGATCGGCTGGGCGCTTCTGGGCGAGCGCCTGGCCTGGGGCGACCTTCTGGGCGGGGCGATCACCCTGGCCGGATTGCTGCTGATGTTCCGCGCGCGCTGATCCTGGCCTAGGCTCCATCCATGCTCCACGGCCGCAAGATCCTCCTGATCGTCTCCGGCAGCGTCGCCGCCTTCAAGGCGCTGATGCTGGTCCGCCTGCTGCGCGCCGAGGGCGCCACGGTGCGCGCGGTGCTGACGGCGGGCGGGGCGCGCTTCGTGACCCGCGAATCGCTGGCCGCCATCACGGGCGAGCACGTCTCCGACGATCTCTGGGCCGCCGAGAGCGAGATCGGTCATATCCGCCTCGCCCGCTGGGCCGATGCGGTGGTGGTCGCGCCCGCCTCGGCGAGCCGGCTGGCGCAGATGGCGCAGGGCCTCGCGGGGGACCTGGCGGGCTGCGTGCTGCTCGCCACCCGCGCGCCGGTGCTGGCCGCCCCGGCGATGAACCCGGCCATGTGGGCGCATCCGGCGACGGAGGCCAATGTGGCGCTGCTGGCCGCGCGCGGCGTCCGCTTCGTCGGGCCGGGCGAGGGGGCGATGGCCGAGCCGGAGAGCGGCCCCGGCCGGCTCGCGGAGCCCGAGGAGATGGCCGCCGCCATCCGCGCCCTCTTCGCCGAGGGACCGCTCCAGGGGAAGCACGTCCTCGTCACCGCCGGCCCGACGCAGGAGCCGATCGACCCCGTGCGCTACATCTCCAACCGCAGCAGCGGCAGGCAGGGCTATGCCATAGCCGCCGCTTTGGCCGCCCTGGGCGCCCGGGTGACGCTGGTGAGCGGGCCGGTGGTGCTCGCCGCGCCGCCCGGCGTGGCGGTGAAGCGCGTCGAATCGGCCCGCGACATGCTGGCCGCCTGCGAGGCGGCCCTGCCGGCGGATGCCGCCATCTTCGCCGCCGCCGTCGCCGATTGGCGTGTGGCGCAGGAGGCGGGCCAGAAGATGAAGAAGGAGCCGGGCGCGGACGCGCCGACGCTGACCATGGCGCTGAACCCCGACATCCTGGCGACCGTCGCGAAGCATGCCGTGCGCCCCCGGCTCGTCATCGGCTTCGCGGCCGAGACCGAGAACGTCGTGGAACATGCGCGGCAGAAGCTGGCGCGGAAGGGCTGCGACTGGATCGTGGCCAATGACGTGTCCGGCGACGTCTTCGGCGGCGGGGAGAACACCGTGCACCTGGTGAGCGCCTCGGGCGTGGAGGACTGGCCGAAAATGCCCAAGGAAGAAGTGGCCGCGAAGCTCGCGGCCCGCGTTGCGGAGTTTTTTGAATGAAGGTTCTGGTTCAGCGGCTTGCCCATGCGGAGGGCCTGCCGCTTCCGACCTATGCCACCTCCGGCGCGGCGGGGATGGACCTGCTGGCCGCGAAGGACATGACCATCCCCGCCGGCGGCCGCGCTCTGGTGCCGACGGGCCTGTGCATCGCGCTGCCCGAGGGCTTCGAGATGCAGGTGCGCCCGCGTTCCGGCCTGGCGCTGAAGCACGGCATCACCTTGCCGAACTCCCCGGGGACGGTGGACGAGGATTATCGCGGCGAGGTGGGCGTCATCATCCTGAACACCGGTTCCGAGGCCTTCGCCATCGCGCGCGGCGACCGCATCGCCCAGGCCGTCTTCGCGCCGGTGACGCGGGCAGTGTGGGAAGAGGTGGTGGTCCTGCCGGAGACGCAGCGCGGAGCGGGCGGCTTTGGCTCGACGGGCCGCAAGTAATCCCCATATTCCCGGCATGGACCTCGATTTCACCGACGACGAGCTGAACCGCTACTCGCGCCATATCATCCTCAAGGAGGTGGGCGCGATCGGCCAGGCGAAGCTGCGCGCGGCCCGCGTGCTGCTCGTCGGCGCGGGTGGGCTGGGTTCGCCGCTGGCGCTTTACCTCGCCGCGGCGGGCGTCGGCACGCTCGGCCTCGTCGATCATGACGCGCTGGAGCTCTCCAACCTCCAGCGCCAGATCGCGCACACCACCTCGCGCATCGGCCAGAACAAGACCGACAGCACCGCCGCCGCGCTGCGCGACCTCAATCCCGACGTGCGGATCGAGCTCCATACCCGCCGCATGGACCGCGCCGCCGCGGAGGAGCTGATTCCCCAATACGACGTGATCTGCGACGGCACGGATAATTTCCCCACGCGCTTCCTTCTGGGTGATGCCTGCCACCTGCTGAAGAAGCCCCTGGTCAGCGCGGCGGTGCTCCGCTTCGAGGGTCAGCTCTCCGTCTTTCGCGCCCATGAGGGCCCGCCGCACCCCTGCCACCGCTGCCTCCACCCGGAGTTGCCGCCGGAAGGCCTGGTCCCGACCTGTTCGCAGGCCGGCGTGCTCGGCGCGGTGGTCGGCGTGATGGGCACGCTCCAGGCCACCGAGGTGCTCAAGGTCATCATGGGTATCGGCGAGGACATGTCCGGCCGGCTGCTGCTCTGGGATGCGCTGGACGCCCGCTTCCGCACGGTGAAGCTGCGGCGCGACCTGGAATGCGCTCTTTGCGGCGAGAGCGCGACCATCCACGACCTTTCGGCCCATTCGTGAATCCGCTCGGGATTCTGCTCCTCTCCGGCGGGCATGAGCGCGGCCATTACGCGCTGATGCTGGCCACGGCCGCCGCCGCGATCGGCCGACCGGTGACGATCTTCGCCACCAATGCCGGCTGCCGCCTGCTGCTCAAGGACGCGCCGCTCGAGGCGGATGCGCGGGAGGAACAGCTTGCGCAGGCCGGCGTCGCGACCGTCGCGGTGCTAATGGAGGCTGCCCACGCCCTCGGCATCCGCATGATCGTCTGCGAGGCGGGGCTGCGCGCGGAATCGCTCGAAAAGGCGCCTCTGGCTGAGGCGGTCGAGGTCGCCGGCATCGTGACCTTCCTGGGCGCGGTCGGGTCCGGGCAGGTGATTTCGCTCTGACTCTTGACCCGGCACGGACAAGCGCGGCATCGATGACGTCATGAGGGCACGTTTTTCCATCGCGGTACTCGCGGTCGCCGTTGCCGTCGGCGTCTCGGTTGATGTCGCCGCCCAGTCCAGCCTTGGCGGTTCGCAGACGCTTGCGCCCCCGCGCGCCTCCGGGGCGACGCCTCCCGCCGCCCCGGCGACCTCTTCACCGACTGGCCGGCCGGCCCAGGCCCAGCGTCCCACGACGCCCGCGCGTCCGGCCCAGGCCCAGCGCCCCGCGACGTCCGCGCGCCCGACACCAGCCGCGCGGCCCGCTCGCCCGCAGGCCCAGCGTCCGGCCACGCCTCCGCAGACGGCGGCGCAGCGCCGCGCCGCCGCGCAAGCTGCCACGGCCGCCGCTGCTGCGGCCGCTGCCGCCGCGGCCGCCTCCGCTGCGGCCCAGGCCACGCCGGCGCCGCCCGAGCCGCAGGCGACCATCGGCAGCGTCACCGGCCTGCCCATGCCGCGTTTCGCCGCGCTGCGCTCCAACGATGTGAACCTGCGCGTCGGTCCCGACCGACGCTTCCCGGTGGAGTGGCGCTACCAGCGCGCCGACCTGCCCGTGCAGATCATCCGCGAGCACGACCAGTGGCGCCGCATCCGCGATCCGGACGGGACCGAGGGGTGGCTCGCCGCCTCCAACCTGCAGCCGGGCCGCCGGACTTTCATCGTTCGCGGCGAGGCGACGACCGAGATCCAGCTCCGCCGGCGCCCCGAGGATGGCGGCGCCTCCGTCGCGCGGCTGCGCCCCGGCGTCATCGGCCGTATCCGGGCCTGCGACGGGGGCAGCGCCTGGTGCGAGGTGCAGATCCAGGACCGGCGCGGCTACATCAAGCGGGCGGACATCTTCGGCGTGATGCCCGACGAGGAAATCAAGTAGCGGGAAGCGCCCCGTCGAGCTCCTGGTCGAGCTTCAGGACCTCGCCCGCGAGGTAGAGGCTGCCGCAGATCAGGATCCGGCCCGGCGTCTCTTCCGCCACGATCCGCGCCAGGGCCGAGCGCACATCCGGCCCCGGCCGCGCCACCCCGCCGCTGGCCGCGACGATCTGCTCGACCGACATCGCCAGGTGCTGCCCCGGCTCCTGCACGGCCGTGACGCTGGCGGCGATCGGCAGGAGCGGCGCGAGGAAGCCCTCCGCCGTCTTGCCCTGCTTCATGCCGACCACGAGGTGCACCGGTCGGTCGTCCCAATCGCGGAGCGATTCCGCGAGCGCCAGGCCCGCGCCGGCATTGTGCCCGCCATCCAGCCACACCTCCCAGGGCGATCCCGAGGAAGGCGGCGGCACCAGGGCACCGTGCAGACGCTGCAGTCGCGCCGGCCATTCGGCATTTGCGACGCCGAGCGCGATGGCCTTGTCGGTCAGCCAGATCGGGTTCCAGGCGCGCATCGCCGCGATGGCGATCCCGGCATTGTCGGGCTGGTGCGCCCCCTTCAGGCCCAGGGGCGGCAGGGTCAGCCGGCCCTTCGCGTCCTCGTAGACGTGGCCGCCCTCGGCCGGGTGGATCCGCCACTCGGGAGTCGCGGGCCAGCAGCGTGGCGCCGAGGGCGGCCGTACAGGCCGAGATCACGCCCAGCGCGACCGGATCCTGCCGCCCGGTGACGCAGGGGGCGCCCGAACGGATGATGCCGGCCTTCTCGAAGGCGATCTTCTCCAGCGTGTCGCCCAGGAAATCCATGTGGTCCATGGAGATGCTGGCGATGGCCGTGACGGCGGGGTTCTGGACCACATTGGTCGCGTCGAAGCGCCCGCCCAGGCCCACCTCCAGCACCAGCATGTCGGCCGGGACGCGGCTGAACAGCAGGATCGCGACGGCGGTGGTGATCTCGAAGACGGTGATGGGATCGGTGCCGTTCACCTCCTCCACTTCCTCCAGCGCGGCGACCAGGAATTCCTCGGAGACGAGGTGCCCGGCCAGGCGGATGCGTTCGTGGAAGCGCACCAGATGGGGGGGAGGTATAGACATGCACGCGCCGGCCCGCGGCCTCGCCGATGGCGCGCAGGAAGGCGCAGGTGGAACCCTTGCCGTTGGTGCCCGCGACATGGACCACGGGCGGCAGCCGCCGCTCCGGATGGCCCAGCTTCGCCAGCAGCTTCTGCAGCCGGCCGAGGCTGAGATCGATGAGGACCGGATGCAGCGCGTGCAGCCGGTCGATGATCACTTCCGAGCGAGGCATCAGGCGGCCGCCGGCACGGCCTCCCCTTCGGCGTCCCTCAGCAGGCGGATCAGGCGGCCGAGCGTCTCGCGCATCTCGCTGCGCTTCACCACCATGTCGAGGATGCCGTGCTCCAGCAGGTATTCCGCCCGCTGGAAGCCCTCGGGGAGCTTTTCGCGCACCGTCTGCTCGATGACGCGCGCGCCGGCGAAGCCGATCAGCGCGCCGGGCTCGGCGATCTGGATGTCGCCCAGCATGACGAAGCTGGCGGTGACGCCGCCGGTCGTGGGGTCGCACATGACGACGATGAAGGGCAGGCCGGCATCCTTCACCATCTGCGTCGCGATCACGGTGCGGGGCATCTGCATCAGGCTCACCGCGCCTTCCTGCATGCGCGCGCCGCCGGAGCTGGCGAAGACGATCAGCGGCGCGTCCTGCAGCACGGCCAGGCGCGCGGCGGTCACGATGGCCTCGCCCACGCCGGCGCCCATGGAGCCCGCCATGAAGGCGAATTCGAAGGCCGCGACGACGGCGCGCTGGGCCTCGATGGCCCCGTGGCCGACCAGCACGGCGTCATCCATGCCGGATTTGACCTGGGCGTCGCGCAGGCGATCGGAGTAGCGGCGCTGGTCGCGGAAGCGCAGGGGATCGGCCGGGGCCTTGGGCAGCTCGATCTTCTGCCAGCCCTCGTCCAGCGTGGCCTCAAGCCGCTGGCGCGCGGAGAGCCGCATGTGGTGGCCGCAATGGGGGCAGACGCGGAGATTCTTGGTCAGATCCGTCTGGAAGATCATCTGCTCGCAGGAGGGGCACTTGTGCCAGAGGTTCTCGGGCACCTCGCGAGAGCCGAAAAGCGTCTTGATCTTGGGCAGCGCCCACTCGGAAATCCAGTTCATCGTCTTTTGCCCTCAGTCGCCGGGCACCGGCCCCCGCCGCTTGGCGTCACGCCCTGGGAGGGCGCACCCGGATGGGGGGCGGTCGCGGCGCGCCGGCCGCTGTCGCGGCCGGGCTCATGCGTCATGATGTCGCGTCTGACATGACGGCGCTTGGAGGCGGGGTCAAGCTTCACGACGTGATGGCTTCGTCGCGGTTGGATGCTAAAGAGGGTCCATGCCTCGAGTGGCGGCCGCAAGGTCGCGTTCCGCGGCCGCTAGCCCTCGAGCTGCCCCCCGGCTCGAAAGACGGCCCCCCCCGAGCGGGCCAAAAACCAGCGGGCCCAAGGCCCGAGCCGAGTCCACGGCCCGCCGGAGTCTCGGCGGGCTGCTCCTTCGCCTGGGCGTCATCCTGGCGATCTGGAGCGCCTTCGCTTTGGCCGCCGTGCTCCTGTGGTTCACCTGGGACATGCCCCGCACCGACTCGGCGCTGGAGCACAAGCGCCGCCCGAGCGTCACCCTCCAGTCAGGCGACGGCAGCCCCCTCGGCACCCAGGGCGACCTCTATGGCGAGACGATGCGCCTGCGCGACATGCCGGCCTATGTCCCCGCCGCGCTGCTTGCCATCGAGGACCGCCGCTTCCGAAGCCATTTCGGACTCGATCCAATCGGTCTGATCCGGGCGCTTTACCGTAACTTCTCGGCCGGCGACGTGGTGCAAGGCGGCTCCACCCTCACCCAGCAGCTCGCGAAGAACCTGTTTCTGAGCCCGGCCCGCAGCACGCGGCGCAAGGTGCAGGAGGCACTGCTGGCCTTCTGGCTGGAGTACCGCTTCAGCAAGGACCAGCTGCTCGAGATCTATCTCAACCGCGTCTATCTCGGCGGCGGGGCCTATGGCGTGGATGCGGCGGCGCGGCTGTATTTCGGCGTCTCGGCGCGGCGGCTGACGATCCCCCAGGCGGCGATCCTAGCCGGCCTGCCCCAGGCACCCTCGCGCTACAATCCGCGCTCCAACCCCGACGGCGCGATGGCGCGCGCGCGCGACGTCCTGGCCGCCATGCGCGACATGGGCGCCATCACCGAGGACCAGGAGCTCCGGGCGGCCGAGGAGATGAGCATCCCGCCGCGCCCCTCGCGCAATGGCGGCTGGTTCGCCGACTGGATCTTCGAGGACATCCCCGAGGCCTTCCCCGGCAGCGCCGACCTCGTGATCCGCACCACCCTCGATCCGCTCTGGCAGAATGCCGTGGAAACGCGCCTGGGCGCCCTCCTCGACGGGCGGGGCCGCCAGGCGCGGGTGGGGCAGGGCGCGGTGATCGTCATGGAGGCCCAGACGGGCGCGGTCCGCGCCATGGCCGGCGGGCGGGATTTCCAGCGCTCGCCCTTCAACCGCGCGACCAATGCGCGGCGCCAGCCGGGCTCCACCTTCAAGGCGCTGGTCTATCTCGCTGCCCTGGAGCGCGGCGCGAGTCCGGGCGATTCGGTCAGCGATCTGCCGTTGGGGGGCGGCCGCTGGTCGCCCTCCAACGGCCATTGGCGCTCGCGCGGGTCGATCACGCTGGAGGAGGCCTTCGCGCAATCGGTGAACACGGCGGCGGTGCGCGTGATGCAGATGGGCGGTGGGCCGCGGTCGGTGGCGGAGGTGGCCCGGCGGCTCGGTATGCGCGGGCGCTTCCCCACCGATGGCTCGATCGCGCTGGGCACCGGGGAGGTCACGCTGATCGACCTCGCCGCCGCCTATGCCGCCATGGCCAATGGCGGGCGCCGGGTGACGCCCTTCGGCATGGGCCGCGTGGAGGCCGAGGGGCGGGTGATCGCCACACCCCGGGCCGAGATGCCGCAGGTCATCTCCAGTTCCAATGCCGAGCAGATGCGCCAGATGATGTCCTCCGTGACGCGCTATGGCACGGGCCGCCAGGCGGCGGTTCCGGGCCTGGCCACGGGCGGCAAGACGGGCACCACCCAGGACTTCCGCGACGCCTGGTTCCTGGGCTTCGTGCAGCTTCCTTCCGGGCCGCTGGTGATCGGGGTATGGCTCGGCAATGACAACAATGTCGGCATGGACGATATCTCGGGGGGAACGCTGCCGGCCCGGCTGTTCCGCGAGATCGTCGAGACGGCGCGGGCCGCGCCCTAGCGGATGACGCTCCGCTGGGACGTGCTGCTGGCCATCCTGGGGATGGCGCTCTCCACCTACCTGCTGCGGGCCGGCGGCTATGCGCTGCTGCGCGCCTTCCGGCCGACACCCTTCGTCACGGCGATGCTGGGCCACATGCCGGGCTGCATCTTCGTGGCCTTCGTGATCCCCGCTCTGGTGATCGGCGGGCCGGTGCAGCTCCTGGCCGCGGCGGGCGTGGTGGGCGTGATGATCGGCACGCGCAGCTACATGCTGGCCATCGGCGCGGGCGTCGCGGTGATCTGGCTGATGCGCCAGACCACCTGACGGTCAGGCGGGCAGGGCCTCGGGCGGGGGCGGCGCCGGCGGCAATTTCGCCGAGAACAGCCGCAGCCCGGCCGAGTCGCAGTGCTGCTTGATCCGCCGGTTGAGCTCGCGCCCCACCGCCCAGCGCCGCGCGGGCGGCGTCATGATCCGGGCGCGAAGGAAGACGCCCATATCGGTCATCTTGTCGACGCCGATGACCTCCAGCGGCGCGAGCAGCTGCGGCGCCCAGGCCTCGTCGTCGCGCATGGCCTCGCCCACCTGGCGCAGGATCATCACCGCCTTGTCGGTGTCCACCGAATAGTCGAGCGCGACGTCCACGACGGCGTAGCCGAAGTCGCGCGTCTGGTTCGTCACGGTCGAGACCGAGCTGAAGGGCACGATATGAATGGACCCATCCACCGCCCGCAGCCGGATCGAGCGGATCGAGAGCTGCTCGACCGTGCCTGACAGCCCGCCGACCGTGACCGTGTCGCCCACCGTCACCGCATCCTCCAGCAGGAGGAAGATGCCGGTGATGACGTCGCGCACCAGCGTCTGGCTGCCGAAACCGACGGCGAGGCCGACGACGCCGGCACCGGCCAGCAGCGGGGCGACGTTGATGCCGACCTCGGTCAGCGTGGTGATGCCGACGACCACGAGCAGCACGCCCGCGATGGCGGTCCGCAGCATGGGCAGCAGGGTCCGCACCCGCGCGCTGCGGGCGGCCTGGCCGTCCTTCGGGAGGGATTTGAGCTGACGCTGGATGGCGGAATTCGCCGACTCCCAGGCCACGAGCGCGACGACCACCGTGATCCCGATGGTCGAGACGCCCGAGACGAGCCGCCCGCCCCAGCGCCCGGTCTGGAACCAGGACAGCGAGTGCAGGCCCCAGGCCTCCAGCAGCAGCACGAAGACGAAGGCCGTGATGATGGTCGAGACGATGCTGCGCAGCGCGGGCAGGTAGCGGTTGGCCCGGGCCTCCAGGCCTGGATACTTGCCGGACAGCTCGGTACTGACGCGGAACAGCCAGTCGAGCAGCCGGCGCAGGCCCTCGTCCAGGATCTTGCCGCCCGCGATGATGGCGACCGTGGTCAGCGAGGCGCCGAAGAGGCGCTCGAAGCCGCGGTCGATGCTCATCGCCCAGACCGCCCAGGCGGAGAGCAGCCAGAGGATGATGATGACGTGCCAGGCCAGGGCCACGCGGTTGCGCAGCGCGCGCATCAGGCGGCGGCCGGCGGCGGGCTGCTCGCCCTCGGCCAGGGCCGGCGCGTCCAGCAGCCCGGCGACCGCGCTGCGGTTCTGCAGGACCACGACGGCCGCCAGCAGGGTCAGCACCAGCAGGCCGAAGCGCCAGATGGTCTGATGCGCGCCATAGGGCAGGCCGAAGAGCATCGCGGTCTCGGCGATGGTGTAGAAAAGCACGCCGGTCAGCGCGAGTCGGCGCAGCCAGAGCATGGCATAGGCGGCCGTCTCGTCGTCGCAGGCGGCGATCCGCAGCCGCGTGGCGTTGGGTGCGAAGAATAGGCGGCCCACGGCCATGATGGCGCGCGCGGTCATATAGGCGAAGACCACCTGCTCCATGATGAGCCGGTTGGACGGCCAGAGCGCGAAGGTATCCACCATGGCGATGGCGAAGAGGCCGAAGCCCAGGATGGGCAGCATGTCGAGCGCGAGATGGGCGAGCAGATAGGGGAGGCTGCGGAAGCGGCGCATGGGCCCGTCCACCGCCGCGACGCGCGCCTGGAGCATCCGGTGCGGCCGGCGGGTGACGAAGCGCAGGATCCGCTCCACCACGACGCCGCCGACGAGGACGAGCGCCAGCTTCCAGGCGAGGTTCAGGACCTGCGATTGCAGGCGCTCGTCATAGGTCAGGCGGCTGAACCAGTCGCCCACCGCACTGAGCTCGGTCGCGGCCGAGAGGCGCGCGAGGGTGTTCTCCAGGAAGGCGACGAGCCTCTGGCTGACGCCGGTGACGATCTCGGCCGGGACCAGGGCCGGGTCGGCGGCTGCCGGCGGGGCCGCTGCGGGCGCGGGGGCGACGGCAGGCGCGGCGGCGGGAGCGGGAGCGGGAGCGGGAGCGGGGGAAGGGGCGGCTGCGGGCGCCGCCACGCCCGGCGTGGCCTCCAGCGCCCGGATCAGGGCGGCGCGGCGGTTCTCATCGCGCAGGATCGCCAGCAGGGAGCCCAGCTCGGCCTGAGGCGAAGCCGCGACGGAAGCCGGCGCCGCGGCTTCGGCGGGCGGCGGCGCGGGGGCGGGTGTCTGTCCCAGGGCCGGAAGGGCCAGGAGCAGGAAGAGGAAAGGCAGGAGGCGACCGAGCATGACCCCGGGTTTTGGACCTCGCAGGGCCGAGGTCAAGTTCGCGCCGCAGAATGCGACGCCCATCCAGGCGCCGGGAAGACTCGATCGTCCGTTCATCCGTCGTCTCATGGGGCCACTTCTGGGCACCCATGTGGCAGCGCTGGTTGCGCTTTGGCCGATCGGGAGCACAATGGCGGCATGAAGACCCTCTTCACCATTCTCGTGGCGGCTTCCATGGCCGCGACCCTCGGCGTGCTCGTCGCCGGCATGATCGGAATGGCGCGCGGCGTGTCCGGCGAGACCTCGCAGAAGCTGATGCGCTACCGCGTGCTGCTGCAGGGGCTGACGCTGGCCCTCTTCGCCATCCTGATGCTGATCTGGAAGTAGAAGAGGGGCCCGAAGGCCCCTCTCGATACGGCTACCGGCTCAGCAGCCAGTCCGGCAGGCCCGTCACCAGGGTCACGGGGAAGAGCGTGACGAGAATCACCGTCAGCACCAGCATCAGGAAGAAGGGCATCGAGGCCTTGGCGACCTCGAATTGTTCCTTTCCTGTCATGGTTTGCATGACGAAGAGGTTGAATCCCACCGGGGGCGTGATCTCCGCGATCTCCACGAGCAGCACGATGAAGATGCCGAACCACACCAGGTCGAAGCCCGCCTGCTGCACCAGGGGGATCACGATGGAGGTGGTCAGCACGATCATCGACACGCCGTCGAGCGCGGTCCCCAGCACGACATAGACCACGGTCAGGATGGCGATCAGCCCATAGGGGCCGAGGTTCATGTGCGCGACGCCCTCGGCCAGGGCCGCCGGGATGCCGGTCAGCGCCATCGCCTTGGTCAGGAAGGCCGCGCCCGCCAGGATGAACATGATCATGCAGGACAGGCGCGTCGCGCCCTTCACGCTGTCGGTGAAGCTCTGCCAGGTCAGCGAGCTTTCGCCGGCGGCGATGCCGAGCAGCGCGAAGAAGGCGATCGGCCAGGCCTGCGAAAGCGGGATGATCCCGAACGCCCAGGCCAGCACGTCCAGCCCCAGCAGCGCGTAGCCGGGCTTGCGCCCCGCGGCCATGAGCAGCGAGCCCAGCACGCCGAAGGCCGCGGCCTCGGTGGCGGTGGCCCAGCCCACGAACATCGTGCCGATCACGACCACGATCAGCACGGCGCAGGGGATCAGCTTGGCGCTCTGCCGCATCTTCTCCGCGAAGGAGAGGCGCGGCTCCGGCGGCGGCTGCTTCTTCGGGTTCATGATGGCCCAGCCGGCGATATAGGCGCTGAACAGCATCATCACGATCAGGCCGGGGATGCAGCCGGCGATGAAGACCCGCACGATCGAGACCTCGGCCGCCACGGCATAGACCACCATGATGATCGAGGGCGGAATCAGGATGCCGAGCGTGCCGGACGTGGCCAGCGAGCCGATGGCCACATCCTCGTCATAGCCGCGCCGCTTGAGCTCCGGCAGCGCGATCTTGGAGACGGTGGCGCAGGTGGCCGCCGAGGAACCCGAGACCGAGCCGAAGATGCCGCAGGCCAGGATGTTCACATGCAGAAGGCCGCCGGGAATGCGCCGCACCCAGGGGGCGAGGCCGTTGAACAGCTCTTCGGAGAGCTTGGTGCGGAAGAGGATCTCGCCCATCCAGACGAACATCGGCAAAGCGGCCAGCGTCCAGGAGCCCGTCGCCTCCCAGAAGGAGGAGGCGAGGAAGAGGCCGGGCGAGGGGTGCGCCGCCGCCATGGCCACATAGCCCACGGCGGCGAGCGACATGGAGATCCACAGCCCCATGCCGAGGAAGACGCAGAGCAGGACGAGCAGCAGCAGCGCGAAGGGAAGAAGTTCCATGGCTCAGACCTCCGCCGAGAAGTCGCCGGCGGCGGCCCGTTCCTCGGCCGCCCGCACGTAGGAGGGGATCGCGCCCCGCACCACGGCGACCAGCTCGTCGATGATGGCGATCAGCAGGATGCCCGAGCCCAGGGGCATGGCCAGCTTGGGGATCCAGAGCTGGAAGGGCACCGTGCCCTGCGCCACCTCCTCGATCTCCCAGGAGAACATCACGTCCTGCGCGGTCCAGAAGACGACATAGCCGACCAGCACGGCCGCCATCGCCAGGACGATCATCTCCATGACGCGCCGCGCGCCCGGGCCGAGCCGGTCGAGCACCATGCCGACGCGGATCAGCTCGCCGCGCTTGAAGGTGGCGCCGAGGGCGAAGAAGGTGGTCGCGACGCAGAGATAGGCGCTGAGGTCGTCGGCGCCGGGGAACTGACGGTTGGTCTCGCGCAGGGCGACCTGCGCCATCATCACCAGGAAGATTGAGAACAGCGACAGCGCGGCAAGGCCCGCGCTGGCAGAATAGAGGGCGTCCAGCGCACGGCGCATGATGTGAACCGCCTCAGGCGCGATAGGCCGCGATCAGCTTCTGCCCATCCTCGCCGGTGCGCGAGATCCACTCCTCGGTCATCTGCGCGCTGATGCGACGCATGCCTTCCATCAGCTCGGGCGTCGCCTGGCCGATGGTGAGGCCGCGCTGGCGCAGGGTGGCTTCCGTGGAGGCGGTGGCCTCCTCGCTCATGCGCCATCCGCGCGTCTCGGCGGCGGCCGCGGCGGCGCGGATGGCGGCCTGCGTTGCGGCGGGAAGCGCGTCGAAGGCCCGCTTCTGCACCATGATGGCGTTGCGCGTGAAGGTGAAGCCGACGGGGGTGAAGACGCGGCAATAGTCCCAGGCCTGGGTGTCCACGCCGGTCTGCGCGGAGGTGGCCATCGCGTTCACGACGCCGGTGGCGAAGGCCTGCGGCAACTCCGCCTGCTGAACCAGGGTCGGGCTCGCGCCGATCAGCGTGGCGAAGCGGTTGGTCATGACGTTGAAGGTGCGGAACTTGGTGCCGCGCAGGGATTCCAGCGAGGCGAGCGGCGCGTTGGAGTAGAAGCCGCCCGGGGGCCAGGGCGTCATGTAGAGCAGCGAGATGCCCTGCCGGTTCAACCGCGCCTCGACATAGGGCTTCGCCAGGTCCGACAGGCGCTTGGCGTCGGCGTAGTTGCTCACCAGGGCCGGGATGCTGTCGACCTCGAGGAAGGCGTCCTCATTGCCATAGGCGGAGAGCAGGATTTCGCCGAGCTGCACCTGGCCGGTCTGCACGCCGCGCTTGATCTGGCCCTGGGGCAGCAGCGCCGCATTGGCATGCAACTGCACCCCGATGCCGGCCGTGTTCAGGTCGGCCAGGAAGGACTGGATGTTGCGCGTGTGGAAGTTGGCTTCCGGATAGGCCGTGGCCATCTGCCACCGCGTCTGCGCCGAGGCGAGGCGGGGCAGAAGCGGGGCGGCGGTCGCGGCGGCCAGCAGGGCGCGGCGGTTCATGGACATGGGACGTGCCTCTCCGGGATTTATCGCGCCCGGATCATCGACCGAGGTCCCGCGTGGATGCAAGCCCGCCAAATGCCGGGCTTGCTGCCATCACCAAGGGTCCGGACGGCGATCTGCCTGTGTCGCGGGCAAACGCCAGCCGGTTGTGGCATCATCCGGGGCGGGCGCCGTCCCGCGCGGCGGCGGGTTCAGCCCGCGGTGGCGACGTAAATCTTGAGCTCTTCCGTTTCCTGCTCCGCCTCGGCGATGCGCGCCTTCACGAGATCCCCGATCGAGATCATGCCGGCCAGGGCGCCCTGGGCATCGAGCACGGGCAGGTGCCGGACGCGATGGTCGGTCATCATCTGCAGCGCGTGCTGGACCGTGCTGTGGGGCGTGATCGTGTGGAGCACGCGCGTCATGAGCTGCCCCGCCGTCATGTTCATCACCGGTTCGCCGATGCCTGCCATGGCGCGTACGATGTCGCGCTCGCTGACGATGCCGAGAACGGCGCCGTCCAGTTCGGTCACCAGAACCGCGCCGATCCGGTGCTGGGCCAGGGTTCGGGTGACGGAGGCGACGCAGTCACCCGACCGCACGGCGATGATCTGGCTGCCTTTTCCCCGCAAGATGTTCTGGATCAGCATGAGCTTCCTCCTTGGTCCTCACTGGGCAACGAATTGCCTCGATGCAAGGTTGCTCCCGCGCCGGCCTCGGGTGCAATGGAAAGCTCTGCTGCACCGCGGCAGAGCTTTGGAAGCCCTGGGAATATTTCTTCCGGCGCTCAGCCCGAGGAGGTGCCCGTCAACTGGGTGCGCACGAGCTCCGCGAAGCGCCCGTTCATCGCGATGAGCTCGGCAAAGCTGCCGCGCTCGACGATGCGACCCATGTCGAAGACCAGGATCTCATCGGCGTCGCGCACGGTGGAGAGCCGGTGCGCGATGATGAAGGTCGTCCGTCCCGACATCAGCGCGCGCAGCGCCTTGGCCACCTTGGCTTCCGTCGCCGCGTCGAGCGCGCTGGTCGCCTCGTCGAGGATCAGCACCGGCGGATCCTTCAGCAGCGCGCGGGCGATGGAAAGCCGCTGCCGCTGCCCGCCGGAGAGCGTCGTGCCGCGCTCGCCGACCATGGTGTCGTAGCCGTTGGGCTGGCGGATGATGAACTCATGCGCCTCGGCCATGCGGCAGGCCCGCTCGACCTCCTCCTGCGTCGCGTTCGCGCGGCCGACCAGCAGGTTGTCGCGGATGGAGCGGTTGAAGAGCATGCTCTCCTGGAAGACGACGCCGATGTTGTGGCGCAGGCTCTCCAGCGTGATGTCGCGAAGATCCGTGCCGTCCAGCGTGACGCGCCCTTCGGTCGGATCCCACAGGCGCTGCATCAGCTGCATCGAGGTCGTCTTGCCCGCGCCCGTGGCGCCCACGAGGGCCACGGTCTGACCGGGATGGGCCACCAGGTCGATGCCGCTGAGGATGCGGCCGCTATTGGGGTAGGAGAAGCCGACGCCCTCGAACCGCACCTCGCCCACGGCGCGGCCGATATCCTTTGCGCCCGGCCGCTCGGGAACGGTGCTCATCGTGTCCAGCACCTTGAAGTACTGCCGCAGCGAGGGCGCCTGGAACAGCATGTGCGACACGAAGCCGACCGCGCCTTCCATGCGCGAGACCAGCAGCGTCGCGAAGCCCATGAAGCTCACGATGTCGCCGACGGTGGCCTTACCCTGCAGGTGCAGCATTGTGCCCAGCATGAAGATCGCGATGACGGTGATGGTGCTGGAGGCGCGCGTCAGCACGCTCACCACCGCCCACCAGTTGAGCACGGGGAACTGGTGGTCGAGCACCTGGCGCATGATGTCGCCGAACATCTTCGCCTCGCTGTTGAGGCGGGTGAAGGACTGCACCACCACCACGTTGGACAGCGCATCCTGCGCCGAGCCCGCGAGCTGGGTGTGGAACTCCTCCACCTTCATCTGCGCCGTCTGCGTCTTGCGGATGACGAAGGCGGTCAGCGCGGTGAAGACGACGACCAGGCCGATCAGCAGCAGGCCGAGCCGCCAGTTGAGCACCATGGTGAGCGGCAGCAGAACCAGCGCGCTCACCACGGTCATGAGATGTTCGCGGAAGAAGGCGAGCCAGAGGCCGAAGAGGTTGTCCGAGCCGACCAGCATCACCTTCATCAGCCGGCCGGACTGCACGTCGCCATGGAATTCCAGCGGCAGCGCGAGCACATGCTGGAAGTAGCGCGACATCATGATGAGGCGGTTGCGATGCGCCATGCGGTCCGCCAGCAGCGACACCGCGACATTCGCGCCGATGGAGGACAGGCCCACCGTCGCCCAGATGGCGAGCAGGGTGTAGGCGGCGGCCCAGACGTCCGCCACCTCCATCCGGTCCGTCTTGGACAGCAGGTCGATGACGCGGCCGAAGAGCACCGGCTCCAGGAATTGCAGCCCGGCCAGCGCGATGGCGGCCGCGGTCAGACCATAGGCCACCCATTTGTCGGCGCGCAGCAGCGCGAGCACGCGTCCGTAGAGATGCAGAAACGCCATCGGCCTCGATCCTGAACGGCTGAGAACACTGCCTGTAGCGACCATAGGGCACCGCGCAACCCTTGCCAGTGTTGCGACAGCCCATCCAGCGGCATGGCCGCATCATCCCTGCTTGAACCATCGGGCACCGCGGTCCAATCTCCTCGACAAAGCTATAAAATGGAGACGTTCGCATGGATTTTTCGCGCCCTTCACGCCGGACCCTTCTTTCGGCCAGCCTCGCTGCCCCCATCCTCGCGAATCTGCCGGCGCGTGCGCAGGGCACATGGTCGCCGACGCGTCCGGTTCGCCTCGTCGTCGGCTTCACGCCCGCGGGCACCACCGACATCGCCGCGCGCCTCCTGGTCGAGCCGCTGTCGCAGCGCCTCGGCCAGCAGGTCGTCATCGAGAACCGACCGGGCGCGGGCGGCAATGTCGGCGCGGATGTGGTGGCCAAGGCCGATCCCGATGGCCACACGCTGCTGATGCAGACCATCAGCTCGGGCGCGATCAACTACGGGCTCTACGGCCCCCGGATGCCCTACAAGCCGGAGGATCTGGCGGGAATCAGCCTCGTCATCCGCGTCCCCAACGCGATCTTCGTGACGCCCTCGCTGCCGGTGAACACGCTGGCCGAGCTGGTGGCCCTGGTGAAGGCCAATCCGGGCAAGTTCAACATCGGCAGCAGCGGCGTCGGCACTTCGCTGCACATGACGGGCGAGTTGCTGAAGCTGGCGGCGGGCCTCGACCTGACGCATGTGCCGTTCCGCGGCGCCGGTCCCATGATGCAGGAGATCATCGCCGGGCGCGTCGAGGTCGGCGTGGATAATTTGCCGAGCGTCATCAACCACCTGCGCGAAGGTCGCCTGCGCCCGCTGGCCGTGACGACCGCCACCCGCAGCCCGCAGCTGCCCAACGTGCCCACGACGGCCGAGGCGGGCCAGCCGAACGTCGAGGCCACGGCCTGGTTCGGCCTTGTCGGCCCCGCGCGCATGCCCACGGCGGCGATCCAGCGCATCAACCGCGAGGTGGAAGCGATCCTCACCGAGCCGGCCATGTGGGCGAAATTCGCCGATCTCGGCGGCATGCGCGCCGATCTGGCGCCGGGCGGCGGCAGCACGCCGGAGAACTTCGACACCTTCATCCGCAACGAGATCGTCAAATGGACGGATGCCGTCCGCCGGTCGGGCGCGACGGTGGAAGGGGCATGAGCCGCCTCACACCCCGGCGCGCGGTCCTCGCCGCCGGCCTCCTCGCGCCCGCGATCGCCTGCGCGCAGAGCGGAGGGACGGGGAGCGTCTGGGCGCCGACGCGCGCCATGCGCCTCGTCATCCCCTTCCCGCCGGGCGGCACGACGGATCTGATCGGCCGCATGGCGGCCGAGAAGCTGGCGGCCAAGTTCGGTGTGCCCATGGTGGTCGAGAACCGCCCCGGGGCCGGGGGCAACATCGCCGGCGAGAGCGTGGTGCGGGCCGAGCCCGATGGCGGTACGCTCTTCTTCACCACCATCGGCACGGGCTCGATGAACTATTCCGTCTATGGCGCGCGCATGCCCTGGCGACCGGACGAGATGGCCTCCGTCGGCCTCGTCACGCGCATGCCCAATGTGCTGATGGTCGCCAACCGCATGGCCGTGCGCACCATGCCCGAGTTCCTCGAATTCGCCCGTGGCCGGCAGGGCGAGATCACCTATGGCACCGCCGGCATCGGCAGCAGCCCGCATGTCTGCATGGAGCTGCTGAGCCAGATCACCGGCATCCGCCTCGTCCACGTGCCCTTCCGCGGCTCGGGGCCGATGCTGACCGAGCTGATGGCCGAGCGCGTGGATTGCGGGATGGACAACATTCCCTCCTCGCTCAACTTCATCCGCGAGAACCTGGTCCGGGCGCTGGGCATGAGCAGCGCCCGCCGCGCGAGTGTCGTCCCCGACGTGCCGGTGATCGCCGACACCATCCCCGGCTTCGAGGCGACGGCCTGGTTCGGCGTGCAGACCTCGGCGCGGGTGCCGCGCGCGGCGATCGAGCGCATCGGCGCGGAGGTCGACACCATCACGCGCGATCCGGCCTTCCGCGCGCGGCTCGCGGAATTCGGCGCGGACGGGCCGAACCTGACGCCCGAGGGGGGCACCACGCCCGCCGCCTTCGAGGCCTTCGTCGCCGCCGAGATCGCCAAATGGGGAGAGGTCATCCGTAAGGCCCAGCTGACGGCCAGCTGACATGCGACGATTGGCGGTGGCCTGATCGCGAGGTCGGGGATATCTCGACGGCAACCCTTCCGGAGAGATGCCCTCGATGCTGTCCCGCCGCACCGCGCTTGCGCTTCCCGCCTTGCTGCCCGCCGCCGCTTCCGCCCAGGCCTCCTGGGCGCCGACCCGCGCCATGCGGATCATCGTTCCCTTCACCGCCGGCGGCGCCACCGACGTCACGGCGCGGATCGTCGCCGAGCGGCTGGGGCAGCTGCTCGGCCAGCCCTGCGTGGTGGAGAACCGCCCCGGCGCGGGCGGCAATATCGGCACCGAGGTCGTGGCCAAGGGCGAGGCCGACGGCCACACGCTGCTGATGTGCACGATCGGAACGGCCAGCATCAACCAGTTCCTCTATCCGCGCCTTTCCTTCGATCCCGTGCGCGACCTGACCTCGGTCGCGCTCGCGAGCCTCGTGGTCAATGCGGTGGTGGTGCCGCCGGACAGCCCGGTGCGCACCATCCAGGACCTGATCGCCGTCGCGAAGCGCGATCCGGGCGGGCTCAACTACGGCACGCCGGGCAACGGCACCTCGGGCCATCTCTGCGGCGAGTACTTCAAGTTCCGGACCGGCACGGAGATGGGCCATGTGCCCTATCGCGGCACGGGCGCGCTGATGCCCGACCTGCTGGCCGGCCGCATCCAGCTCACCTTCGACAACCTGCCCGCCTATATCCCGCATATCCGGGAGGGCCGGCTGCGCGTCGTCGCCCTGACGAGCAAGGAGCGCTGGTTCAGCATGCCCGAGGTGCCGACCGTCTCCGAAAGCGGCGTTTCGGACTTCGAGGCGGTGGCCTGGTTCGGCCTGCAGGTGCAGGCCCGCACGCCGCGTCCCGCGGTCGCGCGGCTGGAGGCGGCCGTGCAGGAAATCTGCCGCGAGCCCGCGACGGTCGCGAAGTTCCGCGAACTCGGCGCCATGCCCTCGCAGATGGGCGGCGCGGAGTTCGACCGCTTCATCGCCACCGAGAACGAGAAGTGGGGCGGCGTGGTCCGGGCGGCAAATATCCGCCTCGAATAGCGCGAAGGGGGGTGAGAGGGCCTTGCCGCCCCCTCACCCCATGATCGCTCAGGCGATCTTGGAGGCGATCCAGTCCTTCATCTGGCTGCGCGGCATGGCGCCAACCTTGGTGTCCACCGGCTTGCCGTCCTGGAACAGGATCATCGTCGGGATGCCGCGCACCGAATAGTTGTTCGGCGTCATCGGATTCTCGTCGATATTGACCTTCGCGATGGTCAGCTTGCCCTGATATTCCTGGGCGAGCTCGTCCAGGATGGGGGCGATCATGCGGCAGGGGCCGCACCATTCGGCCCAGAAATCCACCAGCACAGCGCCCTTGGACTCCAGCACGTCCTGCTTGAAGCTGTCGTCGCTCACGGCCTTGGTCAGTTCGCTCATCGGGGGTTCCTCGATTCCAATCGGATCAGAAAGTCGTGTCGCCCTGCCGCTTGGTCAAGCTGGCGCAAATCGATCCAGCAGGCCGGCGGGCAGGGGCATGGTGCGGGCACCATAGGTCCAGACCAGGGTGCACTCCACCGGACGCCCGGGGAAGGCCGCCCGCAGCACGGCCCGATAGGCCGCCATCTGCCGCAGATAGGCGGGCGGGGCGGCCTCGGGGTCGAGCGGCGGCGGGCGGTTGGTCTTGAAGTCCAGCACCAGGATTTTGTCCGGCAGGACCAGCAGCCGGTCCACCTGGCCGAGAATCAGCCGCCCGCCGATCCGCCCCGCGAGCGGCGTTTCGGCGAGACTGCCGGGGCCGAAGACGGGGGCGATCTGCGCATTGACCATCACGCCCAGCGCCTCGGCGAGGATATCCTCCACCTGGGCGGCGTCGAGGCCCTGGCCGGGCCGGGCCAGATAGGCGCGCCCGGCCGCCGCGCGCCGCTCCGGCGGCAGGTCGGGCAGGGATTGCAGCAGCGCGTGGATCAGATTGCCGCGCCGGAAGCGCCGGCCCAGCGGATCGCCCGGGGCGTGCGGGGCGGCGGCCGGCAGATCGACCTCCGTGTCTTCCATATGCGAGGGGGTGGCGATCTCCGGCGCCTCGACCGGCAAAGCGGGGATGCGCGCCCAGGCCGGCAGGGTCGCCGCCAGGCTGGCCTCGGGTCGCGCCTCGTTGCGGCGGGGATCGGTCTGCGCCGTCTCCAGCCGCAGCAGCGGGCCCTCCCCGAAGCCGGCGGGATCCGCGCCCCAGAGTTCCGGCTCGAAGCGCTGCGCGGCCATGCCCTTGAGGCGATGAAAGCCCGCCGCGACCTTCTCGTACCAGCAGCCGGCCACGGGCAGCCGCGCGCCGTGCCAGCCGCAGACGAGCAGCCGGTCCTCCGCGCGGGTCAACGCCACGTAGAGCAGGCGGTTGGATTCGCGCGCCTCGCGCTCGGCCCGCGCCGCGTCGGCCTCCACATAGGCCGGGGCCGCGAAGCCGCCCTTGCGCGGCGCCCAGAGCGGCAGGTCCTCCTCGGTCCAGCGCAGCCCGGCCGTTTGCGGCGGACCGCTGGTGGTGTCGGGCAGGATGACGATGGGCGCCTGGAGGCCCTTGGCCCCGTGCACGGTCATGACGCGCACCAGGTCGGCGCTGGTGTCGGGCTCGCGCTTCACCTCGGCGCTGGCGCGGCGCATCCAGTGCAGGAAGCCCTGGAGCGAGGCGGGATGCAGCCGCTCATGCGCCATGGCGGCGGTCAGCAGCTCGTCCAGCGGATCGGCGGCGTCGGGGCCGAGGCGGGCGAGCAGTCGCGCGCGGCCGCCGCGCTCGCCCAGGATCTCGGCGATGAGCGCGTGCGGCGGCAGATGGTCGGCGCGGGCGGTCAGGGAGGCCAGCAGATCGGCGGCCTGGCCGATGGGCGTGTCCGAGCCGCGCTCGGCCATCAGTCGGGCGAAGAGCGAGCCGGGGCGGTCATTGGCGAGGGCGAAGAGCTGATCGTCGTCGAGGCCGAGGATGGGCGATTTCAGCGCGGCGGCGAGCTGCAGCTCGTCCTGCGGCAGCAGGATCGCGTCCAGCACCGCCAGCACGTCCTGCACGGCGAGCTGGCCGACGAGCAGCATGCGGTCCACGCCGCCGACGGGCACGTCGCGCTCCTTCAGCGCCCGGACGAGATGGCCGAGGAAGGCGTTGCGCCGGCGCACCAGGATCAGGATGTCGCCCGCGCGGATGCGGCGGCCCTGGCCGGGGTCGCCCTCGTGCCGCGCGGGCAGGCGCTCGTGGCGGATCATGTGGTCGATGCGCGCGGCCAAAGCGGCGGCAAGGCGGGCGTCCGCGCCGGTCTCGCCCGTGGCGGCATCGGGCACGGCCCAGTCCGGCGGTTCGGCGCGCGCGCCCTGGGCCTGGAGCGGCCAGAGCTCGACCAGCCCGGCCGCGCCCTCGCGATCGGGCAAATGGCGCAGCACCTGCCCCTCTTCGATCACGCCCTCCCGCGCCGGACCTTCGGCGAAGACCGCATCCACCAGCGAGAGCACGGGCGGGGCCGAGCGGAAGGAGACCTCGAGCGGAACCGAGCGGAACTTCGTCGCGTCGATGGTCGCGCGGAACTCGCGCTCGGCGCGCGGCAGGCCGCCCGCATCGGCGCCCTGGAAGCCGTAGATGGACTGCTTCACATCGCCCACGGCGAAGATGGTGCGCGGCGGGCCGTCGCCGCGCGTTCCTTCGCCGGCGAAGAACTCGCCCGTCAGCGCGCGGGCGATGCCCCATTGCTCGGGATTGCTGTCCTGCGCCTCGTCCAGCAGCACGTGGTCGAGCCCGCCATCGAGCTTGTAGAGCACCCAGGCCGCGCCGGGATTCTCCAGCAGCCGCCGGGCCGCGGCGATCAGGTCGTCATAGTCCAGCCGGCCGATATGCTGCTTGGCCGCCTCGAAGCGCTTCAGCACGGGCAGGCCCAGCACCAGCGCGGCCTCGGTGGCGCGCAGCAGGGCAACGGCCTGGCGCTGGGCCAGGAAGGCGAGGAGCCGCTCGCCCTCCGCCTCGCAGAGGGTCTGGATGTGGCCCTGATTCGCGCCGGTGGACTTGGTCGCGAAGCTCTTGCGCAGCGTGCCGTCGCCGGTGACGAAGATGCTGATCCAGTCCTCCAGCAGCGCCTCCCGGCCGGCACGGTCCAGCGCCAGCCAGGCCTTCATCGCGGCGCCGCGCGGGGCGTCGGTCTTCTCGCTGCCGAGCGCGAGCATGGCGGCGGCGCGCGACAGGTCGTGCTCGTCGACGGGGGTGGCGGCGGCGCGGAGCATTGAGGCGTCGTCGGCATCGGGATCGATGTCGAGGCGCTGCGCGATCTCGGCCAGCAGCATGGGCAGGCCGCCCAGCGCCGTGAGTCCCGATTGCAGCATGGGCTCCGCACGCCGCAGCTCGGCCATCAGCCCGCCGAGGCCGCTCGCGCTGCTCAGCGCGGCGAGGTGTTCCAAGGCAGGGCTGATCAGCAGCTCCGCCTCGCGTGCCGTGGCGAGCTGCACGGTGGCGTCCATCTCCTCCAGCACGGAAAAGCCCGGCGGCAGGCCGGCCTCCAGCGGGAAGCTCCGCAGCAGCGACTGGGCGAAGGCGTGCAGCGTGGCGATGCGCATGCCGCCCGGCAGCTCTAGCACCTTGGCGAAGGCGGCGCGGGCCTGGGCCGTCTCGGCCTCGCTCGCCGGATGGCCCAACAGCGCGCGCAGATCAGCGGCGAGCGCTGCGGGCTCGGCCACGGCCCATTGGCCGAGGCGCTGGTTCAGCCGCGTCGCCATCTCGGCGGCGGCGGCCTTGGTGAAGGTGAGGCAGAGCAGCCGCTCCGGCCGCGCCCCGCCCAGCATCAGGCGCAGCAGCCGGTCGGTGAGCAGCTTGGTCTTGCCCGAGCCGGCCGAGGCCGTGACGAAGGCCGAAACCAGCGGGTCGGAGGCCTGGGACTGGCTGTGCCCCGCGATCTCGCGAGCAGTGAGGGCGATGCTCATTCCTCGCCCTCCAGCGACCATTCGGCCGTTCGCGCCAGATGCTGGTAGTCGGGCGACGCCTGACGGCCCGGATGCGGATGCGCGAGGAAGGGCGCGTCGCCCAGCAGGAAGTCGTCGGCGAGGCGGTGCAGGGCGCGCTGCGCCTGGGCGATGGCGTCGGGAATTTCCAGCTTCGGCACGATGACCTCTCCGGGCTCGGCCGCGCCGGTCACGCGCCAATATTCCAGCGAGGCGACGGTGCCCGCCGGCACGCCCTTGAAGGCGCCTTGCTCGGCCATCAGGGCCTCTAGCGGCAATTGCGGGGCGGTGCCGGCGCGGACCTGCTTGGCCGAGGGCACGGTGCCGGTCTTGTAGTCGAGGATGCGCAGGGTGTTGTCCGAGCGGCGGTCCACGCGATCGGCGCGCGCCTCCAGTGTCACGGTCCCGCCCGGGCGCTCGAGGTCCAGCTTGGCCACGCGCTCCACCCAGGTGGCGAGGAGGCCGGGGCGCTGCTTCGCCTCCATGCAGCGCAGATAGACGCCGATGCGCGCCAGGCGCGGCCGCCAGAGCGCGGCGATGGCCGGGCGCAGCGCGGCGCCGGCAAGCGCGCCTTCGGCCGCGTCGTCCCAAATCGCCGTGGCGGCGGCCTCTCCGGGCCAGACGGGCGGCAGCTCGGTCAGGAAGTGATGGATCGTGGTGTGGATCAGGTTGCCGTAATCGGCCGCGCCGGGCTCCTGCTCCAGCGGGTCGAGCGGGGAAAGCTTCAGGATGCGCCGCGCATAGAAGGCATAGGGATCGGCGATGAGGGTCGCGACGTCGCTGACCGTGAGGCGATGCGGCCGCGCCTCGGCGGGCGGGCGGGGCGCGGGGCGCGACCAGGGCACGACCTTCGCCGGCTGGTCGAGCAGCGGCGCCCAATCCGCGCAGGGATTTCCGGCCAGGCCGAGCCCGCGCTCCTGTCCGGCGAGGAAGGTGTCGAGCCGCGTCAGCCAGCGCGCCGGCACGCTGGGTGTGCCCCCGCGCCGCGCCGCGCGCGACAGCACCGCCTGGCGCGCGGAGGAGGCGGCGAGGAAGAAGTCGGCGGCCACGCGCCCGATGCGCAGCTCCGGCGAGGGCAGGCCGAATTCGCGCCGCATGGGGCGGCTCATCCAGGGGCCGGGGTCGCTCGCCTGGGGCCAGATGGTCTCGTCCAGCGCGCCCAGGATCACGCAGTCGAAGTCGAGCAGTCGCGCTTCCAACAGGCCCAGGATCTCCACCTGCGGATGGGCGGCGTCGCGACGCCCGCGCGAGATGCGCGCGGCCCGCGTGGTGCCTTGCGCGAGCGCCGCCTCGAAGAGCGAGGGCCATTCGGCGGGCGAGATCGGCGGCAGCTCGGCCATGGCGGGGCCCAGCGCGGCGAGGTGGCGCGCCAGGGCCTCGCCCTCGGCCTGGGCGTAGAGGCGCAGCCCGCCGGGGAGCTCGGGCGTGCTGGCTAGGGCCTCTGCGGCTTCCAGGTGCTCGTTCAGCAGGTCGGCCGGCGGGCGGAGGAGGGCGCGGGGCAGCGACTGGAAGGGGCCGAGCGCCGTCTCCAGCGCGTCGAGCAGCGGGGAGATGCGCGGGGCGATCTCGTCATCGCGCAGCCCGGCGATGGCCAGGCGCAGCCCCGCCAGACCCGCCGCCGGGGCGGGGCCGCGCAAAACCTTGCGCTCCAGCAGCTGCGCCGCGGAGAGCCATTCCGCGCGGTCCATGCCGGCGGCGCAGAGCGGATGCTTGAGCACCGAGAGCAACGCGACCGGCCCGCATTCCCCCGCCGCCAGATGCGCGATCAGCCGAAGAAAGACGCCCGGCGGCGTGTCGGAGAGCGGCTGGCCGGCGGAATCATCGGCGAGGATCCCGTGGCGCGGCAGCTCCGCCGCGACGCGCCGCGCGAGGTCGCGATCGGGCGTGATCAGCGCGGCCCGCGCACCGGGCATTTCCAGCGCGCCGCGCAGGGCGAGCGCGATGGCGGCGGCCTCGTGCTGGCTGTCGCTCGCCTCGATGCGCGAGAGACCGGTCAGCGCGATTTTCCAGCGGGCCGGGTCGCGATGTTGCCAGGGCACCAGATGCCCGGCCGGCAGCAGCGCGGTGCCGAGCAGGGCCGCGCGCTCGCCCGCATCCTCACCCGACCAGGGCTCGGCATCGGCCATGGTCGCGCCCATGCGGTGCAGCATGCGGCGCTGGCCGGCGAAGGGATGGGTGGGGGCCTCGAAGAGTTCCTCGAAGGGGATGGAGGCAGTGGCGGCATCCTCGCCGGGCAGCACGACGGCGCCTTCCGGCAGGCGGGTCGCGATGGTCTTCAGCAGGTCGGCCGCGGCGGGCACCGTGCCGCCCATGCCGATGCCGGCGGCGATCACCACGCCTTCGGGCGGCTCGCGCTCCCAGGCGTCGCGCTGGGCGCGCAGGGCCAGGACGCGGCGCACGCCGATGTCGAGCAGCGCGTTGCCGTGCAGCCAGCCCTGCCATTCCTCGACGACCGCGCGCAGGAAGATGGTGGTGATCTGCCAGTGCACGGCCAGCGCCTCGGGCACCAGCGTGTCCAGCCGCTCCAGCCAGCGGTGTTCGAGCAGTTCCGGATCGTCCGGAATCTCCTCGGCTTCCTCGAGCGCGATCTCGTCCAGCAGCTTGCCGAGCTCGGCGCCGAGCGCCCAGGCGTGTTCCGCCGTCGGCGGGCCGCCGCGCGAGGGCGGGCGCTTCGCCGCGAAGCTCGCCAGCACCGCCTGGCGGCGCAGCGGGTCCACGGCCGGCGGCAGGCGCAGCAGGGCCGGCAAGGCCAGCTCATCCGCATCCTCGACCGAGAGGCCGGCCAGAGCGCGCATGCGCGGCAGCAGCAGCGCCGGCACATCGACCTCGCGCAGGAAGGCCGTTTGCAAGGCGCGGGCGGCGCGGCGGGTGGGCAGGAGGATCGTCGCCGCCGCCAGGCGCTCGCCGGTGCCCAGCCGCGCCAGCGCGCCCCGCGCCAGGGTGGGAAGGAACGGCAGGCCCGGCGCGATGGAAAAGAGCTTCAAAGCCGCTGACCGAAGCGCCCGTTCCTCAGCCGTCTTTCGGTCCGGGTGAGGTCGGCCGGGGTGGAGAGGTGGAACCACTCGCCGTCATGCACCAGGCCGAAGAGGCGGCCGGCCGCGATGGCGCGGTCGAAGCAGCGGTTGAGGCTGAACCGGCCCTCCGGCTCGGGCGCGACCAGGGCCGGCGCCATCACCTGCACGCCGCCATAGATGAAGGGCGCGATCTCGGCGCCCTCCGGCCGGCGCAGCCGCCCCGCGCCGTCCAGGAAGAAGTCGCCGCGCCCGACCGCGCCTTCCACCCGCGAGGTGCGGATGAGCAGCAGCAGCGCGTCCATGCGCGCCGGGTCGAAATACTGGTCGAGGAGCGTCAGCGCGGGGGTGGGTCCGTCGAGCCAATAGGCATCGCCATTCACCACGGCGAAGGGCGCCTCGCCCAGGCGCGGCAGCGCGAGGCGGACGCCGCCGCCGGTCTCCAGCAATTCGGGCTCCAGCTGGAGGCGAAGGCGCGGCGACGCACCTCCGCGCGCGCCCAAGGCCTCGGCGACGCGCGGCGCGCACCAATGCGCGTTCACCACCGCCTCCTCCACCCCGGCCAGAGCCAGCCGGTCCAGCGCATGGTCGAGCAGGGAACGGCCGAGCAGCGGCAACAGGGGCTTGGCGGTCTCGGCCGTCAGCGGGCGCATGCGCTGCCCGAGACCGGCGGCGAGAACCATGGCGCGCTTCATGCGGGATTCCTTCGGAGCGCGTGCGGGACATGGGCGTCGAGGAAGCGCTTCAGCGGGGCCGTGGCCTCGTGCTCCAGCGCGCGATCGAGCAGCGCCCAGCAGCGTGGCCCATGGGCGAGGTAATGCGGCTTGCCGTCGCGTCGGTCGAGCCGGACCCAGAGCGAGGCCACCCGCAGATGCCGCTGCGCGCCATGCACGGCCATGGCGGCCCGCAGCTGAGCGGCGTCCACATCGGGGCGGTGGGCGAGGTATTCGCGGATCACCGCCTCGCGCAGGGCGGGCGCCACATCGCGCCGGGCATCCTCGACCAGCGAGACGAGGTCGTAGATGGAATTGCCCACCGCCGCGTCCTGGAAGTCGATCAGCGCCATGCCGCGCGATGTGGGGATGAGGTTGGCCGGGAAGAAGTCGCGATGGACGATGCCCGAGGCGGCGAAGGGCGCCAGCATCTCCCGGATCGCGGCATCGAGCCCGGCGCGGACCGCATCGGAGGGCGGCGCGCCGAGGACGGCGGGCCACCACCAGTCCAGGAAGGTCGCGGCGGCGGTGCGCGACATGGCCGCGGCATCCCAGGCGGGCAGGCCCTGGGGCGGCGGGGCAGCGTGCAGCTGCGCCATCGTCCGGGCGGCGGCGAGGTAGAGCGGCAGGGCCTCCGCGCCCGCATCCAGGACCTCGGCCATGCTGGCGGCGCCGAGATCCTCGACCAAAGCGAGGTTTTCGGCGGCCTCCACGGCGAGCACGGCCGGGGCGGGCACGCCGACGGCGTCCAGATGCCGCGCGACGCGCAGGAAGGCGGCCAGGTATTCCGCATCGGGCGTCTCCATCAGGAGCGCGCCGCGCGGTCCGCCGGTCAGGCGGGTGTAACGCTTGGAGGCATCGGCCTGCATGAGCTTCCGATGGGTCGCGCCGAAGCCGTTGGCCTCGAGGAAGGGCGCGCTCATGCCAGGCGGCCCTCCCAGCCTTCGAGGCGGGCCGAGCGGGAATCCTCGTCCTCGCCGGGCGTCAGGGTGACGCGCAGCGCGTCCGAAGGCGTGAAGGAGCCCAGGCGATCCGGCCATTCCACCAGCACGATGCCCTCGCGCGCCTCGTCCCAGCCCAGCTCCACGAGCCCGCTGGGGCCGGAAAGTCGATAGAGATCAAAGTGATGCGCGGATTTTCCGCCAGGCAGATCGTAGGTCTGGACGAGCGTGAAGGTCGGGCTCGGCACCTCCAGCAGGGGATCGCCGGCCGCCGCGCGGAGAAAGGCGCGGGCCAGGGCGGATTTCCCCGCGCCAAGAGGGCCTTCGAGCAGCAGCGCATCGCCTGGCCGCGCCAGCCCGGCCAGGCGTGCGGCGAGGGCCTCGGTGGCGGCGAGGTCGGGGAGAATCAGTTCCATGTCCCCCCATCTTGCCGTTCGCCACGGCAACCAGCAAACCATGCGGCAAAGGCTGGACGGTCCGGCCAAAGCGAGGCATGCCCAAGGCCATGAGCGAGATCATCGACACCGACGTGGCCATCATCGGCGCGGGCCCCTGCGGCCTCTTCGCCGTCTTCGAATGCGGCATGCTGAAGATGCGCAGCGTGGTGATCGACACGCTGGAGGAGATCGGCGGCCAGTGCGCCGCGCTCTATCCCGAGAAGCCGATCTACGACATCCCGGCCCATCCCTCGATCGCCGGCGCGGAGCTGATCGCGCGCCTGGCCGACCAGGCCGCGCCCTTCTCGCCCCACTACCTGCTGAACCAGCGCGTGGAGAGCCTGACGCCCACCGCCACCGGCTTCACCTTGACGACGAGCACCGGCCGCATCGTGACGGCCAAGGCGGTCATCATCGCCGCCGGCGCCGGCGCCTTCGGCCCGAACCGCCCGCCGCTGGAGGGCCTGCCGGGCTACGAGGCCAGCGGCGGCGTGCGCTACATGGTCACGAAGCGCGAGGAATTCCGCGGCAAGCGCGTGGTCATCGCCGGCGGCGGCGATTCCGCGGTGGACTGGGCGCTGAGCCTGAAGGACGTAGCGGCCAAGGTCGTCGTCGTGCATCGCCGCCCGAAGTTCCGCGCCTCGCCCGAGACGGCCGCCCAGCTGGAGGCCGCCGCCGCGCGCGGCGAGATCGAGATGGCGATCCCCTATCAGCTCCATGGGCTGGAGGGCGACGGATCGAAGCTCGATGCCGTGGTGCTGGCCACGCTGAAGGGCGAGGAAAAGCGCGTCGAGGCCGATCACCTCCTGGCCTTTTTCGGCCTCTCCATGGAGCTCGGCCCCATCGCGGATTGGGGTCTCGGGCTGGATCACAGCCACATCAAGGTCGAGCAATCGACCTGCGCGACCAATATCCCCGGCATCCACGCGATCGGCGACATGGCGACCTATCCGGGCAAGCTGAAGCTCATCCTCCAGGGCTTCTCCGAGGCCGCGATGGCGGCGCATGCCATCCACCCGCGCGTCTTCCCCGGCGAGGCGCTGCACTTCGAATACTCGACCAGCAAGGGCGTGCCGGTGTGACGGCTGCGTCCGGTGACCGGAAGGCGGGGCCTGAAGGTCTGAATCGGCCGCTGGAAAAGGACGCGCGCCGCTTCGCCCCGGCGGTGGCGCGCAACCGCGACCCGCTGCTGGACGTGCTGCGCGGGGTCCTGCCCGAAGGCCTCGTCCTGGAGATCGCGTCCGGCTCCGGCGAGCACGCGGTCCATTTCGCCGGCGCGCTGCCCGGCCTGACCTGGCAGCCGAGCGACCCGGAGGAGGGCGCGCGCGCCAGCATCGACGCCTGGACGCAGGCGTCCGGCCTGCCGAATATCCGCCTGGCGCTGGCGGTGAACGCCGCGAGCCGGCCCTGGCCGATCGCGGCCGTGGACGCGATCTTCTGCGCGAACATGATCCACATCGCGCCCTGGGCAGCCGGCCTCGGCCTGCTGCGCGGCGCGCGGGAGTTGCTGCCGCCGGGCGCGCCGCTGGTCCTCTACGGCCCCTTCCTGCGCGCCGGCGTCCCGACGGCCCAGGGCAATCTCGACTTCGATGCGAGCCTGCGCGCGCGCGACCCCGAATGGGGCATCCGCGCGCTGGAGGAGGTGGCCCGCGCGGCCGAGGGTTTCGCGCTCGACCGGGTGGTGGAAATGCCGGCCAACAACCTGACGGTCGTCTTCCGCCGGCTCTGAAGGCTCCGGAGCCCGTTTGAGAATTCCTGCGGGTCGGTCTCGCGGGACGTTTCCGCGTCCGGCGCCTTCCAGCCACGGAAAATCCCTCGCGATTCCTCCGCCGCCGGAATTCCCAAACGGGCTCTCAGCCCAGCAGGCGCGCCAGGCTTTCGGCATCTAGTTCGCGCATCACCGGATGGGGCGAGAAGCTCTGACCGGTCGAGCCCTCCAGCATCTGCAGGGCGGCGGTGGCCAGGGGCGTCGGCTGGCGGGTCGCGCGGCCGAGCGCGTCCAGGAAGGCAAGGCCCGCGCCGATCTCCGTCAAGGGCGGCAATGCCTCGGGCAGTCCGCCCTGCTCGGTCACCATCGCGGCGATGCTGGGGATCTGGCCGCGCCCGCAGGCCTGGGCCAGGGCGTCGCGCTCGGCGGCCAGGCCCAGCAGCAGGCGGCCCATGGATTGCGCCACGCTCGCCGGGGCCAGGAGCCGCGCCGCGCCGATCAGCGGCGTGGGCTCCGCCAGGCCTGCCGCCAGCGCATCCGCCAGCGGCTCGACGGGCAGGCCGAAGAGCGCGCCGAGCGTCTCCGCGATCCGCGGCATGGCCGGGACGGGCAGGGCGCCCGCCCAGATCCGAGGGCGGACCGCGGTGATGTGGATGGCGCCGTCGCCGTCGCGCCGCGCGGCGACGGGCGGCACCGGCAGGGCGCCGACCCGCAGCGAAACCCCGCGCGAGGCCAGCAGCCCGTGCAGGACCAGGGGCGCCAGCGCGCCGGGCGGCGCGAGAAGGACCTCGGGGTGGCCCATCAGCGTCGCGGCCATGCGAGGCAGGAATTGCGGCAGCACGTCGCCGGGCAGGGCCACGATCACGACCTCCGCGCCGTCGAGCGCGCGGCCGATATCCGCCGCGATCCGGAGCTTCCAGCTGCCCTTGAGCAGTCCGCGCGTCTTGATGCCCTCGACGAGATGGCGCGTGCCCCCGCCGCGCGGGGACCACAGCGTGACCTCATGCCCACGGCTCGATGCGATCGCCGCCATCGCGCTGCCGGCCGCCCCCGCGCCCAGAATGGCGACCTTCATGCCCACGAAACCCCCTGATCCATGCCAGACTGCCTAGCGGAATCGGTCCGGTCCATCTCTGTCACACAGGATTCGCCATGTCGTCATTGCCCTGTTGCGGAACCGCATATAGCGAAGCGGCATGAGCACAGACGCCGCAGCATCCCCCATGATTGCGACCGGTCCCGTCGCCGCCAAGCGCGGCAGGCCGCTCCGCTTCACGCCCCGCATGCCCGGCCATCTCTGGAACGACGTGCTGGGGGACCGGCCCCTGGGCGGCCGCTTCCGCGCGGCGCGGCGCCTCGCCTGCGTGGTGCTCTTCACCTTGTTCTGCATCCCGGTCCAGGCCGTGCTGATCCAGTTCTCCGGCCCGGCCAAGAACCATTTCGCGCGGTTCTATTTCCGCACGCTGTGCCGGCTCATCGGCATGAAGCTGCGCGTGCTCGGGGCGCCCTCGGCCCTGGCGCGGACGCTCTACGTCTCCAACCACACCTCCTGGCTCGACATCCTGGTCCTGGGTGCGACCCTGGACGCGCGCTTCGTCTCCAAGTCCGAGGTGGCGGAATGGCCGCTGATCGGCTGGGTGGCGAAGCTCGGCCGCACGGTCTTCGTCAGCCGGAGCCGCGGGCGCACCGGCACCGAGGCGCAGGATCTGCGCCTGCGGATGGAGCAGGGCGAGAGCCTGATCCTCTTCCCCGAAGGCACCACCAGCGACGGCACCCGCGTGCTGCCCTTCCGCTCCTCCTTCTTCTCGGTGGCGAGCGCCGCGGCCTGGATCAAGCCGGTCACGGTCGTCTATGACCGCCTGGGCGGCCTGCCCGTCGGCCGGCGCGACCGCCCGCTCTTCGCCTGGTACGGCGACATGGAGACGGGCAGCCACGCCTGGCAGCTGCTGCGCCGGACCGGCACGCGGGTCAGCGTCGTGCTCGACGAGGGCTTTCCTCCGGAGGTCGTGCCGGACCGCAAGGCGCTGGCCGCACGGGTCGGGCGCTCGGTGACGCAGACGGCGGCGGCGTTGCGCCAGAACCGCGATGTCGCCTGACCTTTCCTCGCTTATCGCTTGACCGACGCGGCCGCCCTCTGGGACCGTTCCTTCCATGAGACGCCCTCCCGTTACGCTGGAACGGGGCCGCTCTTCTTGACCACGCGGCTCAGTGTCCGCATTCCCTCCCCCTGGACCGTCCCCGCGACGGCCTGCGAGGGATTTTCATGACGCATTCGACCCCCCCGGCAGCCCTCGGCGCCAAGAAGCGCCTCTTCCTGCGCAGCTGGGGTTGCCAGATGAACGTCTATGACACCGGCCGGATGGCGGATGTCCTGGCGCCGCTCGGCTATGAGCCGGTGGACGCGCCCGAGGGCGCGGACATGATTATCCTCAACACCTGCCACATTCGCGAGAAGGCGACGGACAAGCTCTTCTCCGAGCTCGGCCGCCTGCGGGGCATGAAGGAGAAGAAGCAGGCCGCCGGCGGCGAGATGGTGCTGGCCGTGGCCGGCTGCGTCGCCCAGGCCGAGGGCAAGGAGATCGTCATCCGCGCGCCCTGGGTGGACATCGTGCTGGGGCCGCAGAGCTATCACCGGCTGCCCGAGATGGTCGCCCGCGCCGGCCGCGCGGCGCGCGCCGTGGTCGAAACCGACTTCCCCGTCGAGGAAAAGTTCGACCACCTGCCGGAGGCCTCCGCGCCGCAGGGCGTCACCGCCTTCCTGACCATCCAGGAGGGCTGCGACAAGTTCTGCTCGTTCTGCGTCGTCCCCTATACGCGCGGCTCCGAATACAGCCGCCCGGCCCAGGCCGTGCTCGCCGAGGCGCGGCGCATGGTGGCGCAGGGCACGCGCGAGATATCGCTGCTCGGCCAGAACGTGAACGCCTATCACGGCGAGGGGCCCGATGGCCGGGAATGGGGACTGGCGCGGCTGCTCTACGCGCTGGCCGAGATCCCCGGTCTGGATCGGCTGCGCTACACCACCTCCCATCCGCGCGACATCGACGAGGCGCAGATCGCCGCCCATCGCGACATTCCCGCCGTCATGCCCTTCCTGCACCTGCCCGTGCAGTCCGGCTCCGACCGCATGCTGGAGGCGATGAATCGCGGCCATACGGCGGAGGAATACATCCGCCTCGTCGACCGGCTGCGCGAGGCCCGGCCGGACATCGCCTTCTCCACCGACATCATCTCCGGCCATCCCGGCGAGAAGGACGAGGACCACGCGGCGACGATGGCGCTGATCCGCCGCGTCGGCTTCGCGCAATTCTTCTCCTTCAAGTATTCGCCGCGTCCTGGCACGCCGGCCGCAGGGGCCCCATATCGTGTGGATGAGGCCACCAAGGACCGCCGCCTGCAGGAGGTTCAGGCCCTGCTGATCGAGCAGCAGGCCGCCTTCAACGCGTCCAAGACCGGCCAGACCGTGCCCGTTCTCTTCACCGGGGCCGGGCGCCAGCCGGGGCAGTTCTCGGGCCGCACCCCCTGGCTGCAGCCTGTTCACGTCGCGGGGGACGCCTCCCTCCTCGGCCAGATCGTGCCGGTGCGAATTCTCGCCGGCCAACCCTACTCCCTGCACGGGGAGCTGCTTCACGCCTTGCAACAGGAGAAGAACGCCGCTTGAGCAACGCCCTCGCCCTCCGCAGCCGCTCCGGGCCTCCGGGCCCGCCCCCGTCCGAGCAACGCAGCGTCACGCTGCAATTCGAGGACAATGCCCTTCTGCCCCTGCTCTATGGCGAGCATGACCGGCATCTGGCGCGGATCGAGCAGCGATGCGGGGTCCGATTGGCGAGCCGCGGCAATCGTCTCACCATCACCGGCACGAGCGAGCGGACGGAAATGGCGGAGCAGGTGCTGCGCGGGCTCTGGCGCGGGCTGGAGCGCGGCCAGTCCCTGACCGCCTCGGAGGTCGAGGCCGCCATCCGCATGGCCGAGGGCGAGATGGAGCAGGACCCCCGCTTGCCGCTTCAGGACATCCCGCAGATCCGCACCAAGCGCGGGGCCATCGGGCCCCGGACCCCGGCGCAGTCCGCCTATATGGACATGCTGGCGCGCGACGAGATGGTCTTCGGCGTCGGCCCGGCCGGCACGGGCAAGACCTATCTGGCCGTGGCGCAGGGCGTGGCGCTGCTCCAGGCGGGACGCGTGGACCGCATCGTGCTCTCCCGTCCGGCCGTCGAGGCGGGCGAGCGGCTGGGCTTCCTGCCCGGCGACATGAAGGAGAAGGTCGACCCCTATCTCCGCCCCCTCTACGACGCCCTGCACGACATGCTGCCGGCCGAGCAGGTGGCCCGGCGTCTGGCCGCCGGCGAGATCGAGATCGCGCCGCTGGCCTTCATGCGCGGCCGCACCTTGGCTCATTGCTTCGCCATCCTGGACGAGGCGCAGAACACCACCGCCGCCCAGATGAAGATGTTCCTGACCCGCATGGGCGAGGGGACGCGGATGGCCATCACGGGCGATCCGAGCCAGGTGGATCTGCCCCCCGGCCAGAAGTCGGGGCTGGTAGAAGCGATTTCCATCTTGCGTGATGTGCCGGGAATTGGTTTCACCCATTTTGACGAGCGCGATGTGGTAAGACATCCGCTCGTGGGCCGGATCGTGACGGCGTATGGACGTGCAGAGAGCGGCCGCCCTTCCAGACCCCAACCGGGGACGGGGCGCGCCGCTGGGAAGGAGTTGGATGTCGCCGGGAAGTAGTCTGCCCGACAGTGGTTTTGCCGCTGCCGGGCTTTCGGATGTCGAGATCGTCTTCGCGGCGCCCGGTTGGAGGGGTGCTGTGCCCCGTGCCGAGGCGCTCGCGCGCCGTGCCGTCGAGGCTGCCCTGGCCGACCAGGGCGCCACCGGCCATCTCACCCTCCTCCTCACCGACGATGCCGAGATCCGCCGGCTCAACGGCGGATTTCGCGGCAAGGAGAAGGCGACCAACGTCCTGTCCTTCCCCGCGCCCTATGGCAGCCTGACGCTGGGCGACCTGGCGCTGTCGCTCGGCGTGGTGCGGCGCGAGGCGGAGTCCGAGGGGCGTCGCCTCTCGGCGCATTACGCGCATCTGATCGTGCACGGGGTGCTGCACCTGCTGGGCCACGACCATCTCGTGGCCGGCGACGCGGTGGTGATGGAGCGGGCCGAGGCCCGGATCATGCACCGCCTGGGCCTGCCCAATCCCTGGCGCACGCGCTGGATCGACGGGGGCGTGGTGGTCTGATGCCCTCGGACCACCATCCCAGGAATCACGACGTGATCCGCCGCCTGCGCGGCCTCTTCGGCAAGCGCGAGGAGAGCCTGCGCGATCGCGTCGAGGAGCTGATCGACGCGCCGGACGAGCTCGAGACCGACGCCCGCACCCTCGGCCCGCATGAGCGCGCCCTGCTCGGCAACGTGCTGAAGCTGCGGGGCGCGACCGCTTATGACGTGATGGTGCCGCGCGCCGATATCGTCGCGCTGCCCTATGACCTCACGCTGGAGCAGGCGCTGGCCTCCGTGCAGCGCGAGGGCCATAGCCGGTATCCCGTCTTCCAGGGCCAGCTCGACGACGTGCTGGGCATGGTCCACATCAAGGACATCTTCGCCGCGGTCGGCCGACAGGCGCCCTTCAACCTGCGCTCGATCCTGCGCAAGCCGCTGCTGGTGGTGCCGAGCGTGACCGTGCTCGACCTGCTGCTGCGCATGCGCGAGGCGCGCATCCACATGGCGCTGGTCGTGGACGAATATGGCGGCATCGACGGGCTCGTGACCATCGAGGACCTCGTCGAGACCATCGTGGGCGACATCGCCGACGAGCACGACGAGATCATGGCCCCGCAGATCATCGAGCGCGCCGAGGGCGTGCTGGAGGTGGATGCGCGCACCGAGATCGAGGCCTTCGAGGAGAAGATGGGCCCCATCCTCACTGACGAGGAGCGGGGCGGCTCGCATATCGACACGGTGGGCGGGCTGGTGCTGACCCTGGCCGGCCGCGTGCCGGCGCGCGGCGAGATCTTCACCCATAGCTCGGGGCTGGAATTCCGCGTGCTGGATGCGGATGCGCGGCGCATCCGACGGCTGCGCGTGCGGCGGCCGGCGGCCTCGGACGGCGCGCAGGCGGCGGAATAGGACGCATCGAGGCGCCCGGGTGGCGTGCCGGGCGCCACCGATCCAGGCTATAGCGGAAGAATGGCATCGCTCCTCGCCCGCCTTTCCGCCCGGCCCCGGCTGACCGTCTTCCTGCTGGGGCTGGCCTCCGTGCTGGCGCTGCCGCCGGTCTACGCCCTGCCGGTCCTGCTCTTCACCATCCCGGCCTTCCTCACGCTGCTCGGCCGGGCGACGGGCTGGCGGCAGGCGGCCTGGCTGGGGTTCTGGTTCGGCTTCGGCTACCAGCTCGCCGGGCTCTACTGGGTCACCCACGCGATCCTGACCGATGTCGCGAAATTCTTCTGGTTGGTGCCGCTGGCCGCGCCCGGCCTCGCTTTGCCCATGGCGATCTACACCGTGATCCCCGCGCTCCTCGCCTGGCGGGCAGGGCCGGGCTGGCCGCGCGTGATCGGCTTCGCCGGCGCCTGGGTCCTGGCGGAGTTCCTTCGCGGCTGGCTCTTCACCGGCTTTCCCTGGAATCTCGCCGGCACCGTCTGGGCCTTCCGGCCGGAGCCGATGCAACTGGCCAGCGTCATCGGGGTGCATGGCCTCTCCCTGCTGACCATCGGCCTCGCCGGCCTGCCGGTCCTGCGAAGCCGCGCCGCCGGGCTGGGCGGGCTCGCGGTGCTCGCGCTCTGGATGGGCTTCGGGGCCTGGCGGCTCCAGGCGAACCCGGCCGCCGAGACGCCGGTGCGCGTGGTGCTGGTGCAGGGCAATGTGGCGCAGGACCTGAAGTGGGATCCCTCGCAGCGCCGGCCCATCTTCGACCGCTACCTGACGCTTTCCGCCGGGGCCGCCCGCGCCTCGGCCGCCGCCCATCCCGGCCAGCCCGTGCTGGTGGTCTGGCCCGAGACGGCGAGCCCCTTCCTGCTCGCCCAGGATCCCGATGCGCGGCGCCTCGCCGCCGAGGCCCTGCCGCCGGGCGGGATGCTGCTCGCGGGCACGGTGCGGGCCGATTGGAACGCGGAGGGACAGCTGTCGAGCCTGCACAACAGCCTCGTGGCGCTCGATCCCGAGGGCGAGGTGGTGGGCCTCTTCGACAAGGCGCATCTGGTGCCCTTCGGGGAATACATGCCCTTCGGGGGGCTGCTGCCGATCCGCATGGTGACCGGCGGCATCGATTTCTCGGCGGGGCCGGGGCCCGCCGCGCTCGTCTTGCCGCATGGACTGCCGGCGCCCGGGCCGCTCATCTGCTACGAGGTGATCTTCTCCGGCCGGGTGGTGGGCGCGGAGCGGCCCGCCTGGCTGCTCAACATCACCAACGACGCATGGTTCGGGGTCTCCACCGGCCCCTTCCAGCATCTCGCCTCGGCCCGGATGCGGGCGGTCGAGGAGGGGCTGCCGATGGTACGCGCGGCGCAGACGGGCATTTCCGCGGTCTTCGACGCCTCGGGGCGGGAGGTCGCGAGGATGGGTCTGGGCGCGACCGGCACGATCGAGACGGCGCTTCCTCCACCCCTTGCGCCGACCCTTTTTGCCCGGGGCGGGATTTGGATTCCCTTATTCCTCGGCATGATCGCGCTTCTCCTTTCGGAAGTCCTGCGCCGGCGGCGGCCTTCTGCTTGAGAGCGGGCCTCGGATAGAGGTCATTCATTTATTGAGAATTAGGAAAAATATTGACGCTACTCGGCTTGGTCGGTATGGGCTGCGGTACACGCGGAGCTATCCTGCGGCGCAGTCTTCCGCCGTATCTCAGGCGATCAATGCATAGGAATGCAACCCGATGCAGGCCGTCAGCTTAGGGATCTGGTGAGAACGGCCTAAGCCGAAAGAAGCGGGTGGGATGAGTGTCAGTATGAGAGAAGCGATGCCGACTGGCGAAAACACCGAGCGTGCCGAGAAGGAACATCGCCCGAGCCCGATCGACGTTCACGTCGGCTCGCGGGTTCGTCTTCGCCGCACTCTCCTCGGCATGAGCCAGGAACGCCTCGGCGAGGCGCTGGGTCTGACCTTCCAGCAGGTGCAGAAATACGAGCGCGGGGTGAACCGCATCGGCGCCTCGCGGCTCTTCGACCTGTCGCGCGTTCTCGACGTGCCGATCAGCTTCTTCTTCGACGACATGCCCGGCACGGTCGGCGGCAGCCAGGGCTTCGCCCGCCGCGTCTCCGGTTTCGCCGACGCGCAGGACGGCTTCGAGGATGACACGCTCCACCGGCGCGAGACGCTCGAACTGGTGCGCGCCTATTACCGCATCTCCGATCCGGCGGTGCGCAAGCGGGTCTTCGACCTGATCAAGGCGATGACGCCTTCTGATTAAATCGCGGAGCGATTGATTCAGAAGGGAGGCTTTTTGCGCCCTCAAACGCCGGGCGACCGATGCGCCGGGCCGGGAGCTGAAGCGGCCGGTGGCGCTACCCGCCCAACCGATACCCGCCCTCATCCGTCAGCAGCAGCTTCGCCGCCTGGGGCTCGGGCTCGATCTTGCGCCGCAGCCGGTAGATATGCGTCTCCAGCGTGTGGGTCGTGACGGCGCTGGAATAGCCCCAGACCTCGCCCAGCAGTTCCGCCCGCGCGACCGCCCGCCCGCCCGCGCGGTGCAGATAGAGCAGGATCGCCGCCTCCTTCTCCGTCAGGCGGATGCGCTTGCCGTCCGGGCCCAGCATCAGCTTGGCCGCCGGATGGAAGGCGTAGCCGCCGAGCGGGATCGCCGCGTCCGGCGAGGCCTCGAAGGTCGCGAGCAGCGCGTGCAGCCGGGCCACGAGGTCCGGCAGGCGCACCGGCCGCGGCACGCGCGCGCTGATGCCGGCCGGCAGGACCTGCGGGGTGAGTTCCTCCGGCGCCTGGCCCAGCAGCAGCACGGGCCGCCCACCGCCGGCCTCGCGCAGCAGCGGCCCCCAATGGGAGGGGCCGGGCAGGGCGGCGGCATCCAGCAGCGTCGCGTCGATGCGGCCCGCCGCCCCGGCCAGCTTGAGCTGCCCGGCTTCGGGAGAGGCGGTCTCTGCGGAAAAATTCGTGCCCTGGGCAAGCTGGAGCGGCAACAGCGCGGCGAGCGCGGCATCCGTCGTGACGATCAGGAGTTTTCGACCAGGCATACAGGCCCATCGGTTACCGGCGCTTGAGGCATAGCACCCGCCCGGAGGCCGGGGAAAGGTTCGGCGCAACTCGCACATGGCTCGCCGGTTGAGAAACTTTAGCCCCTCCCCCTGCGCGACTGCATCCAATGGCCACATTTGATTCGTATGTGGAAGCGCTCCAGGATCAATGCTGCATGACAAGTAATGCCAATCAGGCCGCGGTCAGCCAGGCCCTCAAGCCCCCCGCGGCAGAGATACTGGCGTTGCGCGCTGTCCATCGCGCCGTGTCGGAGCTCCGGCGCGGCACGCCCGTGATTCTCCGCGACGCGTTCGGCCAGGCCCTGGCCGTGGCTGCCGCCGAGACGGTCAGCACCCCCGGCCTCGCCGAAATCGCCGCCCTGGCCGGCGTCCCGCCCGTGCTGCTGCTCTCGCCGGTTCGCGCGGCCGCCGTGCTCCTCCGCCCCGTTCCGCTCAGCGCGCCCGAGGAGGGCGTCGTGGCGCTGCGGCTGCCCGCCGCCCTGATCGCGCCCGAGCGCCTGCGGGGCCTCGCCGATCCGACGGCCGAGTTGCTGCTCCTCGATGGCCAGACCCCGGAGCTGGCGCCGCAACCGCCGCTGGCGGCCGCCGCGATGGCGCTGTGCAAGCTTGGCCGCCTGCTTCCGGCCCTCGTCGCCGCGCCGGTCCCTGATCGGGACGTGCCCGGCCTCCTCAGCGTCACCGCCGCCCAGATCCTCGCCTATCCCGAGACGGCCGCGACCACCCTGCGCGTCGTGGGCGAGGCCCGCGTGCCGCTCGAGGACGCGCCGGAGACCCGCATCACAGCCTTCCGCGCGGCCGATGGCGGCATCGAGCACCTGGCGATGATCGTCGGCGACCCGGCCGCCGTCCTGGCCTCCGGGCAGGCGCCGCTGGTCCGGCTGCATTCCGAATGCTTCACCGGGGACCTGCTGGGCTCGCTCCGCTGCGATTGCGGCCCCCAGCTGCGCGGGGCGCTGCGGCGCATGGCCGAGGTGGGGGCGGGCGTGCTGATCTATCTCGCTCAGGAGGGGCGCGGCATCGGCCTCGTGAACAAGCTGCGCGCCTATGCGCTGCAGGATCAGGGACTGGACACGCTCGATGCCAACCGGGCACTCGGCTATGGCGCCGACGAACGGAACTTCCTCGTGGCCGCCACCATGCTGCGGCTGCTGGATGTGCCGCGCGTGCGGCTGCTGACCAACAACCCCGACAAGATCTCGGCGCTCTCGGCCTGCGGCGTCGAGGTCGTCAGCCGCGAGCAGCATATCTTCGCCGGCAATGGCGTGAACGACCGCTACCTGGCGACCAAGGCGGAGCGCTTCGGACACATGTTCTAGAGAAGACCCGATCAGGCTGTTTCGCCTGATCGAGTAAAAATTCTCGAAAAACAACAGTTCAGCGCTTTCGTCGGGCGCCCGCGCTGCGTCAGGCCTCGTCGTCGAGCGCCAGGGTCGCGAAGCTGGCCAGCCAGTGCTCGCCCATATAGTCCCCGGCGATATGCGGCAGGCCGGCCGCGAGGTGCCGCGCGGCCGCTTCCAGGGCCGGAGCGCGGCGAGCATGGCCCGCCGGCAGCGCCAGCCCCAGCGAGCGCCAGCACCAGGCTCGACTGAGATTAAGCCCGTCCAGATGCGCGAGCTTGCCGTCGGAGCGATCGGTGACAGTTGCCGGACGGAACAGCGTCGCCGGCAGGCCCGAGGCGAGGTCCGGCAGGAAGCGGTCGAACCAGGGGCCGAACTCCTCCGCCGGCAGGAGGCGGCGCATGCATTCGGCCTCGATCAGCGCCGAGGACAGGAAGTCGTCGCCGCTCGGCTCGCCCCAGGCGGGGCAGGCGGCGTCCTCGCCGTACCAGCGCCGCGCCGTCTCCAGCAGCAGGCCGGACAGCGCCCCGTCCTGGGCGGCGGCGGCGTAGTCGGCGGCCATCCGCAGGCCGAAGGCGGTGTTGAAATGCGTGCCGACCCGCACCGGATAGGTCGCGAGCGGAAGGAAATCGCGATAGCGCTGGGCGAAGATCGCGGCCAGGGGCGCGAGTTCGCGTGCCCATTTCGGGTCGTCCTGCCAGGTCAGCTCCTCGGCGAGCTTCAGCAGCCAGGCCCAGCCATAGGGCCGCTTGAAGCCGCGCGCCGAAGGCATCGCCAGATAGGCGTATTCGGCCGCGACCTTGGCCGGCACGAATTGCACGTCGAACAGGGCGCGGATCGCCGGGGCCGAGGGCAGCTCAGGAAAGCGCCGCAGCAGCCGCGCCAGCATCCAGTGACTGTGCACGCAGGAATGCCAGTCGTAGCTGCCGTGGAAGATGGGGTGCAGATCCGACGGCGTGCGGGCATCGGCCGGCCCATTGAGAACGTGGTCGGGCTTGTTGGGATATTCGCGACGCACATGGCCCAGGGCGATGACGGCGAAGCGCTCCGCGAGCTCCAGGGTCAGCATCGTCACGTGACCCGGTCGAGTTCCGCCTCGGACATGTTGCCGGGCACCACGGTCATCGGGATCGTCATCTTCGCGCCCAGCCGCCCGGTCAGCGCCTGGATGAGCGGCCCCGGCCCCTTGCTGTCCGCGGCCGATGCCAGCACCAGGATCGAGATGCGCGGATCTTCCGCCAGCAGGGCCAGGAGCTCGTCCGCCGTATTTCCCTCGCGGGTGATGAGCATGGGGATGCCGCCCGTGATCTCGCGCACCTGCGCGGCCAGTCCGGCCAGCGTGGATTCGGCCTCCTCCAGCCGTTCCTGCGCCATCAATGCGCCGATGCCGGCCCATTCAGACTGCCCCACCGGCTCGACCACGCGCAGCAGGGCCACGCGCCCGCCGGATTTCGCGGCGCGCAGCGCGGCATAGCGCAGCGCCACCGCGCGCTCCGGGCTGTCATCCACCACGACGAGGAAGACGCGGTCGCGCCTGGCGCGCTCGGCCGTCGTTTCGCTCATTAACCCCTCCGGAAGATCACGCTGCCCGCCCAGCCGGCGAAAGCCGCCGCCAGGATGCAGAGCAGAGCGTAGATCACCGGCTGGCCTTGCGCGACCTTCGCAATCTCCGCGGCCGATCCGGACCTTTCCACCAAGAAGGAGAGCTCCTCCGTCGCCACGATCCGCCGCGCCCGGATGAGCAGCACCTGGACCGCATATTGTCCCGGCTGCACCGTGGCGGGGAGGGACAACCGGAAGTTGAACAGCCGCGAGCCGGCGATTTCGATGGGCGAGGGGTCCTCCTGCCAGAGGCGCGAGTTGCGCTTCAGCTCCACCAGCGCGCGGCGAAAGCCCGGACCGCGCGCGCCGGTGAACTGGAGGGGAATGGAATCGATGCCGATCCCCTGCTCCTGCCGAAGCTGCTCGGGCAGGAGCTGCCAGGGCGGCCGCGTCCCGGCGATGGCGTAGAAGACCGGCACCTCCTCGAAGCGCGCGGAAGGGCCGTTGAGCCAGAGCCCGAGCACACTCACCTTCCGGCGCACGACGAAGGGGCCCGAGGCGCCGCGCGCCATGACGATGACCTCGTCGCCGCCGGGGCCCAGCGGCTGCTCGGTGCTGCCGAAGACCAGGATGCTCTCGCCGACGAAGGCCGTGGTGATGTCGACACGCTCGGTGGAGAGGCGTGCGACGAGTTCGGAGGGTTGGCCGAAGGCCAGGGCCGGGAAGAGGCCGGCGATCACCGCCAGCAGATGAAGCCAGGCCCTCACAGCGCGGGCCCGACGCTGAACAGCTGGGCCGGCTCGCGCAGCAGGTCCCACAGCAGCGAGGCCGCCACGGCCAGGACCAGGGCGCCCAGCAGCGCCCGCGTCTCCTCGCCGCGCAGCTTGCCGCCCATCGCCGCGCCGAACTGCGCCCCCGCGACGCCGCCCAGCAGCAGCAGCAGGGTCAGCACGATATCCACGCCGCCGACCTGGATCGCCTGGAGGAAGGTCACCATCGCGGTGACGCAGACGACCTGGAACAGCGAGGTGCCGATCACCACCGCCGTCGGCATGCCCAGGATGTAGATCATGGCCGGGACCAGCATGAAGCCGCCGCCCACGCCCATCACGGCCGAGAGCACGCCGATCAGGAAGCCGACGCCCAGCGGCGGGATCACGGAGATGTAGAGGCGGCTCTTGCGGAAGCGGATCTTGAAGGGCAGCCCATGCGCCCAGCTGTGGTTGTGCAGACGATGCGCCGCGCCCTTGCGGCGCCGGCGGAAGATGGCGCGCACGCTCTCCATCACCATCAGCAGGCCGACGGAGCCGAGCACCACGACGTAGAACAGCGCGACCGCCGCATCCACCTGGCCGAGCCGGCGCAGCAGCGCGAAGAGCTGCACGCCGGCGACGCTGCCGAGGAGGCCGCCCGCCACCAGCACGCCGCCCATCTGCCAGTCGACATTGCCGCGCCGCGCCTGCGCGATCAGCCCCGAGACGGAGGCGCCCAGCGTCTGGTTGGCGCCCGAGGCCACGGCGACGGTGGAGGGAATTCCCAACAGAATCAGCATCGGCGTCAGCAGGAAGCCGCCGCCCACGCCGAAGAGGCCCGAAAGCCAGCCCACGCTGAAGCCGACGCCCACCAGAAGGAGGACATCCACGCTCATCTCGGCAATGGGCAGATAGACCTGCAAAGCGCGGAACCAAGTGATGGACGGGGCCACCCTTCACCGGGAAAAGTGGCATCGCAAGGGCAGGTCCGGACCCGTCCGGGATCATCTTGCGTGATGCGATCTTTCCAGGCCTCCTGTGGCCTTCTGGGCACAAGTGGCGCAGAAGAGGGCCGCCATGTTCAGCCGTCGATCGCTCCCAGCGCTGCTCGCCGTCCCGGCCTTTCCCGTGCCGGCCTTGCGCGCTTCCGCCGAGGCCGCGACGCAGGTCTCGCTGATTCACCTCAACGATTTCCATTCGCGCCACGAACCCATCGCCGCCTCGGCCGCGGCCTGCCGCGCCGGCGAACCCTGCTTCGGCGGCTCGGCGCGCATCGCGACCGCCATCGCCGAGGCGCGCGAGGGGGCACGGGCGGCGGGACGCGCCTCGCTGCTGCTGGAGGCCGGGGACGAGTTCCTCGGCAGCCTCTTCTTCACCCAGCACGAAGGCCTGGCCGAGGCCGCGGTGCAGAAGGAGTGGGGGGTGCAGGCCTTCACCCTCGGCAACCACGAATTCGACCTGGGGCCGGAGAAGCTCGCGGCCTATCTGGCGGCCGTGCCCTTCCCGGTGCTCTGCGCCAATATCGACGTGACGCAGGAGCCGGCCCTGGCCGGCAAGCTGGCGCCCACCATCGCCTTCCGGCGCGAGAACCTGCGCGTCGTGGTCGTGGGCCTGACCACGCCGGATACGCCGACGCTCTCCGCGCCCGGCCCGAACATCCGCTTCACCGATCCGCTGGAGGCCGCCAACCGCGCCGTCTGGGAAGCGCGGCGCGAGGGGCCGGCGACGGTGGTGCTGCTGTCGCATCTCGGCCTTGGCGCGGATCGGCGCCTGGCCGCCGAGATCGCGGGGGTGGACGTGATCCTGGGCGGGCATTCGCACAGGCTGGTCGCCCCGCCCGAAGTAGTCGACGGGCAGGACCGGCCGGTGCTGATCGCCCAGGCCCAGGCCTTCGGGCGCTATCTCGATCGCTTCGACCTCGACCTCGCCGCCGATGGGCGCATCGCCACGCACCAGCAGCGCATGCGCGAGATGTCGGGCGATATCGCCGAGGATCCGGCCGTCGCGGCCATCGTCGCGCGCTTCGCCGAGCCGCTGGAGGCGCTGCGCCGGCGCGTGATCGGCCGGCTGCCCGAGGCGCTGGACAATCGCGGCTGCTATCTCGCCCCCTGCGCCCTGGGCGAGATGGTGGCCGAGGCCATGCGCAAGGCCGTGGAGGCCGAGATCGGCTGGCAGAACGGCGGCGGGCTGCGGGCCGGACTGCCGGCGGGCGAGATCTCGCTGGGCGATCTGCTGACCGTGCTGCCCTTCGGCAATTCGGTGGCGCGCATGCGCCTGCGCGGCACGACGATCCGGGCCGCGCTGGAAAACGGGCTGTCGCGGCTGCCCGATGGCTCGGGGCGCTTCCCGCAACTGGCCGGGCTGCGCTTCACGCTGGATGCCCGGCGGCCCGTCGGGCAGCGCGTGACGGGCGCCGAGGTGCGCGAGGCCGATGGCAGCTGGAAGCCGCTCGATCCCGAGCGCGCCTATCTGGTCGCGACCAATGACTTCCTCCGCCGTGGCGGCGACGGCTTCGCGCTCTTCGCCGAGGCCGCGCTGGAGGCCAGGGACGACGGCCCCCTGCTCAGCGACGCGGTGGAGCGGGCGCTGGGTGGATAGGCCCGCGGCGGATCAGTGGGCGGCGCTTTTCGAAAACAGGTTCATCACCAGCACCCCGGCGATGATCAGGGCCATCCCGACGATGGCCGGCACGTCCAGCTTCTGCCCCTGCCAAAGCCAGGCCACCGTTGCGATCAGCACGATGCCCGCGCCGGACCAGATGGCATAGGCGATGCCCGTCGGGATCGTCCGCAGCGTCAGGGACAGGCAGAAGAACGCCAGCAGATAGGCCGCCGCGCAAACCAGGCTGGGGCCGAGCTTCGTGAATCCGTCTGACGTCTTCAGGAAGGTCGTCCCGATGACCTCGGCCACGATGGCAACGGCCAGATAGAGATAGTTCACGGGCGCCTCCCCCATCGCGCGTCAGGGCCGCCCCGGGCGCGGCTTGCCGCGCCCGGGAGCGCCGAAGGGCTACGCCCTCGGCAGGAAGCCCACGATCCGCTTCGCCTCGGTGACGATCGGCCGTGCGATCGCCTCCGCCTTTTCCGCGCCCTTGCGCAGCTCGGCATCCAGCGTCGGCAGGTCTTCCAGGAAGCGCAGCATCTCCGTGCGGATCGGCTCGAGATGGGCGATCAGCGCATCCGCCAGGACGTCCTTGAAGGGACCGAAGCCCTTGCCGCCATGCTCGCGCAGCACGGCGTCCGGCGTCGTCCCCGTCACCGCGGCCAGGATGCCGACGAGGTTGCGCGCCTCGGCGCGGCCCTCGAAGCCCAGCACGTTCTCCGGCAAGGGCTCGGGATCGGTCTTGGCGCGCTTGATCTTGCTGCGGATGGTGTCGGTGTCGTCGTTGAGGTTGATGCGCGACTGGTCCGAGGCATCCGACTTGCTCATCTTCTTCGAGCCGTCGCGCAGCGACATCACGCGCGCGGCGACGCCCATGATGTGCGGCTCGATGCGCGGGAAGAACTCCACGCCGTAATCGTGGTTGAACTTCTGGGCGATGTCGTTGGCGAGCTCGAGATGCTGCTTCTGGTCGTCGCCGACCGGCACCGAGGTCGCCTTGTAGACCAGGATGTCGGCCGCCATGAGGTTCGGATAGACATAGAGGCCCGAGGACATCGCCTCGGAGTTCTTGCCCGCCTTGTCCTTGAACTGTGTCATGCGGTTCAGCCAGCCAAGCCGCGCCACGCAGTTGAAGATCCAGGCGAGCTCGGCATGGGCCGGCACATGGCTCTGGACGAAGAGGGTGCATTTGGCGAGGTCGAGACCGCAGGCCAGCAGGGTCGCGGCCATCTCGCGCGTCTGGGCGAGGAGCTGGGCGGGCTCCTGGAAGACGGTGATGGCGTGCATGTCCACCACGCAGAAAAGGCACTCATGCTGGTCCTGCATCGGAACCCAGTTCCGGATCGCGCCCAGGTAGTTGCCCAAGGTGGGCACGCCAGAGGGTTGAATGCCGGAGAAGACGCGCTGCATGACGAAACCTGTGTGATGGGGCGGGGGCGCAGGGTTTGCGCGCCCCAGCGGCCACGTCAACCCCGCCGGACGGGCGAAGGCCGAAGCCTCAGGCGAGATCGCCGGAGACCCAAAGCCGGCGGGCGAAATATGTCGGCTGTTTTTACGGAACGGGCGAGCCGTCGCGATGATCCTACATAATACCATGATTTAAAAAGATAATTTACGTGGCATAACGATTGCTTTCTCTCCAAAGGCTTTCACCGATGGAGACGACAATGCGATCCTTCAAATTGGCCCTGATGGCCGGCGCCGCCCTCTTCGTGGCGCATGCCGGCACTGCCCAGGCCTCGCCGTCCTATGCCTTCACCGTGACGACCGGCCTGACGGGCGGATCGGGCTTCTCGACCCTGCCGAGCTCGACGCCCTTCAGTGGCTCGCCGGCCACCGCGAGCTTCACCTATACGGGCGATCTCAACTTCGTGAACACGGCGGCGCAGAACTCGCCCTCGAATCCCCCGGGCGACACCAACAGCGCGTTCTTCGGCTCGAACGCCAGCGGGATCTCGAATTACAACTATGTCGGCGGCGGGCCGGTCGTTTCCGGCGGCGTCACCGTCGCCAACTTCTCCAACTTGAGCAGCTTCCTCGGTTCCAGTGGCAGCGTCGCCGGCTATCTCTATGGCTCGCTGTACACGATCACCCTCGGCGCCATGGCGGCCGGCACCAATCTGACGATCACCCATGACGACGGCATCAGCCTCTTCAAGGATGGCGTGCAGGTGGCCGGCGGCGTTTCCGGCCCGACCAGCCAGGTGACGGACTTCTTCACCCTCACGGGCGGCAACTACACCCTGTACTACAGCCGCCAGAACGGCACGCCCTCGATCCTGACCGTCGCGGTCCCCGAGCCGGCAAGCCTGGCGCTCCTCGGCGCGGGCCTGTTCGGGCTGGGTTGGGTTCGTCGCCGCAAGGCCGCCACCAAGGCCTGACCTGCGAGAGGGCCGGAGGTTTCCTGGCGGGAACCTCCGGCCTGCCGGCGTCAGGCCCGGCGGACGCCCGTGAAGGTCGAGAGACCCTCCGGGATGTCCAGCAGACTCCGGTGATGGGCGATGACCCGGTAGTATTCCCCGAGCGGCATATAGGGCACGTCCTGGAAGAACTGCGTCTGGAGCTGCCGCGCGACCGCCTGCTGCGCGGGCTGGTCGGGGGCGGCCATCCACTCCTGCCGCAGGCGCTCCAGCGGCTCGCTGGTCGGCCAGCCGAACCAGGCCCGGCTGCCGGTGGCCCGCAGGCCGAGATTGGCCACGGGATTGATCAGCCCCGCCGCGCTGAAGCCCGTGATGAACACGCTCCAGCCGCCGCGCTCCACCGGCTCGCGCGAGCCGCGGCGTTGCACGATGCTGCCCCAGTCCGCCGAGTAGGCCTCCGCGTTCATGCCGGCGCGCCGGAACATGTCCACCGCGACGTCGGCCATGGCCTTCAGATAGGCCATGTCCATGGGCTGCAGCACCACGACCTTCTCGCCGTTATAGCCGGCGGCGGCGAGGTCGTGCTTGACCTTGTCCATGTCGCGCGGGCCACGCAGCACGTCGATGCCGGCGTCGTTCGCCATGGGCGTGTTGGGCAGGAAGAGGCCCACATCGGTGCGCCACAGGCTGCTGTCCGCGCTGAAGGCGGCGGTCATATAGGCCGACTGGTCGAGCGCGCTGAGCGTCGCGCGGCGAATGGCCGGATTGTTGAAGGGCGCATGGAGGTGGTTGAAGCGCAGCACGCTGATGCTGCTGTCATCCGTCACCTTCACGACGTTGTTGCGTGAGCGGCGCAGCAGCGGCAGCAGGTCGTTTGGCGCGTATTCCAGCCAGTCTACCTCACCCTGCTGGAGGGCGGCGGCGGCCGTGGCGGGGTCGGGCAGGACGTGCCACTCGACGCGATCCATATGCGCGATCTTCGGGCCGGCCGAGCGGCTGGCGACGCCGTCGGGGCGGGGCACATAGCCATCGAACTTGCGATAGACGACGCGCGTGCCGGAGATGCGTTCCTCGGGGACGAAGCGGAAGGGCCCGCTGCCCACCATCTCCGCCACCGCGCGCGAAGGGTCGGTCTGGGCCAGGCGCTCGGGCATGATGGCCGGCATCGCGGCCGTGACCTTGCCGAGGGCCTCGGCCAGCAGGGGGAAGGGCTGCTTGAAGCGGAAGCGGATGGTGCGGTCGCTCGGCGCGGTCAGCTCGTCGAGATTGGCGAGCATCTCCTGCCCGAACATGTCGCGCGCGGCCCAGCGGCGAATGCTGGCCACGCAGTCGCGGCCGCGCACCGGCTCGCCGTCATGGAAGCGCAGGCCTTCGCGGAGCGTGATGACCCAGGTGCGGCCGTCATCCTCGATGACGTGGCCGGCGGCCATCTGCGGCCGCACGTTGTAATTGGCATCGAGGCCGTAGAGCGTGTCGAAGACCATGAAGCCGTGCACCAGCGTCACGGTGGCGGTGTTGAACACGGGGTCCAGCACGGTCAGGTCGGCCTGCGGCACGAAGCGCAGCAGGCGCGAGGATGCTCCCTGGGCTCCCACGACACTGGGCGCGGCGACGAGAGCGCCGGTGGCGCCGAGCAGTTGGCGGCGGGTAGTCATGGGGATCGGTCTCCTGAGCCTGACGTTGGCAAACTGCCGCAAGCCGGCCGATCCCGGGAGGGGTTTCGTCGCGCTTTCCTACGACGCATCATCATGAATCCCTATCGAGACGGACTCTCATGGCCCTGCGCTGCGACCTCATCATCCGTGATGCCACCCTGATCGACGGCACGGGCGCCCCGCGCCGCCGCGGCGATATCGGCGTGAAGGGCGATCGCATCGCCGCCATCGGAGATCTCTCGGCCATGTCGGCGGACCGCGAGGTGATGGCCGAAGGCCGCGTCGTGGCGCCCGGCTTCATCGACGCGCACACCCATGACGACCAGGCTGTGCTCTGCGGTCCGGCCTGCATGCTCTGCAAGACCTCGCAGGGCGTGACGACGGTCGTGGTCGGCAATTGCGGCATCAGCCTCTCCCCCGTGACCATGAGCGAGCGCCCGCCCGCCCCGCTGGATTCCGTGGGCGAGCTGGAATGGTGGCGCTTCGGCAGCTTCGGCGAATATGCCGAGCGCCTGCGCGTTGAGCCCTCCGCGGTGAACACGCTCGCGCTGATCGGGCACATGTCGCTGCGCGTGGGCGCCATGGGGCGCGACCTCGATCGTCCGGCGACGGACAAGGAGGCCGAGCGCATGCGCAAGCAGCTCGCCGAGGCGTTGAGCGAGGGCGCGGCGGGCCTGTCCACCGGCCTGTTCTACCCGCCCAGCAAGCATGCCCCGACCGACGAGGTCATCGCCGTTTCCGAGGCGCTGCGCGCGACGGGCGGCCTCTACGTCACCCATATGCGCGACGAGGCGGACCATGTGCTGGAGAGCATCGAGGAGACGCTGAAGATCGGCGCCGCCGTGGGTGCGCCGGTCGTCATCAGCCACCACAAATGCGCCCAGCCGGAGAATCACGGTCGCTCGGTGCAGACCCTGCCGCTGATCGAGCAGCACGCCGCGAAGTATCCCGTGGCCTTCGACGTCTATCCTTACGCGGCGGCCTCCACCTCGCTCGCCGCGCGCAAGCCGCGCCCGGACGTGCCGATCACCGTCGCGAGCTCGGTGCCGCATCCGGAGATGGCCGGCCGCGCGCTGAAGGACATCGCGGCGGAATGGGGCGTGGACCTTCAGGAGGCGGCGAACCGGCTGCTGCCGGCCGGCGGCGTCTTCCACAACATGTCCGAGGACGACGTGCAGCGGATCATGGCGCACCGCTTGTCGATGATCGGCAGCGATGGCGGCCCGCTCGCCAAGCACCCGCATCCGCGCCTCTGGGGCACCTTCCCCCGCGTGCTCGGCCATTACAGCCGCGAGCTCGGCCTCTTCGACCTTGAGACCGCCGTGCACAAGATGACCGGGCGCACCGCCAAGGTCTTCGGCATCGCCGAGCGCGGCACGCTGACCGAGGGCGCCTATGCGGATCTCGTGATGTTCGACGCGGCCACCGTGAAGGACCGCGCGACCTTCGCCGAGCCGCGCCAATGCGCCGACGGCATCGTCGAGACCTGGGTGAACGGGCGGTCCGTCTACACCCATGCGAAGGGGGCGAGCGACACGCCGGCCGGGCGCCTGCTGCAGCGCGTGCCCGTCGCGGCATGACCCTGCGCCCGGTGGCGCTTGCGGAGGTTCCCGGCGGGCTGTGGCTCTCCGCCATGCCGGGACGCGCGGCGCCGCTGGGCGATTTTCTGGCGGCGACGGCCGCCGCGAAGATCGGCCAGGTGCTCTGCCTGGCCGGTGACGCGGAGATCGCCGCGAAGGCGCCGGACTATGCGGCGCTGCTGGCCTCGGGCGATCTGCCCTGGATCTGGCGTGCCCATCCGATCGAGGATTTCGGCGTGCCGGAGGATGCGGCCGGCTTCGTGGCCTGCATCGCGCAAACCGCCGCGCTGCTGCGCCAGGGCGAGCGGATCGTGCTGCATTGCGCCGCCGGCATCGGGCGCACCGGCATGGCCGCGCAATGCCTGCTGCTGACCCTGGGCCTGGATCGCGCCGAGGCGCTGGCGCGGGTCACGGCCGCAGGCTCGCATCCCGAGACGGCGCGGCAGCGCGCCTTTATCGGCCTGGTCTGACTACCGGCGCATCAGGCGCCGCAGCTCGCGCAGGTTCATCCCGCCCGAGAGCTGCGCGGCCGCGAAATACGCCGCCCCGCCCACGGCGCAGATCGCGCCAAGCAGCGCCACGCCCACGAGGCCGGGCCCCGGCGACAAGACGAGCTTCAGCCCGAACAGCACCCCGCCCATCACGGCGGCCGACAGCAGCAGCCGCGGTGCCACGCGGCGCAGGCGATGGTCCCAATGCAGCTGCCCGCGCCGCGACAGCAGCCAGGCCAGCAGCCCCGCATTCACCCAGGCCGAGATGACGGTCGCCAGCGCCACGCCCACATGCTGCAGCGGCCCCATCAGCGCGAGGTTCAAAGCGAGGTTCAGCACCACGCAGAAGATGCCGATCTTCACCGGGGTGGCGGTATCCCCGCGCGCGAAGAACCCGGGCACGAAGACCTTCACCAGCACAAAGGCCGGCAGGCCGAAGGCATAGGCGACCAGCGCATGCGAGGTGAGCCGCGCCTCCTCCGGCCCGAAGGCGCCGCGCTGGAACAGCGCTTCCAGGATGGGCAGCGCCAGAAGGGCGAGCGCCACCGCCGCCGGAACCGCCAGAGCGAGGGAGATCTCGATGGCGCGGTTGATGCTGCGATGGGCCGAGAGCGGCTGGCCCGCATGGATCTGCCGCGCCAGCAGCGGCAGCAGCGCCGTGGCGACCGCCGCGCCGATGACGCCGAGCGGCAGCTGCGCCACGCGGTCCGCGTAATAGAGGTAGGAGACCGAGCCCGAGGGCAGGAAGGAGGCGATGATGACGTCGACCGCGAGGTTGAGCTGCGTCACGCCCGCGCCCACCAGCCCCGGCCCCATCCGCCGCAGCACCATCCGCACCTCCGGCGGCAGGCTCGGCGCGCGAAAGATGTTGAGCGCCATGCCCGCCCGCGCGCAGGCCCACATCACCAGCCCCAGCTGCACCGCGCCCGAGACGGTGACGCCCCAGGCCAGCGCATGGGCGGGAGTGGCCACGAAGGGGGCGAGGGCGAAGAGCGCGATCATCGAAAGCAGATTGAAGAATATCGGTGCGGCTGCCGCCGCCGCGAATTTCCCCAGCCCGTTGAGCACGCCGCTCACCAGCGCCGTCAGGCAGATCAGCAGCAGATAGGGGAAGGTGATGCGCGTGAGCTCGATGGCCAGTGCGAATTTGGCCGGATCGTCGCGGAAGCCCGGCGCCAGCACCTGCATGAGCTGCGGCATGAAGATGAGGCCGAGCCCGGTAAGGATGGCGAGCCAGAGCGTCAGCAGCATCGCCATCCGCTCGGCCAGCGCCTTGGCGGCGACCGGCCCGCGCTGGGTCAGCGTCTGGGCGAAGGCCGGCACGAAGGCGGCGTTGAAGGCGCCCTCGCCGAAGAGGCGGCGGAACAGGTTGGGCAGCTTGAGCGCGACGAAGAAGGCGTCGGCCATCGGCCCCGCGCCGAGCTTCGAGGCGATGAGCATGTCCCGCAGGAAGCCGAGGACGCGGCTCGCCATGGTCCAGGCGCCGACGGTGGCGATGGAGCGGAACATGGCGCCCTAAGCGGGGCCGGCCGCTTCGCGGTAGGGCGCCGGCCCGCCGCCGCCCGGGGCCGGCGCGGGATTCAGGGGCGGTGGCGTCAGCGCCTCCAGCAGGGCCGAACGCAGGGGGGCCAGCTTGCGCTCGTTCTCGACCTTCAGGCCGAAGACGTCCTTCACATAGAAGACGTCCACCGCGCGCACGCCGTAGGTGGTGATATGCGCCGAGGCGATCTGCAGCCCCTGCTCGCTGATCGCAGCCGTCACGTCATGCAGCAGGCCCGGTCGGTCGCGGCCGTTCACCTCGATGACCGTGTGCGTGTTGGAGGCGAAGTTGTCGACCACGACGCGCGGCGGCACCGTGACGGCGGCGAGGCGCGCCGGCTCGCGCCGCACCTTGCGGATCTCGGCGGAAAGCCGGAGCCGGCCCGACAGCGCCTGCTCGATCAGCACGGAGAGGCGCGCCAGGCGATGCGGCGCCTCGAAGGCCCCGCCCGCGCTGTCCTGCACCCAGAAGGTGTCGAGCGCCATGCCGTTGGTCAGGGTGTGGATGCGCGCATCCACGATGGAGGCGCCCGCCACGGCCAGGGCGCCGGAGATATGGCTGAACAGGCCCGGATGGTCGCTGCAATAGACCGTGACCTCGGTCACCGCGCGGTCGTGCATGACTCGGGTGCGCACGGTGAGCGGCGCGCGATCGGCCTCGGCCTCGCGGATGATGCCGGCGTGGCGCGCATGCGTCTCGGAATCGAAGGAGAGCCAGTAGCCCGGATAGCCGAGCGACATGAACAGGTCGGTATCGGCCTTGGTGAAGCCGGGCAGCATGGCGGCCGCCGCTTCCTTGGCGCGGGCCACGCGCACGTCGCGCTCGGGCACGGTCATGCCGCCGGCGAGGACTTCGGAGACGCGCCAATAGACCTCGCGCAGCAGCGTGGCCTTCCAGGCGTTCCAGACGCGCGGGCCGACGGCGCGCATATCGGCGACGGTCAGCACCAGCAGCAGGCGAAGCCGCTCGGGCGACTGCACCTGGTCGGCGATGTCGAGGATGGTCTTGGGGTCCTCGATGTCGCGCTTGAAGGCCGTCTGCGAGACGAGGAGGTGATGCAGGATCAGCCAGGAGACGGTCTCCGTCTCCTCGGCGCTCATGCCCAGGCGCGGGCAGATCTCCTGCGCGAAGCGGGCGCCGAGCTCGCTGTGGTCGCCGCCGCGGCCCTTGGCGATGTCGTGCAGCAGCGTGGCGACATAGAGCGCGCGGCGCGACTGCAGCTGCGTCATCAGCTCGGTCGCGACGGGGGCGACCTCGTTCAGCTCGCCGCGGTCGATCTGCTGCAGCACGCCGATGGCCTCGATCGTGTGCTCGTCGACCGTGAAGACATGGTAGGTGTCGAACTGCATCAGCCCGACGATGCGGGCCCATTCGGGGATGAAGCGCCCGAGGAAGCCGGCCTCGTTCAGCAGCCGCAGCCACTTCGCGGCATCCTTGCCGGTTAGCAGGTCGAGGAAGAGCGTGCTGGCCTCGGGGTCGCCGCGCAGCCGGTCGGCCTGGCGCGCATGGCGGATCAGCGCGCGGATGGCGAGCGGATGAATCTCGAGATTGCGGTCGCGTGCGGCCTTCACCATCCGCAGCATCAGCACCGGTTCGCGGGAGAAGTCGCGGTCGGGCGGGGCCGCGACCAGCTTGCCGTCGGCGAAGGCGAGGCCCAGGGCCGCGATGCCCTCGTCGCCGCCCTTGCGCGTGGCGGGAGCGCCGAGGGCGGCGCGCTCGATCGCCGGCTCCAGCACGCGGGAGAGGCGCACCACCTCGCGCGAGGTGAGGAAGAGGTGCTTCATCAGCCGCTCGGTGCCGTCCTGCGTGCCGTGGCGGGTGTAGCCCATCCGCGCGGCGATCACCGGCTGCAGGTCGAAGGTCAGGCGTTCCTCGGCGCGGCCGGTCACGTAGTGCAGATGGAAACGCAGGGTCCAGAGGAAGTCCCAGGCGCGATTGATGCCGCGGACCTCGCCCTCGACCAGCAGCCCGCCGCCGGGGCTGTCGGGTCCCACCAGATTGTCGAGCCGGCGGATGCCGAAGGCATAGCGCGCGAGCCAGTAGAGCATCTGCAGGTCGCGCAGCCCGCCGCGGCCTTCCTTGATGTGCGGCTCGACCAGGAAGGGGCTCTCGCCATATCGGGCGTGGCGCGCGGCGCGCTCGGTGCGCTTGGCCGCGAGGAAGGGCCGCAGCCCGGTCTCGGTGCGCAGCTTGGTGAAGTCGATGAGGAAGGCGTCGAAGAGCGCCCGCTCGCCGGAGAGGAAGCGCGCATCCACCAAGGCGGTGAGGATGGTCGCGTCCTTCAGGCCTTCGGAGATGCAGTCCTTCGCACTGCGCGTGGCATGGCCGACCTTCAGCCCCAGATCCCAGAGCAGATAGAGCATGAACTCGATCATGCGCCGCGTGCGCGGCCCGGCCTCGCGCTCCGTCAGGAAGAGCAGGTCGATGTCCGAATGCGGGGCCAGGACGCCGCGGCCATAGCCGCCCGTCGCGACCAGCGCGAAGTCCACCAGGCGGTCGCCATGGGCCGGCGGCACCATCGCGGCGGAGTAGTCCTGGATGGCGAGGAGGATGCCGTCCATATGCGCGCCGAGCTGGCGGGCGGCGTCCAGGCCGTAGATCTCCTGGCTCTCGAAGGACTTTTGAACCTGGGCCTGGAAGCGGCCGAGCTCGCGGCGCAGCAACCCGAGCGCGACATCGCGCGCGACCGGCACACCACCCGCAAGTAGCGAGTCCTGCAAGCTCAACTCAGCCCGATCGGCTGTCGCCATCCTCATGTCAGCCAGCCTACAGAGCTTCCGTTCCGGCGGCGAGTGCCTTGAGGTTGTAAAGAGCGTCCTGCGCCTCACGGGGCGAGAGCTTGTCGGGGTCGAGCTTCGCCAGGGCGTCGAGCACCGGATTTTCCGGCGCGGCATAGGCGGGCGCGAAGAGCGGCATCTCGGAGGTCAGCGGATCGGCCGCCTCGCGCGAGCGATCCTCCAGTGAGGCGAGCACCGCGGCGGCGCGCTTCAGCACGGGCGAGGGCACACCGGCGAGCTTGGCGACATGCACGCCCCAGCTCTTCTCGGCCGCGCCGGCGGCGACGCTGTGCTGGAAGATCACCTCGCCGCGCCATTCGCGCACCTGCATGGCCGCGAGGCGCATCTCGGGCAGGCGATTGGCCATGACCGTGAGCTCGTGGAAATGCGTGGCGAAGAGCGTGCGGCAGCGGATGCGGTCGTGCAGGGCCTCCAGCACGGCGGTGGCGATGGCCAGTCCATCCCAGGTCGCGGTGCCGCGGCCCACCTCGTCCAGCACGACGAGGCTGCGCGGGCCGGCGAGGTTCAGGATCGCCGCCGTCTCCGTCATCTCGACCATGAAGGTGGAGCGCCCGCCCGCGAGATCGTCGGAGGCGCCGACGCGGCTGAACAGCCGGTCCACCAGCCCGATGCGCGCGGCGGCGGCCGGCAGGAAGAGCCCGGCTTGGGCCAGGATCACCATCAGCGCGTTCTGCCGCAGCCAGGTGGACTTGCCGGCCATGTTGGGGCCGGTCAGCAGGCAGAGGCGATGGCCGGGCGAGAGGTCGCAGTCATTGGGCACGAAGCCCGGGCCGCGCGCCTTGCGCAGCGCGGCCTCCACCACCGGATGGCGGCCGGCCTCGATGGCGAAGTCGGGGCGTTCGGTGAGTTCCGGGCGGCACCAGGCGCCTTCGGTCGCGAGCTCGGCCGAGGCGGCGAGGACGTCGACGGCCGCCATCTCGCGCGCGGCGGCGGCGATGGCCTCGGCTTCGGCCAGGATGATCTGGCGCAGATGCGCGATGACGAGGCGCTCGCGCTTGCCCGCCTGGTCGCCGGCCTCCGACAGGCGGCGGTCGAGATTGGCCAGGGCGGTGCAGGTGAAGCGATGGGCGTTGGCCATGCTCTGGCGATGAATGGGCGCGAGATCGCCCACGGCCTTGGGCGGCGCGCCGCGCAGCAGCTTCTCGCCGGCCGCGGCCGGGACCTCGGCGAGATAGCCGAGCTGCTGGTGATGGCGGATCTTCAGCGCGGCCACGCCCCAGGCCTGGGCGAGATCGAGCTGCATGGCCGCGATCGCGCCGCGCGCATCGTCGCGCAGGCGGCGCAGCGCATCGAGCTCGCCGTCATAGCCGGCGGCGATGACCGAACCGTCGTCGAGCCGCACGGGCAGTTCGCTGGCCAGCCCGCGCAGCAGCTCGGCGGCCGTGTCGGGCAGGGCGGAGAGCGGCGCGATGGCCTGGGCGAGCAGCGCGGGCGCGGCCGCCTCCATCGCCGCGGCCAGCCGGGCCGCGCGCTGCAGGCCGTCGCGGATCGCGCCCAGGTCGCGCGGGAAGAAGCGTTCGAGGCTGATGCGGGCCAGAGCGCGGGCCATGTCCGGCGCGCCCTTCAGCGCGCTGCGGATCGCGCCGCGCCGATGCGAGTCCTCGTGAAGCTCCGCCACCGCCTCGTGCCGGGCGCGAATCGCGGCGAGGTCGTCCAGCGGCGAGGCCAGGCGCGCCGACAGCTCGCGCGCGCCCGCGCCGGTCAGCGTGCGATCCACGGCGGCGAGGAGCGAGGCGCCGCGCGGGCCCTCCAGGATATCGAGGCTGCGGCGCGTGGCGGCATCCAGCAGCAGCACGCCCTTCGCACCCTCGGCGACCGGCGGGGAAAGGCGGGGCAGGGCGCCGTTATTGACCGCGCGCACATATTCGACGGCCATCGCCGCCGCCGCGATCTCGGCATCGCCGAAGCTGCCGAAGCCCTCCAGCGAGGCCACGCCCAGCGCGGTCGCGAGGCGCGCCGGGGCATCGCGCGGGGAAATGCAGACAACGGCGTTCTCGATCTGCAGCGCCTCCTCGGCCAGGATCTCCGAGGGGTCGAGGCGGGCGATCAGCCCTGCCGGATCGGTGGTGGCCTGGGTGAAGAAGAGCCCCGTTGTCACGTCGAGCCAGGCCGCGCCGCCCTTCACCACCGCCAGCAGCCAGGTGGGGCGCGCGGCGTCGAGCAGGGCCTCCTCGGTCGCGGTGCCGGGGGTGACGATGCGCACGATCTCGCGGCGGATGGTTGGCGCGCGGCGGGCCTTGGCCTCCTCCGGCGTCTCGACCTGCTCGCAGATGGCCACGCGGAAGCCGCGCCGGATCAGCCGGGCCAGATAGGCCTCGTGGCTGTGGGCGGGCACGCCGCACATGCGGATGGGACGGCCCTGATGCTCGCCGCGATGCGTCAGCGCGAGGCCGAGCGCCTCGCTCGCCGCTTCCGCGTCGTCGTGGAACATCTCGAAGAAGTCGCCCATCCGGAAAAAGACGAGCGCCGACCCGGCCGCGGCCTTAGCCGCGAACCACTGTGCCATCGCGGGGGTTGCCCCTTCCGCAGTCATCCTTTGCTCCACGAAGCTTGCATAGCCGAGCGTCTCGCACCCGCGAAGGGGCCTCCTTGCGGGGCACCTTTGCACGCGACAAGGTGAAGCTCAGGCAACAGTAGATTCAGGACAGTCGAGATGGATGATGTGCGCAAGGATGGGTTGACGGATACGCGGACGGCGCGCGTCACCGGCGAAGAAGCCCTCGCGATGCATGCGGAAGGCCGCCCCGGCAAGCTGGAGATCCGCCTCACCAAGCCCCTGGTCACCGCGCGGGATCTCAGCCTGGCCTATTCGCCCGGCGTGGCCGAGCCCTGCCTGCATATCCACCGCGATCCCGCCCTTGCCTATGACTACACGAGCAAGGGAAATTTCGTGGCGGTCGTCTCCAATGGCACGGCCGTGCTGGGTTTGGGCAATCTCGGCGCGCTGGCCTCCAAGCCCGTGATGGAGGGCAAGGTCGCGCTGTTCAAGCGCTTCGCCGACGTGGACGGAATCGATCTCTGCCTTAACACCGAGGATGTGGACGAGTTCGTGAACTGCGTCCGATTCCTTGGGCCGAGCTTCGGCGGAATCAACCTCGAGGACATCAAGGCGCCCGAGTGCTTCGTCATCGAAAGCCGCCTGCGCGAGCTGATGGACATCCCCGTTTTCCACGACGACCAGCACGGCACGGCGATCGTTGCGGCGGCGGGACTCATCAATGCGGCGCATCTGACGGGTCGTGACCTTAAGACGACTAAGCTCGTCATCAACGGCGCCGGCGCGGCGGCCATCGCCTGCGCCGAGCTGGTGAAGGCCATGGGCATGAGCCCGCAGAACGTCATCCTCTGCGACACCAAGGGCGTGGTCTATCGGGGCCGCACCGAGGGCATGAACCAGTGGAAGTCGGCCCATGCGATCGAGACGGATCGCCGCACGCTGAGCCAGGCGCTGGAGGGGGCGGACTGCTTCTTCGGCCTCTCGGTGAAGGGCGCGCTGACGCCGGCGATGCTCCAGGCGATGGCGCCGAGCCCCATCATCTTCGCCATGGCCAATCCCGACCCCGAGATCACGCCCGACGAAGCCAAGGCCGCCCGGCCGGACTGCATCATCGCCACCGGCCGCTCGGACTATCCGAACCAGGTGAACAACGTCCTGGGCTTCCCCTTCATCTTCCGCGGCGCGCTCGACGTGCGCGCCTCGACCATCAACGACGCGATGAAGATCGCCGCCGCCCATGCTCTCGCGGAGCTGGCGCGCGAGGAGGTGCCGGAGGAGGTGGCGCGCTCGGGCGCGGGCAAGCAGCTGGTCTTCGGGCCGGAATACATCATCCCCAACGCCTTCGATCCGCGGCTGATCGCGCGCGTGCCGGTGGCCGTGGCCGAGGCGGCGGTGAAATCGGGCGTCGCGCGCAAGCCGATGATCGACACCCAGCGCTATGGCCGCGAGCTGGCCAGCCGCCTCGATGTGGCGGTGAATGCGCTGGAGGCCATCCATGAGCGCGTGCGGGAGAATCCGAAGCGCGTCGTTTTCGCCGAGGGCGAGGACGAAACCGTCATCCGCGCCGCGATCAACTTCCGCAATGCGGGATATGGTTTCCCCGTGCTGGTCGGCCGGGAGGAGCGGATCAACGCGACGGTCGCCGCGCTCGGCGTGCGGCTGCCGGACGGGATCGAGATCCACAACGCCCGGCTCTCCTCGCAGAACCGCCGCTATGCCGAATGGCTCTATGCCCGCAAGCAGCGCGACGGCTTCCTCTTCCGCGACTGCCAGCGGCTGGTGAACCTGGACCGCAACGTCTTCGCCGCCTGCATGCTGGCCATGGGGGATGCGGATGCGCTGCTGACCGGCGAGACGCGCAGCTATTCCGTCACGCTCGACGGGCTGAGCATGGCGCTGGACCATGACGGCGTGCTCTTCGGCCTGACCATGATGATCGCGCGGCGCTCGGGCACGGTGCTGGTGGCCGATACCGCCATCCACGAACGTCCGGACGCGGCGACCCTGGCCGAGATCGCCATCCGCAGCGCGGCGACGGCGCGCCGGCTCGGGCTCACCCCGCGAGTGGCCTTCCTCTCCTTCTCCACCTTCGGCGACCCCAAGGGCAGCATCCCCGGCAGCCTGCGCGAGGCGGTGAAGCTGCTGGACACCAAGGGCGTGGACTTCGAGTATGACGGCGAGATGGGGGCGGATGTGGCCCTGGATGCCGGCCTGCGGGCGCAGCTCTATCCGTTCTGCCGCCTGACCGGTCCGGCCAATGTGCTGGTGATGCCGGGGCTGCACGCCGCGCACATCCTCACCAAGTCGGTGCCGCACCTGACCTCGGCGACGACGATCGGCCCGATCCTGATGGGGATGAAGCAGCCCGCGCAGATCGTCCCGACGGGGGCAGGGGTGAACCAGCTGCTGGATATGGCGGCGCTGGCGGCCTACCAGGCGATCGTGACGGAGGCGTAGTGCGAGGGGGCCTTGGCCCCCTCAATCACTCGCCGCGGCATTGAAGGGCGCGAGGGCGGCGCCCTCGCGCAACGGCGCGATCAGCCCGCGGGCTTGCCCGCGACCACGACCATGGCCGGCTTCAGCAGCCGCCCATGAAGCGTCCAGGCGCTGGACCAAGCCTGCAGCACCGTCCCCGGCTCCACGCCTTCGGGGGCGGGCGCCTCGCTCATCGCCTGATGCAGCTCGGGATCGAAGGGCTGGCCATCGGCCGGCTTGCGCACGACGCCATTGGCCTCCATCCGCTGGAGCAGGAAGCGCTCCACGCCCTCGAAGCCCTGGCGCATCTTGCCGATGATCTCGGCCTCGTCCTCGGCCGGCGGCGGCAGCATGGTCACGCCGCGATGCAGGTTCTCGAAGGCTTCCACCACATCGCCGGCGAACTTCTGCACGGCGTAGTTGCGAGCCTTCTCGACCTCGTCCTTGCCGCGGTTGCGGACGTTCTGGGTCTCCGCCTCGGCGCGCAGCCAGCGGTCCTTCATCTCGGCGAGCTCGGCCTCAAGGGTGGCGATGCGCTCCTCCGGCCCAGGGGGGGCGGCAGGGGCCGCGGGCGCGTCGGGGGTTTCCGGCGCGAGATCGGCCGGGTTGGGGGTCTGCTGGTCGTTCATGGCTGTTCAGGTAATGGCGTGGTGACGCGGGATCAACCCAGCAAACGGCCGATCACGCGCGCCGTGTAGTCCACGACGGGAATCACCCGGCCATAATTGATCCGCGTGGGGCCGATGACGCCGATGGCGCCCACGATGCTCTGGTTGCTGCCGGCGGCCCCGCTGCGGAAGGGAGCGACCACGACGGACAGCCCGGCCGAGGAGAAAAGCCCGCTCTCGGCGCCGATGAAGATCTGCACGCCCTCGCCGCGCTGGGCCAGCTCCAGCAGCTGGAGGGTCGTTTCCTGGGATTCCAGCCGCTCGAACAGCGCCTGGATCTCGGAGACGGCGGAGAGGTTCTCCATGTTCTGGAGGAGCCGCGACTGGCCGCGCAGGATCAGCGAGCCGCTGCCCCCGCCGGCCCAGGTGGCCAGCCCGGCCTCGATCACCTGCTGCGTGAGGGCGTCGAGCGCGGTGCGGTTGGCCGCGATCTCCTCGGTGACATTGGCGCGCGTCTCGTCGAGCGTGCGGCCGGCGAGGCGGGCGTTGAGGTAGTTCCCGGCCTGGACCAGCGAGGAGGGCGGCAGCTCGGCCGGCACCTCGATGACGCGGTTCTCGACCCGCCCGTCGCCCTGGACCAGCACCACGAGCGCCCGGCCCGGGCCGAGGGGCACGAATTCGATATGGCGCAGCGGCGCCTCGCCCTTGGGGGCGACGACCAGCCCGGCGGCGCCCGCCAGGCCGGAGAGCATCTGCCCCGCCTCGGCCAGGGTGTCCTGCAGGGAGCGGCCATGGGCGGCGCAGCGGGCGGAAATCTCGCTCCGCTCCTCCTCGCCGAGGTCGCCGAATTCGAGCAGCCCGTCCACGAAGAGGCGCAGCCCCTGCTGCGTCGGCAGGCGGCCGGCGCTGGTGTGGGGGGCGTAAAGGAGGCCCGCTTCCTCGAGATCCGCCATCACGTTGCGGATCGAGGCGGGGGAGAGATTCAGCGGCAGGCGGCGCGAGAGGGTGCGGCTGCCGACGGGCTCGCCCGTCGCGACATAGACCTCCACCAGCTCCCTCAGGACGGCCGTGGATCGGGCATCGAGAGCGCTGGATGCGAGCCCGGGGACCGTGAACAAAGGCGATTTCAAGGGGGTGTGCATCGCTGTACTAAGCTTGGTTATGGGCGGCCTCCGGGTCAACCACTGATTGGCGCACCCCTGGTCACCGTGCCGCGCTGTGGTTATTTCGCAGGCAGAATCACGAGGAACCAGCCCATGCGCCCATCCGGCCGCGCCGCCGACGCCCTGCGGACCGTCTCGATCGAGACCGGCATCTCCAAGCATGCGGAGGGCTCCTGCCTGATCCGCATGGGCAATACCGAGGTCCTCTGCGCCGCCAGCGTGGAAGGCCGGGTGCCCTCCTTCATGCGCAACCAGGGCCTGGGCTGGGTGACGGCCGAATACGGCATGCTCCCCCGCGCCACCCATACCCGCGGCGACCGCGAGGCCGCGCGCGGCAAGCAGTCCGGCCGCACGCAGGAGATCCAGCGCCTCATCGGCCGCAGCCTGCGCGCCGTCGTGGACCGCAAGGCGATGGGCGAGATGACCATCACCCTCGATTGCGACGTGATCAACGCCGATGCCGGCACGCGCTGCGCCGCCATCACCGGCGCCTGGGTCGCGCTGCACCTGGCCTTCCGGCATTGCGTGAACAACAACATCATGAAGGCGATCCCGCTGACGGATCACGTGGCGGCGATCTCCTGCGGCATCGCCAAGGGCGAGGCGATCCTGGACCTCGACTATGCCGAGGACAGCGGCGCCGAGGCTGATGCGAATTTCGTGCTGACCGGCGCGGGCAACCTCGTCGAGGTGCAGGCCACGGCCGAGGGCGCGCCCTTCAGCGAGGCGCAGTTCCTGGCGATGCTCGACCTGGCGCGCGACGGCGTGATGACGCTGGTGGCGAAGCAGAAGGAAGCAGTGGGCCTGTGAGGAAGCTGGCGCCCGGCAAGCTCGTTCTCGCCAGCCACAACGCCGGCAAGCTGCGCGAGTTCGGCGGGCTGCTGGCGCCTTATGGGATGGCGCTGGTCTCCGCCGGGGAGCTCGGCTTGCCCGAGCCGGCCGAGACGGGCGACACCTTTATCGCCAATGCCACCATCAAGGCGATGGCGGCGATGAAGGCGACCGGCCTGCCGGCCCTGGCGGATGACAGCGGCATCGCGGTTGCCGCGCTGGGCGGGCAGCCCGGCGTGCGGACGGCCGATTGGACGATGCGGCCGGATGGTTCGCGGGATTATCCCTCGGCCATGGCGCGGATCGCCGGCCTCGACGGTTCGGCCGACCGGCGATGCGCCTTCGTGGCCGTGCTGGTCCTGGCCTGGCCGGATGGCCACACCGAAGCCTTCGAGGGCCGGGTGGAGGGCCATTGGGTCGCGCCGCCGCGCGGGGAAAACGGCTTCGGCTACGACCCGATGTTCGTACCCGAGGGCGAAATTCTCACCTTTGGCGAGATGACGCGGGAGCAGAAGGCGCAGCATAGCCATCGCGCGCGCGCCTTCGCGACCCTGGCGGCCGCGAGCTTTAGTTGAGAATCATTCTCGACTAAAGCGCGCAACGGCGAAGACTTGGGTTATAATTCATCGTTATTATCCATCATTTATATCGGTGGATCGTGACGATTAGGGGCTGTTCCGTCCCTTCTTGCGAGCGTAGCGTTTCGGTACCTGTGCGCCCGGTCGGCAAAAGCCCGATCCAGCGGGAGCCACCGGGACCGGAAACGAACGCGGAAACAAGAATGACAGAGATCCGATACATCGCTCCCAGTTCGCTCGACGAGGCCATCGGCGCCTATGCCGCCGCTGCCGGCGCCGCGCGCATCCTGGCCGGCGGGACCGACCTGCTGGTGCAGATGCGCGCTGGTGTCCTGAACCCGGGCACGATCATCGACATCAAGAAGATCGCCGAGATGACCAGCATCGAGGAGACCGCCGATGGCGGCTTCCGCATCGGTGCGGCCGTCTCCGGAGCGCGGCTTGCCGAGCATCCGCGCTTCGGCACCGTCTGGCCGGGCGTGCTGGAGGCGATCAACCTCATCGGCTCCACCCAGGTGCAGGGCCGGGCTTCGGCGGGCGGCAACCTGTGCAACGGCTCCCCGGCCGGCGACAGCGTGCCGGCCATGGTCGCGGCCGGCGCGATACTGACCATCCAGGGCCCCAACGGCCGGCGGACGATGCCGGTCGAGGCCTTCCCGGCCGGGCCGGGCCGCACCAACCTCGCCCCCGGCGAGCTCCTGGTGAGCTTCACCCTGCCGCCGCGCCCCAAGGGCTCCTCCGACGCCTATCTGCGCATGATCCCACGCACCGAGATGGACATCGCGGTCGTCGGCGTCGGCGTCAGCCTGACCATCGAGAACGGCGTCGTCACCGCCGCCCGCGTGGGCCTGGGCGCCGTCGCGCCGACCGTGCTGCTGGTGGCCGATGCGGCAAAGGCGCTGGTCGGATCCAAGCTGGAGGACGCCGCGCTCGATGCCGCGGCCGCCGCCTGTTCCGCCGCCTGCAAGCCGATCAACGACAAGCGCGGCACCATCGTCTACCGCACCAAGGTGGCCGGGGTGCTGCTCAGGCGCACCGTCGCCATCGCCGCCGAACGCGCCGGGGGGATCTGATCCATGGCCAAGATGCACGTCACCACCACCATCAACGGCGAGCCGGAGGAGTTCCTCTGCGAGCCGCATGACAGCATGCTCGACCTGCTGCGCGGGTCGCTCGGCCTGACCGGCGCCAAGGAAGGCTGCGGCACCGGCGATTGCGGCGCCTGCTCCATCCTGCTGGACGACCGGCTGGTCTGCTCCTGCCTGATGCTGGCCCCCGAGGCCGAGGGCAAGAAGATCGACACCATCGAGGGCATGGCCAAGGGCGAGACGCTGCACCCGCTCCAGCTGAAGTTCCTCGAGATGGCGGCGCTCCAGTGCGGCATCTGCACGCCCGGCGTGCTCATGGCCTCGCGCGCGCTGCTGGAGCGCAATCCCGACCCGACCGAGTCCGAGGTGCGCTTCTGGCTCGCCGGCAACCTCTGCCGCTGCACCGGCTACGACAAGATCGTCCGCGCCGTCATGGACACCGCCGCCGAGATGAGGGAAGCCGCCCGATGAACGTCATCAACAACAAGTGGATCGGCCAGAGCACCATCCGCCCGGATGGCGCGGACAAGGTCACTGGCCGCGCCTCCTACTCGGCCGATACCAGCATGTCCGGCATGATCTGGGGCAAGGTGCTGCGCAGCCCGCACGCCCATGCGCGGATCGTCTCGATCGACACCTCCAGGGCCGAGGCCCATCCGGGCGTGAAGGCGGTGGTGACGGCCAGGGACATCGTGGAATTCCCGCTCGACAAGTCCGTGATGCTCGGCATCCAGGACATGCGCTGGATGAGCCGCAACGTGATGGCGCGCGAGAAGGCGCTGTTCCACGGCCATCCGGTCGCCGCCGTCGCCGCCATGTCGGAGCGGATCGCGGCCGAGGCCTGCAAGCTCATCGAGGTCGTCTACGAGGTGCTGCCGCACGTCATCGAGCTTGAGGAAGCGATCAAGCCCGACGCGCCCATCCTGCACGACTTCCTGAGCTTCGAGGGCAAGCCGTCGAACATCGCCGGCAAGCTCGAGCACAAGCTGGGCGACGTCGAGGCCGGCTTCGCCAGCGCCGACGTGGTGATCGAGCGCCACTTCAAGACGCGCCCGGTCCACCAGGGCTATATCGAGCCGCATTCCTGCCTGGTCAGCGTCGTCGAGGGCAAGGCGACGATCTGGAGCTCCAGCCAGGGCCAGTTCATGGTGCGCGCCATGACCTCGCTGCTGACGGGCATCCCGCAGAGCGACATCCGCGCCATCCCCGCCGAGATCGGCGGCGGCTTCGGCGGCAAGACCATCATCTACCTGGAGCCCCTCGCCACGATCCTGGCGAAGAAGACCGGCCGTCCGGTGAAGATGGTGATGACGCGCGACGAAGTGATGCGCGCGACGGGCCCGACCTCCGGCTCGATGAGCACGGTGAAGATCGGCGCCACCAAGGACGGCAAGATCGTCGCCGCCCAGGGTACCTTCTACCTTCAGGCCGGCGGTCTTCCGGGCTCGCCGATCCGCGGCGCGGCCGGTTGCGCCTTCGCGCCCTATGACATCGCGAATGTGCATTCCGTCGGCTTCGACGTGGTGTCCAACCGCTCGAAGGTCGCGGCCTATCGCGCGCCGGGCGCGCCCATTGGCGCCTATGCGGCCGAATGCGTGATGGACGAGATCGCCGAGGCGCTGAAGATGGACCCGCTGACGCTGCGCCTGAAGAACGCGGCCAGGCAGGGCACCAAGGCGGCGCATGGCCCGGTCTTCCCGGTCATCGGCTTCATCGAGACGATCGAGGCCGCGATGGCGCATCCGCACTACCAGGCGCCGCTCGGCAAGTTCCAGGGGCGCGGCGTGGCCAGCGGCTTCTGGTTCAATGCGGGCGGTGAATCCAGCGCCCAGGTGAACGTCACCGAGGACGGCAATGTCGTCGTCACCACGGGCCATCCCGATGTCGGCGGTTCGCGCGCGGCCATCGCCAATATCACGGCCGAGCTGCTGGGTATCGACTACAAGCGCGTCTCGGTGCTGATCGGCGATACGGCGACGATCGGCTATTCCAACCTGACCGGCGGCAGCCGCGTGCTCTTCGCCTCGGCGATGGTGGTGACGCAATCGACGGAGAAGGTCATCAAGACCCTCTGCGAGCGCGCCGCGAAGCTCTGGAAGATCGATCCCGAGGCCGTGGTCTGGGAAGACGGCGAGGCCAAGCCCGCCGGCGAGAACGCGGGCAAGTTCCCCGCGCTCAGCCTCGCGGATCTTGCCGCCAAGGCCAGCGAGACGGGCGGGCCGATCGGTGCCGGCGTGCAGCAGAACACCACGGGCGCCGAGGGCGGTTTCGCCACCCATGTCTGCGACGTGGAGGTGGATGCCGAGCTCGGGATCGTGCGGGTGGTGCGCTACACCTCCTTCCAGGATGTGGGGCGCGCGGTGCATCCGGCCTATGTCGAGGGCCAGATGCAGGGCGGTGCGGCCCAGGGCATCGGCTGGGCGCTCAGCGAGGAATATCTCTACGACAAGAACGGCAAGGTCGATAACGCGAGCTTCCTCGACTACCGGATGCCCGTCTGCTCCGACCTGCCGATGCTCGACGCGGTGATGATCGAAGTGCCCAACCCCAAGCATCCGCAAGGCGTGCGCGGCGTGGGCGAGGTGCCGTTGGTGCCGCCGCTCGCGGCCGTCGCCAATGCGGTGGCGAATGCGCTGGGCAAGCGCTTCTACAGCCTGCCCATGTCGCCGCCGCGCGTGCTGGAAGTGCTCGACGGGGCCTGAGGCCCCGCCGGAAGGCTCAGGCGGCGAGATCCTCCAGGATCATCGCCGCCGCCTTCTCGCCGATCATGATCGACGGCGCGTTGGTATTGCCCGAGGTCAGCGTCGGCATGATCGACGCATCCGCGACACGCAGCCCCGCGATGCCATGCACCCGCAGCCGCGCATCCACCACCGCCAGGCCGTCCTGACCCATCCGGCAGGTGCCCACCGGGTGGTAGGTGGTCTCGGCCGTCTGGCGCACCCACTCCAGGATCTCGTCATCCGTCTGCCGCGCCGTCCCGGGGCCGAGCTCGCGCAGCTGCAGCGGCGCGAGGGCCGGGGCGTTCATCACCGCGCGCGCGATCCGCACGGCGCTCAGCGTGAGCGCGGCGTCGGCGGGCGAGGACAGGAAGTTGAACTGGATCGCCGGCGGCTGGCGCGGATCGGCCGAGGTGATGTGGATATGGCCCTTGCTCTCCGGCCGCATGGGATGGGCGTAGCAGGTCATGCCCGACTGGCTGGAGACCCGCGGCCCGGTGGGGCCCGGCTCGGTCAGCATCGGCACCCAGCCGAGCAGCAGGTCCGGCGCCTCCAGCCCCTCGCGCGAGCGCACGAAGGCGCGCAGCGGCGCGGCGACCATGGACAGCAGCCCCTGGCCCAACAGCGCGTAACGCAGCGCCTGGCCGACGAGGCCCAGGCCACGTCCGCGCTCGTTGAAGGCCCATCCCTTCGCCTCGACCGCCCAGCGCGTGCGCGGTGCATAATGGTCCCGCAGGTTCTCGCCCACGCCGGGCAGCGCGTGGCGCGGCGCGATGCCGAGCGCCTGCAGCCGTTCGGGCTGGCCGAGGCCCGAGAGCTCCAGCAATTGCGGCGAGTTGATCGATCCCGCGCAGACCACCACCTCGCGCCCGGCGCGCGCCTCCTGCAGCGTGCCCGCGACGGCGTAGCGGACGCCGGTGCAGCGGTGGCCCTCGAAGATCAGCGATTGCGTCAGCGCTTCGGTCTCGATGCGCAGGTTCGGCCGCTGGCGGATGGGATCCAGGTAGCAATGGGCCGTGCTCATGCGGCGGCGCGAGGCGATGGTCGCCTGGCTCATGGCGATGCCGTCCTGGCTCGCGCCGTTATAGTCGGGATTGTACGGGATCCCGACCTCGCCGGCGGCGCGGATCAGCGCGGCGAAGAGCGGATCGCGCGGCGGCGGATCGGTGACGCGCAGCGGGCCCTCGCGGCCGCGGAAGGTGTCGTCGCCGGCGCCCTCGTAGCGCTCCATGCGCTTGAAGTGGGGCAGGACGTCGGCATAGCTCCAGCCGGCATTGCCCATCTGGGCCCAGCTGTCGAAGTCCTGGGCCTGGCCGCGCACGAAGGCGAGGCCGTTGATGGCGCTGGACCCTCCCAGCATCCGCCCGCGCGGAACGGCGAGGCGGCGGCCATTGGTACTGGCCTCGGGCTCGCCGCTGTAGAGCCAGTTCACCGCCGGATTGGCGATCATCTTCGCGTAGCCGACGGGAATGCGCGACCAGGGATGGCTGGCGGGCCCGGCTTCCAGCAGCAGCACCTTGTGGCGGGGATCGGCCGAAAGCCGGTTCGCGACGGCCGCGCCGGCCGACCCCGCGCCGACCACGATAAAGTCGTAGATCCCCATTCCGCTCCCCCGTCGCATCCCTCGGCCAAGCCTCTGCCGGGGTGCATTTTTACGGCCTGATGAACCCACAGGGCGGGCCGCGCCGCAAGCCGTCCGCGGCCCGCCGCTTGGGTTTGAACCCGATCCCTGCTACTGCGCCGCCCATGCGCGCCCTTCAGCTTCTGGCCGACCGTGATCTCCGCCTCATGGACATCGACCCGCCCCCCCCTCCCGGCCCCGGCGAGGTGCAGATCGCCATGCGCGCGGTCGCCCTCAACCACATCGACGTCTGGGGCTGGCGGGGCATGGCCTTCGCCAAGCGGACCCTGCCGATCAGCGTCGGCGCCGAGGGCGTGGGCGATGTCGCGGCCATCGGCCCCGGCGTCACCGGCTTCGCCCAGGGCCAGATGGTCGTGCCCTATGGCGGCATGACCTGCGGCGTGTGCAAGGAATGCCGCGCCGGGCGCGACAACCTCTGCGAGAACGTCTCGGGCGTACGCGGTTTCCATGCCGATGGCTTCGCGCGCGGCCTCATCAACGTGCCGGCCCGCCAGGTCGTGCCGGTGCCGTCCGGCGTGACGGTGGAGGACGCGGCCTGCGCGGGCATCACCTATTCGACCGTGCAGCACATGCTCTTCGACAATGCGCGGCTGGAGCCGGGCGAGACGGTGCTGGTACATGCGGCCGGCTCGGGCATCGGCACCATCGCGGTGCGGATGGCCAAGGCGATCGGCTGCACGGTGATCGGCACCGTCGGCGACGAGGCCAAGGCGATGAAGGCCAAGGCGCTCGGCGTCGATCACGTGGTGAACTACAACACCGACCGCTTCGAGAGCGTCGCCCGCCGCGTCACCGGCAAGCGCGGCGTGGATGTGGTCTTCGAGCATGTGGGCGCGGCCACCTGGGCCGGCTCGCTGCTCTCGATGAAGATGGGCGGGCGGCTGGTCACCTGCGGCAGCACCAGCGGCATGTCGGCCGAGACGAACCTCATGATGATCTTCCAGCGCCAGCTGAAGATCCAGGGCAGCTTCGGCTCCACCATCCGCAATATCGGCGAGGGCCTGGCGAAGATCGCCCAGGGCATCCGCCCGGTGATCGACACGGTCCTGGATGCCGAGCGATTCCAGGAAGGCCTGGCGCGTCTCGAGGCGCGCAACGTCTTCGGGAAGATCGTCATCAAGCTGTGAAGCGACTGCAGAATCTTGGGCAATGGGCGGTCTCGCGGCTCGTCCGGCTGATCTTCGCGGCGCTGCGCGCTCTGGGGCCGGACCGCGCCTCCAATCTGGGCGCCTGGGCGGCGCCGAAGGTCGGCGTCTGGACGCGCAACCACCAGCACACGATCGAGAACCTGCGCCTCGCCTTCCCCGAGAAGACCGAGGCGGAACGGCGCGCCATCGCGCATGACGCCTGGGTCAATCTGGGCCGGACGGTCTGCGAATATCCCCATCTGGAGGCGTTTGTTCGACGTCGAGGGCGGCCGCGTCGAGGCGGATGAAGGCACGCTCGCTCGCTTCGAGGCGTTGCGCCTCTCGGGCAAGCCGGCGCTGGTCTTCGCCTCGCATATGGGCAATTGGGAGCTGCCGGCGGTGGCGGCCTTCAAGCTCGGCCAGCCGGCGGCGATCCTCTACCGCACGCCCAACAACCCCTATATCGCCGCGGACATCGTGGCGATGCGCGAGCCCATCATGGGGCGGCTGATCGCGGCGGGGATGATGGCGCCGATCCGCATGGCCGAGGCGCTGGACCAGGGCCTGACGCTGGGCATGCTGGTGGACCAGCGCTTCGGGCGCGGCCCGCGCGTGCCCTTCTTCGGCCATCCGGTGGCGGCGAACCCCTTTCTCGCGCGGCTCGCGAAGCGTTTCGAGGGCGCGCCCGTGCATGGGATGCGCGCGATCCGCCTGCCGAACAACCGCTTCCGGCTGGACTTCACCGAGGCCTTGGAAATGCCGCGCGATGCCGCCGGCAAGATCGATGTGGAGGCCGCCACGGCGATGGTGAACCGCATCATCGAGGGCTGGGTGCGCGAGACGCCAGGGCAGTGGCTCTGGATGCACCGGCGCTGGCGGGCCTGAGCGCGGCGGAGGTCCCCCTCCGCCACGCCGCAGAATCACTCAGTCGACGGTGATGCCGTTCTCGCGGATCACCCGCCCGTTCCGCTCGAACTCCTCCGCGAGGAAAGCGTCGAAGGCCTGACGCGTCATGGGGCGCGTCGAGAGGCCGACCTGCGTCAGCCGCGCGATGCTCTCGGGCTCCGACAGGATCTGCGCGACGGCCGCGTGCAGCCGGTCCGCGATGGGCGTGGGCACGTCCGAGCGCACGATCATGCCGAACCAGGAGTTGGAGACCACGCCCCGCACGCCGATCTCATCGAAGGTCGGCACCTCAGGCAGGAGCGGGTGGCGCGTGTCATTGGCCACGGCGATCGCCTTCACCCGGCCCTCGCGGATGGAGGGGATGGCATCGGCCATATTGGCCAGCATCAGGTCCACCTGGTTGCTGAAGACGTCGGTGATGGCCTGGCCCGAGCCGCGATAGGGCACATGGGTGAGCGACATGCCCGTGGCCGCCTTGAGGCTCTCGCCGCCCAGATGCAGCGAGGTGCCCACGCCCGAGGAGGCATAGGTCAGCCCGCCCTTCGCCCGTGCCGCGGCGATGACCTCGGCCAGAGTGGAGACGTTCAGCCCCGGCGCGGCGATCAGCACATGCGGATTGTAGGCGAGGAAGCTGATGCCCCGGAATTCCGCCCGCGCGTCGAAGGGCGGGTTGGGGATGAGCGTGGCGTTGATGGTGAAGCTGTTGGCGACGAAGAGCGCGGTATATCCGTCGCCCGGCAGCTTCGCGACCGCATCCGTGCCGATGATGGTGCCCGCGCCCGCGCGGTTCTCGGTGACGGCGCCCTGGCCGATCAGCTCGGGCAGGCGGGCCGCGATCATGCGCGCGACGATGTCGAGCGATCCGCCGGCGGTGAAGGGGACGACGAAGCGAAGCTGGCGCGACGGCCAGGACTGGGCAAAGGCCGGCGCGGAAAGAGGCAGAAGCGACGCCGCGAGAAGGGGGCGGCGCCGGAATACAGCACTTGGCATCGGAAACTCCGTGAATTTCCAGACACCTAGCAATTCGGATGCCAGACTTCCGAAGCCGGCCCTCGGCCCTGAAGGTCAGGCTCCCCGGCGGCTAGTCGATGGTGATCCCGTTCTCGCGGATCATCCGGCCGTTCCGCTGGAATTCCTCCGCCAGGAAGGCGTCGAACTCCGGGCGGGCCATCCGCATCGGCGACAGGCCCATCTCGTTCAGCCGGGCGAGGGTGTCGGGTTCCGCCATGATCCGGGCGATGGCGTCATGCAGCCGGTCCGCGATGGGCGTGGGCACATCCGAGCGCGCGACCACGCCATACCAGGAGTTGGACACCACGCCCCGCACGCCCAGCTCCTCGAAGGTGGGGACGTCGGGCAACAGCGCGTGGCGCGCCGAATTCGCGACGGCGATGGCCTTCACGCGGCCGTCGCGGATGCTGGGCGCCGCATCGGCGACATTGGTCAGCATCACGTCCACGCGGCCGCTGTAGAGATCGATGATGGCCTGGCTCGTCCCGCGATAGACCACGTGGGTCATGTCCATGCCGGTCGCCTTCTTCAGGCTCTCGCCACCCAGATGCAGTGAGGTGCCCACGCCGGTGGAGGCATAGGTCAGCCCGTTGCGGGCCCGCGCGGCCGCGATCAGCTCGGGGATGGTCGAGGCATTCAGCGCGGGCGAGGCGATGAGGACATGCGGGCTGACGATGAGAGAGTCGATGCCGCGGAAGTCGCGGCGCGCATCGAAGGGCGGGTTGGGAATGAGCGTGGCGTTGATGGTGAAGCTATTGGCGACGAAGAGCACCGTGTAGCCATCGCCGGGCAGCTTCGCGACGGAATCCGTGCCGATGATGGTGCCGCCGCCCACCCGGTTCTCCGTGACGGCGTTCTGGCCCGTCACCTCGGGGAAGCGCGCGGCGATCAGCCGCGCCAGCACGTCGAGGGAGGCACCCGCGCCGAAGGGAACAACGAAGCGGAAGGGCCGGGCCGGCCAGGACTGGGCGAAGGCGGGCGTGGCGAAGGGCAGAACGGCAGAGGCAAGAAGGGCGCGGCGGCTGGGCATAGGGAACTCCATGAACTCCCTGCACTTAGCAAAGCGTCCACTCGTGGCACACCCTAGCGGAAGGCGTGATTCCGGCTGCCGGAAGCGGTCGTCAGAAGATCCAGCCCAGGGCGTGGATTCCCATCCAGATCAGCGCGCCCAGGACGCAGGTCGCGAAAATGCAGCCGGCGAGCGTCAGGCCCACGCCGATGCCGACCACGCGGCTGTCGGACTCCACCACGCCCAGCGCCATGATGATGGTGCCGAAGGCCGGCGGGCCATTGGTGCCTGGGCCGGGGAGGATGAGCATGGCCGCGCAATAGACGGTCAGCCAGCCCACCAGCCGGTCGCCGACGGGGCCGGTGAAGAAGCCGTCGCGCGGCTTCACGAAGCGCTCGATGTATTTCAGCCACTTGGAGGACGAGCCGGCCAGGCGCAGCAGGTCCTCGCGCTTGATGGACTGGCGCGCGATGAAACCCGGAAGCTTCGGCTCACGCCGGCCCATGCCCATCTGCACGCCCAGGATCATCATGGGAATGCCGAAGACCGAGGCCATGCCCGGCAGCAGCGAGGGCAGGCAGAGCAGCAGGATCAGCAGGCCGAAGGCGCGGTCGCCAAAGGCCTCGCTCATCTCGCCGAGGGTGATGCGCGCCCCGGGGAACTGAGCCGCGACCTCGCTCACGATGCGCGAGATGGGCGCCAGATGCTCGTCGGGCAGGTCGGTCGGGGTATGCGCTAGTCCGTCCAAACCATATTTTCCTTTATCGGCCGATCCGAAGCGGAACCGGTCCGTGCGGAGGCTAGCGTTCTGGACGCATGAATCCAGAGAAATGTTTCGCATCCGCCGCGTAACCCGCGACGGATAACGATTTTAGGCCCGATGGGGTGGCCGTGACCACCCCAACCAGCATTACGCGCCGGTAAAGGCGGGCTTGCGCTTCTCCATGAAGGCGCGGCGGCCTTCGCGGTAGTCGGCGCTGTCGAAGCAGGCGCTCTGCGCGCTTTCGATCGCCGCCATGTCGCGGTCCGCGGCATCCGCCAGGACGGCGCGCACCGTGCGCTTGTTGGCCAGCAGCGAGAGCGGGGCGTTCACGGCGATCGTGGAGGTGATCTTCGCCACCTCGGCGTCCAGCGTCTCGGCCGGATAGAGCTTGTTGATGAGGCCCAGGCGCTCGGCCTCTTCGCCCGAGATGCGCCCGCCGGTCATCAGGATGAAATGCGCCTGGGCCGGGCCGACGAGGGAGACCAGATTGCCCACCATGTCGAAGCCATAGGCGATGCCGAGCTTGGCGGCCGGGATGCCGAACTCGCTGCCCGCACCCGCGATGCGCATGTCGCAGGACATGGCGATGCCCAAGCCCCCGCCCATGCAGAAGCCCTGGATCTTGGCGATCACGGGCTTGGGGAATTCCAGCAGCTTGCGGCGGCCGAGGCTGGTCTTCTCGTTGTAGTGCTTCTGCGCCTCGGCATCCGAGCGGCTCTTCTCGAACTGGCTGATATCGGCGCCCGAGACGAAGGCCTTGCCGCCCGCGCCTTCCAGCACGACGCAGCGGATCGCGGGATCGGCCGCGAAGAGGTCCAGCGCCTCGGCCATGCCGTCCCACATCGCGATGCTCATCGCGTTGCGCTTCTCGGGCTGGTTGAACACGATCGTGCCCACGCCCTCGGCGCTGCGCGCGAGGATCTTGCCTTCGGCCAAAACCATCTCAGTCATTCTCTAAGCTCCCAAAGCCTTTGACGCGCGCAGCGCGGAAATTTCGTCGGCAGTAAACCCGGCTTCCGCCAGGATCTCGTCGGCATGCTCGCCCAGGCCCGGCACCGGCCGCCGGATGCCGGGCTTGTGGCCCTCGATGTTGATCGGCGTGCGGACCACGCCCGCCATGCCCAGCCTGGCATGCGGCACCTGCCAGACCATGCCCAGATGCTCGACCTGCGGATCCTCGAACACTTCCTGGATGTTGTTGATCGGCCCGCAGGGAATGCCGGCCTCCTCCAGCTTCGCGATCCAGTACTCGCTCGGCTTCTGGCTCGTGACCGCGCCGATGGCCGCGTTGAGCGCGGGGCGGTCGGCGGTGCGGCCGGCGGCCGTCTTCCATTCGGGCTTCTCGAGCCAGGCCTCCTGGCCGGCCGCCTTGCAGAAGACCTCCCAGAGCTTGGGCGAGGAGGCGGCGATGTTGATCGGCTTGTCGGCGGAGGGGAAAACACCCATCGGCGTGTTCACCGGATGGTCGTTGCCCGCCTGGCCCGCGACCTCGCCCTTCTGCAGGAAGCGCGTGGCCTGGAAGTCGAGCATGAAGACCTCGGCCTCCAGCAGGCTGGTATGAACGTAGCGGCCCTTGCCGGTCTTCTCGCGCTCGTAGAGCGCCATCATCACGGCCATGGCGAGCAGGTTGCCCGCCGTCAGATCGTTGATGGGGATGCCCACGCGCATCGGCCCGCGACCTTGCTCGCCCGTGATGGACATGAGGCCGCCGAGGCCCTGCGCGATCTGGTCCACGCCGCCACGCTTGGAATAGGGGCCCGTCTGCCCGAAGCCCGAGATGCTGGCGTAGATCAGCCGCGGGTTGAGCTCCTTCAGGTCATCATAAGCAATCTTGAGGCGGTGCTTCACCTGCATCCGCATGTTCTCGACCAGGATATCCGCCGTGGCGGCAAGGCGCAGGAAGGCGGCGTGGCCCTCGGGGCTCTTGAGGTCGATGGCCAGGCCGCGCTTGTTGCGGTGCAGGTTCACGGAATCGAAATCGTCCCGCGCGCCACCGAAGCCGTCATTGTTGCCCGGCGGCTCGATGCGGATGATGTCGGCGCCCCAATCGGCGAGATGGCGCACGCAGGTGGGCCCCGCGCGGGCCAAGGTCAGGTCGAGCACGCGAAGGCCGGCCAGTGGCAAGGTTGTTACGACTTTGGCGGCGGTGGCGCTGTCATCCGGCATGGTTGGTCTCCCTTGACGACAGAAATCTACGCCGCAGGGGCCGGCGTGAACAGACGCAGCCGGACGAGGAGCTTGAAGATCGGCCCCAGCAGGAAGTTGCACAGCAGGGTGCGCGCGAGATGGAAGCCCAGCACCAGCGGCACGGCGATCCCCAGGCTGCGCGCGGTCACGCCCATTTCCGGCATGCCGCCGGGCGCCATGCCGATCATCACCGCGCCCGTGGGCAGGCCGGTGGCCCAGGCGAGGGCGACGGCCATCGCCGTGCAGGCCGCGCAGAGGGCGATCGAGGAGAGGATGGCGGCCTTCATCAACCGCCGCGAGCTCAGCAGGAATTCCAGCGTCATCCGCTGGCCCAGCGTCGCGCCCATGCCGACCTGCGCGGCATTGACCATCCATTGCGGCACACCCGAGGGCAGGACATCGAAGGCGGAGGCGACGATGGCGAGCAGGCAGGGGCCGATCATCCAGGGATTGGCCAGGCCCAGCCGCCGCAGGCCGAGCGCGGCCACATAGCCGACCGCCATCATGCCGATCAGCCCCAGCGGCTCGATGGCGAGGTGCGGCGCGAGGAAGGCGCCGCTGTCCCCGCGCGGCGCGAAGGCGGTGAGCAAGGGCGGCATGATGAGCACCACCACCAGCACGCGCATGGTCTGGGCGAGGGTGACGGGCGCGATCGGCGCGCCGGCGCGTTGGGCCAGCACCGCCATCACCACGATGCCGCCGGGGATGGTGGAGAAATAGCCGGTGTTGGAATCGAGGCCGGCCATGCGGGTGAAGATCGGCACGGTCGCGATCCCGGCCGCGATGGAGAGGAAGGCCGCCAGGATGATGACCGGCAGCTCGCCCAGCAGCGCGGCCAGAACGGGGCCGGAGAAGGTCTGTCCGAAGGTCAGCCCGATGACGAGGAGTGCGACCGGCCGGGCCACGGGCGGCACCTCCACGGGGCGCGTCCAGGAAAGGAGCGCCGTGCCGAACATGGCGCCGATCATCCAGGCCAGAGGGATATGCAGGAGGGAGAAGACGAAGCCGCCGGTGATGGCGGCGAGAAGCGTCACGAGCTGGACGACGAGGGAGCTTGGGAATGTCACGGAGAGGAAGGATCGGCGCAGTTGTGCACTGCGTCAAACTTAAGCGGAGATTCATCTGGCGTTAACAAACCCGGCGGAAAACGGCCGGATCCCGTTCGGGGATTCCCTATACGAACCCCGTCCTTGCCGAGCGGCAAATCATCCGGAGAAGAGCCGTCCATAGCCCGGGCGGGCATGCTTCACCCCGGCCAGGCGCAGGGCGTTCCACGCCATGGCGGAGGCCGCCGAGATCACCGGCTTGCCGAGGTCATCCTCGAGGGCCTGAATTGCCTCGATCGTCGGCATGCCGGTGCCGCTGAGGAACACCGCCTGCGCCTCCGGCCGGTCCACGGCCCGCGCGATGGCATAGGCGCGCTCCTCCGTCTCCTCGTAGATGTTGCGCACATGGGCCAGCGCGCCATGGCTCACCACCTCGATGCCATGCGCTTCCAGGTGCCGTTTGCCCTGAAGGGTGGTGGCTTCGGAATAGGGCGTGCCATAGGCGATCCGCCGGCAGCCGAGGAATTCCAGCGCCGCAAGCGTGCTGCCGAAGGCGGTGATGAAACGCGCGCCGGTCATCGCCTCCATCTCGGCCACCAGCGCCGCTTCGCGCGCCTGACCCAGGGTGTAGCTGGTCGCGGTATGGGCCAGGACGATCACCTGGGGCGACACCATGGCCAGCAGCTTCACCGCGGCCGGCAGGCTCGCGACCTGGCTGAGGTTGCGCTCATCCTGCCCGACATGGGTGCCGGCCGGGCCTTCCGCATGCAGGCGCGTGAAGTGCATCGAGACCCCGGGCGGGCAGAGCCCGTACATCTCGGGCTCCACCGTCGGATTTCCCGGCGGTACGAGGAAGCCGATCCGCGCGCGCCAACCCTTCATGCCGAGCCCTCCTGTTTCGCGGCCAGTCTGCACCGGCATCGCCGCGTGGCCCAGGCCGTCACACGCTGTAGGAGCCTCGCCAGCCCAGCATCGCCATCGCGCCGGAGGCGCTTGGGCTGGTTTCGTTCATGGCCACCTTCATCAGGTAACGCTCGGCCAATCGTTGGGCCTCCTTGGGGCTGTTGAGCTTGTCGAGCTTGAGGCGCGATTCCACGGCGCGCGCCTGCGTCTCCACCGACTGCACCGCGATCTCCTTGGGCAGGCCCAGCGCTCCGGTGATGACCCGTCGCAGGATGGGGTCGCCCAGCACGGCATAGACATTGCCATCCACCGCCGCCGCGCGTTCCCGGAAGATCACGGCATCGCCCAGGCCCGTCTGCTTTTCCTCCAGGTCGTTCCGCCAGCGGGCGCGCTGCAATCCTTCGTTCAGCGTCGCCTGGATCTTCGGATCGCGCAGCGCCACGATGCCCTTGGCGCCGAGTTGCAGCGCCTCCGCCGCCGCCTTCCATCGCGTGTCCGAAAGCCGGTTCACCAGGCTCTTGGGATCCGTCGGATCGGAAAGCAGCGCGCGCAAGGCGAGGCCCGGCTGGCTTGCCCCTTCCGGAATGCCCAGCGCCATGGTGACAACCTGCAGAACGCGCGGGTCCTTCAGCGCCGTCTTGATGTCCGGCGCCGTTTCGACCGCTTTCCGGAACTGATCCATCGCGCGCTTCTGCATCGGTTCGGAGGCGATGCGCGCGAGTGCCTTCGCCTCTTCGTTGGGCTGGATCGCGCGGCGCAACGCCGCAAGAGCGCCGCCGATGTCACCCATGGCTGGCCGGTTCCTGAATCTCCCGGCGCGGGACGGGCAAGGGCGGCAGGCCCAGCACTTCCTCCTCATGGCGCATCACGCGCCGCGCGATCTTCAAAGCAAGGTAGCAGTCGTCTCCCTCGGCCGCCTCCAGCGAGCGGGCCAGCATCTCGCGCACGGTGGGCGAGGTGGTCGCCTCCATGAATTCCGCGATCAGACGGCGCGCAGAGGCCAGCCCCGGCTCGCGCTCCTCGTCGCCGCCGATATAGGCCGTCTGCAGCGCGAAATAGATCCGCCGCGCCGGCGTGTTCGCGCCATCGGGCGCCATGATCTGCTTGCCGAAGAGGAAGCGGGCCTTGGCCGCCAGCTCGATCCGCGTCCGGTTGCGGAAGCGGATCGGCGCGCCATTGACCACCATGAGGTCGCCCTGACGCAATTCCAACACGAGCGTGGACATCTTTTTCCCCTGAAAATTCGAACCGGACGGCGTGCCGCTGCCGCGACCGGCGAGCGCCCTCCTGGCGTCGTGCCGTGCCTCCGGCGGCGAGGTCCTTCCCGCCGCATCTGCATCCTGTCGCATGGAGGTTAACGCCGCTTGAAGATGGCGGGTCATCGCAGGAAGTTTGCGAGGTTCAGATCGCTCAGCGCGCCGATCGCCCGATAGCTCGCATCCAGCGTCGTCTTCGTGGCCTGCAGCAGCGACAGCGTCTGAGCCATGTCGACATACTGGATGTCGGAGAGCTGGCTCTCCAGCACGCTCGAGAGCTGGGCATGCCGCTTCTGCGCCGAGACCATCCGCGCCTCGACATGGCCGAGCGCGCCGGCCTCCTCGCCCAGCGCGGCCTCGGCCGAACCGAAGCCGTCGCGGATGGAGGTCACGAGCTTGTCGAATTCGAGCGGGTCGTTGGCCATCTGGTCGGGCGTGAGGGCCGCGAGGCTCATCAGGTTCCGCATCATGTCGCGCGCCCAGCTCCCCGTCGTCTCGCCGGAGCTGATCGCCTCGGCATTGCCATTGGCCTTGATGCCATAGCCGATGATCTCGCCATCGCCGGAGGGAACGCCGCGCCGGGCCTCGCGGCCGCCCGCGGGCAGCGTCTCGTCCGCCGTGAGGAAGCCGGAGAAGGGCGTGACGCCGGCGGCCGTGCTCTGCGCGACCCCCTTCGTCGCGGCTGAGACCGTGGCGGCATCCGTGGCGGCCAGATTGCCGATGGCCGCCGCGACGTCCTGCGCCATCTGCCCGGTCGCGAGCTTGTCCGGATCGGGGATGGGCGGGCGCGTGAAATCCGTGCCGCCGAAGAGATACTCGCCCGCATGCTGCGTGTTCAGCAGATGCGCCATCTCGGTCAGCGCGGCGCGCGCCTGGGCCTGCACCGTCTTCAAGGAGTTGGGATCGGCGCTGGTGATCCGCTGCGTCACCGTCGAATGGAAGTCCCGCGCGATTTCCGTCAGCCGCCCCAGCGCCCCCTGCATGATTCCCGTGCGCCCCTGCGCCTGGCCCATGGAGCGGGTATAGGCCTCGCGCCGGCCGACCTCTCCGCGCAGCGCGACCAGCCGCGAGACCTCGGGGCCGAGGTCGCCGAGATTGGGGGAGCGAAGCCCGTCCGCGCTCTGCCGGGTCAGCGTGGCGAGGCGCGTGCGCAGCACCGCCGTCTCCCGCGCGACGCTTCCCAGAAGGTCGATGGTCATGGGTCAGCTCCCCAAGCGGGACGATGCGAATCCCGGGACAGGAAAAGCGAGCGCATCATGGCTAGCGTCCGACGCCCTGGAGCGATTCCCACATCTGCTGCGCCGTGCTCATGACGCGCGCATTGGCGGCATAGGCGTTCTGCAGCTTGATGAGGTTCGCCACCTCGGCATCCGGATCCACGCCGGACTCCCGCTGGAAGCGCGCATCGAGGCCGGCCTTGAGCGCTTCCGCGCGTGTCCTGGCCGAGGTGGCCGCGGCGCGATCGGCGGTCTGCGCCGCGGTCAGCGTGCCGGCATAGGCCTCGATCGAGCGGGCCGGGATGAAGGGCGAGCTGAGGCTGCCATCGGGGCCGAGCCCGCTCGACGGGATGGAGGCCCAGTTCGTGCCATCGCGCACGGTCTCGCCGAGGCTGTGGTCGATGATGCGGTCGAGCAGGATCGCGAAGCCGGAGGGTCCATTGGCCGGATTGGTGGTGAAGGCCGTCGCGCCACCGGGCGTATCGGGCACGTCCTGCGTGCCGTCGCGCAGCAAGGCGGGGTTGGCGACGACGGCGGTGTTGACGCGGATCTGGTTCGCGAAGCCGATCTGCCCGCCAGCGGGATCGGCATAGCCCAGCGCAACGTCCGGTACCTGGCCCGAGCTGCCGGTGAAGAGCGTCAGCCCCTGCGCGGCGAAGCGGCTGGCGAGCTGCGCGGCGGCGATGTCGAGCTCGGCCTGATAGCGCGGCAGGGTGGTGTCGCGCAGGTTGATGTATTCGCCGAGCTTGCCGCCCGTGAGCTGCCGCGTGATGTCCACGCCGCCCATGGTGATCGCCGGAATGGAGCCGCCCGCGCCGTAATAGGAGGCGGGCCCGACCGAGGCCATCTGCGTGGAGAGCGCGTCGCCTGTGCTGTCCAAGGGCAGGCCGAGCCCGCCCTTGGTGACCAGGACGAGTCCGCCATCCGGCTGGTGCAGAGCCTGCACCGGCAGGCTCTCCGAGAGCTTCGTGAGCAGCAGGTCGCGCTGATCCTCGAGGTCGCCGGTCGGCAGGCCGCGCACCGTATCGCCCTTGATGAGCGTGGTGAGCTCGAAGATCTGGTGGAGGCTGGCATTGATCTTCCGTACCTCTTCGAGGACGCCGTCCTGGGCCTGCTGCCGCGCATTGCCCACGGCGCCGGCGATGTCGTTGAAACGCGCGGCCACTGTCACCGCCGACTGCGCGGCATCGCGCTGAAGGCCCGTATCGCCCGGCGCGCCGCGCAGGCTGGTGAGGCGGGCGCGCAGGGCGGCGATGGTGTCGCCGAGACTGTCGCCGGAATCGGTCGTGCCGTGCACCGCCTCAATGCCGGAGAGCAGTCGCTCGCGCACGGCGGCGCCCGCGGCTTCGCTTGCGCGCAGATTGCGCTCGGCGATCAAGGCCGAATCCACATAGCGCTGCGCCTCGCCCAGCCTGACGCCGAGCGGCATGCCATTGGCCGTCACCGAGACGGCGGTGGCCGATTTGCGCGTATAGCCCGGCGTCTCGGCGTTGGTGATGTTCTGCGCGACATTGGCCAGCGCCCGCTGGGTGGCCAGCAGCCCGTTCCGCGCGATGCCGAAGGCGAGGTCAAGGCTCATAACCGGGTCACCCTATCGAGGATCGTGAAGGAAGCGATGTCGTCACCGCTTCATGTTGATCGTGTCCTGCAGCATCTCGTCGGCCGTGGTGACGACGCGCGTATTGGCCGTATAGGCGCGCTGCGCGACGATCAGCTTCGTGAACTCGGTGCCGATGTCGACGTTGGATCCCTCCAATGCGCCGACGACGAGCTTGCCCACGCCATTCGTCGCGGCATCCGTCACCTGGGCCTCGCCACTCTCGATGGTCCGCATGAAGGCCTGGCCGTCGAGCCGCTGGAGCTTGTCGGGATCGCTGAAGGAGACCAGCGGCACGCGCGCGATCACACGGGATTCGCCGTTGTCGTAATTCACCGCGATGTCGCCGTTCTCGCGGATCGAAAGGCCGGAATAGGAGCCGGGCGGAACGCCGTTCTGGTGCAGCGTGCGCAGCGAGAAGTCATTGCCCGCCTGCTGCGTCATCCCCTGCGCGATGCCGTAGCGCCCCATGTCGAGGTTCATCGTCTGCGGACCCTGGCCGAAATCCATCGTGAAGCCGAGCTGCACGGGGGTGTTCGCCGTTCCGGTCACGCCGTCTAAGCTCAGGATCGTCCCGTTGGGACCGAAGGTGATCGGGATGCTGACCGGTCCGGTCGAGGGATCGGGCGAGATGCTCATCTGCCAGCTGTTCGCCGGCCCGGCCACGGGCGGCGGGCCCGCGCTGCCCGGCGTCTGCGCGAAGGTCAGCGTCAGCGCGTGACGCTTGCCGAGCTGGTCATAGACCTGCGCCTGCGTGCTGTAGCTCCGCGCATCGCCCGGTGTGGCCGGCGGATCGAACGCGGGAAGATTTGCGGAGATCTCGATGTTCGAGGTCGCGATCGGATTGAAGACCTGCTGGCTGACGCGCACCGGATCCAGAGTCGTGCGGTCCACGACGCCGTCGGAATTCACCGGCCATCCCTGCAGGTAATAGTTGGACCCGTTCACGAGATAGCCGTCGCGATCCATCCGGAAATCGCCGGAGCGCGTGTAGAATTGCCGGTCATCGAAGCTCGGCAGCCCGTTCGAGGAGCCGCGCGCCATCGCGACCGAAAAGAAGCCCTGGCCACCGATGGCGAGGCTGAGCGGGTTGTCGCTCTGCTCCACCGTCCCTTGGAAGGAGTTCGTATAGTCCGGCCGCGCCATCACGGAGCCGGGCGCATGCATGGTCTGGCTCGACTGCGTGACGAGATTGGTGAAGTTCGTATCGACGCGCTTGTAGCCGGAGCTCTGGCTGTTCGCGAGATTGTCGGAGATGTGGCCGAGCGCGCGCGACTGCGCATTGAGCCCCGAGATCGCCGTGGTCATCGCACCGAACAGGGACATGGGAAGAGCCTCATCGCCAGGAACGCGCCCCGGGGCATTCCGGGTCGGATCGGGCGACGCATGCGGCGTGCCAGGGATTCGCGGCGGTTGGGCCGGCAGGGATTGCCGGGCGCCGGCGCGGATTGCCGGATGAGGGGCCTGCGCTGCCGGGCGCGGCCCTTCAGCGGCTGGCCCGGACCTTGCGAAAGCGCGCAGGCCGGGCATGACGCCAGGCGCCGCGAGAGATCTGCCATGGAAGCCACCCCGATCACCGCGCCGCTGGCGACATCGGCCGTGACGAAGGCCGGAGCCGCGCCGGAGGAAGCGGAAGGCGAGGGCGGCTTCGCGGCCGCGCTGATCCGCAGCCTCGCCACTGTTAAGGAGCCGGGACCGGTGTCGGAACTCCCGACCGCGACGGTCGCCCCGATCGTGACGCCGATCCCGGCTCCAGCGCCTCCCGTCCAAGAGGCCATCGTGGTGCCGGCATCGATCGCGACACAGGCCGCCCCGACGAGCGGCGAGACTTCGGCCGATGGGCCGGAAACCGAGGAAGAGCCCACGACTGGGAAGGAGCCCGCGGAGGCGGCTAGCGAGGCCCCTGTGCCATCGCCCCTGCCGCCGCCCAACGCCCCAGCGCCACACCCGGGCAAGGCGCAGGCGCGCGCGACCTCCGCGTCCGCCGAAGAGGAGCGCGACCAGATTGGCCCGGTTCCGCCGCAGCTCCCGTCGCCCGAGGCATCCATCATGCTGCAGCCGTCGGCGAGACTGGCCGTCCCGATCACGGGCGGCGCGCCGGAATCGGAGCGACCTTCGCCGCCAGCAAGTCCAACCGGCAGCATGGCGCGCCCGGGTCCACCGCTTCCACCGACGGCGGAACCGATGCCCGGCGCGACCCCGCCAGATTCGACAATCCTGCCCAAAGCCGAGGCGCACGACGCCCGTGTTGGCGAACGTCAGGCGCCGCCGCCGGCGATCGCGGCCGACGTGCCGTTGCAGGCCGCGGCGCTCCAGGCCCCCCAGCGCCTCGTCGTCGCCGTGGGGCCGGCGCCGGCTGCCGCCATGCCCTCGCCCGTGCGGCAGGTATCGACCGTCGCGGTGGCGTTGGCCTTCGCGCCGGGTGGCAGCAATGGCTTCCGCCTGTCGCTGGAGCCCGTCGACCTCGGCCGTGTCGACATCCATGTGCAGCGCGACGGCGACAGCCATAGCGTCCGCGTGACGGCGGAGCGGCCGGAGACGCTGGCCCTGCTCCAGCGCGACCGGCAGGAACTCGACCGGGGGCTCGCCGAGGCAGGGCTGCGGGTGGATCCCGGCGGCATCGAGTTCTCGCTCGGCGGCGGGGCCGATGACGGCTTCGGACCCGGCGGCGGCGGGGATCAACGTGGCGCGTCCCGCGGCTCTCCCGGCGGCCCGGCCGGCTTTCCGGTCGTGAAGCGCGAGGCGCCTCCTCCTCGGCTTTCGCGCAGCCTGCTCGACCTGCATATCTGACCGAAAGGAACGCCTGCGATGAGCGGCACGATCAGCGGTACCAATGGCACGGCCGCGAACCGGGCGAGCACCAGCCCGACCACGGGTTTCGGGGCCGATTTCAACACCTTCCTCACCCTGCTGACGACGCAGCTGAAGAACCAGGACCCCACCAATGCGATGGATCCGAACGAGATGACGCAGCAGCTGGTGCAGTTCGCGGGCGTCGAGCAGCAGCTCAGGGTGAACACGAATCTCCAGACCCTCATTTCCGTGCAGCAGGGCTCGCAGCTGGTCAGCGCGGCGCCGCTGATGGGACGCAGGGTCGAGGTCGAGAGCGACCAGCTCTCCCTGCAGGGCGGCCAGGCGACGCTGCGCCTGCCCGCGGCCGGTGATGCCAGCCGCGTGGGCATCGGTGTGCTGGACGCGCAGGGCAATCTCATCCGGTCGGGGGAGGTCAATCTGGGCCGTTCCACCACCGACTGGACCTGGGACGGGCGCGACTCCACGGGCGCGCAGCGGGCGGACGGGGCCTACCGCTACGTGCTGCTCGGCGCCACCGCCGGCGGCGCGGAAGTGACGGTGGCCGGCAGCGTTCTGGCTCGGGCGACGGGCGTTCAGCGGAGCAACGGCGAGGTGCGGTTGAATCTCGGATCGCTGACGGTGGCGTTCGACAAGCTGCGTGGGGTCGTCGAGGGAAACTGAAGTTCTGAATCGTTGCGCGCGTTAACCCTACCGAAAGAGGTCCGGCGGCAAGTTCTGCCCAGGGCGCAGGATGCGCTCGAGGAGAAATTCATGCCGCCTTGCCATGCACGATGCCCGGAGGGACCGTGCAGAACCTGATCGGGCAATTGCGCGGCCTCGGGCGCTTGCAGCTGGGCGCTCTGGCGGGCGTGGGTCTCGGCGTGTTGGGGCTGATCGCCTGGCTCGTGTTGCGGGCGGGAACGCCGCCCATGGCCTTGCTCTACGGCGATCTGGAAACGCGCGATGCCGGCGCGGTGGTGGCGGCGCTCGATCGTCAGCGCGCGTCCTACCGGCTGGCTGGCAATGGCACGCAGGTGCTGGTTTCCGCCGAGGACGTGCCGCGGCTGCGCCTATCCCTAGCGCGCGAGGGACTGCCGGCCGGCGGCTCCATCGGCAATGAGATCTTCGATCGCGGCGAGAGCCTGACCACCACGCCCTTCCAGCAGGAAATGAACCGCCTCCGAGCGCTGGAGGGCGAGCTCGCAAGGAGCATCCGTGCGCTGCAGGGCGTGCGCGCGGCGCGCGTGCACCTGGTCCTTCCGCGCCGCGAAGCCTTCTCCCGCGAACGTGCCGAGGCCCAGGCGAGCGTGCTGCTCACCATGCAGGGCGTGCAGCGGCTGGATCGCGAGGGCATCCAGGCGGTGCTGCATCTGGTGGTCACGGCCGTGCCCGCCTTGCGCCCGCAGAACGTCTCGATCGTCGACAGCCGTGGGGAGCTCCTGGCGCGAGGCGGCCAGCCTTTGACCGGACCCGCCGGAGCGCAGACGCAGGACGAATTGCAACGCGGGCAGGAGGCGCGACTGGCGCGCGGCGTGGAGGAGATGCTCGAGCGGGTGCTCGGCCCCGGTCGCGTTCGGGCCGAGGTGGCGATGGAGATGGACTTCGATCGCGTGGAAACGCGCGAGGAGCGTTTCGACCCAGACAACCAGGTGGCGCGCAGCACCCAGTCCACGACCGAGAATAACCGCAGCCAGGAGCCCTCCACCGTCAGCGTGGGCAACAACCTTCCTGGCTCGGAGACGCCGGGCGGGGGCACCGGCAACACGGAGAACCGCCAGGAGGAGACGACGAACTACGAGATCGGCCGCTCCACGCGCAACGTGCTGCGCGAGCATCCGGTGGTGCGCCGTCTGACCGTGGCCGTGCTGGTGGACGGTATCGCCGAACCCCGGGCCGATGGACCGCCGACATTGCGCGAGCGCACGCCCGAGGAGCTGGCGCGCATCTCGGGGCTGGTACGCAACGCCGTCGGCTTCAACGAGCAGCGGGGGGATCGCGTGGAGGTCGTCTCCATGCGCTTCGCCGAACCTTTGGAGGCGTTGCGCGAAACCGGGCCATTGGGCCTCGACATCTCCCAGGCGACGCTGGCGCGGCTGCTGGAAACGGCGGTGATCGGATTGTTGATCGTGCTCGTGCTGCTGCTCGTGGCGCGGCCGGTGGCGCGGAAGCTGGCGATCTCCATGAATCCGATGCCGGCATTGGCGGGGGCTGGAGGCGGGACCGTCCCACTCGACGCGCAAGGTGCGCCGGTCGGGATTCCGGGCGACGCGCCGGCCATGCTGCCGTCCGGCGTTGAGCCGGGATCGGAGGAGGAACGCATGATCCATCTGGCCCATGTGCAGGGGCGGATGCGCGCCTCGTCCATCGCGCGGATCACGCAGCTCGTCGATGAGAATCCCGACCAGGCGTTGCAGGTCGTGCGCCGCTGGCTCCTGCCGGAGGAGGAAGGATGAGCATCACGCGATCCCTTCGCGGACCCCAGAAGGCGGCGGTGCTGATGCTGGCGCTGGGCGAGGAGCATGCCGCGCGTCTCTTTTCGCGGATGCATGAGGACGAGATCCGCGATCTCTCCGCCGCCATGGCGCAGCTCGGCACGATCACGGCCCAGACCGTCGAGGATATCTGCGACGAGTTTTCGAGCCATCTCGGCAAGGCCGGCCATCTCGTCGGTTCCTTCGAGAGCACCGAGCGCCTGCTGCTCAAGACACTGCCGCGCGACCGTGTGGCGCAGATCATGGAGGAGATCCGCGGTCCCGCGGGACGTACCATGTGGGACAAGCTCGGCAATGTGAACGAGACAGTTCTCGCGAACTACCTGAAGAACGAATATCCGCAGACCGTCGCCGTGGTGCTGACCAAGGTGAAGCCCGACCACGCCGCGCGCGTGCTCTCGATCCTGCCGGACGGCTTCGCGATGGAGGTCGTGATGCGCATGCTGCGCATGGAGAACGTGCAGAAGGAAGCGCTCGAGGGCGTCGAGCGCACGCTGAAGATGGAGTTCATGTCGAACCTCGCGCGCTCCACGCGCCGCGACGCGCATGAGATGATGGCCGAAATCTTCAATGGCCTCGATCGCCAGGCCGAGGGCCGGATCATGGCCGCGCTGGAGGAGCGCAATCTCGAAGCGGCGGAGCGCATCCGCGCGCTCATGTTCACCTTTGACGATCTGCGCCGCCTGGATCCGCAAGGCCTTCAGGTGCTGCTGCGCGCGGTCGAGAGGGAGAAGCTGACGCTCGCGCTGAAGGGCGCGGCGGAGGAGATGCGCGAGCTGTTCTTCCGCAACATGACCGAGCGCGCGGCCAAGCTGCTGCGCGAGGACATCGCGGCCCTGGGGCCGGTGCGGCTCAAGGATGTGGACGAGGCACAGGCCGCGGTGGTCGCCGCCGCGAAGGACCTTGCCTCTCAAGGACAAATTCAGCTCTCGGAGGGCAAGGATGACCAGCTTGTCGAATAGCGCCAAGGGGAACGGCACATGAGCGATCCGATGGATTTCGAAGCGACGCCGCCCGGCGCATCAGCGCCCATCGAGCGACCGCAGATCCAGCGTGATCTGGAGGCGGTCTACGACATCCCCGTCCAGGTCAGCGCCGTGCTCGGCCGCGCGACGATGCAGGTGAGCCAGCTGCTCAAGCTCGGCCGCGGCGCCGTGGTGGAGCTGGACCGCAAACTGGGGGAGGCGGTGGACATCTACGTCAACAACCGCCTCGTCGCGCGCGGCGAGGTGGTGATGGTGGAAGACAACCGCCTCGGCATCACCATGACCGAGATCGTGAAGGCGGATCGCGGGATATGACGCGGCTGCTCATCATCGGCTCGCTCGCCGGCGAGCTGGGTCAGGCGGCGCGGATCGCGAATGCGCGCGGGGCGTCCTTGGCGCAGGCGGATGGCGTGGTCTCGGGCCTCGGGCATCTGCGGGGGGAGGGGGCTGACCTCGTCCTGGCGGAGGTGATCCACGACCTGCCCTGGATGCTGGAGCGTCTCGCCGAAGAGCGGATTGTAACGCCGGTCATCGCCTGCGGGATGGATGCCGATTCCGAGGCCGTGCTGCGCGCCATTCGTGCCGGCGCCCGCGAATTTCTGCCCCTGCCGCCGGATGCGGAGCTGATCGCCGCCATGCTGGAGGCCGTCACCGCAAAGGACGGCGCGCCCGTTTGCCGCGATCCGGCGATGCGCGCGCTGCTGGCCCGCGCGGAGCAGCTCGCGCGCTCTGAGGCTTCGGTGCTCGTCACGGGCGAAAGCGGCACGGGCAAGGAGGTCCTGGCGCGCCATATCCACCTCGCTTCGCGCCGCGCGCGCGGTCCCTTCGTCGCGTTGAACTGCGCGGCGCTGCCGGAGAACCTGTTGGAGAGCGAGCTCTTCGGCCATGAGAAGGGTGCCTTCAGTGGCGCGGTCGCGGCCCGCAAGGGAAAATTCGAACAGGCCGAACGCGGCACGCTGCTGCTGGACGAGATCGGGGAGATGGATCCGCGCCTCCAGGCCAAGCTTCTGCGTGCCATTCAGGAGCGCGAGGTGGATCGGCTTGGCGGGATCCAGCCGGTGAAGATCGATGTCCGGATCCTGGCCGCGACGAACCGCGACCTGCCAGCTGAAGTGCGTGCGGGCCGGTTTCGCGAGGATCTCTACTTCCGCCTTAATGTGGTGGAGCTCCGCATCCCGCCGTTGCGCGAGCGTGGCGGCGACATCCTTCCGCTCGCCGCGTATTTCGCGACGCGCTACTCGGCGGCGAATGGACTGCCCGACCGCCCCATCGCGCCGCTCGCGACGGTGCGGCTGATGGCGCATCCCTGGCCCGGCAATGTGCGCGAGCTGGAGAACGCCATGCATCGCGCGGTGCTGCTGGCCTCCGGCCGGGAGATCGACCTGGAGGCGATCGAATTGGCGTCGATGGGCGATGCGCCGATCTGCGAAGCGGTCGCACCCGCCCCTGGCCTTCCGGCGCAGCCCGCCATCGCCGCGCTGGTCGGCCGGCGCATGGAGGAGGTGGAACGCGAGCTTATTCTCGAGACGCTGGGGCGCTGCCTCGGCAATCGCACGCGCGCGGCGGAGATCCTGGGCATTTCCATCCGCACCATGCGCAACAAGCTGGCCGAATATCGCGGCCAGGGCCTGACCGTGCCGCCCGCGCCGGGGCAGATGCCTGACGCATGGAAGGTCGCATGAAAGCCATCGCGCTCCTGCCCTGGCTCACGGGGCTGCGCGTCTCCTCGGAGGGGGCGCTGGTCCTGGGCGTCGTCCTGGTTCTGGTGATTCTCATCGTGCCGCTGCCGGGCCCGCTGCTCGATGCCGTCTCGGCCATCAACATCACCGCCTCCGTGCTGATGCTGATGGTGACGCTGCTGCTGACCCGGCCGCTCGACTTCCAATCCTTCCCTCAACTGTTGCTGATCACCACGCTGTTCCGCCTCGGCCTCGATGTCGGCACCACGCGCGCCATCCTGGCGAGCGGTCATGAGGGGCCGGAGGCGGCGGGCGCGGTCATCGCCACCTTCGGTCGCTACCTGATGGGCGGCGATATCCTGGTGGGGATGATCGTCTTCGCCATCCTGCTGGTGGTGAACCATGTCGTCGTCTCCAAGGGCGCGGGCCGCGTGGCCGAGGTCGCGGCGCGCTTCCACCTCGACGCCATGCCCGGCAAGCAGATGGCCATCGACGCGGATCTCAATGCCGGCACGATCGACGAGCACCAGGCGCGCGAGCGCCGCCGCGATCTCCAGGAGGAGAGCGGGTTTCATGGCGCCATGGACGGCGCTGCGAAGTTCGTGAAGGGCGATGCGGTCGCCGGGTTGATCTCCACCTTCATCAACCTGCTGGGCGGCCTCGCGATCGGCGTGGGACGTCACGGCATGGGCTTCATGGACGCCGTCGAGACCTATTCGATCCTCACCGTGGGCGACGGGTTGGTGGGCCAGATCCCCGCGCTCCTCGTCTCGGTGGCCGCCGCGATCATCGTCACCAAGGCGGCGCGCGAGGAGCAGGCGGACCAGCTCATGGCGCGGGAGCTCGCGGGCTGGAAACCGCTCGCGATCGCTGCGGCCAGTTCGCTCTTCCTCGGGATGGTGCCGGGCATGCCGCTGCTGCCCTTCCTGATCGCGAGCGGAGCCACCGGCGCGGCGGCCTGGTTCCAGCGCAAGGCTGCGATGGTTCCGCCGCCGGAGCCCGACACACCGCCCACCGTGCCGACCGAGCCCGCCGTCTCGGAAGCCTTGCGCATGGATCTGCTGCGGCTGGAGCTCGGCTATGGCCTGCTCTCGCTGGCCTCGGGCGAGGCGCCGCGGCTGACGGAGCAGATCCGCGGCCTACGCCGGAGCATCGCGCAGGAGATGGGCTTCGTGCTGCCCTCCGTCCGCATTCAGGACAATCTGGATCTGCCGCCGGACACCTACATCCTGCGCGTGAAGGAAATCGAGGCCGCGCGCGGCGTGCTGCGCCCACCCCTGCATCTCGCGATCAATCCCGAAGGCGGCACGCCCGATATCCCGGGCGAGAAAACCACCGAGCCCGCCTTCGGGCTGCCCGCGCTCTGGATCGAGGAGAAGCTGCGTGACGAGGCGCTCATGCGCGGCTGCACCGTGGTGGATTGCGCCGGCGTTCTGGCGACGCATCTCACCGAGGTCGTGCGCGAGAACATGAGCGAGCTGCTGTCCTATAGCGAGACGCAGAAGCTCCTCGACGAATTGCCCAAGGAACAGCAGAAGCTCGTCTCCGACCTCATCCCGACGCAGGTGAGCGTCGGCGTGCTGCAGCGGCTGCTCCAGGCGCTGCTGGCCGAGCGCGTCTCCATCCGCGATCTGCCGACCATCCTGGAAGGCTTGCAGGAAGCAGCGACGGCCAGCCTGCGCGCGGTGCCGCAGATGCTCGTCATCGTGCGCATGCGCCTGGCCCGTCAGCTCTCGGAGGGTGCGCGCGGGCCGCAGGGCTATGTGCCACTGGTCACGCTCTCGCCGGAATGGGAAGTGGCTTTCGGCGAATGCCTCACAGGTCCCGCCGAGGATCGCCAGCTCATCATGGATCCGGGCCGCCTACAGGCCTTCATGCAGCGCCTGCGCGACGTGCTCGACGCCCAGGCGGCACAGGGCGAGCATGCGATCCTGCTCTGCTCCGGCGCGCTGCGGCCGCATCTGCGCGCCATCGTCGAGCGCTTCCGGCCGAGCACCTCCGTGCTCTCGCAATCGGAAATCCATCCGCGGGCGCGGATTCGCACGCTCGGCAGCATCTGACGCATGCGGCTTCGCGTCTTCCGGGCTCGCAATGCCTCCCTCGCCATCGCGGCGGCGCGCGAGGCCATGGGCGAGGAGGCCGTCGTGCTGGGCACGCGGCGCGTGGGCGGCGGGGTGGAGCTCACCGTCGCCTGGGAAGCCGTCGAGCCTGAGCTGATCCCTCCGGTCGCGACCCCGCGCTTCGAGCTCGCGCGGCACAACCTGCCACCGGCGCTGCGCTTCGCGGGCTCGGACCTCGCCGAGGCGCTGGCCGCCCGGCTGGACTTCGCGCCGCTGCCGCTGGAGCGCCCGATCCTGCTCGTCGGCCCGCCTGGCGCGGGCAAGACGCTGAGCTGCGCCAAGCTCGCCGCGCGCGCCGCCATGGCAGGGCAGTCGCCGCTCATCGTCACGGCCGATGGCGCGCGGGCGGGCGCCGTCGAGCAGCTTGCCGCCTTCACGCGGCTGCTTGGGCTGACGCTGGCGGTGGCCGCACAGCCGGAGGTACTGGCCAAGGCGCTGCAGGCGCGCCGGCCCGGCCAGCCGGCCTTCATCGATGGCTTCGGCTGCGATCCCTTCGACGCCGCCCAGGCGGAGCTCCTGCACCGGCTGGCCCAGGCCGCGGATGCCACGCCCGTGCTGGTGCTCCCGGCAGGTCTGGACGCCGAGGAATCGGCCGAGCTGGCGCGGGCCTTCCATCTCCTTGGCGCGCGGCACTTGCTGCCCACGCGTCTCGACATGGCGCGGCGGCTGGGCGGCGTGCTCTCGGCCGCGGCTGCCGGGCTGGCGCTGACCGAGGCGGGGATCGGCCCGCAGGTCGCGGCGGGGCTGCAACCGCTGACCGCCATCTGGCTGGCCGGGCGTCTGGTCGCTGGTCCTCAAAGGGAGACCTCCGCATGCTGATCGCCATCGCCTCCGGCAAGGGCGGCGTGGGCAAGACCTGCATCGCCATCGGATTGGCCCATGCCTTGGCCGAGGCGGGACGGAAACCGCTGCTGGTGGATGGCGATCTCGGCCTCGCCAATGTGGATGTGCAGCTTGGCCTGCAGCCGCGGCTCGATCTCGGCGATGTCCTGGCGGGGCGGTGTGGCATCGGCGAGGCGGTGCTCCGCCATCCTGCCGGCTTCGACGTGCTACCGGGCCGCTCGGGCTCGGTCGAGCTCGCGGCGATGAATGGGGCGCTGCTGGTCCGCCTGTTGCGGGAGCAGGCGCGCGCCATCGTGCTGGACCTCGGCGCCGGGCTGGGTGCGGCGCAGCGGCAGCTGGCGGCGGCGGCCGACGAGCTGGTGGTGGTGGCCAATGAGGAGCCAACCAGCCTTACCGACGCCTATGCCGTGCTGAAGCTGCACCACCGGGATGCGCCCTTCGGGAGGGCCGGCGTCGTGGTGAATCTGGTGGCGCAACTCGGCCAGGCGCGGAAGGTCCATGCGGCGCTGGATTCGGCCTGCCGGAATTTTCTGGGAACCGCTGTGCCGCTGCTGGGCGCGATCCGCCGCGATCCCGGAATTTCGGCTTCCATCCGCGCGCAGACGCCGCTGCTGACGCGCCATCCCGCCGGCCCTGCCGCGCAGGATCTGCGGGCCTTGGCGGCGCGGCTCATGGCGCAAGCCGTTCCGGCCTGAGCCGGCATCATGGGCTGCGCGACCGGCGATCGGCCGCGCAGCCCATCAAAGAATCAGTCCTGCCACTTCACCTTGTGGAACGGCGCCGGGATGAGCAGCTTGCTCTCCTGCGTCGCGATGAAGCCGCGCACCTTGCCCAGATAATCGAGCCAGGCCTGGTCGGCGAAAAGCTTCGTCCGGCGCTCGGCGCGCTCGGCGAGGCTTTCATAGGCCCACATGTGGATCACTTGGTTCAGCGGCCCGAACTCGGTCGTGTAGTAGCCGACCAGACGGCCCAGGATGGGTTTCTGGATGGCGAGGCCCTCGGCCGCATAGGCCTTCACGTAATGGCCGATCTGGCCCGGATGCATGGTGTAGATGCGTTCTTCGACGATCATGGCGTGTCCCCTTCGACGGCGCGGAGGCTACCGCGACCCTGCCGCCGAGGGAAGGTGAGCGCTCTCAGCCGCTGGGCGAGAACTCCGCCTGGTTCAGCCCGGCGAGGAAATGCCGCGACCAGCCGCTGGCCCCGGCCTGGGCGAGGGTGTCGAAATCCATTCGCCAGCGCTCCTGCCGCTCGGCCAGGGGCATGCTGAGCGCGAAGTCCAGCGCCTCGGCGATCTCGTCGGGATCGTTCGGGTTCACCTTCACCGCGCCGTTCATCTCGCGCGCCGCGCCGGCGAATTGGGAGAGGATGAGCACGCCCGGATCCTCCGGCGGCTGGGCGGCGACGAATTCCTTCGCCACCAGATTCATCCCATCGCGCAGCGGCGTCACCAGAGCGATGTTGGAGATGCGCAGATAGCCGGCGAGGGTGCGCCGCGGAATCGGCCGCGTGGTCCAGCGCAGCGGCACCCAGTCCACCTCGGCATATTCGCCGTTGATGCGGCCCACGAGCTCATCCATCTCGCGCCGCAGCAGGCGATACTGCGCCACTTCGCCGCGCGAGACCGGCGCCACCTGCAGGAAGGTCACGCCGCCGCGATGCTGCGGATAGCGCTTGAGCAGATCGGCGAAGCCGAGCACGCGCTGCGGCAGGCCCTTGCTGTAGTCCAGCCGGTCCACGCCGAAGATCAGCTTTCGGTTGGCAAGGCTTTGCCGGAAGCTCTGCGCGTCCTTGCGCCCGGCCGCCGCCTCCGCCGCGCGGGCAAAGGCCTCGGCATTGATGCCGACCGGGAAGACGCCGACCGGTGTGCTGACCTCCTGCTGCTGCAAGGCGTCGGTGAGATGCGCGGCATCCTCGTCCGTCTGCACGCCGATCAGATCGATGGCCTGGAGGTCCCGCAGCAGCGCCGCGGCGCGCGGCAGGGCGGCGAAGAGGGCGGGCGGCGGGAAGGGGACATGCAGGAAGAAGCCGATCTTCTGCTTCGCGCCCAAGGCGCGCAGGGCCGCGGCCAGGGGGAACAAATGGAAGTCGTGAATCCAGATGGTGTCGTCCTCGCGCAGCAGCGGGACGAGCTGTTCGGCGAAGCGGTGGTTCACGTGGCGCCAGCCCTCCTCCTCCGCGCGGCGGAACTGCGCGAGGCCGAAGCGGTAATGCAGCAGCGGCCAGAGCATGCCGTTGCAGAAGCCCGTGTAGTACAGCCGATGCTCCTGCGCCGTGAGATCGATCAGCGCGTGGGTGCGGTTGCCGGAGGAGCTCAGGCGCGGCTCCTGCCGGTCGGAGGTTTCGCCGGACCAGCCGAACCACAGCATTTCGCGCCGCTTCACGGCCTCCTCAAGCGCAACCGTGAGGCCGCCGGCCATGGGGCCGGATTCCCTCAGCGGTGCGACACGGTTCGAGACGATCACCAGACGCGCCAAGAGCTCACCTCCCGATGGCAGGGGCGGCGCATGGCGCCAGGGAACCGGGCGGCCGTCATGCCGGGCAACCTGCCAGCAGCGAGGTCAGCCAGCTGCGGACGGCCTCCGGAGCGGGAAAGTCCTCGGGAACGCGGAAGCCGAGACCGCCCAGTTCCCGCGCCGCGGCGATGCCGTCCTCGTCGGTGACATCGTCGCCGATGAAGATGGGCAGGCGGCCGGAGAAGGGCGGCTCGTTCATGATCTGGCGCACGGCCACGCCCTTGTGAATGCCGCGCGGGCGGACCTCCCAGGCCATGGAGGCGCGGAGGATCTCGAATTCCGGCGCGCCGCGCAGGAGGTCGGTCAGCAATTGGAAGGCGGGATCGCCGAGATCGGGGGCGAGCCGGTAATGCAGCACGAAGCCGGCCGGCTTCTCCTCGAAGACCATGCCTTCATGCCGGGCGGCGAAGGCCAGCGCGGTCTTGCGCCAGGATTCCGGCGCGCTCGGCGCGGCCGCTCGGCGGGCGACGCCGCCAGGAACGACGCGCATGACGGCGCCATGTTCGGCGCAGACGGGCAATTGGAGCGGCGCGAACAGCGCCTCGACATCCACCAGCGCGCGGCCCGTCACGAGCGACACCGCGCCGTCCATCGCGGAGAGCAGCGCCGCGAGATCGATCCGAAGCGAGCCGGGAACCACGACCTCGTCCGGCCGCGGCGCGAGGTTGATCAGCGTTCCGTCAACGTCGAGGAGAAGCGCCCCGCGCGTGAGGACCTCCCGCGGGCTGGGGAGAGCGCGCGGGTCTTTGAACGACATTTCCATGGCCCCACCCTAACCATTGGGGGAAGCCTGGGTTGCGCCGTGCTCGATGAATTATCAGGATTATTTCGTGACGAAGGCTTTTTCGAGCGCATAGCTGCCGGGAGCGTGGTTGTTGCCCTCGACGAAGCCGCGCGCCTCGAGCAGGGCCTTCACGTCGGCATTCATCGCCTCGCTGCCGCAGATCATCACGCGGTCGAAGGCGGGATCGAGCGGCGCGACGCCGGCCTGGCGCTCGGCATCGCCGGATTCCAGGCGGGTGGTGATGCGGCCCTGGACGGGGAAGGGCTCGCGCGTGACGGCCGGGGCGTAGATCAGCTTCTCGCTGACCATCTCGCCCAGCAGCTCATGCTCGCGCAGCTCGCCGGTGATGTAGTCGCGATAGGCCAGCTCCTTCACCTCGCGCACGGTGTGGGAGACGATTATGCGGTCATAGCGGTCGTAGATCTCGGGGTCGCGCAGCAGCGACATGAAGGGGGCGAGGCCGGTGCCGGTGGCCAGCATCCAGAGGTTCCGGCCCGGCAGCAGATTGTCGGGGATCAGCGTGCCCACGGGCTTGCGGCCGATCAGCACCCGATCGCCCACCTGGATGTGCTGGAGGCGCGAGGTCAGGGGGCCGTTCTGCACCTTGATCGAGAGGAATTCGAGATGATCCTCCCAGGCGGGGCTCACGATGGAATAGGCCCGCACCAGCGGCTTGCCGGCGACCAGCAGCCCGATCATCGCGAACTGGCCGGAGATGAAGCGCAGGGACGGATCGCGCCCGCATTTGAAGCTGAAGAGGCTGTCGGTCCAATGATGGACCCAGGTGACTTCGGGCGCGAAGAAACCGGGCGGGGCGGCAACGATGGGGTCGACGGCGATGTCCATTTTGCGGTTTTGGGGTGGGTGACGTTGCAGCGCAAGAAGAAGAAGATGCACGCATGAGAGATTTTCAGCCACCGCATGACCCGCATACCAACCCGCCCGTCGGGCCCCTGGTCGATCCCACCCCCCGGCCCCTGCCGGCGCGCGTCCCGCATAAGGGCCGCAGCGTCGATCTGGAGCCGCTCCATATCCGCCACGCGCCGGATCTCTGGCAGGCGGCCCAGGCCGATCTGGCGCCCGAAAGCTGGGCCTATATGGGCTACGGCCCCTTCACGGACGAGGCGGCGATGCGCAGCTTCGTGGGCAATTTCGCGACGGCGCATGATCCCACGGTCTGGGCCGTGCGGCCGCACCGGTCGGGGACGGTCGATGGCTGGCTCTCGCTCATGGAGATCAGCCCGGCCAATGCGCATATCGAGATCGGCAATATCTGGTTCAGCCCGCGCATGCAGCGCAGCCGCGCCTCCACCGAGGCCATGTACCTGCTCATGCGCCACGCCATGGACGACCTGGGCTACCGGCGCCTCACCTGGAAGTGCAACGCGCTGAACGCGCCCTCGCGCAGCGCCGCCGCCCGGCTCGGCTTCGCCTATGAGGGCACGCTGCGCGCCGTGCTGACCATCAAGGGCCGGCGGCGCGACACCGCCTGGTTCTCGATCCTGGAGGACGAATGGCCCGCCCGGCGCGACGCCATCGAGGCCTGGCTGGACGATGCCAACTGGGATTCGAACGGCCGCCCCAAGGCCTCCCTGGCGCGCTGAAAACCTTACGCGGTGAAAATTAAACTGGAGTCATTTGTCGGATAAATGTAGCATTGCGGCAATATTACACGAATGGGAGGTTTGCCGTGAGCTACATCGAATACGGCGATCTGTTCGCCTGGGCCCTGATCATCGGCGGTGGCGCCTTCGCCGTGTCGCACCGATGGATGCCGGTCGGCGCCGCGGTGGGCGCGGGCGTCCTCGCCGCCCTGGTGACGAAGTCGATCCTGCTCGAACTGGTTTGACGGGATTGCAACCGGACTGTCAGCCCGCCGTCATATCGGGCTGATAGGCCGCGCTCTCCATTCGGAGGGCCTTTGCCCATGCGTCATTTCCTGCTCGCCACCATCGCCGCCGTGGGCCTCGCGCTCCCGGCCGCCGCCGAACAGCGCTTCGAGGCGCGCCTCGTCGGCCATGCCTTCCTGCCGGCCGCCACCTTCGCCGCGCCGCCCGCCTCCGCGCCGCCCGGCTTCGCCGTCTCCGGTCGCTTCGCCGGCGCCACCACCGACCGTGTGGCCCGCCCCGGCAGCGTGATGGGCAATACCGGCCCCGCCTATGGCAGCCGCGACACCGGGATCTCCCTTCCCTTCCAGGGCCAGCCCATCCAGGGCTTCTCCGGCATCAAGCCGGTCGGTGACGGCAGCTATTGGGTGCTGACCGATAACGGCTTCGGCGCCCGCGCCAACAGCCCCGACTCCCTGCTGATGTTCCACCGCCTCCGCCCCGACTTCGCGACCGGCGGCGTCGAGGTGATGCGCACCATCTTCCTCAGCGATCCCAACAGCGTGGTGCCCTTCCGCATCACCACCGAGGGTAGCAACGAGCGCTTCCTGACGGGCGCCGACTTCGACCCCGAGAGCATCCAGCCCCTGGCGGACGGCACCTTCTACATCGGCGAGGAATTCGGCCCCTATCTGATGCAGGTGGATGCCGAGGGCCGCGTGATGCGCATCGTGGAGACCCGGCTCGAGAACGAGGTGATCCGCTCGCCCGACCACCCGTCCCTCGGCGTCCCCGCGACGCCGGCCGGCACCGTGGCGTTCCGCGCGCGGCGCTCGGGCGGCTATGAGGGCATGGCGCTGACGCCGGACGGCCAGACGCTCTGGGCGATGCTGGAACAGCCGCTCTTCGCGGCCGGCACCGACCGTGCCGAGGGCAATTTCCTGCGCGTGATGGAGTTCAACGTCGCCCGCGCCGAGTGGACCGGCCGCAATATCCGCTTCCAGCTCGCCGAGGGCGCGACCGCCATCGGCGACTTCAACTTCATCGACGCGACGCGCGCCCTGGTCATCGAGCGCGACAACGGCCAGGGCGATCCGGGCCTGGAGTGCCGCGAGGGCCAGCGCCCGCCGGCCTGCTTCGTCCAGCCGGCCCGCGTGAAGCGCATTACCCTGGTGGATTTCAGCCAGATCGACGCCAACGGCTTCGTCCGGAAGGTCGGCTATATCGACCTGATGGCGATGCAGGATCCCGACAACCGCGCCCGCCTGCGCGGCGACCTGCCGGCGAATGCCCCGGCCGGCCGCTTCACCTTCCCGTTCTTCACCATCGAGAACGTGGCCATGGTGGATGCGGACCACATCATCGTGGGCAATGACAACAACCTGCCCTTCAGCGCTGGCCGCCACCTGACGCGTGCCGACGACAACGAGCTGATCCTGCTGCGCGTGCCGGAACTGCTCCGCGCGCGCTGAGGCTCACCCGATCGCCGGGCGCGTCCCACGGTGGGTGCGCCCGGCCCAAATTCCGGGGCACGCCCTCTCCCGGTGGTGAAGTTGCTTGCGTGCAACGGGGACCGCCCTAGCATGCAAGGTTCCGAACCCTGGTGAGGTCCGAATGCCGGCGACTGACGATGTGAAGGCCTTCATGCCCGGTGAGCGCGCCGCCCTCGCGCCGCTCGGGACCGGCGCGCTCGACGGCCTGGCCTTCGCCGTGAAGGACCTCTTCGACGTCGCGGGCGCGGCGACCACCTATGGCAATCCCGACTGGGCGCGGACCCATCCCGTCGCGGCCGCCACGGCGCCCGTCGTGATGGAGCTGCTGGAAGCCGGCGCCCGGCTCGCGGGCAAGACCAAGACCGTCGAGCTCGCCTATGGGCTGACCGGCGAGAACGTCTGGTACGAAACCCCCCTCAATCCCAACGCCCCCGACCGGTTCCCCGGCGGTTCCTCCTGCGGCTCGGCCGCGGCGGTGGCCGGCGGGCTGGTCGACTTCGCGCTCGGCTCGGACACGGGCGGCAGCGTGCGCATTCCGGCGAGCTATTGCGGCGTCTTCGGCATCCGGCCGAGCTGGGGCGCGATCAGCCTCGCCGGCGCCTGCGGCCTGGGGCCGAGCTTCGACACCTGCGGCTGGTTCGCCCGCTCCGCCGAGGTCCTGGAGAAGGTCGGCGTGGTGCTGCTGCCAGCCGGGGGCACGCAGTTCGGCCCGATCCTCAAGGCAGAGGAGGCCTGGATCAACGCCGAGCCCGCCACGGCGCGCGCCTTGGTCCCGGCGATGAACGCGCTGGAGAAGATCGCCGGCGCGCCGATGCGCATCGAGGTCGCGCCCGAGGGCCTGCCGGTCCTCTACGAACACTTCCGCTGCATGCAGGCGCAGGAGGCCTGGGCCACCCTGGGCAGCTGGGTGGCCGCCACCACGCCGCGCTTCGGACCCGGCGTCGCGGAGCGTTTCGCCGCCGCGCGCGCGATGGATCCTGCCAAGGCCGCGGCCGGGCGGGCCTTCCGCCGGGGCTTCCGGCTGCGCATCGCGACGATGCTCGCGGGCGGGGCGGTGATGGCCTATCCCACCAGCCCCTGCGCCTCGCCGAAGCTGACCGTCAGCCTCGAAGGCCAGAATGCCGTGCGCGAGGCGACCATGGGCGTCACCGCCATCGCCGGCCTTGGCGGGCTTTGCGAGGTCAGCATTCCGGTCGCGCGGGTGGATGGCGCGCCGGTCGGGCTTTCGCTGGTCGCGGCGGCGGGGCAGGATCGGGCCTTGCTCAAACTGGCCGTGACGCTGGCCCAGGACATCGGACTCTCATGATCACCCGTGACGCCGAGGCGGGCGACTTGCCCGCCATCACCGCGATCTACGCGCACCACGTGTTGCACGGCACCGGCACCTTCGAGGAGGAGCCGCCGGACCAGGCCGAGCTCGCGGCCCGCATGGCCAAGGTGCAGGATGCCGGCTGCGCCTGGCTCGTGGCCGAGAACGAGGGCGAGATCGTCGGCTATGGCTATTTCTCCCAGATCCGCGACCGCAGCGCCTATCGCTTCACCGCCGAGGACAGCATCTATGTCCGCGACGACGTGCGCGGCATGGGCGTGGGCAAGGCGCTGGTCCAGGCCCTGCTGCACCGCGCGACGGAGCGCGGCTTCCGCCAGATGATCGCCGTGATCGGCGATAGCGACAATGTGGGCTCCATCGGGCTGCATGCCTCGTTGGGCTTCCGCAATGTCGGCGTGATGAAGGCGGTTGGCCTGAAGTTCGGCGAGTGGGTGGACGTGGTCTACATGCAGCGCTCGCTGGGCGAGGCGGAGCGCACCCTTCCGTAGGTGCTCATTGCTTCGGCGCCGCTTCCCGCGGCGGCGTCGATGCTGCAACGCAACGTCGAATTGTCGTTACGCTGCCTGGACAATCCTGTTCGATTGTTATCCCTTCGCCCGCCACGACACCGGATCGTTCCGGTGCGCGTATAATGACCGCGTCCATGAAAAATAAGCGGTTCCGCGGGAGGAACACCTCATGAGCTTGACCCGTCGCGCGATCATTCCGGCTGGCGCCGGGCTTCTCGCCTCGCCCGCCGTCATTCGCTCCGCCCTGGCGGCGCCCCGGCACACGCTGCGGATGGTCTATCCCGATACGCCCCAGCATCCCTTCATGGCGGTGGGCCGGCGCTTCGCGGAGAACGTGAAGAACAAGACCAATGGCGATGTGGAGGTGCAGGTCTTCACCACGGGCCAGCTCGGCACCCAGGTGAACATGCTCACGGGCATGCAGACGGGCATCATCGACCTCTGCGCCCATACCTCGGGCTTCATCGACACCCTCTTCCCCAAGTTCATGGTGATGGACCTGCCCTTCCTCTTCCCGGATTCGGCCTCGGCCGAGCGGGTGCTGGATGGGCCGGTGGGCCAGCAGCTTCTCTCCGAGTTCCCCACCAAGGGCATCTACGGCCTGTCCTACGGCTATTTCGGCTGGCGCGTGGTCTCCACCATCGGTCGCCCCATGCCGACGCCCGACCTGATGCGCGGCCTCAAGATCCGCGTGCAGCCCGGAGCGATCTTCGCGGCCATGTTCCGCACGCTCCAGGCGACGCCGATTCAGGTGGATATCTCGGAGGTCTATCTCGCGCTGTCGCAGCGCGCGATCGAGGCGGTCGAGACGCCGATGATCTCGCTGGAAGCGACCAAGCACGACGAGGTGGTGCGCACCGTCAATCTGACGAACCACGTCTATAACGCCTGCGCGATGATGGCGAGCAAGCGCAAGCTCGACAGCCTCGACCGCCGCTACCAGGACGCCATCCGCGCGGCCGCCCTGGAGATGACGCCCGACTGGCGCCAGACCCTCGCCACCGCCACGCAGGAGACGCAGGGCCGCCTCGCCGCCAAGGGCCTGGAGATCTCGCAGGTCGATCGCGCCGCCTATCGCGCGGCGCTGCAGCCCGTCTATGACGAGTACCGCAACATCGTCGGCGCGCCCCTGATGGACGCCGTCCTCAGCCAGGTCGCCTGAGCGCGCGCTCCGGGGAACAGACAGCATGTTCGAGACGGCCAGGCTCGCCCTGGGGATCAAACCCTCGGGCGAGGATGCGCATCACGCGCCCCTCCCACCGCTCCGCTCCGGCGCCCTGGCCGTGGGATACACCACGGCCATGGATCTGCTGGACATGGCCTGCCGCGTGCTGCTCCTGGTTCTGCTCACCGGGGAGCTCTGCCTGATCCTGGTGGAGGTGACGCAGCGCCAGCTGGTGGACCACTCCTTCCTCTGGGGCGAGGAGGTCTCGCGGCTGGTGCTGCTGACCGTCGCCTTCCTCGGCGGCGCGCTGTCCTATCGCGCGCAGAGCCACACGGCCGTTTCCTTCGTGCTGCGCGCGCTGTCGCCCGGCATGCGACGGGCGACCGAGGCCATGCTCGACCTCATGGTCCTGGCCCTCGCCATCATCTGCGGGCTGGCCTCGCTCGACCTGCTGGAGATCAACTCCTACTCGATCATGCCGATGACCGAGTGGAACCTCAGCCTCATCGTCATTCCCTTCACCACCGGCATGGTCTGCATCGGGCTCTTCGCGATCGAGCGGCTCGCGCGGCACCATTCCGGGCCGGCCATGCTCCGGGGCCTTGCGGCCCTCGTCGCGTTCTCGGCTGTCGTGATGTGGATCGGCACGCCGGATGTGCGGCCGAGCCAGGCCGTGTCCATGGTCGTCATGCTGCTGCTGTTCTTCGGCGCGATCCTGATCGGCCTGCCGGTCGCCTATGCCATGCTCTTCGGCTCGGTGCTCTTCCTGACCCTGACGGACCTCGCGCCGCTGGTGGCGGTGGCGCAGAACACCATCGACGGATCGGGCCACTTCATCCTGCTCACGCTGCCCTTCTTCATCTGGGCCGGCATGATCATGGAGAAGGGCGGCATCAGCGTGCGGCTGGTGAACTTCGCCATGACGATGGTCGGCCATTTCCGCGGCGGGCTGCTGCAGGTGGTCGTCATCACGACCTACCTCGTCTCCGGCGTCTCGGGCTCCAAGATCGCCGATGTGGTGGCGGTCGGCTCCGTCATGCGCGAGGAGCTAGAGCGCAAGGGCTATAAGATGAAGGACGGCGCGGCGGTGCTCGCCGCCTCCGCCGCCATGTCCGAGACCATTCCGCCGAGCATCGCCATGCTGGTGCTGGGCTCGGTGGTGCCGATCTCCATCGGCTCCATGTTCGTCGCGGGGCTGCTGCCGGCGGCGGTGCTGGCCTTCCTGCTGATGACGCTGATCTACATCAACGCCGTGCGCCATCCGGTCGCCTCGGTCGCGCGCGCCACGGGCGCCGAGCGGCTCTCCGCGGCGGCCGGGGCGATCCTGCCGCTGCTCATGCCGGCCATCCTGATCATCGGCATCAAGTTCGGCGTGGCCACGCCGACGGAGGTGTCCACCGTCGCGGTGCTCTACGGCATCCTGATCTCGGCCTTCGTCTATCGGTCCATCGGATTCGCGGGATTCGTGCGGATCACGATCGCCTGCGCCGTCATGTCGGGGATGGTGCTGTTCATTATCGCGGCGGCGGGCTCTTTCGCCTGGATCATGGCGGCGGGCAACCTGCCGCAATACCTCGTCGCCACGCTGCATGCCGCCGGGGACAGCAAGTACCTCTTCCTGATCGGGTCCATCCTCATCCTGATCGTCGTCGGCTCGCTGCTGGAGGGCCTGCCGGCGCTGATCATCCTGGCGCCGATCCTCTACCCGATCGCGACGCAGCTCGGCATCGACGGCGTGCATTACGCGATGGTGCTGCTGCTCGCGATGGGCGTGGGCATCTTCATGCCGCCCATCGGGATCGGCTTCCACATCTCCTGCTCGGTGATGAAGAGCACGGTGGAGGACACGTCGAGGGCCATCCTGCCCTATCTGGCGATGCTGCTGATCGGCATCCTGGTCGTGGCCTTCGTGCCCTGGTTCTCCCATGTCGTTCTGGACATGGTGGGCCGTTGAGGGATGGCGGGGCGAAAGCCCCGCAGTTGACTCTTTGTCCGGTCAAGGCGATGGGCGAGAGACAAGAATCCATCACGGAACCGCCATGTCTCTCGCTTTTGTGTTCCCCGGCCAGGGCAGCCAGGCCCATGGGATGGGGCGTGACCTCGCCGAAGCCTTCCCGATTGCCCGCGAGACCTTCCAGGAGGTCGACGACGCGCTGGGCCAGAAGCTGTCCCGGCTGATGTTCGAGGGCTCGCTGACCGAACTCACCCTCACCTCCAATGCCCAGCCGGCGCTGATGGCCGTCTCGGTCGCGCTCTGCCGGGTGCTGGCCAAGGAGGGCGGGTTCGACCTGTCGCGGCAGGTCTCGCTGGTGGCGGGGCATTCGCTCGGCGAATACAGCGCGCTGACGGCGGCCGGCGCCTTCGATCTGGCGACGGCGGCCCGGCTGCTGCGGCTGCGCGGCGACTCCATGCAGAAGGCGGTGCCGCCCGGCGAGGGCGCCATGGCCGCGCTGCTGGGCGCCGAGGCCGAGCAGGCGGCGGCGATCTGCGCGGCGTCTGAGAAGGGCGAGGAGGGCCGCGAGGTCGTCCAGGTCGCGAACGACAATGGCGGCGGCCAGGTGGTGATCTCGGGCGCCAAGGCGGCGGTCGAGCGCGCGATCGAGGCGGCGAAGGCCGCCGGCGTGAAGCGCGCCATGCTGCTGCCCGTCTCCGCCCCCTTCCATTGCGCGATGATGGCCCCGGCGGCCGATGCCATGCGCGACGCGCTGGAGAGGGCCGTGATGGCCCATCCCTCCGTGCCCGTGGTGGCCAATGTCACCGCCGCGCCGGTGAGCGATCCGGACATGATCCGCGAGCTGCTGGTGAAGCAGGTGACGGGCACCGTGCGCTGGCGCGAATGCATCGCGGCGATGGTGGCGTCGGGCTGCACGCGCTTCGTCGAGGTCGGCGCGGGCAAGGTGCTGACGGGCCTCATGAAGCGCAACGCGCCCGAGGCGGCGGCCCTGGCAGTCAACACGCCGGCCGACGTCGAGGCCTTCCTGAAGAGCCTGTGAAGACCAGCCTTCTCATCACGGAGGCGCCGACCCAGGCGGATCTCGACGTCCTGGGGCAAGGCCTGACCGGTTTCAACGAGCGGGCGACGGGCCTGCCGGGCTGGGAGCTCAGGCCCTTCGCGGCCCTCCTCCGCGACGAGGGCCGCAACACCATCGGCGGGGCGATTGGCAGTTCCTACTACGGCTGGCTGGCGATCGACCTGCTCTGGTTGCCGGAATCCCTTCGCGGGACCGGGCTGGGCCGGCAGATCATGGAACTGACGGAGAAAGAAGCGCGGGCGCGGGGCTGCACCGGCATCCGGCTCGACACTTTCTCCTTCCAGGCCCGGGGCTTCTACGAGAAGTGCGGCTTTTCGGTCTTCGGCACCTTGCCGGACCATCCGCCGGGGCATACGCGCTACTGGCTCGCGAAGCGGTTTGACTGAGGAACCCACACACATGTTCAAGCTCGACGGCAAGATTGCCCTGGTCACCGGCGCCTCCTCCGGCATCGGCATCGGCATCGCCGAGGCGCTGCACGCGCAGGGCGCCACGGTCGTGCTCACCGGCCGGCGCGAGGCGGAGCTCAAGGCCGTCGCCGAGGAGCTCGGCGAGCGCGCCTTCGTGATCCCGGCCGACCTCAATGATCCTGCCGCGCCCGCCGCGCTGGTGGAGAAGATCGAGGCCGATCACGGCCGCCTCGACATCCTCGTGAACAATGCCGGCTTCACGCGCGACATGCTGGCGCTGCGCATGGCCGACGAGGATTGGAACGCCGTGCTCGAGGTCGATCTGAACGCGCCCTTCCGTCTCGCCCGCGCCGCGCTGCGCGGGATGATGAAGCGCCGGGCGGGTCGCATCGTCTCCATCGCCTCCATCGTCGGCATCACGGGCAATGCCGGCCAGGCGAATTACGCCGCCGCCAAGGCCGGGCTGATCGGCATGAGCAAGGCCCTGGCCCAGGAGGTCGCGCCGCGCGGCGTGACCATCAACGTCGTGGCGCCGGGCTTCGTGGCGACGCCGATGACCGACAAGCTCAACGAGGCGCAGAAGGCCGGGCTGATGACGCGCATCCCGTTGAACCGCATGGGCTCGGCGCAGGACGTCGCGGCGGCCGTGACCTACCTCGCCTCGGACGAGGCCGCCTGGGTGACCGGCACGACCATCCATGTGAACGGCGGCATGCTGATGGTGTGAGCGCTCAGGCGCTCTTTTCCAGGGACTTGCGCCACTGGGCCTTCAGCGCGGCGTGCCGGGCCGGATAGCGTTCGTCCAGGAAGGTCGCCCGCTCGATCCGGTCGGTGCGGAAGTGGCGGAAGCCTTCCCGCAATTCGCACCAGGCGACGACGAGTCGCGTCGCGTCCAGGTATCCGATGGCGATGGGCCAGACCGTCCGCTCGCTGACGCGCCCCTGCTCGTCGGCATAGCGCAGATCCACCTTGCGCCCGCCCCGGATCGCCTGGCGCAGCGCGGCCATGTCGATCCGGTCCTGCGCGTTCCGCCAGGCGGGCGTGGCCAGCAGGCCCGGCTCCAGCACCATCGGGCGCAGCCGCTCGGGGACCGTCGCGGCGATCTTGGCCATCAGGTCGCGCGCCGCCGTGGCCAAGGCGGGATCGCCCCGGCTCGCCACCCAGCTGGCGCCCAGCACCGCCGCCTCCACCTCGTCGGCTGTCAGCATGAGCGGCGGCAGGTCGAAGCCGCCGTCGAGCACATAGCCGATGCCGGCCTCGCCACGGATGGGCACGCGCTGGCCGATCAGCACCGCGATGTCGCGATAGACGGACCGCCGGGAGGTCTCGAGCTCGGCCGCGATGGCCTCGGCGGTCATGGGCGCGCGCTGGCGGCGGCGGAGGATCTGGATGATCTGGAAGAGTCGGTCGGCTTTACGCATGGGCATCGTCTCGCACATCGCTGCTGACAGCAGGGTGGCAGCAGCCTTCCCCTATCACATCGCCTCCACCCAGGAGGACGCGATGATCATTCTCTACGGCGCCGGACCCGGCTTCGGCCTTCCGGATGCCAGCCCCTACAGCATGAAGACGGCCGTACAGCTGCGCATGGCGGGGCTGGATTTCCTGGTCCGGCCCGCCTCTCCGGCGCAATCGCCCAAGGGCCAGCTGCCCTTCATCGACGACGACGGCGAGCTGGTGGCCGACTCCACCTTCATCCGCCTGCACCTCGAATGGAAATACGGCTTCGACCTCGATGCCGCGCTGGACGCCCGCCAGAGGGCCGAGGCCTGGGCGATCGAGCGCATGGTGGAGAACCACTTCGGATGGACGGCCGCCTGGCCGCGCTATTTCCTGGACAGGAACCTGGCCCATGGCGCGGCGCGATTCCTTGAAGGCGTACCCCAGGCGCGGCGGGCGGCGATGATCGAAGCGCTGCGGAGCCGGGTCGCCGCCGATTTTCGCGCGGTCGGCCTCGAGGGCCACGAGCCGGACGAGATCGAGTGGCTCGGCACGCGCTCGCTGCAAAGCCTCTCCGCCATCCTGGGGGACAAGGCCTATCTGATGGGCGACCGGCCCTCGGGCGTGGATGCCATCGCCTTCGCGCAGCTCGCCGCGCTGCTGACGCCGGAATTCGACTCGCCGTTGCGGCTGGCGGCGGAAGGTATGCTCAACCTCGCCGACTACACGGATCGGATGATGGCGCGCTTCTATCCCGACTTCGTGTGGAGCCGGTCGGGTATCCTCGAGCCCGCCTGAGGCGAGGCCTGCCTCAGCCTTCCTCCACCTCCACGTGCCGGATCTGGCGGATCAGCGCCCGGGTGGCCGGCGCCGACTCGCCCCGGCGGAAGGCGGCCGCGATATCGGCCAGGATCGGCGCGCCGCGTAGGGGCCTGTAGTTCACGCCGGGCAGGTTCAGCGTTCGGCGCAGGCTGTCCGGCACCACGGCGACGCCCATGCCCAGGCCCACCAGCGTCGCCACCGCGATCAGGTCCCGCGCGCGATGGGTCATGCGCGGGACGAAGCCGCCGCGCTGGGCCACGGCCAGAGTGTGGTGCTGGAAGCTGGTGCTGGCCCCCTGGTCGGGGATGATGAAGGCCTCGCCGGCCAGGGCCGCGGCGGGGACGCTTTCCTCCTCGGCCAGGGCGTGGCCGGGGGGCAGGGCGATCAGCAGCGGCTCGCGGTGCAGCCGGGCCGTCACGATGCCCGGCGGGGCGATCACCGGGGCGCGCACGAAGCCGATATCGAGGCGGCCCTCGGCCAGAGCCTCGATCTGCGCGCCGGATTCCATCTCATGGAGATGCAGCTCCACCTGCGGGTGCTCCCGCCGCCAGGCGGCCACCGTCTGGGCCAGGACGCCCGAGAAGGCCGCGCTGGGGGCGAAGCCGATCTCGATGATGCCCCGGTCGCCGCGCCCCGCCTGGCGCGCGACGCGCATGGCGCGCTCCAGCTGGTCCAGCGCCGGCCGCAGCTCCTCCAGAAAGAGCCGCCCCGCATCGCTCAGCGAGACCGACCGCTTGGTGCGCTGGAAGAGCCGCGCGCCCAGCTGGCGCTCCAGCTCCTGGACCTGTTCGGTCAGCGAGGGCGGCGAGATGCCCAGGATCTCCGCCGCGCGCGCGAAATGCAGCGTCTCCGAGACGGTGAGGAAGGCGCGGAGGTGACGAAGTTCCAAGGTCAGTCCCATCGATCATTCGTCCCAGCCTAATTGTTTTGCGTCGCAACATGAATGACTTTGTCAGCACGCATGACCTAATTTTGCTCATGCGGTCGCACAGATGGCCAAGTCTGCCCAGGGAGCCGGCGTCCAGCCTATTTAAGGACCAGTCTCGCCATGAGCAGCTCCGTCGCCGACGTCCGCACCCTGCCGGCTCCGCCGAAGGCCGCGACGCCGCATATCGAGCGCGGCACCGCCGAATTCTTCCGCATGAGCGTCGCGCTGTTCTGCGCCGGCCTCGCGACCTTCACCCTGCTCTACTGCCCCCAGCCGCTGATGCCGGTCTTCTCGCGCGAATTCGGGGTGAGCGCGGCGGCCGCCAGCCTCTCCATCTCGCTGCCCTCCATCGCTTTGGCCTTCGGCACGCTGGTCGCCAGCTCCCTGTCCGAGAGCTTCGGGCGCAAGCCGCTGATGGTGGGGGCGGTTTTCGGCTCGGCCGGGCTGACCCTGCTCTCCGCCTTCGCGCCGAACTGGGAGAGCTTCCTCGTCCTGCGCACCCTGCAGGGCCTGGTCCTGGCCGGGCTGCCGGCGGCGGCCGTGGCCTATCTGGCCGAGGAGGTGCATCCGCGCTCGATCGGCCTCGCCGTGGGCCTTTACATCAGCGGGAATGCGATGGGCGGCATGCTTGGGCGCGTCGGCACGGGCATCCTCAGCGACATCAGCTCCTGGCATGTCGCGATGGGGGCCATGGGCCTCTTCGGCCTGCTGACGGCCCTGGTCTTCGTGATGAATCTGCGCCCCTCGCGCCACTTCCGGCCGCGCCCGCTGAAGCTCGCGAGCCTGGCGCAGAGCTTCGTCGTCCATCTGCGCGAACCGGGCCTGCGGGTGCTCTTCCTGATGGGCGCGATGCTGATGGGCGGCTTCGTCACCGTCTACAACTACATCGGCTACCACTTGCTGGCGGATTACGGGCTGAGCCAGGCCTGGGTGGGCATGGTCTTCACGGTCTATCTGGTGGGCATCGTCGCCTCGACCTTCATCGGTTCGCTGGCCGACCGGATCGGGCGGGCGAAAATCTTCTGGATCAACATGGTGGTGATCCTGCTGGGCCTCGCCGTCTCGCTGCTGCCCTCGGTCGCGGGTTCGGTGGCGGGGCTGGCGATCGTCACCTTGGGGTTCTTCGGCGCGCATGCCATCGCCAGCGCCTGGGTGGGGCGCCGCGCCCTGACGGCCAAGGCGCAGGCCTCCGCGCTCTATCTCTTCGCCTGCTATGGCGGTTCGAGCGTGATCGGCACGATCGGCGGCTGGCTGCTGACGGCTTATGGCTGGCCGGGCGTCGTCGCGCTGGTGGCCGGCTGCATGGTCGTCGGGCTGGTGGCGGCGCTGTGGCTGGCGCGGCTGAAGCCCCTGGCGCAGCCGGTCGCGTGAGCCTGCTCAGCCCGGGATCTCGCGCTTCAGGACGCCTTCCAGCCAGTCGGTAAAGACCTGGAGCCGGCGGGACAGATGCCGGCGGTGCGGATAGAGCAGCGTCATGGGCAAAGGCGCGGCGCGATGGTCGGGCATGATCTCGACGAGCGCGCCGGCCGCCAGCTGCGTCGCCACGTCATAGGCGGGAATCTGGATGAGGCCGAGGCCGGCCAGGCAGCAGGCGATATAGGCCTCCGCGCTGTCGACCGTGACCCTGCCCTTGAGCGGAACTCTCCGCACCTCGCCTGCCTCGATCCATTCCCAGTCCTCGACGCGTCCGCTGGAGGGCGAGGCATAGTTGACCGCCAGATGCGCGCCGAGATCGGCCGGCGAGCGGGGCGTTCCGTGCCGGGCGAGATAGTCCGGGCTCGCCACATTGATGAGCGCCAGATCGCCGATGGAGCGGGCGATCAGCGCGGAGGGGCTGAGCGGCCCGACGCGCAGGACGCAGTCGATGCGGTCCTCGGCCAGCTTCGCTGACCGATCGCTGACGCCGAGATCGAGGTCGATCTGAGGGTAGAGGGCCAGGAACTCCGGCAGGGCCGGCGCGATGATCAGCCGGCCGATGCGGCCGGGCACGTCGATGCGAAGCCGCCCCGCCGGCCGCCCGCCACCCTGGCGGAACAGGCCTTCGGCCTCCTCGACATCGGCGATCAGCCGCAGGCAGCTTTCGTAGAACACCTCGCCGTCGAGCGTCGGGGCGACCTTGCGCGTCGTGCGGTGCAGCAGCCGGACGCCCAGCCGCGCCTCGAGGAGGCCGATCGCGGCGGAGATGGTGGAGCGCGGCAGGCCGAGGCTGTCGGCCGCCTTGGTGAAGCTGGCGTATTCGACGACGCGCGCGAAGGCGCGGAAGAGATCGATCCGGTCCATTGTTCGAAATCTCTGACAAGTGATGGCAGAATGGCCAGCTTTATCTGAACATGCCGGACGATATCCTCCCTTCGGAGTGGCGGCGCGTCGCGGCCATGCAATTCAGGGAAGCCGCCGCCATGACCGATCACAGCATCAAGGGAAAAGTCGTTCTCGTCGCGGGCGGGGCGAAGAACCTGGGCGGGCTGATCGCGCGCGATCTGGCCCGGCATGGCGCGAAGGCGGTCGCGATCCACTACAACTCGGCGGCGAGCGGTTCGGCAGCCGAGGAGACAGTGGCGGCGATCAAGGCGGCCGGCGCGCAGGCGATCGCCTTGCAGGCCGACCTGACCACGGCGGGTGCGGTGGAGAAGGTCTTCGCCGAGGCCATCGCCGCCTTCGGCCGTCCCGACATCGCCATCAACACGGTCGGCAAGGTGCTGAAGAAGCCCCTCGTCGAGATCACCGAGGCCGAATACGACGAGATGACCGCCGTCAATTCCAAGGCCGCCTTCTTCTTCCTTAAGGAGGCCGGGAGGCATCTCAACGACAACGGCAAGATCTGCACGCTCGTCACCTCGCTGCTCGGCGCCTACACCCCGTTCTATGCGGCCTATGCCGGCACCAAGGCACCGGTCGAGCACTTCACGCGCGCGGCCTCCAAGGAGTTCGGCGAGCGCGGGATTTCGGTGACGGCCATCGGCCCCGGCCCGATGGACACGCCCTTCTTCTACCCGGCCGAGGGCGCGGAGGCCGTGGCCTATCACAGGACGGCGGCGGCGCTGTCGAAGTTCTCGAAGACGGGGCTGACGGATATCGAGGACATCGTCCCCCATATCCGCTTCCTCGTCTCCGAGGGCTGGTGGATGACGGGTCAGACGATCCTCGTGAACGGCGGCTACACCACCAAGTGAATCAGAGGGCCGCCAGGACCCCGGCGGCCATGACCATCTGAACGAGGTTCACGATCACCGAGAGGCGATGCAGCCTCTTGAACGTCGCCTGGTCGCCCGCCTCATCGGCCGCGCGGATGCGCAGCATCACGCCCTGCCGCATCCAGACCGCGAGCAAAGCGCAGGCCGCCATCACCGCCGCCGCCTGGCCGTCGCGTGGCAGCAGGGCCAAAGCGGCGATGGCCGAGGTCGCGAACACCCACAGGTAATAGATCGGGAAGACGCCGCGGATGTAGTGCCGCGCCTGCTCCCTCTCCAGCCGGCGGAAGGCGACGGGCGTCGTCACGGCGGCGAAGAACACCATACCTCCGAGCAGGAGGGCGAGGGCGTAGAGCGCGACGAGGGCAGGGGCGTTTTGCATCCGCGCATTGAAACGCAAAAGGCGCGCACCCCGCCAGGGATGCGCGCCTTTCTTGTCAGCCCAAAAAGCTCAGTAGCGGTAGGCTTCGGCCTTGAAGGGGCCTTCCGTCGGCACGCCGATGTAGCTCGCCTGATCCGGACGCAGCTTGGTGAGCTTCGCGCCGACCTTCTCGAGGTGCAGCATCGCCACCTTCTCGTCGAGGTGCTTCGGCAGCACGAACACGTCGTTCTTGTACTTGCCCGGGTTCGTCCAGAGGTCGATCTGCGCGAGCGTCTGGTTGGTGAAGGACGCGGACATCACGAAGGACGGGTGGCCCGTCGCATTGCCCAGGTTCACCAGACGGCCCTCGGAGAGCAGGATGATGCGCTTGCCGTCGGGGAACTCGATCTCGTCCACCTGGGGCTTCACGTTGTCCCACTTCAGGTTGCGCAGCGACGCGACCTGAATCTCGCTGTCGAAGTGGCCGATGTTGCAGACGATGGCGCGGTGCTTCATCGCGCGCATGTGGTCGGCGGTGATGACATCGACGTTGCCGGTGGCGGTGACGAAGATGTCGGCCTTGCCGGCCATGTCGTCGAGCGTGACGACCTCATAGCCTTCCATCGCGGCCTGGAGCGCGCAGATCGGGTCGATCTCCGTCACCATCACGCGGCAGCCGGCGTTGCGAAGCGAGGCGGCCGAGCCCTTGCCCACGTCGCCGTAGCCCGCGACCAGCGCGACCTTGCCGGACATCATGACGTCCGTGCCGCGGCGGATGGCGTCCACCAGCGACTCGCGGCAGCCGTAGAGGTTGTCGAACTTCGACTTGGTGACGCTGTCGTTCACGTTGATCGCGGGGAAGAGCAGCTTGCCCTCCTTCGCCATCACGTAGAGGCGGTGCACGCCCGTCGTCGTCTCTTCCGACACGCCCTTGATGGAGGCGGCGAGCTTGGCGAACCAGCCCGGCTTCTCCGTCAGCAGCTTCTTGATGAGCGCGAAGAAGACGGTCTCTTCCTCGTTGGTCGCGCCATCCAGGAAGGCCACGTCGCCCTTTTCGGCGCGCAGGCCGTAATGGACGAGCAGGGTCATGTCGCCGCCGTCGTCGAGCAGCATGTTCGGCTCGCCGCCGTCCGCCCACTCGAGCGTCTTCTGCACGTAGGACCAGTATTCCGGCAGGGTCTCGCCCTTCACGGCGAAGACCGGCGTGCCGGTGGCGGCGATGGCCGCCGCGGCGTGGTCCTGCGTCGAGAAGATGTTGCACGACGACCAGCGGACATCGGCGCCGAGAGACTTCAGCGTCTCGATCAGCACGGCGGTCTGGATGGTCATGTGCAGGCAGCCGGCGATGCGCGCGCCCTTGAGCGGCTGCGACGTGCCGTATTCCGCGCGCGTGGACATCAGGCCGGGCATCTCGTCCTCGGCCATGTTGATCTCCTTGCGGCCCCAATCGGCGAGCGAGAGATCCTTGACGATGTAGTCAGCCATGCGCGCGTATCCTTGATGCAGGTCCTGGTGCGCGCCGCCCTAGCATGCCCGGCCCAGCGTGACCAGAGGCATAAGCATGTCTTTATGTGATAGGCCGCGCCTGCGTCACCGCGCGTCGCGGGCCGGGGTCGAGGGATACGGGTCATGCCGGGGCACATGCCGGCTCCTTCGCGAGGAGGGCATCTTTGGCCCCCGCAAGCGGGAGCGCGGCGCCGTCGAAGCGGTTAGCCCGTCTGCTTCCAGGCGGTCAGTTTCCGATAGATCGTGCTTGGATTGATCTCCAGCAGCGCCGCCGCGCGCGGCACATCCTGCCCGGTGTGCTCCAGCGCCTGGAGGATCATCCGCTTCTCCGTGACCGTCAGCGGTTCGATGCGCGAGGTCAGCGCCTCCATCGTCGCGCGCTGGGGCGGGTTGGGCGCGGCTTCCGCGACGGCCTGGTGCAGCAGCAGCACCGGCAGCATCTCGCGGGTGACCTGCGGGCCGTCATGCAGCACCACCGCATTGCGCAGCACGTTCTGCAGCTGGCGCACATTGCCCGGCCAGGGATAGGCGCGGATCGCCCCCTCGGCCTGCGCGTCGAAGCCGGTGAAGGCCTTGCCCTCCTCGCGGGCGTAGAGGGCGAGCAGGTGGCGCGCCACCAGCACCACGTCCTCGCCGCGCAGGCGCAGCGGCGGCAGTTCGATCGGCACGACGTAGATGCGGTAATAGAGGTCCTCGCGGAAGCGGCCCGCCTGCACCTCGGCGAGGATGTCGCGATGCGTGGCGCAGACGAGGCGCACATCCACTTTCTCGGCCTTCGTGCCGCCCAGCGGCGTCACCACGCCGGTCTGCACGAAGCGCAGCAGCTTCACCTGCATCTCGGCGGGCATCTCGCCGATCTCATCGAGGAAGAGCGTGCCGCCGTCCGCCGCGCGCGCCGCGCCGAGGCGGTTGTCGGTCGCGCCCGTGAAGGCGCCCTTCACATGGCCGAAGAGCTCGCTCTCCAGCAGGTCGCGCGGGATGGCGCCGCAATTGAGCGCGATGAAGGGCTTGCCCGCCCGCGGCGAGGCCTGGTGCAGCGCCTCGGCGGCGAGCTCCTTGCCGGTGCCGCTCTCGCCGGTCACGAAGACGGTGGCGCGGGAGGGGGCGACGCTCTCGACGGTCCGGTAGATGGCCTGCATCGGCGGCGAGGCCCCGATGAAGCCGTGGAACCGCCCGCGCCCCAGCTGCGATTTCGCGACGTCCAGCTGCTGGCGCAGTTCCCGCTTCTCCAGCGCATTGTCGAGGGTCACGTGCAGGCGGGCGGCGGAATAGGGCTTGAGGACGAAGTCCGAGGCGCCCTCCTGCATGGCCTCGACCGCCGTCTTCACCGAGCCGTGGGCCGTCAGCACGATCATCGCGGCTTCGACCTGGGCGGCCCGCAGCCGCCGCATGAGCTCGATGCCGGAGAAATCGGGCAACAGAAGGTCGATCAGGATGGCGTCCGGCCGCCACTCCAAGGCGAGGGTCAGCGCGGCGCCGGCGGTCTCCGCGTGGCGGATCTCATGCCCGCTATCGCGGAGCATGGCCTTGGCGATCTCGGCCTGGGTGGGCGTATCCTCGACGAGAAGGATGCGCGCCCGCATTTCAATGGATCAGGGCGTGCAAGGCCTCGAGGGCGCCCTTTGCCTCGGCCACCAGGCGCGGCAGGACGGTGACGGCGGCCTCGGGCTGCCGGTGGTCCATGGCGATGCGCGCCTCGCGCTCCAGCCCCAGGGCGCCGACCGCCGCGGAGGCGCCGGCGAGGCTATGGGCCGCGCGCTCGTAGCCGTCCTGGTTGCCGGCCGCATAGGCGTCCTGCAGCTCCTGCAACAGGCGCGTCATATCCTCCTCGAAGGTCGCGATAATGGTGCGGAACACGTCGGGCGGCAGGTCTTCGGCCAACTGGCCGGCGACGGTGGGATCGAGGGCGCTCATGCTTCTGCATGACTTGCATTCCACCATACGCCCGTCAACAGCTAGGATTGCGGTTGGGATGCCGGGTCCATCCGGCGATGGTTGACGCCGGCCCGCGGACGGGATTACCCATCATGTGTCCTCGCGATTTGTCCGGCCAGCTTGCGGCGAGGTCCCAACCGGGTCGTCTTCCCTGACAGAAATGGATGGGGGACGGAAAAGAATCGCGCTAAACGGCCTGGGATCGGACCTCTTCGGAGGGACGGACCCCGCCCCGTTCAGGGTGCCGGACGCCTGTGTTCGAAGGGTGTCATCGATGTCCAGAAAGCTTCGCCCCGCTACCCAGCTCGTCCGTGGCGGCCTCAATCGCTCCAATCACGGCGAGACGTCGGAGGCGATGTTCCTGACTTCGGGCTTCGTCTACGACAGCGCCGAGCAGGCCGAGGCCACCTTCAAGAACGAGATCGAGCACTACCAGTACTCGCGCTTCGCCAACCCCACCACGACCATGCTGGAAGACAAGCTGGCCCTGCTGGAAGGGGCCGACCTCTGCCGCCTGATGGCCACCGGCATGGCGGCGGTGCATTCCGCACTGCTCTCGCACCTCAAGACGGGCGACCGCCTGGTCGCCTCGCGCGCCCTCTTCGGCTCCTGCCACTGGATCGTGAGCACCCTGCTGCCGCGCTACGGCATCCTGGCCGAGTTCGTGGATGGCGGTGACCTCGGTCAGTGGAAGAAGGCGCTCAGCACCCCGGCCGCGATGGTCCTGCTGGAGAGCCCCTCCAACCCCATGCTCGAGCTGGTGGACATTCCCGCCGTCGCGAAGCTGGCCCATGCGGCCGGCGCGCTGGTGGTGGTGGACAATGTCTTCGCCACGCCGCTGCTGCAGCGCCCGCTCGAGCTCGGCGCGGATATCGTCGTCTATTCCACGACCAAGCACATGGACGGCCAGGGCCGCACCCTGGGCGGCGCCGTGCTCGGCCCGAAGAAGTGGATGGAGGAGACGCTGATGCCCTTCATCCGCAACACCGGCCCCGCCATGTCGCCCTTCAACGCCTGGGTGATCATGAAGGGCCTGGAGACGCTGAAGCTGCGCGTCGACCAGATGTGCCGCAACGCGGCCGCCGTGGCCGATTTCCTGTCCGAGCGCGCCGAGATCGCGAAGGTGCTCTACCCCTTCCGCGCCGACCATCCGCAGCATGCCCTGGCGGTGAAGCAGATGTCGGCCGGCGGCACGCTGGTGACCTTCGACATCAAGGGCGGCAAGGAGGAGACCTTCCGCTTCATGAACGCGCTGAACCTCGTGGACATCTCCAACAACCTCGGCGACTCCAGGTCGCTCGCGACGCATCCGGCGACGACCACCCATATGCGCCTGCCCGAGGAGGAGCGCGCCCGCCTCGGCATCACCGCCGGCACCGTGCGCCTGTCGGTCGGGCTCGAGGATGTGGCGGATCTCATCGAGGATCTCGCCGACGCGCTGGACGCCATCGGTGGCGCGGCCGCCGTGCGCGCGGCGGAGTAAAGCGTCATGGCCCCGGAAACCTGGCTGGCCTTTCTCCTCGCCTCGGCGGCGCTGCTTGCCATTCCGGGGCCGACCATCCTGCTGGTGATCGGCCAGTCGCTCGGCGCGGGGCGCGGCCGCGCCCTGCCGCTGGTCGCCGGCGTGGCGCTGGGCGACCTGACGGCCATGACGCTCTCGCTGGCCGGGCTGGGTGCGCTGCTGGCGGCCTCGAGCCTGGCCTTCACCCTCCTGAAATGGGGCGGCGCGGCCTATCTGGTCTGGCTCGGCGTGAAGCTGTGGCGCTCGCCCGTGGGCGAGGCCGCGGCGCCGCCGCTCTCGGCGAGGCGCGCCTTTCGCGACGCGCTGGTCGTCACGGCGCTGAACCCCAAGAGCATTGCCTTCTTCGTCGCCTTCGTGCCGCAGTTCCTCGACGGCACGCGGCCCTTCCTGCCGCAGGCCGTGACGCTGGTGGCGAGCTTCGTCGTCCTCAGCACGGCCAATGCGCTGATCTATGCGCTGCTGGCGGGGCGGATGTCGGGCCTTGTGACGCGGCCGGGCATCCGGCGCGGCTTCAACCGGGTGGGCGGCGGCATGATGGTCGGCGCCGGCATCGCCACCGCCGCGATGCGCCGCGCATGAAGCCCTATTCCGCCACGACGCGGGGCGTTCGCGTCACCGTCCGGGCCTTCTATCTGGAGGACCAGTCCGAGCCCGATCAGGGCCAGTATGTCTGGGCCTATAAGATCGAGATCGTGAATGACGGCGAGGCGGCCGTGCAGCTGCTCAAGCGCACCTGGCTCATCACCGACGGCCAGGGCCGCACCATGCGCGTCCATGGCGAGGGGGTGGTGGGCGAGCAGCCGGTGCTCGAGCCGGGCGAGAGCTTCGACTACACCTCCGGCACGCCGCTGCCCACGCCCTCGGGCTTCATGCGCGGGACCTATCACATGATCATCCCCGGCACGGGCGAAACCTTCGACGCCCAGGTGCCGCCCTTCTCGCTGGACAGCCCGCATCAGGCCGGCGGGGTTCACTGAGGTGCCGACCAGGTGTTGACCATTTGGGGCCGGAAGACCTCGTCCAACGTCCAGGCGCTGATGTGGTGCGTGGGCGAGCTCGGCCTGCCCTACGAGCGGCACGATGCCGGGCATCGCTACGGGGGCACGGACACGGCGGAATTCCTCGCCATGAATCCCAACGGCACCGTACCCGTCCTGCGCGACGGCGAAAGCGAGCCTCTCTGGGAGACCGGCGCCATCCTCCGCTACCTCGCCGGCCACTACGGCCAGCCCCCCTTCTGGCCGGAGGAGGGTCAGGCCCGCGCCCATGTCGACAAATGGGCCGAATGGGCGAAGATCAACGTGACCCTGGGCTTCACCGTGCCGATCTTCTGGCGGGTCGTGCGCACGGCCCCGGCCGACCAGGATCCGGCCGCGATCGGGGATGCGGTCGCGAAGCTGGACCCGCTGCTCGGCATCGCCGAGGCGCAACTCGCGCGCACCGCCTTCCTCGCCGGTGACGCGCTGACCCTGGCCGACATCCAGTTCGGCCATGTGCTGTTCCGCTATTTCGATATCCCGATCCCTCGGCCGGACCGTCCCATGCTCCGGCGCTACTACGAGACTCTGACGGAGCGCCCCGCCTTCCGGGAGCACGTCATGGTCTCCTATGAGGAGTTGCGCGTCGCCGACTGAACTTGCGCGGCGGCCCGTCCTAACCATTTGCTCTGAGTCGAAAAACGAAAGTCCGAACGCCATGAACATCCAGGCGCCGCCCGATCGGAAGGCGGAAGAGGCGAAGACCCCGGTCAAGCCGACCCGCGAGGAGGCCGAGGCCGCCGTTCGCACGCTCCTCCTCTGGGCCGGCGACGACCCGGACCGCGAGGGCTTGATCGACACCCCCGCCCGCGTCGTCCGCTCCTACGAGGAATTCTTCGCCGGCTACGACACCGATCCCGTCGAGCTGCTCGCCCGCTCCTTCGAGGAGACGGACGGCTATGACGAGATGGTCGTGCTGCGCGACATCCGCCTGGAGAGCTATTGCGAGCACCACATGGTGCCCATCGTCGGCAAGGCGCATGTCGCCTATCTGCCGGACGGGAAGGTCGTGGGCATCTCGAAGATCGCGCGCGTGATCGACGCCTATTCCAAGCGCCTCCAGATCCAGGAGAAGCTGACGGCGCAGATCGCGAACACCATCGAGAGCGTGCTGCACCCCAAGGGCGTGGCCGTGGTGATCGAGGCCGGGCACCAGTGCATGACCACGCGCGGCGTCCATAAGACGGGCGTCTCGATGGTCACCTCGCGCATGCTCGGCGCCTTCCGCCACAACGACGCGACGCGGCGCGAGTTCCTCTCGATGATCACGAGCCCGCGCGGCAACTTCGAGGGCTGAGGCCGGGGCTGCCGGCGGGGTCGATCACCCCGCCAGCAGCGACCACACCCGCTGGGGCGTCAGCGGCATCTGCAGCGTATCCGCCCCGGCCGCCCGGCCCTGGCGCGCCAGGGCATCCGCCACGGCGTTCACCAGCGCCGGCGTGGCCCCGATGGTGCCCAGCTCGCCCACGCCCTTCACGCCGAGCGGATTGGTCAGGCAGGGCACGGACTGGTCCAGCGCGGTCACGTAGCCGGCCTTCAGTGTGTCCGCCCGCGGCATGCAGTAGTCCTGGAAGCTGGCGCTGAGCGGCTGGCCGGAATCGGGATCGTAGACCACCTGCTCGAAGATCGCCTGGCCGAGCCCCTGCAGCGCGCCGCCCTGGATCTGGCCCTCCACGATCATCGGATTCACCACCCGCCCGGCATCGTTGACCGAGACGTAGGACGCGACCTCGATCTCGCCCGTCTCGCGGTCGATCTCGACCTCGCAGACGTGGCAGCCATTCGGCCATGTGGGGCCGTTCACCTTGGTGGTGGAGTCGATGAAGATGCGCCCCTCGGGTTGCCGCGCCGCAACCTCGAAGATCCCGATCTGCTTGTCGGTGCCGACGACGCGGAAATGGCCGCCCTGGTATTCGAGATCGGCGGTGGCGACTTCCAGCGCCTCGGCCGCCAGCTCCTTGCCCTCGTCGAGCGCCTTGCCCGAAGCCACGCTCACCGCCGAGCCGGCGGTGAAGAGCGAGCGCGAGCCGGCGCTGCCGAAGCCCGTCCCGCGATCGGAATCGCCGAGCACGATGGTGATCTTCTCGATCGGCACGTCGAAGACGCTGACCGCGAGCTGCGCATAGGAGGTCGCGATGCCCTGGCCCATGGCCTGGGTGGTGGCATAGATCTCGATGCCGCCATCGCCCTTCACGGCGACGGTCACGCGTTCCTCCAGGGCGTTGCCGCCGGTCCATTCGAGGAAGGTGGCGATGCCGCGTCCGCGCAGCCGGCCCTTCACCGCCGTGGCCGCGGCGCGCGCCTCGAAGCCGTTCCAGTCGGCCAGCTCCAGCCCCTGGTCCAGCATCCGGGCGAAGGCGCCGCTGTCATAGGTCTGGCCCATCGCGTTTCTGTAGGGCATCTGCGCGGGGCCGATCATGTTGCGCCGGCGCAGCTCGGCGGGGTCGAGGCCCATCTTGCGGGCCGCGACATCCATCAGCCGCTCGATGATGTAGATCGCCTCCGGCCGGCCCGCGCCGCGATAGGCCCCGGTGGGGGCCGTGTTCGTCATCAGCGCGGTGAAGGTGAAGTCGATCGTCTGGATGTCGTAGATGCTGGTGGAGACCCAGGGGCCGATCAGCAGCTGGATCGCGATGCCCGAATTGCGCGGATAGGCGCCGACATTGGCCAGCCCACGCACGCGCAGCGCCAGCACCTTTCCTTCGGCATCCAGCGCCATCTCGGCCTGGCTCTCGACGTCGCGGCCATGCACCGCGGATAAAAAATCCTCGATGCGGGTGGCGGCCCATTTCACCGGCCGCCCGACATGCCGCGCGGCGAAGGCGACCACGGCGTCCTCGGGATAGAGGTTCGTCTTCATGCCGAAGCCGCCGCCGACATCGCCGATCAGGACGCGCACGCTGCCCGGCTCCAGCCCCAGCAGCTCGACGAGCTGGTCGCGCGCCGTGGAGGGCATCTGGCTGCTCAGCCGCACGGTGAGGCGCCCGGTGGCCGCATCCTGCTCCGCCAGCACGACGCGTGGCTCCAGGGGCGCGGGGGCGAGGCGCTGATTGGCGATCTCCACCGCGACGACATGCGTCGCCTGGTCGAAGCCGGCCTGGGCCAGGGCGGCATCGCCATAGCGGGTCTGCGCCACGACGAGGGCCGGGTCCGCCATCGCCTGGGTGATGACGGTGACCGAGGGCAACTCGTCATACTCGACCTCGATGGCGTCGGCGGCGTCGCGCGCGGCGGCCAGGGTCTCGGCGATCACGGCGGCAATCGGCTCGCCCACGAAGCGGACCGCGCCCGTGGCCAGGAGGGTCTGCGCCTCGGCCTGAAGCGGCGCGCCGTCCGGGCGCCTGAAGGGCAGGGAGGCGGTCATGGGCCTGGCGCCGGCCGCCCGCAGCATCTCGCCGGTCAGGACCGCCAGCACGCCGGGGATGGCCAAAGCGGGAGCGGTGTCGACCGACACAAGACGGGCATGGGCATGCGGCGAGCGCAGGAAGACGAGATGCGCCTGGCCCTCAGGCGCGAAATCCCCGGTGAAGCGGCCCTCGCCGGCCAGCAGGGCCCGGTCCTCCATGCGCCTTACGGCGCGGCCACTTCCAAAACGCCCGATGTCCACGCTCATTCGCACCATTCCTGCTTGATCGGAATCGCCCACTCAATCCGGGCCCAGATACTTCTCGCTGGCCAGGCGCCCCGGCAGCTCCAGCCGGGCCGCCAGCCCGCCCAGCCGGGCGCTGCGATCGAGCGTCAGCGTGCCGTCGTAGAGCGAGGCCAGGTCGCCCACGATCGCGAGGCCGAGGCCCGAGCCTGGCTTGGCCTCGTCCAGCCGCACCCCGCGCAGCAGCGCCGTGCCGTCCTCGCCCTCGCCGAGCCCCGGACCGTCATCCTCCACGGTCATCGCCACATGCCCGGCATCGACCATCGAAACCCGCACCCCCACGCGTCCGCTGCCGTATTTGCAGGCGTTCTCCATGAGGTTGCCGAGCATCTCGGTCAGGTCCTGGCTGTCGGCGCGCACGCGGGCCTCGGCATCGCCCACCACGCGGATCTGGATGCCCCGCGCGGCGGTGAGCCGGCGCAGCGCCGTCCCCAGGGCCTCGGCCACCGCCAGGGGCGCGCTTTCCGCCCCCGCCGTGCCGGCCAGCGCCCCGGCGCGCGCGCGACGCAGATGGTGCTGGACGAGGCGCTCCAGCGTCGCCGACTGCGCCTTGGCGCCGGGCACGTCGCCCACGTCGAGCGCGTTGCGCAATACGGCGATCGGCGTCTTCAGCGCATGGGCGAGATTGCCGACATGGTTGCGCGCGCGCTCCACGGTCGCGCGGTTCTGCTCGATCAGCGCCTCGATCTCGGTGACCAGCGGCGCGATCTCGCGCGGGGCCACGACATCGATATGCAGCCGCCGGCCCTGGCGCACCTCGGCCAGCTCCTGCTGGGTGCGGCGCAGCGGCCGCAGCCCCCAGACCACCAGCAGCGCGACCACCGCCACCAGCCCCGTTCCCAGCAGCGCGAAGGCCAGGATGACGTTGCTGCGCAGATCGGCGATCTCGTCCTCCGTGCCCTCGCGCGCGAAAGCGACCTGAACCGAGATGGGCACGCGGCCGAAGCGGCTGTCGATCTGCACGTCGCGCTCCAGCACGCGCAGATCCTCGCCGCGCGGGCCCTCCATGTTGCGCGCGCGCACGCCCTCGGGGGGCTCGTGCAAGGGTGGGTTGAGGCGCGAATCCCACAGCGAGCGCGAGGTTACCTGCACGCCGCCTGGCCCCGTGAGCTGCCAGTAATGGCCCGAGAGCGGGCGCTCGAACTCCGGATCGGCCAAAGACCGCGTCAGGATGGGGCCGGAGGAGGGGTCGAAGCTGGTGGCCGCCACCACGGCATCCAGCAGGCTGGCGAGGCGGGCATCGGCAGTGGACTGGATCTGCTGCTCGTCGGTGCGAACCACGAACCAGGCGATCATCCCCAGGCCCAGCGAGACCCACAGCGTGGTCAGCAGCACCAGCCGCTGCGTGACCGAATTCATGGCCCAGAGGCCGGCCATTGCGGGCCGGATGCGCTTCATCCCGCGGACATCAACCGGTAGCCCTGGCCGCGCACTGTCTCGATCAGCCCGTCACCGAGCTTGCGCCGCAGCCGCGCGACGATGACCTCCAGCGTGTTGGAATCCCGGTCGAAATCCTGGGCGTAGAGATGCTCGGTGAGCTCGGTCTTGGAGACGGGCCGTCCGGCGTGCAGCGCGAGATAGGAGAAGAGGCCGTATTCCAGCGCCGTCAGCCGCACCGCCTGGCCCCCGCGCGCGACGCCGCGCGTGGCGGTGTCGAGCCGCACGTCGCCGAAGACCAGCTCGGGCTTGGCGACGCCGTTGGAGCGGCGGATCAGCGCATTGAGGCGCGCCACCAGCTCGCCCATGGCGAAGGGCTTGGCGAGATAGTCGTCGGCGCCGGCGTTCAGCCCCTCGACCTTCTCGCTCCAGGAATCGCGGGCGGTCAGGATGAGGACGGGCATGGTGCGCTCGGCCGCGCGCCAGCGGCGCAGCACGGTGAGGCCGTCCACGCGGGGCAGGCCCAGGTCGAGCACGACGGCGTCATAGGGCTCGGTCTCGCCGAGATGCAGCGCCTCCTCGCCATCCACGGCGCCGTCCACGGCGAAGCCCGCCTCGGTCAGGCCGGTGCGGAGCTGCTGATGGAGTTCGGGGGTGTCCTCGACGATAAGTAGGCGCATTGGACGATCATGCACGGGATCGACCGGTTCGGTCCATCGGCCTCGCGGAGGATGGCCCCGGGGCTATCGCTTGGCGGCGGAGGGGCGCGGCATCACGGCCTCGCCCGAGCTGCGCTCCTGCACCGGACCGCGCGAGCGGATCAGCGCCCCCGTGGCGGCGTCCAGCTCGATGGTGAAGAGGCGGCCATTGGAGGGCAGGATCTTGATCTCATATTGCCAGACGCCGTCCTCGAGCTCTAGCTCGGCCTCGATGACGCGGCCGCGGAAGCGCCGCTCGACCTCGGTGAGGAGCTCGGAGAGGGGGCGGATCTGCCCGGCCTCCATCGCGGCGCGGGCGCGCTCATGGTCCCGCCGCTCCTGGGCCGCGACAGGCGCGGCCAGGATGGCGAAGACGGCCAGGAGCGACAGAAGACGGCGCATGCGGGCGGTGATTGATCCCGGAGGGCTGAACCAAGGCTGAATTGGCCACTCAGCCCAGGTTCAGAAAGGTGAGCTTAGAAGGGGGATAGCGAATGGGTGAGCGGCGTCAACACGCCTCCACCCCGTTCAGGGGATTGTAACGCCATGCTCATCGAACTCGAAGAAATCGCGCCGCATGTGCTCGGGATGTTCATGATTGCCCTGGCCTGCATTCCGCTGGTCTTCGTCTGGCAGGATCGGGGCCGAAAGACCGGCAAGCGCGCACCGATCAAGCGTCCCGCCGGTGCCCGGCTCGCCGGCAGCCGCTAGGGCCGTCCTGGCTCCTCCGCAAAAAAAAAGCCGGCCGCGGGAGCGGCCGGCTTTTTGCGTTTTAGGCGGGCGGGGTGCCGCGGTTGGAGCGGATCAGGGCGCTGGTGGCCGCGTCGATCTCGACTTTGAAGACCTCGCCATTGGGCGGCAGGATCGTGATCTCGTAGCGCCACAGCCCATCGTTCAGCTCCAGCTCCGCCTCGATCACGCGGCCCCGAAACCGGCGTTCGACCTCGGCCAGGATTTCGGAGAGGGGGCGGATCTGCCCGGCCTCGAGGGCGGCGCGGGCGCGCTCATGATCGCGCCGCTCGGCTGCGGCGGGCTTTGCCAGCAGGAGCGGCAGGAAAGACAGGAGGAGGAGGCGGCGGTTCATGCGTCGAATTCATCTGATGGGGCTGAACGAAGCCTGAACCATGCGCTCAGTCCATGTTCAGGTAAGCTTCTCTATACAGGGAAGAAGGAGAGACTGTGGCTTTGTCGCTTGAGCGAAGACCACAGTCTGGAACAGGAGCTTCGGTATCATGCTGGTCGGTCTGGAAGAACTCGCGCCGCATGTGCTGGGTCTGTTCATGATGGCCCTGTCCTGCATCCCGCTCGTCTTCGTCTGGCAGGATCGTCGCCGCAAGGCGGCCGAACGCCAGAGGGTCGCGAAGTTGCGGCATGAGGCGGGGGTCGCCGCCCGGCTGCGGGCACGCGGCACGGCCTCGGTGGAGCCCAGCTTCGCAGAAGGCTGGATGGGCGAGGCCCGTCGCTGACGCGGCCTTTTGTCGCATAGCGAAAACGCCGGCCACGCGAGTGGCCGGCGTTTTGCGTTTCAGGCTCTCGCTCAGACGATCTTGGCGACTTCGTCGAATTCCAGGCGCGGCAGGCGCTCCATGACCCCAGCCGGGTCGCCATGGCCGAGATTGATCAGGAAGTTGGTCTTGAAGCCCGAATCGGCGAAGAACAGCTCATCGACCTTCGCATTGTCGAAGCCGCTCATCGCGCCGGAATCGATGCCGAGCGCGCGTGCCGCCAGCATCAGATAGGCGCCCTGCAGCGTGCCGTTGCGGAAGGCGGTCGTATCGGCCAGCGACCAGTTGCCGGCGAACCAGCTCTTGGCATCGGCATGCGGGAAGAGGCGCGGCAGGTGGTCGTAGAACTTCGGGTCATGCGCCACGATCACCGTGACGGGCGCGGTCATCGTCTTCTCGGTGTTGCCGGCGGACAGGGCCTGCTTCAGCTTGGCCTTCCCCTCGGGCGAGCGCACGAAGACGAAGCGCGCGGGCGAGGCATTGGCGCTGGTCGGGCCGAACTTCAGAAGTTCGTAGAGGGCGTGCAGATCCTCGTCCGTGACGGGCGCGTCGGTCCACTTGTTCTGGGTGCGCGCGGTGCGGAAGAGGGCGTCGAGGGCGGCGTCGTCGAGCTTGGTCATCGGGGGGCTCCGATCAGGTTGATGCCTGACTATGGCCGCGCCCGTCCGGCGCGGCCATCCCGCCCCGCGGGATGAGCGTCATTCATAAGGCCAATGGGCCGAGGCGGCGCCTCAGCCCTCGACCTGCTCCACGGACACGACCTCGGGGATGTAGTGGCGCAGCATGTTCTCGACGCCGTGCTTGAGCGTGGCGCGCGAGGAGGGGCAGCCGCTGCAGGCGCCCTGCATCTTCAGCTTGACCGTGCCGTCGCGGAAGCCGCGGAAGACGATATCGCCCCCGTCGCCGGCCACGGCCGGGCGGACCCGCTGGTCCAGCAATTCCTTGATCTGATCGACGATCTCCGCATCGGCTGCGTCGAAATCCTCGATCTCCTCCGCGCCGACCCCTTCGATGACCGGCTGGCCGGAGAGGAAGTGCTCCATCACCGCGCCCAGCACCTGCGGGCGCAGGGCCTGCCAGTCGGTGGCCTCGGCCTTCGTGACGGTGATGAAGTCCGCGCCCAGGAAAACCCGGGCCACGCCGTCGAGCGCGAGCAGGCGATCGGCCATGGGCGCGCGCGCGGCGTCGTCACCCGCGACGAAATCCGCCGTTCCGGCCTCGCCCATGACGTCCCGGCCAGGCAGGAACTTGAGCGTGGCGGGGTTGGGGGTGCTTTCGGTCTCGATGAACATGGTTTGGTGCCCTTCAATCAGGGCTGATGTGGTCCGGTTTAACCCGGACCGCAAGGTGGCATGACGGTTGCTGCCTTGGGGTGCCGCCCTGCCCCAGGAGCATGGACATGCTGACCGACCCCATCCGCCTCGCCTTCCGCCCGTCAGGCCGGCTCGACGCGCCCGAGCCGCCGGATGGCGGGCCGGCGCTGGGGCCGGACGAGGCCATACCCATCCCCGGCGAAATCACTTTCGACGAGGTGCTGCAGGGCCTGAACCCGCTGCATCATCTGCCGGGTGTGGGCACCGCCTACCGGGCGATCACCGGCGAGGACATCCACCCCGCGATGCGCGTGCTGGGGGCGGGGCTGCTGGGTGGGCCGCTCGGCATGGTGCTGGCTGGCATGGCCTCGGCCATCGAGATGACCATGCCGGCGGCGCGGCTGCGGGCCGCGCTCAACGGCGAGCCCGATCCTCTTCCGCCCGCGCGCATGGCGGCCGCGCCCCAGGATGTGGCCGGGGCCTATCGCCGCTGGGCCGAGCTGGCCACGCCCGCCCGGACCGCGACGGCGCTGGCCGAGGCCATGCAGAGGCCGGATCAGGCTCCGACGGGATAGGGGCGGGCGCCGAAGATCGCCGAGCCGACCCGCACGAGGGTCGCGCCCTCCTCGATGGCCGTTTCGAAGTCGCCACTCATACCCATGGAGAGCTTGGCCAGGCCGAGCTCCTTCGCCATCGCGGCCAGGGCCCGGAAGTGCGGGCGCGGATCGCGCTCGGCCGGCGGGATGCACATGAGGCCGGTGACGGGCAGGTCCCATTCTTCGCGGCAGGCGCGCAGGAAGCCGGCCACCTCAGCCCGCGCCATGCCGGATTTCTGCGGCTCGTCGCCGATATTCACCTGGATCATCAGCTCCGGGCGCCGATTCTCCTTCACCATGGCCTCGGCGATGGCCAAAGCGAGCTTGGGGCGGTCCAGGCTCTCGATGACATCGGCGAGGCGCACGGCGTCGCGCGCCTTGTTGGTCTGCAGCCCGCCGATGATGTGGAGTCGCAACGCGGGGTGGCTTTCCCGCAACAGGGGGAATTTCTGGGCCGCCTCCTGGACTCGGTTCTCGCCGAACACCGTCTGGCCGGCGGCGAGGGCTTCCGTTACGGCCTCCGCAGGATGCGTCTTGGATACCGCGACGAGGGAGATCCCGGCCGGATCGCGGCCCGCGCGGCTGGCGGCGGCCTCGATTCGCGCGTGGATTCGGGCAAGGCTGAGGGCGATGGCTTCGGACATGCATCATAGAATAAGGCCAGGACCGCGCGGCGCCAGGGTCGGGAAAGGACGAGTTCCCCCTCTGTGGCTGTTGAGCGATCCCGCGCGGTTGCCGGATCCCACTCCACTGCTCGCCGGCCTGCCGCGAGGGGCGGCCGTGCTGCTGCGCGGCGCGACTCCGGAGGTAATGGGCCGCGTGGCGCGCCTTTGCCGGGCCCGTGGCCTCGTCCTGCTGATCGGGGGGGACGGCCGGGCCGCGCTCGCCTATGGCGCGGGCCTTCACGTCCCTGACCGGGCGAATTGCCGTAATCTTCTGATTTTCCTGATGAATCGACGCGGGCGGTTGCTCTCCGTCGCCCTCCACGGCCGCGGCGGGGTGGCACGGGCCCGGCGATTGAGGGCGGATGCGGCGCTGGTCTCGCCCGCCTTTCCCACCGCCAGCCATCCGGGAGCGCCCGGCCTGGGGCCCCATCGCTGGGGCGCGCTGGCGCGTGTGGCCGGCCGGCCCGCCGTGGCGCTAGGGGGGATGGATGCGCGGCGGCTGCGGCGCCTGCCCAGGCGTTGGGCCGCCGGCTGGGCGGCGATCGGGGCGTGGCAAGGCGCTCGGTAACTCTCTGTGGCGCTTCGGCCACAGTGTCTCAGGGAAGTCGCGCTCGGGTGATGATGCCGGTTGCCGGCCCGTAACGCCCCAACGCATAGTCTGTTGCGGACCCAAGTGGTCGTCAGGTTTTTTCGCGCATCGGCCATGTCCGGCGCGCAGGAAACCTGGGGATCATGGCCTCGCCCAGGGATGGGGGGGGAGGGTCAAGGGGAACAAAAGCCGGCTCTGCCGGCCCGTGAGGAGAGTTTAACATGCGCAAGATTTTGCTGGGCACGACGGCAGTCGTCTCGGCGGTCGTGGGCAGCGTCGTTATGGCGCCCCAGGCCTCCGCCCAGGAAGCTCCGACCGTTCGTATCGGTGGCTTCTTCCGTGCCTATTACGGCTACACGCAGCAGAGCAGCCGCAACTCGGTGACCTCGAGCGGCCTGCCGCAGACCGTCGGTGGCGGCACGGAGTCCATTCCGGGCATCGGCACCAGCACGACCTCCACGAACAACATTGCTCGTCTGAGCAAGAACGACATCTCGACCGACGCCGGCATCGACGTCATCGTGAGCGGTAAGCTGGCCAACGGCCTGACCTACGGCGCGCAGATCTCGCTGAACAGCAACGGCCTCGAAGGTCGTCAGCTCGTTCAGGGCCGCGCCAGCGCCGGCAAGACCACGGTCGCCGTGGACGAGATGTACGCCTACATCGCGCATCCCCGCTTCGGTCAGGTTCGCTTCGGTGACGAAGACGGCGTCATGGGCGGCCTGATGAACTCCGGCTGGGTCCAGGGCTTCGGCACCGGCGGCGTGCACGGTTCGTGGGAGAGCTTCGTTACCCGTCAGGCCGGTGGCCGTACGACGACCGCCCCCGGCGGCATCGGTGACAGCTCCAAGATCATCTACATGTCCCCGCAGTTCTTCGGCTTCGACTTCGGCGCGAGCTTCTCGCCGAACGCGAACGTCGGCGAGGACACTGGCTGCCCCAACAACGCCGGCTCGGGCTATTGCGACAGCGCCTATGCCTTCTCCGGCGCGCGGAACTTCGGCATCTATGCCGCCGGTCCCGAGCAGGCTGTGAAGCGTAACGAAATCCAGGCCGCCCTCCGCTGGCGTGGCAACCTGGCCGGTGTCGGCCTGGCCGCGACGGTCGGTTACATCGGTTCGGGTGCCGCTCGCGACATCTCGACGGCCGGTACGCAGTCCCGCGTGTTCAACGGCCTGAACATCTGGCAGGCTGGCGTGCAGGCGAGCGCTTACGGCTTCACGCTGGGCGCGAACTACACCTACGGCGACTACAACTTCTTCTGGGGCAACACCATGCGTGGTGACCGTCCCGGCGAGCAGCTGACGATTGGCGGCCAGTACACCGTTGGTCCCTTCACGATCGGCTCCAACTTCGTGAGTGGCCTCTTCGAAGGTGGCTCGCGCAGCACGTTCAGCGACAGCACGACCGGTCCGCTGACGCAGGGCAGCTGCCGTCCGACGGCGGCTGGCGTGTCCAACAGCTGCGCCGGTATGCGCCGCTGGGGTATGTCCGTGGGTGGCAACTATCGCCTCGCCCCCGGCATGGATCTGATTGCTGAGTGGGTTCACTACTCGGTGCGCGAGCAGGGTCGCGATCTCGACCCGAACCGCCCCGGCGTTCAGAGCCGCGCGTTCAGCGACGTGTTCCTCCTCGGCACGCGTATCGCCTTCTAAGGCTGTCACTCTTCGTGACGGATCGGGGCGGCAGGGAAACCTGCCGCCCCTTTTCTTTTGCAAGCCTCTCCCCTAGAAGCGCCTGCATGACACACGCCACCCGTTCGATTCTCGCGCTGGGCTTCAGCCTCGTTGTCCTCGCGGCCTGCTCGGGCGGCCGCCAGGTCCGCAACGACGAATACGGCACCGACAACGCGCGAGAGCTGGCCTTGCGCCAGACGGGCGCCAGCTCCTCCAGCTCGGGCATCGTGGTCTTCGGCGTCGATCGCTCGCGCGAGGCGCAGGGCGGCGGCGGCACGGGCGCCAATGCCGGCGGCGGCGGGATGACGGTGAACGCCTTCCTCTGGCGCGCCACGCTCGACACGCTGTCCTTCATGCCGCTCGCCAGCGCCGATCCCTTCGGCGGCGTGATCATCACCGATTGGTATTCCCCGGCCTCCGCCGAGGGCGAGCGCTTCAAGGCGACCGCCTATGTGATCGGCCGCCAGCTGCGCTCCGACGGCGTGCGCGTGCAGGTCTTCCGCCAGGTGAGCCGCGGCGGCGCCTGGGTCGACGCGCCCGCTTCGGCCGCCACGAATTCCGAGATGGAGGACCGCGTCCTCGCCCGCGCCCGCGAATTGCGGAGCCAGTCGGCGGGTCGCTGACGCTCTTTCCGCGCGCGGCATGCCTGATGCCGCGTGATGCCTCCTTGAGGTGACGGCGGGGCGGCTCTATTCAGGGTCGTCATGCCAGATACGCCCCAGCCCAACATCGCCGAGAACTCCTCCTCCAACGTTGCGGTGGAGCGTTACGACTTCGCCGCCGCCGAGCCGCGCTGGCAGGAAGCCTGGGACGCCGCGTCCTGCTTCTCCGTCCCCGACGTGCCGCCGGCGGATGCGAAGAAGTACTACGTCCTCGAGATGTTCCCCTACCCCTCGGGCAAGATCCACATGGGGCATGTGCGCAACTACACGCTTGGTGACGTCGTGGCCCGCTACAAGCGCGCCCGCGGCCATCTGGTGATGCACCCCATGGGCTGGGACGCCTTCGGCCTGCCCGCCGAGAATGCCGCGCGCGACCGCGGCACCCACCCCGCCAAGTGGACCTACCAGAACATCGCCAATATGCGCGCCGAGCTGAAGCGCATGGGCCTCTCGCTGGAATGGGCGCGCGAATTCGCGACCTGCGATCCCGAATATTACGGCCAGCAGCAGAAGATCTTCCTCGATTTCCTGAAGGCCGGCCTGGTCGAGCGCAAGGAGAGCTGGGTCAACTGGGATCCGGTGGACAACACCGTCCTGGCCAATGAGCAGGTGATCGACGGCAAGGGCTGGCGCTCCGGCGCGGCGGTCGAGAAGAAGCTGCTGAGCCAGTGGTTCCTCTCCATCACCAAATTCGCGCCCGACCTGCTGGATGCGCTGGGCGAACTGGATCGCTGGCCCGAGCGCGTGCGGCTGATGCAGGCCAATTGGATCGGCCGCAGCGAGGGCGCGCGCGTGCGCTTCGCCATGGCCGAGCCGGTGGACGGCACGACCGAGGTCGAGGTCTTCACGACTCGTCCCGACACGCTCTTCGGCATGTCCTTCCTGGCCGTCGCCGCCGAGCATCCGCTCGCCGCCGCCGCTGCCGCGCGCGATCCCGCCGCCGCCGCCTTCGTGGCCGAGTGCCGCAGCCAGGGCACCAGCGAGGCGGTCATCGAGCAGGCCGAGAAGCGCGGCTTCGACACCGGCTTCCGCGTGGCGCATCCCTTCCTCGAGGGCGCGACCTATCCGGTCTGGATCGCCAATTTCGTGCTGATGGAATACGGCACGGGCGCGATCTTCGGCTGCCCGAGCGGCGACCAGCGCGACCTCGACTTCGCGCGCAAATACGACCTGCCGGTTCCCCCCGTGGTGCTGCCCCAGGGCGCCGACCCGGCCACCTTCGCCATCGCCGACGAGGCCTTCACCGAAGACGGCACGCTCTTCAACTCGGGCTTCCTGGACGGCCTGGGCATCACCGAGGGCAAGCGCGCGGCCATCGCGCGCATCGAGGAGCTCGGCTGCGGCCAGGGCGTCACCAACTGGCGCCTGCGCGACTGGGGCGTCTCGCGCCAGCGTTACTGGGGCTGTCCCATCCCGGTCATCCATTGCGACGATTGCGGCGCGATGCCCGTCCCGCAGGACCAGCTGCCCGTCATCCTGCCCGAGGATGTGGACTTCTCGCGCCCCGGCAATCCGCTGGACCACCACTCGACGTGGAAACATGTCGCCTGCCCGAGCTGCGCCAAGCCGGCGCGGCGCGAGACCGACACCTTCGACACCTTCGTCGACAGCTCCTGGTATTTCGCGCGCTTCTGCTCGCCCCATGCGGCCGAGCCGATCACGCACGAGGCGGCGGGCGCCTGGCTGCCGGTGGACCAGTATATCGGCGGCATCGAGCACGCGATCCTGCACCTGCTCTATGCGCGCTTCTTCACGCGCGCGCTGCACAAGCTCGGCCATGTGCCGACGCCCGAGCCCTTCGCCGGCCTCTTCACCCAGGGCATGGTGACGCACGCCTCCTATCGGGCGGCCGATGGCCGCTGGCTCTATCCGGAGGACATCACGGTCGACCTGGACGGCAACGCCACCGAGAAGGCGACGGGTGCCGCGGTGGATGTCGGCCGTGGCGAGAAGATGTCGAAGTCGAAGAACAACACGGTCGATCCGGGCGCGATCATCTCGCGCTACGGCGCCGACACCGCGCGCTGGTTCATCCTCAGCGACAACCCGCCCGAGCGCGACATGGAGTGGTCGGAGGCCGGCGTTGCGGGGGCGAGCCGCTTTATCGGCCGTGTCTGGCGCCTGGCGCAGAACCTCCGCGAGGCGGACGCGCCCGACGAGAAGCTGGGGCGCAAGCTGCTCCAGTCCATGCATCGCGCCATCGCCGCGGTGACCGAGGCGCTGGAGAGCTTCGCCTTCAACGTCGCCGTCGCGCGCACCCACGAGCTGGCCAATGCCATCGCCGAGGCCTCCGGCGCGCCGCGGGCCATTCGTCAGGAAGCGCTGGAGGCGTTGATCCGGCTGTCCTCGCCCATGATGCCGCATCTCGCCGAGGAGCTGTGGTCCCTCCTGCGGCCCGGCGCCGGTCTCGTCGCCCAGCTTCCCTGGCTGGAGGCCGATCCGGCGCTGCTCCAGGCGGATACGGCGACGCTGGCGGTGCAGGTGCTCGGCAAGCTGCGCGCCACGATCGAGGTCGCGCTCGACGCGACGGACGAGGTGGTCTTCGCGGCCGCCGAGGCGGACGAGAATGTACAGCGCGCCTTGGCGGGCAAGCCCATCAAGAAGCGCATCCATGTGAAGGGCCGGGTGGTTAATCTTGTCGTCTAGAGCATGACCATGGGCGGCAAGCGCCCGGGCCTGAGGAGTGAGCGAAAGTGAACGGTTCGGGCCTCAGGCGTCGCGGTCTTCTTCTGTCCTCGCTGGGGCTGGCCTCGGCCGGCCTCGCCGGGTGCGGTTTCCGGCCGGTCTATGGGCCGGACGGCGAGCGCAATATCGCCGCCAGCCCGGGGGCCGAGCCCGGGCTGCAGGAGCAGCTCGCCTCGGTGCGCGTCGGGCCCATCGGCGATCGCACGGGCCAGATCCTGCGCCGCACCTTGCAGCGCCAGCTGGAAGGGCTGCGCCCGGGAACCCAGGCCCGCTACGACCTGAATGCCAGTATCAACTGGCAGGCCGAGGCCCTGGGCTACCGCCGCGACGGCACGGCGACGCGGATCCGCTATGTCGCGACCGGAACCTGGGTGCTCTCCACGGCGGCGGTTCCGCCCGTGGTCGTGGACCGTGGCCGGGTGCGGACGCTGGACGATTTCAACATCCCCGACCTGCAGTTCTTCGCCTCCGACTCCTCGCGCGACGAGGCGGAGCGCCGCCTGATCGCGGAGCTCAGTGACCGTATCGTGCTGGGCGTGGCGGTTTCGCTGCGCCGGCGCATGCAGGCCTGAGCGCGGGCTTGGCGGCCAAGCTCGACCCACGCCGGCTGACGGCCTTCCTCGCCGATCCGCCGGAGGATTGCCGCGTGGTGCTGCTGGTCGGCGACGATGCCGGGCTGGTGAACGAGCGGGCGGGCCAACTCGTCCGCAGCGTGGCGGGCGATGACCGGATCCGCATCGTGGAGCCGGGGCGCGAGGCCGCGAAGGACAGCGGTTCGCTGGCGGGCGAGGCGGCCTCCGTGCCCCTGACGGGCGGGCGCGTCGCGATCCGGCTGCGGGATGGGCGGGACGCCTGGGCCGAGCCCGTGCGCGCGGCCCTGGCCGGGCGGGGGCCGGGCCTTGTGATCATCGAGGGCGCCGGGCTTACCGGAAAGTCGAAGCTTCGGGCGTTGGTGGCGGCGGATGCGCGCGGCCAGGTGATCGAATGCTATGCCGAGCGCGGGCGCGATCTCGTCTCCTCGATCCAGCGGATCCTCAGCGAGCTGGGCGCCCAGGCCGAGCCGGCCGCGCTGGACTGGCTGGCCGACCGTGCCGGCGAGGACCGTCTGGCGATGCGCCGCTCGCTGGAGATCCTGGCGCTGCATGCCGAGCCCGGCGCGCGCATCACGGCCGAGGAGGCCATGGAGATGCTGGGCGAGGGCAGCATGCTGGGCCTGGACGAGGCGCTGCTGGCGGCCACGCTGGGCGAGGTGTCGGTGGCCGACCGCGCCATCGCCAAGGCCTTCGCCGAGGGCGCGAACCCGGTGCAGGTGCTGCGGGCGGCCCTGCGCCATGTGCAGCGGCTGCATCTGGCGGCGCTGGCCGTGGCGAATGGAAGCTCGCCGGCGGATGCCATCGGCTCGCTGCGGCCGCCGGTCTTTTGGAAGGCCAAGGCGGCGATGGAGCGGGCGCTGCAGCGCTGGTCGGCCGGCCGGCTGGAGGCGCTGGGCGCGGCGCTTCTGCGCGCGGAGCGCCAGACGAAATCCACCGGACTGCCGGACGAGGTGATCGCCCGGCAGGTCGTTCTGGCGATGGCACGCAGCGCGGCCCGCTGACGCGGAGCAGGTGATGCAGGGCTGGGGCTCCCAGATTCGCATTGACCCCCGGACCTGCCTGTGGTTGATGCGCCGGACCCTGCCGCCGGCGTTGGCACGCCTGCGGCTATGCCCGTTTGCGCGCTCCGATGTCCGGTGGCCGCCCGGGTTGAGCAGCCATAGGGAGCTCCCATGCCACTTTACGAATGCGTGTTCATCGCGCGCAACGACGTGACTCAGCAGCAGGTCGAGACGATCGCCGACACCGTCGCGACGACCCTCACCGAGCAGGGCGGTCACGTCCAGAAGCGCGAATACTGGGGCCTGCGCGGCCTCGCCTACAAGGTGAAGAAGAACCGCAAGGGGCATTACATGCTCCTCGGTATCGACGCCCCCCCCGCCGCGATGCAGGAAGTCGTCCGTCAGCTTGGCCTCAATGAGGACGTGCTGCGCGAGATGACCATCCGCGTCGAAGCCATCGATCCCGAAGCGCCATCGGCCATCCTGGCCAAGCGCGCCGACGATCGCGACCGTGAGCGCGGCTTCCGTGGGCCCAAGCCCGCTGGCCGCTTCAGCTCGGGCCGCACCGGCGGTGGTCGCGACGACCGCGAGGAATTCCGTGCTCGTCCGCGCGACGAGATGGACATGAACCTGAACGACGAGATGTGATCCGATGAGCGAGACCGCAGAACCCAACATCGCCAATCGCCGCGCCGCCGTCGGGGCCCGTCGCCCCTTCTATCGTCGCCGCAAGTCCTGCCCCTTCTCCGGCCCGAACGCGCCGAAGATCGACTACAAGGACGTGCGCCTCCTGTCCCGCTTCCTGAGCGAGCGCGGCAAGATCGTGCCGAGCCGCATCACGGCCGTCAGCGGCAAGAAGCAGCGCGAGCTGGCGAACGCCATCAAGCGCGCGCGCTTCCTGGCCCTGCTGCCCTACGTGATCAACGACTGAACAGGAGGCACGGCGGGTGAGCCAGACATCGGGCCAAGGGGGGCTTTTCGGCCATCCCGGCGTCCTCGCGGCCTGTGCCGCGGGGATGGGTTCGGCGCTGCTCGCCCTCTGGGCCATGCGTGGAATGCCGCTCGGCGGCCTGCTGCTCTGGATCTCGCCGCTGCCCATCTTCGCGGCGGGCTTCGGCTTCGGCACGCGCGCGGCGGTCATCGGTGCGGCCATCGCGGCGGCGGCGGTGCTGTTCAGCGCCTCGTCGATCGGGCTGGCGGTCTATCTCGCGATCTTCGGCGTCCCCGCGGCGCTGATCGTGCTGACCGCCCAGCAGCAGCCGGACCGGATGGACCTGTCCCTGCCGCTCGCCTTGCTCGGCCTCTGGCCGGTGGTGGTGCTCGCGCTTCTCGCGCTCGCCATCCCTGACCTCGAGGGCGAGATGCGCGTGGTGGTGGAGCAGGGCGTGAGCCGGATGGGCGTCGCGCTGCCGGACGGCATGGTGGACCAGATCGCGCAGGTGAAGGCGGCCGCGGCCGGCTTCTGGGTTGCGCTGCTGATGGTCGGCAACGGCATCGCGGCGCAGCATCTGCTGTCCCGCAAGGGCCTGGCGCTGCACCGGACGCCGAACGGCGATGGCCTGCGCCTCCCCGGCTGGTACCTGCCGCTGGTGTTGATCGCCCTGCTGGCCTGGATGGCCTTCGGCGGCGCCGTGGCGCTGTCGTCGATGCTGATCCTGCTGGTGCCGGTCTTCCTGCTGGGCGTCGTCGGCGTGCATCGCCGGCTGCGCGGCCGGGGCGGGCGGACCGCGTTTCTGGCCGTCTTCTACGTGCTGGTGCTCCTGTTCCTGCAAGTCATGGCTCCGCTGATGATCGGCGTGGGCCTTCTCGATCAATTTCGGCGGCCCTCGATGCCGCCCCAAACCTGAGATCCGAGGCTAATCATGATTGAACTCATCCTGATGCAGCGCGTGGACAAGCTCGGCCAGATGGGCGAGCTCGTTAAGGTCAAGCCTGGCTACGCGCGCAACTACCTGCTGCCCGGCGGCAAGGCGATCCGCGCCACCAAGTCCAACCTCGCGCAGTTCGAGCAGGACCGCGTGCAGCTCGAGGCCCAGAACCTCAAGCGCCGCGCCGAGGCCGAGCGCGTGGCCGAGCGCATGGAGGGGCTCTCCGTTGTCCTCATCCGCTCCGCCGGCGAGAGCGGCGGCCTCTACGGCTCCGTCTCCGCGCGCGACATCGCCGATGGCTGCACGGAGGCCGGCCTGACGGTGAACCGCTCGCAGGTTCAGCTGGACGCGCCGATCAAGACGCTGGGCCTTACCACGGTGCGCGTCGAGCTGCACCCCGAGGTGCTGCTGCCCGTCGTCGTGAACGTGGCCCGCAGCCCCGAAGAGGCCGAGCGCCAGGCTCGCGGCGAGGAAATCGCCCGCGAGGAGGACATCACGCTCGAGGACGAGCTGGTGGCCGAGCTGGGCGCCGCGACGCGCGACTGATCTTCGCCAGCCTGCTGGTGTCGGGGAAAGGGGGCCGCGAGGCCCCCTTTTTCGTGGGCTGCGTCCGGCGCGGCTCAGTCATCGCGTCGGGGTTGTTGATGCATTTCGCCTCCACCATGGACACTCGCCGGCATGGAATACCTTCTCACCCTCATGGGCTTCGCCATCGCGACCTCGGCCACGCCCGGGCCGAACGTGCTGATGATCGCGGCCTCGGCCGCCCAGGTCGGGGTTCGCCGGGTGATCCCGCATATGCTCGGCGTCAGCCTGGGCTTCCCGGCGATGATCCTGGCCATCGCGCTGGGGCTGGGACTGCCTTTGGCGAGCTATCCCTGGCTGCACCGGGCCATGCAGATCCTGGGCGGCGCCTGGCTGCTCTGGCTGGCTTGGAAGATCGCCTCCGCCCCGCCGCCCGGTGAAGCGCGGCCGAGCCCGCCGCTCGGCTTTCTGGGCGCGGCTGCCTTCCAATGGGTGAACCCGAAGGCCTGGATGATCGTCCTGGCCGCCCTGCCGGCCTTCACCACGCCCGGCGAGCCCCTCCTGCCGCAGGCCGTCACCATCGCGCTGGTCTTCGCGCTGGTGTCGATGCCTTGCCTTCTGTTCTGGGCCTGGTTGGGCCGGGAGGCGCGGCGCGTCCTCGGCGACGGCGCGCGTCTGCGGGCCTTCAACTGGTCGATGGCGGCATTGCTGGTCCTGAGCCTGTTGCCGCTGGTCAGGTGAAGGCGGCGGCGATCCGCCGCACCATCTCCTCGCGCCGCGCGATCACGCCGGCCATCGCCGTGCGCGTGGCCTGCACGATCTCCGGCGGCGCGGTCTCAGGGGTTCCGGCGTCGAAGGGCGGCTTGGGATCGTACTGCATGTAGAGCTGGATCGCCTCGGCTGCCGCCTGGCCGCGCAGCCTGCCCGCGAGGTGCAGCGCGCCGTCGAAGCCCGAGGTCACGCCCGCCGCCGTCACATACTTCCCGTCCTCGACGACCCGCGCCCGCACGGGCACGGCGCCGAAGGAGGGGAGGATGTGGTGGCTGGCCCAATGGGTCGTGGCGCGCCGGCCGCGCAGCAGTCCCGTGGCGCCCAGCAGAAGCGCGCCCGTGCAGACGGTGAAGACCACCTGCGCGCCCTCCGCCTGCCGCCGGATCCATTCGAGGATCACCGGATCGGCCATCTGCGCGTCCACGCCGAAGCCGCCGGGGATGTGCAGCACGTCCAGCTGCGGCGCCTCGTCCAGCGTGGCGTCGGGGAGGATGCGCAGCCCCTTCATGTCGCGGGCGGGCGCCATGGTACGCCCGTAGATGGCGTAGCTGGAATCCGGCAGGCGCGAGAGCACCTCATGCGGTCCTGTCAGATCCACCTGATCGAGCTCGTCGAAGATCAGGCTGCCGATGGTGAGATGGGACATGAGGCCACTCCGCGATGCGCGGCGATGGTGACGGCCGCGCAACCCGGCGGCAAGGCTTCTCGTTGATGGAAGCGCCTCGGTCGCCATAGTCTGGCCCGATCAGAAGGAAACGCCGATGCTGCGCCGCCTCTTTCCCTTCGCCGGCCTGGCGGTTCTCGCCGCCTGCGCGGCCACGCCCGACGTCCGCGTGGATTACGACCGCAACGCCGATTTCTCCCGCTACCGAAGCTTCAGCTGGGCGAGCCCCCTGGGCACGGATCGCTCGGGCTACACCACCCTCACGACGGACCGCCTGAAGGCGGCGGTGGAGCGGGAGATGACGGCGCGCGGATATGTGCTCGCGCCGAACCCGGACCTGCTGGTGAATTTCCACGGGCGGCTCCAGGAGCGGGTCCAGGTCACCGGCGGGCCGGCCTTCGCGCCGCCGATCGGCTATTACGGCTATCGCGGCTACGGCGCCTGGCCGGGCTACGCCTTCGGCGGCGGTCCCTTCGTGGACCAGTACACCGAGGGCACGATCAACGTGGACCTCGTCGACCGCCGGCGCGATGCGATGGTGTGGGAGGGCGTGGCGGTGGCGGCGGTCACCGCGCGGGACCGGACCTATCCCCAGGAGCGGATCGACGCCGCGATCGCGGCGATCTTCGCGCGCTATCCCTATCGCGCGGGCATGGCGGCCCGCTGACGGGCCTATTCGGGCGGGAAGAGCTGGGTCGCCTGTCCGGCGCCGATGATCTGGCCGGCGGCGTCCTTGGCCTCGACGACGAAGCGGAAGGAATGCCGCTCCCCGGCGGGCGGGCAGGGGCCCACGTAATTGGGCAGGGTGCCGGGCGGCACGCGGCCATCCGGCGGCACGAAGATATCCGCGCCCTGGGCGAAGGTCGGCATGTTCAGGTCGGTCAGCCGGAAGGCGATCCGGGCGGTGCCGGGCGGCAGCCCCCGGATCGTGAGGGCTGGCGACCGCGGCGAGCAGCGATCGGCCGCCGTCCATTGGAAGGCGACGTCGATCACCGGCAGGTTGGCGTTCCGCGCGGGCTCCGCCGCGCAGCCCGCGAGGAGCAGCGCGACGAACAGCCCGGCAACGGAGCGCCCGGCCATCAGGCGGCCTTCGCCATGCCGCGGAGCACGTATTGAAGGATGCCGCCGTTGCGGTAGTACTCGACCTCGTCGGCCGTATCGACGCGGCAGAGGACCTGGGTCTTCACCACTTCGCCATCGGCGCGCGTGATGACGACATCCAGCAGCATGCGCGGCTTGAGGTTCTCGACGCCGAGGATCTCGACCGTCTCGTCGCCCCGCAGCCCCAGGGTGGCGCGGCTCTCGCCTTCCTTGAAGACCAGCGGAAGCACGCCCATGCCGACCAGGTTCGAGCGGTGGATGCGCTCGAAGCTCTCGGTGATGACCGCCTTCACGCCCAGCAGGAAGGTGCCCTTGGCCGCCCAGTCGCGCGAGGAGCCGGTGCCGTATTCCTTGCCGCCGAAGACGACCAGCGGCACGCCCTCTTCCTTGTAGCGCATGGCGACGTCGTAGATCGGCGCCACGTCGCCCGAGGGGTAGTGCTTGCTGACGCCGCCTTCGATGCCGGGGACCATCTCGTTCTTGATGCGGATATTGGCGAAGGTGCCGCGCATCATGACCTGGTGGTTGCCGCGGCGGGCGCCGTAGCTGTTGAAGTCGGTCGGGCGGACCTGATGCTCGAGCAGGTATTCACCGGCCGGGCTCACCTTGCGGATATTGCCCGCGGGCGAGATGTGGTCGGTCGTGATGCTGTCGCCCAGCACGCCCAGGACGCGCGCGCCCTTGATGGAGGCCAGCGGCTTCACGTCCATGGTCATGCCCTCGAAGTAGGGCGGGTTCTGGACGTAGGTGGAGCCGCCGTTCCAGCGATAGGTGTCGCTGCCGGCGTCGACCTTGATGGCCTGCCACTGCTCGGGGCCCTTGAAGACGTCCGAGTAGCGCGACATGAACATCTTGCGCGTCAGCACGGACTCGACCGTCTGGCTGACTTCTTCCTGCGTGGGCCAGATGTCGGCCAGCATGACGGGCTGGCCGTCGCTGCCGGTGCCGATCGGCTCATGCTGCAGGTCGATCTTCACGCTGCCGGCCAGCGCATAGGCGACGACCAGCGGCGGGGAGGCGAGGTAGTTGGCGCGCACATTGGCGTGCACGCGGCCCTCGAAGTTGCGGTTGCCCGAGAGCACGCCGGCCACGACCAGCTTGTTGTCCTCGATCGCCTCGACCATCGGCTCCGGCAGCGGGCCGGAATTGCCGATGCAGGTGGTGCAGCCATAGCCCACGGTCTGGAAGCCCAGGGCGTCCAGGTCCTCGGTAAGGCCGGAGGCGTTCAGGTAGTCGGTGACGACCTGCGAGCCGGGCGCCAGCGAGGTCTTCACCCAGGCCTTGGGCTTGAGGCCCTTGGCGCGCGCCTTGCGGGCCACGAGGCCGGCGGCGACGAGCACATAGGGGTTGGACGTGTTGGTGCAGGAGGTGATCGCCGCGATCACCACGTCGCCATGGCCGAGGTCGTACTTCTCGCCCTGGACGTCGACGCGCTTGTTCGCCTCGTCACCGGGGACGCCCATCGTGCCGGCGGCCAGGTCCTTGGCGAAGGAGGTGCCGACGGAGCCGAGCGCCACGCGGTCCTGCGGGCGCTTCGGGCCGGCCATCGAGGGCTCGACAGTGGAGAGGTCGAGCTCGAGCGTGTCGGTGAAAACCGGGTCGGGCATCGAATCGTCGCGCCACATGCCCTGCGCCTTGCAGTACTCGCGCACGAGGTTGATGCGGTGCTCGTCGCGGCCCGAGAGGTTCAGGTAGCCGAGCGTGACTTCGTCGACCGGGAAGAAGCCGCAGGTCGCGCCGTATTCGGGGGCCATGTTCGCGATGGTCGCGCGATCGGCGAGCGCCATGCCGCCGAGGCCGGGGCCGAAGAACTCGACGAACTTGCCGACCACGCCCTTCTTGCGGAGCATCTGCGTGACGGTGAGCACCATGTCGGTGGCGGTCACGCCCTCGCGCAGCTTGCCGCTGAGCTTGAAGCCGATGACGTCGGGGATGAGCATGGCGATGGGCTGGCCGAGCATCGCGGCCTCGGCCTCGATGCCGCCGACGCCCCAGCCGAGCACGCCCAGGCCGTTGATCATCGTGGTGTGGCTGTCGGTGCCGTAGCAGCTGTCGGGGTAGACGTAGGTGTTGCCGATATCCGTGGCGGTCCAGACGACCTGGCCGAGATATTCCAGGTTCACCTGGTGGCAGATGCCCGTGCCCGGCGGGACGACGCGGAAGTTGTTGAAGGCTTCCTGGCCCCAGCGGAGGAACTCGTAGCGCTCGCCGTTGCGCTCGAACTCGATGTCCACGTTCTTCTGGAGCGAGGAGGCGGTGCCGGAGACGTCCACCATCACCGAGTGGTCGATGACGAGATCGACGGGGACGAGCGGGTTCACCTTGCGCGGGTCACCGCCCAGGCTCAGCAGCGCGTCGCGCATGGCGGCGAGGTCGACGACGGCGGGAACGCCCGTGAAGTCCTGGAGCAGGATGCGCGACGGCTTGAAGGGGACTTCCTTCTCGCTATGGCCCTGCTGGACCCATTCGGCGATGGCCTTGGCGTCGTTGACGGTGTAGCTGCGGCCGTCCTCGAAGCGCAGGACATTCTCGAGAAGGACCTTGAGGGAGAAGGGCAGACGCGAGATATCGCCGATCTGCTTCGCCGCCTCGGGCAGGGAGAAATAGTGGTACGTCTTGCCGTCGACCTTGAGCTCCCGACCGACCTTGAGACTGTCCTGCCCGACCATGCGCATCTTGAATTCGTCCTCTACTCTGTCGTTGCGGGTTTAAAGCATGACGGCGGGTCACGGTCCATGGAGGTGAGCCTGTTCGAGGCACAGGAATTGGCTTGCTGGCGGGCGGAAAGGCCTGCTTTTGATTGCGTCTCATTCGCAATAGACCGGGGCGATGCGCTGCTGCTCAAGGGTGCGAACGGCGCGGGCAAGTCCTCGCTTCTTCGAGTGCTTGCGGGACTGCTTCCGCGCGCCGCGGGACGACTGCTCTGGGACGGCGCGGATGCCCTCGCGGACCTGCCGGCACATGGCGCGCGCTTGCGTTACCTTGGACATCAGGACGCGCTGAAGCCCTCGCTGAGCGCCGCCGAGAACCTCGCCTTCTATGCGCGGCTGCATGGCGGCGAGGTGGGAGAGGCATTGGAAGCGCTTCATCTCGGCGCGCTGGCGGATCTGCCGGCGCGGGTTCTGTCCTCGGGGCAGAAGCGGCGGCTGGCGCTGGCGCGCCTCGCATTGGGGCGGGCGCCGCTGTGGCTGCTGGACGAGCCCTCGGTCGGGCTGGACGCGGCCTCGGTCGAGACGCTGGGCCCGCTCTTCGCGCGGCATCGCGCCGCGGGCGGCATGGTGATCGCGGCGACGCACCTGCCGCTGCCGCTGCCCGATGCGCGGGAGCTGCGGCTTTGATCGCCCTGCTGATGCGTGAATTGCGGCTGGCCATCCGCCATCCGGCCGACACGCTCGCCGCCGTGATGTTCTTCGTGCTGGTCGCCGCGCTCTTTCCCTTCGGCGTCGGGCCCTCGCCGGAACTGCTGGCGCGGCTCGCGCCCGGCGTGCTGCTGGCCTCGGCCCTGCTCGCCGCGCTGCTGCCGCTCGACCGGCTCTTCGGCGCCGAGGCGGAGGACGGCTCGCTCGACCAGCTGCTGCTGAGCGGCCTGCATCCGGCGGCCATCTCGGCGGTGAAGGCGCTGGCGCATTGGATCACGACCGGCCTGCCCCTGGTGATCGCGACGCCGCTCGCCGCCGCGCTGCTCAACCTGCCCGTCGCGGCGATCCCCGTCGCGATGGCGGCGCTGGCGCTGGGCTCGGCGATCCTGTCGCTGCTGGGCGCGGCCGGCGCGGCGCTGACGCTGGGCGCGCGGCGCGGCGGCGTGCTGCTCCCGCTGCTGGTGCTGCCGCTCGCCATCCCGGTGATGATCTTCGGCGCGGCGGCGATCGAGGCCGCGGCCTCCGGGCTGGAGGCGCGGCCCTTCCTGCTGCTGGAGGCGGCGATGCTGGCCCTCGCCGCGCCGCTGGCGCCGCTGGCGGCGGGGGCGGCGCTGCGCGGCGACTAGAGCATCGTCCGACCAGACGGAATCGTCTGGCCGGATAAAGATGCTCGTAAAAACAAATGGCTAGAGCCTACGCAGTGAGCCCTTGCGAATGGAGAAGGCTCTAGCCGCCGGGGCAGATCGATCGACGGCGGAGACCCGCGGCGAGGCCGATGAGCGCGATGCCGAAGATCAGGACCGAAGCGGGCTCCGGCACCGCGACCGTCAGGGCTCCCGTGAAGCGGCAGCCGGAATTGCAGGACCCATCGCCCATCGCCATGCCGCTGACCGTATGGCTGCCGTCGAAGGTGAACTGAACGGTCATGTAGAGCGCGCTGCTGTAAAGGATCGTGCCGATGGGCAGCCCGCCTGGGGCGCTCGTGAGCTCGATGCGGGAGAAGGCCGAGGAGCTGTAGGGAATCTCCGCCGTGAAATCGTCCAGCGAGGCGGAAATGGCTTCGCGCAGATTGGACAACCCGACATGGACGCCGATCAGGCCGTCCAGTTCCGAAAACGGCTGGCCGAAGGCGCCGTTTGCCTGATGGAAATTCATGCCTGCGGCGAAGGTGTCGTCCCGCACCACGAAAGAGGCGTCGCCGATGATGGGATTGGGAAAGGGCGGGCCGCCGCCGAAGGGCGTTTGCATCGTCGGGCCGATCTGGGTGACCTGGAAAATAACGTCGGCCCTGGAGGCGGCGCCGCCCATCAACAGAAAGCCGCCCGCCACCGCGCCGAAAAGCCATTTGCGCAACTTGAAGATCTCCCATCTGAGGAAATCTTAACGATAAGCAAATTACATGCCGGGAAAAATAGATATGTAAAACAATGGATTCCGGGCGTTCGGCCCGGCGGCAGGACGCAATCGTAAACAGTCTCGACGGCTGGCCTTCAGTCCGCCTTGATCAGTTCCAGAGCCGCGCTGCGCAATTCTTCGAGCGACTGGCGCGCGATATCCGCGACGCCGGGCTTCAATTCGGCCTGCATCGCGCTTTGTGCCGCCTGCCAGGCTGGCATCGCCTCGGCCAGCTTCGCCCGGCCGGACTCCGTGACGGCGTAGCTGATGCGCCGCCCCTTGCCGGGCGTCCCGACGAGGAGGCCGGCCTCCAGCAGCCGGGCGAGGTTGCGGGTGAGGGTCGACCGCTCGATGCCGAGCTTATCCGCCAGTTCCCGCGCCGAATCCGCCTTGCCGGTCGCGACCACGATCAGCACGCCGAATTGCGAGGGTTCGAGGCCCAGCGGGGCCAGCCGCGCGGCATAGACGCGCGAAATCAGATTGGCCGTGCGGCGTGCCGCGAAAGCCAGGCACTGCGTCCGGATCTCGGAGCATGCCTCGACGGCGTCCTGTGCGGTCAGGGGAGGTTTGGCGGCCATGTGATGCATATACACACATCTACGTCCATTTTGAAACACTGATCACAACGGGAGCCGGTTTTTCGAAGCATCTTCGCGGAGCGCGTGGTCCCCGGCGGGACCTGGGCTTGGGGGGGGGAGTATCGCCCCGCCGGGGAAGCCGTCGCGCCTGGGGAGGGGGGAGTGTGGCGCGACGGCAAGTTGTAAAGAGTTCAACGCGGAAAGACGGGATCGGTTGAGCCTTCCCACGTCCTGATTTTGGCCGGCAGCGAGAGGGCTGCCCAATCCGGAATGCCTCTGCCGCCCATCGGGTCCGCCTATCGCGGAGCCGGCCCTTGCCGTGGCGGTTTGTTCTGTTTACGTTCCGTATCATGGCCAAGGATCGCTCCCGCTTCGTCTGTCAGTCCTGCGGCGCCGACCACCCGAAGTGGCAGGGGCGGTGCGACGGCTGCGGCGAATGGAATACCCTGGTCGAGGAATCGACGGCGCCGCGCGGCCCGGGGCCGGCCGGCAAGGCGCCGCTCGGGCGCGGCATCGACTTCGTGGGCCTCGCCGGCGAGTCCGAGCCGCCGCCGCGCCATCTCACCGGCATCGCCGAGCTGGACCGCGTTCTGGGGGGCGGCTTCGTGCCCGCCTCGGCCGTGCTGGTGGGCGGCGATCCCGGCATCGGCAAGTCCACGATCCTGCTGCAGGCGGCGGCGCGCATGGCGAGCGCGGGCAAGCGCGTCCTCTACATCTCGGGCGAGGAGGCGGTGGCCCAGGTGCGGCTGCGCGCCCGGCGCCTGGGCCTGCAGGACGCGCCGATGGCGCTGGCGGCCGCCTCGGGGCTGCGCGACATCCTCGCGAGCCTGGAGGCCGAGAAGGACGCCACCCTCGTCGTCATCGATTCCATCCAGACCATGTGGCTGGACGCCCTGGATTCCGCGCCCGGCACCGTCGCCCAGGTCCGCACCTGCGCCTTCGAGCTGATCCGCTGCGCCAAGGCGCGCGGCTTCGCGCTGGTGCTGGTCGGGCATGTCACGAAGGAGGGCACGCTCGCCGGCCCGCGCGTGCTGGAGCACATGGTCGACGCCACCCTCTATTTCGAGGGCGATCGCGGCCATCAGTTCCGCATCCTGCGCGCCACCAAGAACCGCTTCGGCGCCACCGATGAGATCGGCGTCTTCGAGATGACCGAGGGCGGGCTGATGGAGGTCACCAACCCCTCCGCCCTCTTCCTGGCCGAGCGGCGCGGCAATATCTCCGGCAGCGCCGTCTTCGCCGGGCTGGAGGGCACGCGGCCCGTGCTGGTCGAGATCCAGGCGCTGCTCTCGCCCAGCAACAACGGCGGCAGCCCGCGCCGCCAGGTGGTGGGCTGGGAGGGCGGGCGGCTCTCGATGCTGCTGGCCGTGCTGGAGGCGCGCTGCAACCTCACCTTCGCCCAGTCCGACGTCTATCTGAACATCGCCGGCGGGCTGCGGATCAACGAGCCGGGGGCGGATATGGCGGTGGCGGCCGCGCTGGTCTCGGCCATCACCGACCGCCCGACCGATCCCGACGCGGTGTATTTCGGCGAGGTCGGCCTCTCGGGCGAGATCCGCCAGGTCTCCCAGGCCGAGCAGCGCCTGCGTGAGGCGCAGAAGCTCGGCTTCTCCGCCGCGGTCCTGCCGCGCCGGGTGGCGCGGGGCAGCAAGGCGCCCGCGCCGATCGAGGGGCTGCGGCTGACGGAGATCGGCCATCTGGCGGATCTGGTCGCGCCCTTCGCGGCGGGCACGCTGACGCGGGAGAAGACGCGCGCATGACGCCGCCTGTACGCCTTCTGCCCCTCCGCCTCCTGATGGACCGGCTGCCCACCCCGGTCGGCGAGGCCCTCCTGATCACGGACGGTGAGGGCTATCTCCGCGGTCTCGACTGGGCGGATCACGAGGCCCGGCTGACCTATCTCCTGCGCCTGAACTACCGCCCCTTCGCGCCGGAGCCCGGCGCCGCGCCGCAAGCAATGCGGCGGGCGCTCGCCGCCTATTTCGAGGGCGAGCTCGGGAGCCTGGCCGCCATCGCGTGGCGAGCGGAAGGCACGCCCTTCCAGCAGGCCCTATGGGCGGCGCTGACCGCCATCCCGGCGGGCGAGACGCTGAGCTACGGCGCCCTGGCCGCGAAGCTGGGCCGGCCCCGCGCCGTCCGTGCGGTGGGTGCGGCCAACGGCGCCAATCCCATCAGCCTGGTGGTGCCGTGCCACCGGGCGATCGGCAGCGACGGCTCGCTGACCGGCTATGGCGGCGGGCTGGACCGCAAGCGTTGGCTGCTGCGCCACGAGGGCGCGGCCTTCCGGGAAAAGACCGCCCGCGGCTGACCCTCGATAACTGCGAACTCCTCGCAACTTTCCTTGATTTTCTGGGGGACTCACGCGAATCACGCCGTCCCGCTATATGCAGCCCGCATGACCTGGGCCGATGGCATACTCCTGATCGTGATGGTGGCCTCCGCCATCCTGTCCTTCATGCGCGGATTCGTCCGCGAGGTGCTGGGCGTCGCGGCCTGGATCGGCGCCGCCTTTGCCGCCTTCGCCTTCCGCGAGCCCCTCGTCGCCGTGCTCAACGGCACCATCGAGCCGGACTGGCTGGCCGATGGCGTGGCGGTCGGCGCGGTCTTCCTGATCGTGCTGGTCGTTCTCAAGCTTGTCATTCACGCATTGGCGGGTCGCGTTCAGAGCAGCCCGCTGGGGGGTGTGGATCGCTCGCTCGGGGCCATATTCGGCTTGGCGCGCGGCGCTTTCATCGCGGCCTTGGTCTATGTCCTCGCGGGGCTCTTCGTGCCTTCCGTCGAGCGCTGGCCCGAGGCCGTCCGGGAAGCCCGCTCGCTTCCGCTGGTCGTTGATGTCGCCAGATGGGTTGTAGGCCTGATGCCGGAGGAGTATCGCCCCCGCATCGCCGCGCCCCCCGAGCGCCGTGAGCCGACGCAGGAGGATCTGATGCGTCCGCCTGCCCGTAACAGAACCTAGAGGCCGCCCCCCATGTCCCTGCCCCTCTCGGATGACGACAAGTTCCACGAGGAATGCGGCGTCTTCGGCGTCTGGCGCCACAAGGACGCGGCGGCCCTGACCGCGCTCGGCCTGCATGCCCTGCAGCATCGCGGCCAGGAGGCCTCGGGCATCGTCACGCTGGACGATGCGGGCGCCTTCCACACCCATAAGGGCCTCGGCCTGGTCGGCGACATCTTCGGCGACGCCAAGGTCATGGCGAGCCTGCCCGGCAGCACGGCCATCGGCCACAACCGCTACGCCACGACCGGCGAGACGGCGCTGCGCAACGTGCAGCCGCTCTTCGCCGACTTCGAATTCGGCGGCTTCGCCGTCGGCCATAACGGCAATCTCACCAATGCGGGCGTGCTGAAGAAGGCGCTGGTCCGGCGCGGCTGCCTGTTCCAGTCCTCGACGGACAGCGAGGTCTTCGTCCACCTCATCGCCATCAGCCTCTACTCCACCGTGCTGGACCGGCTGATCGACGCGCTGAAGCAGGTCCAGGGCGCCTATTCGCTGGTAGCGCTGCACAACGGCGCGCTGATGGGCGCGCGCGACCCGCTGGGCGTCCGCCCGCTGGTGCTGGGCCGGCTGAACGACGGCTGGGTGCTGGCCAGCGAGACCTGCGCGCTCGACATCGTGAGCGCCGAATTCGTGCGCGACATCGAGCCGGGCGAGATCGTCATCATCGACGACAGCGGCATCCGTTCGGTGAAGCCCTTCTCGAACACCGCGAACCGCTTCTGCATCTTCGAATACATCTACTTCGCCCGGCCGGACTCCGTGATGGAGGGCACGCCCGTCTATGACACGCGCAAGCGCATCGGCGCCGAGCTGGCGCGCGAGAGCGGCGTCGAGGCGGATGTCGTCGTGCCCGTGCCCGATAGCGGCGTGCCGGCGGCCATGGGCTACGCGGTGGAATCCGGCATTCCCTTCGAGCTCGGTATCATCCGCAATCATTATGTGGGCCGCACCTTCATCGAGCCGACGGATCAGATCCGCAACCTCGGCGTGAAGCTCAAGCACAGCGCCAACCGCGCCGTGCTGGAGGGCCGGCGCGTGATCCTGGTCGATGATTCGATCGTGCGGGGCACCACCTCGAAGAAGATCGTGGAGATGGTCCGCCAGGCCGGCGCTGCCGAGGTCCATATGAGGATCTCCTCGCCGCCGACCACGCATAGCTGCTTCTATGGCATCGACACGCCCGAGCGCAGCCAGCTGCTCGCCGCCCAGCACGATCTCGAGGAGATGGCGAAGCTGATCGGCGTGGACAGCCTCGCCTTCATCTCGCTCGACGGGCTGTACCGCGCTCTCGGCAAGTCGGGCCGCGACGCGTCCAATCCGGCCTTCTGCGACGCCTGCTTCACCGGCGACTACGCCATTCCGCTCACCGACACGCTCGACAAGGCCGAGCGCGTCACCCTGATGAAGGCCAGCGCGTGAGCTCAGCCGTGCTGGAAGGTCAGGTCGCGCTCGTCACGGGTGCGAGCCGCGGAATCGGCCGGGCCACGGCGGTGGCGCTGGCGGGAACGGGCGCGCATCTCGTGCTGACGGCGCGCAGCCAGGGCGGCCTCGAAGAGACTGACGACCTCGTCCGCGCGGCTGGCGGCACGGCGACGCTGATCCCGCTGGACATGGTGCGCGAGGCCGATCAGCTCGACATGCTGGGCCCGTCGATCGTGCAGCGCTTCGGGCGGCTGGACGTGCTGGTGCATGCGGCCGGAATCCTCTCCCGGCTGACGCCCGCCGCGCACATCATGCCGCGTGACTGGGAGGAGAGCCTCGCGGTCAATACGAGCTCGACCTGGCGGATGATCCGCACCTGCGATCCCGCCCTGCGCGTGGCGCCGGCCGGCCGTGCGATCGTACTGACGGACCGCTATGCCGAGCAGCCGACCGCCTATTTCGGGCTGTATTCGGCGGCCAAGGCGGCGCAGGCGCATCTCGTGCGCTGCTGGGCCGCCGAGGTCGAGCAGACGCCGATGCGCGTGACGCTGGTCGATCCCGGCCCGGTCGCGACGAATCTGCGCTGGGCGGCTTTCCCGGGCGAGAACCCGCTCTCCATCCGCCAGCCGGAGGAGGTCGGCGCGGCCATCGCGAAGCTGCTGGCCGGGAGCCCCGAGCATGGCGCGACGCTCAGGATCTGAGCCGTCGGCCCGCTTTTGCGACACCTTTCCAACGGACCGCGCGCAAGGCGCGCGGCGCGAAGGCAAGGCGGCGGAGCCGCCTTCCGCCGCTTGAAGGCATGAAATGAACTATCGCCACGCCTTCCACGCCGGCAATTTCGCCGACTGCATGAAGCACGCGCTGCTCGTCTGGCTGCTGCGCGCCCTGGCCCGCAAGCCGGCCGCCTTCCGCGTGCTCGACACCCATGCCGGTATTGGGCGCTACGACCTCGAAGCCGACCAGGCCCAGCGCACGGGCGAGTGGCGCGAGGGCATCCGCAAGCTCCAGGGCGTCACCGAGGGGCCGCTCGCGGATTACGTCGCCCTGGCCAACGAGGAGGCCGGCTCCTATCCCGGCTCGCCGGCCATCGCCGCGCGGCTCATGCGCGAGCAGGACCGCCTCGCCTTGGTCGAGCTGCATGAGGAGGACCACGCGACGCTGCGCGCGCTGTTCCGCCGCGACGATCGCGTCGCCGTGCATCGCCGCGACGCCTTCGAGGCCCTGCGCGCGCTGACGCCCTTCCCCGAGAATCGCGGCCTCATCCTCATGGATCCGCCCTTCGAGCAGCCTGGCGAATACGAGCGGCTGGCCGCGGGCATCGTGGAGGTCTCGCGCCGCCAGCGCAGGCTGGTGCAGGCGGCCTGGTATCCCATCAAGGGCCGCGCGCCCGTGCGCGCCTTCCACACCGCGCTGGCCGAGAGCGGCGTGAAGGACGTTCTCGCCGCCGAGCTGCATCTGCGCGACCCGACCGATGCGGCGCGGCTGAACGGCTGCGGCCTCGTCGTGGTCAATCCGCCCTATGGCTTCGAGGAGGCCGCCCGCGCCATCCTGGCCGAGCTGGCCGATCTGCTGGCCACGGGAGAGCCCGGTGGAGGATGGACATTGACGCGTATCGCCGATGAGTGAGGTTGCCGTGATCGGCGCCGGGGCCTGGGGCACGGCGCTGGCGATCCATGCGGCGCGGCTGGGCCATCGCGTGACGCTCTGGGCGCGCGACCCGCTGCGCGCCGAGGCCATGGCGGCGACGCGCGCCAATCCGCGTCTTCCCGGCGTGATCCTGCCCCCGACGATGCGCGTGACGGGCGACCTGGCCGATCTGGCCGGGGCGGAGCTCGCCATCCTCGCCGCGCCGGTGCAGCCCTTGCGCCAGGTGCTGGCCCTGTTGCCGGCCGGGCTTCCGCCGCTCCTGCTGGCCTGCAAGGGGCTGGAGGCGGGCAGCCTGCGCCTGCCGCTGGAGGTGCTGGCCCAGGCGCGACCGGACCTCACCGGCGGCGTCCTCTCCGGGCCCAACTTCGCGATGGAGGTGGCCGTCGGGCTACCCGCGGCGAGCGTCGTCGCGGCGACGGACATGGCCCTGTGCGAGCGCGCCCAGGCGCTGCTCTCGGGCGGCGCGCTGCGGCTCTACGCCAGCGAGGACACGCTCGGCGTGCAGCTCGGCGGCGCGGCAAAGAACGTGCTGGCCATCGCGGCCGGCATCGCGACGGGGGCGGGGCTCGGCGAGAATGCGCGCGCGGCGCTGGTCACGCGCGGGCTCGCGGAGCTGTCGCGCCTCGTTGGTCGGGCTGGGTGGCAAGGCCGAGACGGCGGCCGGGCTGTCGGGCATGGGCGACCTGCTGCTGACGGCGACAGGCCCCTCCAGCCGCAACACCTCGCTCGGCATGGCGCTCGGCCAGGGGCGGGGCCTGGCGGAGATCCTCGCAGGCCGCGCGAGCGTGACCGAGGGCGTGGCGACCGCTCCGGCCCTGCTGGCCCGCGCCGCGGCGGCGGGGGTGGAACTGCCGATCTGCGCGACGGTGGTCGAGATGCTGGAAGGCCGGCTCGACGCGGCCGGCGCCGTGAAGGTGCTGCTGGGGCGACCGGTGGGCCTGGAGTAGGGCTCCGCACCCCCTGGTCAAAGTTACGGCATTTTCATATATTCGAGGCCAGGCACCTGCTTGGGACAAAATCGACGATGCGAAGCCTTCCTGCCCTCACCCTGGTCCTCACGGTCCTGACGGGGGCGGTTGCGGCCGAGGACATCCCGAGCCTGTTCCCCGAGCGGGACGTCGCCATCACCTATCGCTCGACGGGCGTCGACTCGCCTCCGGTCGAAGTGTCCATGTCCTGGATGGCCGCCCGCCGCCTGTTGCGCATCGACACGCCCGGCGTAGGATGGTCGGTGGCCGATCAGGCCGGCGGAACCGGCTTCATCGTCATGGAGGATGCGAAGCGCGTCGTGGACATGCCCTCCGGCGTGCTGCGCCGGCAGCTCGGCCCGACGGCCGAAGCGCGCTTCACGCGGGAAGGCACGGAGAATATCGCCGGCCTGAGCTGCACGATCTGGCGCTATCAGGATCTTGGAAGCGAGGGGCGCGTCTGCGTCACTTCCGACGGTGTGCTGCTGCGCAGCCAGGGCGCGGTCGCGGGCATTCCCAGCGGCATGGACGCGGTCCGCGTGACCTATGGCGCGCAGGACGCGGCCCGGTTCGGGCTTCCCGAAGGATATCAGCGCGTCCAGTCGCGCCAGCGGTCGACGCGCTGACGACCAACGGTTTTCCGATCTGGCGAAGCCGTCCGATCGGGATTTTCCCTAGAGCCTTCTCCGCTCGCAAGGGCTCACTGCGCAGGCTCTAGCCATTTGTTTTTACAAGCATCTTTATCCGACCAGACGATTCCGTCTGGTCGGATGATGCTCTAGCGACCCGCGCCGCTCCAGCTGATCGCGCCCGCCGTGTTGCAGGCGTCGCAGAGCGGCTTCCAGCTGCGATGCTCGGTGCCGCAATGGCCGCAGCGCCAGATCGGCTCGGCCGGGGCCTCGGCTGCCTCGCGCAGCCAGGCCGCTTCCTTCTCGCGCGCCGCGTCGGGGCTGTGCTCGGCGCGTTCCAGTTCCACCAGCAGGTCGTAACCACGCCGGTCGGCATGGCCGCTGTCGCGCAGCGCCACGAGCTCCTGCCGCGCGCGGCCGGTCAGCCCGGCATCGAGCGAGACACGGGCGCGCAGCAGCCGGCTCTCGGGATGGGCGGTGGTATTGCGGGTCAGGTCGTCGGCCATCTTCACGCGGCGGATGCGGTCTTCCTCGGGGGCCAGAAAGGCGGCGGCGATGTCGGGATGCGGCGCGGCGTCCCAACCCTGCTGCAGCACCGCGCGTCCGCGTCGCGGGCTGCCGGCCTCGGTGAGCCGCCGCGCATGGGCCAGAACGGCGGGCGAGAAAGCGGGATCGGCCATGAAGGCCTGGCGCTCCAGCTCGGCGGCCTTGGCCGGCTCGGGCTCCTGCTCGGCGGCGGCGAGCGTGAGGCTGGCGCGCGGCGCCTCGGAACTGGACAGCGCCAGCGCCTCGCCCCAGTCCTTGCGCCGCAGCGCGACCTCGGAGCGCTCGGCGCGCAGCCATTCGGCCTTGGGCTCCACGGCCTGGGCCTCGGCGGCGATCTGCCGCGCGCTGTCCCAGTCCTCGCGGGCCTCGGCCTGGCGCAGCAGGCCGCGCAGGCCCAGGAAGCGGGAATCGGCGCGGGCGGCGAGCTCCTCGAAGGCCTTGGCCGCGCCCTCGTCATCGCCGAGCGAGCGGGCCGCCTCGGCCTCCAGCAGCAGGAGCTGCGGTGTTGCGCCCGCGAGGCCCTTGGCGCGGGCGACCTCGATGCGCGCGGCCTCGGGGCGTCCGGCGGCCAGGGCCACCAGAGCGCGCGTGAGGCCGATCTCGGCCAAAGCGCGGTCGTTCAGGCGGGCGCGCACGCGGCGGCGCTCCGGCCATCCGCGCAGCCAGCCGACGATGCGCAGCAAGGCGTGCAGCACCAGGAAGAGCGCGACGGCGAGCACGATCGCGGCCGGAAGGGAGATGCCGATCCACCATTCGCCGTGCCGGATCTCCATCTGCCCGTCGAGGCCGGCGACCCAGAGCACCACGGCGAAGACAAGCGCGAGGACGACCAGGAACTTGATGACGCTGCGCATGGGCGGTCAGCCGGCCGCGAGGGTGCGGAGCGCGGCGCGCGCGGCGACCAGCGCCTCGGCCTCGGCGGTCCAGCCGCGCAGGGCGGCGCGGTTCGCCTCGGGCAGGCGGGCCAGGGCGACGACGGCGCCGTCGATATCGCCGGCCTCCAAAGCGCGGCGGGCGCGCTCGATCTGGACCTCGGAGCTGTCGCCCCAGATCACCTCGTCCCCGCGACGGACGGTCAGCAGCGAGTTCAGCCGGGAAGTCAGCGTCTCCTGGGACTGGGTGGCCGCGCGGGCCTGGCGCACCGCCTCCTCGAAGCTGAGCCGCAGCGCGGCCTCGGTCGGCGGGGCGGCGGTGGCGTAGCGGGCGAGGGCCTCGGGCGGCGTGCCGCCGAGGCGCGGCAGGGCGGCACCCAGCGGCTGCCCGCCATCGAGCAGCGTGCGGAGCGCGCCGAGGGTGGTCAGCCTTTCGGTGCGCGCCTCGTTGGCGCCGAGGCGGCGCAGCGCGTCCTGGATCGGGGCCACGCGCTCGGTCGTGCTCTGCTCGACGGCGGCGAGGCGCTGGCTGAGGGTCTGCTCGAACTGCGCCGCGCGCTGCGTCGCCGTCTGGTCGATCGCCTCGACGCGCCGGCCCAGGGCCAGCTCGCCGGCGGCGCGTTCGGCGGCGGACCGCTCCAGCGCCTCAAGGCGGCGGACCTCGGCCTGATCGGCGGCGGCGCGCTGCGAGGCGGCCTGCTCCATCGCCTCGATCCGCCGGCCCAGGGCGGCCTGGCCCTCGCCGAGGCGCTGGGTGAGCGCGTCCTCCAGGCTCTTCACGCGGCCGTCCAGCGCCTGGCTGGCCGCGGCGCGGCCCTGCTCGATCCGCTGGTTCAGCGCGGCAACGGCGGCGGGATCGCCGGTCGGGCGGGCGCGCAGCTGGGCCAGGGCGGCCTCGGTGGCGGCTTCGCTGGCGGCGAGGCGGGCGGCAAGCTCGGCAATCCGGGCCTCCAGCGGATTCGGCACGACCACGGCGGGCTCGGCGCGGTGCTCCGCCGGCCTCTCGGAGGCGGGGCGCGACTGCGTCAGCCAGGCGGAGACGCCGATGAGCACCACGGCGGCGGCGGCCAGGGCGATCCAGGCGGGATCGATGGGGAGCTTGCGTTGGGTGTCAGGCGTCATGGCGGGCCAAGCAACTCCAAGATGTGATCCTGGTCGGGCCGCCGGGCGGTCCGGATGGAGCGCCAGGGCAGCCCGTCCAGAACGGCGGCGACACGCGGGGAGATGGCGATCGCCTCGACCCCGCGCAGGCCTTCCGACAGGCCGGAAGCGATCAGGGCGCGGAGGCTACACCTCGCGCTTCGCGGCGAGAAGAACAACGCATGCGCGACTTCGCGGTTGCGAAGGGCGAGGACGGCGTCCACCGACAAATCCGTCGCTTCCACAGCGGCATAGGCGATGCGGCGGGTGACCCGGAATCCATGGCGGCGAAGGGCGGCGGCGAGGTCGAGCGAATAGCCCGCGCCCACCGCCAGCAGCAGCGGACCCGCCGCCGGATCGAGGCGCGCGGCGCAAAGGGCGGCCAGGGCGACGGCATCGCCCTCGGCGGCGCGGACATCCGTGAAGCCCTGGGCGCGCGCCGCCTCGGCCGTCGCCTCGCCGACGGCGAAGACCGGTATCGGCCAGGGCGAAAGCGCGCGGGCGGCGGCGCGGCTGGTGAGCAGCAGGGCCTGGGCCGGAGGGGGCCGGACCGGCCGGGGCGCCAGCACCAGCGCGGGGGCGAGGACCGGCCGCCAGCCGAGTGCTGCGACGCGCAAGGCGGTCTCGGCGGCGCCCGGTTCCGGCCGGGTGATCAGGACGCCGCTAGGCAAAGATATCCGCGGGGCTGTCGAGGCGAAGCTCCTCCCCCAGGGCCCGGCCCAGCCGGCGCGCATCGGCCACGGCGCCATGGATGGTGCGCTTCAGCAGGAAGCTGCCATCGGCCCGGGCGATCAGGCCCGTCAGATGCAGCGACCCGTCCGGGAGCAGGCGCGCATGGCCGCCGATCGGCGTGTGGCAGGAGCCGTCGAGCGCGGCGAGCAGCGCGCGCTCGGCCTTGGAGACGGCGGAGGCCTCCTGATCCTCGATGCCCGAGAGCAGCTCCAGCAGCTCGGCATCGCCCTCGCGGCAGGTGATGGCGACGATGCCCTGCCCGGCGGCGGGCACCATGGCCTCGGGGTCCAGGGCCAGCGCCGCCTCGTGCTCCAGCCCCAGGCGCCGGAGGCCGGCGAGGGCGAGGAGGCTGGCGGTGACCTCGCCGGCGTGAATGGCGGCGAGCCGCGTCTGGACGTTGCCGCGCAGGGTCACGACCTGGAGGTCCGGCCGGGCGGCCAGCAGCTGCGACTGCCGCCGCAGCGAGGAGGAGCCGATGACGGCGCCGGCGGGCAGGCAGGCATAGGGATCGCCCGCATCGGGCGTGCTGCAGCCGGGGCCCAGGATCAGCGCGTCGCGCGCATCCTCGCGCTTGAGGGTGCAGGCCAGGACGATGCCCGGCGGCATCTCCGTCTCCAGATCCTTGAGGCTGTGGACGGCGAAATCCACGCGCCCGTCGAGCAGCGCCTCGTGGATTTCCTTGGCGAAGAGGCCCTTTCCGCCGATCTCCGAGAGGCGGCGATTCTGGATCGCGTCGCCCGTGGTGCGGATCGCGTGCTCCTCGAAGGCGTTCACGCCGCGCAGCACCGGGCAGAAGCCCAGGATGATCTCGAGGAAATGCCGCGTCTGCCACAGGGCCAGCGGCGAGGCGCGCGTTCCGACGCGCAGCGGCAGGGACCGCATCTTGGAATGGGGCGCGGAAACCGAGCCGGGCATGGCGGAAGACATCGCCGCGTCATATAGGGCGGCGGTGATGAACGGAACCCGTATGCCTCCCATCCTGGGGATCGAATCCAGCTGCGACGAGACGGCGGCCGCCGTGCTCGACGGCGAGGGGCGAATCCTGGCCGAGGCGGTCTTCACCCAATTGGCCGAGCATCGCCGCTTCGGCGGCGTCGTGCCGGAGATCGCGGCGCGGGCGCATCTCCAGCGCCTGGGCGGGCTGGTCCAGGGCGTGATGGACGAGGCGGGGCTGGGCTTCCGCGACCTCGGCGGCATCGCCGCGACGGCCGGGCCGGGGCTGATCGGCGGGCTGGTGGTGGGCGCCACTTACGGCAAGGGCCTGGCGCTCGGCGCGGGGCTGCCCTTCATCGGGGTGAATCACCTGGAGGCGCATGCGCTGACGGCGCGCCTCCCCGGACTCTTCGCGGAGGCGCCGGCCTATCCCTATCTGCTGCTGCTGGTCTCGGGCGGGCATTGCCAGTGCGTGGCCGTGCTGGGCTTAGGCGAGTATCGCCGGCTCGGCACCACGCTGGACGATGCGGTGGGCGAGGCCTTCGACAAGGCGGCCAAGCTGCTCGGCCTGCCCTGGCCGGGCGGCGCGCATCTGGAACGCCTGGCAGCCGGAGGCGACCCAAAGGCCGTGAAGCTGCCACGCCCGATGTTTGGCCGTCCGGGCTGCGATTTCTCCTTCAGCGGCCTCAAGACCGCCGTCGCCCATGCCGTGGCCAAAAGCGAGTTCCGGCCCGAGGACATCGCCGCCTCCTTCCAGGCCAGCGTCGCCGCCGTGCTGGCCGACCGTGCCCGCCATGCGCTGGAGATGCTGCCCGAGGCGACGGCCCTGGTCGTGGCCGGCGGGGTCGCGGCCAACCAGGGGGTGCGCGCCGCGCTCGCCTCCGCCACGCGCCTGCCGCTGCTCGCCCCGCCGCTGCGCCTGTGCACCGACAATGCCGTGATGATCGCCTGGGCCGGGCTGGAGCGCCTGCGCGCCGGCCAGGCGGATGCCGTGTCGCTGGCGCCGCGCCCGCGCTGGCCGCTGGACGAATTGCGCCCACCCATGAAGTTCCGGTAACGCCACGCTCGTTATATTGACGCCGGCCAGGGCGACCGACAGCTTGGCCGGATGAGCGAAGCCATCCTGACCCCCAAGCGCGACGCGCAGATCTGCGCCCTCATCGGCACGGGCCACTTCCTCTCGCACTTCTACATGCTGTGCCTCGCGCCGCTCTTCCTCGTCTGGCGCGACGAGTTCCAGGTGTCCTTCGCCATGCTGGGCCTGGCCGTCGCGCTGATGAGCGCCACCACGGCCGTGCTGCAGACGCCGGTCGGCTTCCTCGTGGACAAATACGGCGCGCGGCGCTTCCTGGTCGGCGGCACGCTGATCATGGCGCTCTCGATCAGCGCCATGTCCTTCGCCACCGACTTCCGGATGATCCTGGCGCTGGCGGTGCTCTCGGGCATCGGCAATTCGGTGATCCACCCGGCCGACTACGCCATCCTCGCCGGCTCCATCCGCAAGGAATTCGTGGGCCGCGCCTTCGCGCTGCACACCTTCACCGGCAATCTCGGCTTCGCGCTCGCGCCGCCGACCGTGGCGCTGCTGCTGCTCGTGATGGACTGGCGGCATGCGCTGCTGCTGCTGGGCCTGCTCGGCGTGCCGGTGGTGGGGGCGATCCTCTTCCAGGCGCGCATCCTGAGCGACCAGCCCAAGGCGCGCGGCGCGCAGAAGGTGAGCAGCCGCGAGCTGCTGCTGAGCAAGCCCATCCTGGCCTTCTTCGCCTTCTTCCTGCTCTCGGCCATGTCGGGCGCCGGGATCTCGGCCTTCCTGATCACGGTGCTCGGCAAGCTGTGGAACACGCCGATCGCCGTCGCCTCGCTGGCGCTGACCGGATACATGGTGGGTGCCACCTGCGGCACGCTGATGGGCGGCTGGTACACGGACAAGAAGGGCGGCGGGAACCTCATGGGCTTCGTCACCATGCTCACGCTGGTGGCGGGCGGCCTGCTGCTCTCGCTGGGCGTGATGCCCTATCCGGAATTCCTGCTGCCCGTGGTCACGCTGGTGGCGGGCATCTGCATGGGCTCGTCCCGCACGCCGCGCGACGTGATGCTCAAGGACGCCTGCCCGCCGGGCGAGATCGGGAAGGTCTTCGGCTTCGTCAGCGCGGGCCTGCCGCTGGGCTCGGCGCTGATGCCGGTGCCGATGGGGCTGCTGATCGACTACGGCTTCACCTGGCTGGTGCTGCCGGTGGTGGCGATCCTGCTGGTGCTGTCGCTGCTCTGCGCGGGCGGGGCGCGGAGCCTGTCGCTGGCGCGGCGGATGCCGATGCAGCCGGCGGAATAGGCCCGGCCTGCCTCAGTTCACCGTCGCGCGGATCGCGGCGGACAGGGCCCTGAGCGCATTGCGCGCCTGGCGATCGACGAGATTCGAGTAGAGCACGATGTCGCGGGCCGGCAGCGGCGGCAGGCCCAGCCGGGGACCGATGTCCACGGTTCCGGCCGGCGCCACTCGCCGCCCGAGAGCCGCCACCGCGAGGCCCGCCGAAACCGCCGCGCCGATCGTCGTGACGCCCCCGCCGGTGAAGACCTCCGACCAGGCGATCCCCGCGATGTCGAGCGTGGAGACGGCCATGCGGCGAACGCTGCACGGCTCGGCCTGCATGGCCAGCCTGAGCGGCCGGTCGGGATGATGCTCGAAATCCGGCGCGGCCATCCATCCGAAGGATTCCCGGTGGATGATCTCGCCGTCCCGACGCTCGCCGTCATGACGCAGCACGACGGCGGCATCCAGCGCGCCGGCGTCGAAATCGGCCAGAACCTCCCGTGAGGCCGCGATCCGGACCTCCATCGCCAGCCCCGGCTCGGAGCCGTTCATGCGCCTGAGGAGAACCGGCAGCTCGGCGCCGACAATGTGGTGACTGAGGCCGACCACCAGCCGCCGCTGCTCGACGGCGAAGGCATTGAGGGCCGTCTGATGGGCCAAGGCCAGCGCGCGCGCGGCGCCCAGGAAGGCGGCGCCATCGGCGGAGAGGCGGACCATGCGTGGCGTGCGCTCGAGCAGGCGACGGTCCAACCCGTCCTCCAGGCGCTTGATCTTCAGGCTCACGGCCGACTGGGTGGAGCCCAGCGCCTCCGCCGCGCGGGTGAAGCTCTTCAGGTCGGCGACCAGGAGGAAGGCCTGGACCGCTTCGACATCGAGCGACTTCATGACGCCTGTCATTCGCCGAATGCAATCATTGATATGTGCATTCATAACGTTTTCGCCTCACCGGAGCGAGCGCAAATTCATCGGACACCATCGAGGGATCCGACATGCTCATCGCGCACTACGCCCATCGCCTGCCGGCCGACTACGACATGGCCAATATCCGTGCGCGGGCGAAGCGCCGCGGCCCGCTCTGGGACGACATGCCCGAGCTCTGCTTCAAGGGCTTCATCCTGCGGGAGGCCGGTCGCCTTGGCGCCCTCGCGAACGAATACTCCTCCCTCTACCTCTGGCGGCGCGACGAGGCTTTCCGGGATTTCCTGGTGACGGGCCGGTTCAAGACGGTGACGGACACCTTCGGGCGCGCCGCCATCGAGACGCGGATCGCCCTGGACGCGCGCCGGGGCGAGGCCGGCGAGGCCCGCTTCGCCTACCGGCAGGACGTGGCGCTGCCGCCCGACGCAGATCTGACGGCGGTGTTCGCCGAGGAGATCGAACGAAACCGCGCGACTGCCGGACGGCCCAGGACCGTGGCGGCATCGATCGGGGTGGATGTCGGCACCTGGAGCCTCACGCGGATCCTGCTGTCGGAGACGGAGCAGGAGGAGGCCGGCACGGTCTACGAGATCCTGCATCTCGCGCGGCCCTTGCTCGACACCTTGCCGCGGGCGTCTGAGCCATGACCTGCGAAGCCCGCCTCAGGCCGCGAGAGGCCCTTCGCGCCCATCTGTCCGGGTTCGCGATCGCCGCCGCGATCATCATGGGTTGGGCGATCGCGATGGTGGCGATCCTGAAGGCCGTCATCTGAAGCAGGGGCCGGCGCGGGAGCGCCCCGCGCCGGCAGCGGCGATCAGGCCGCGAGCGCCTCTTCGGCGTTCATCGTCACGGCCGTGGCATGGACCACCGAGGCGATGCGCACCGCGGCCTGGACCTGCTCCTTGCTCAGCCCGCCGTGCAGCACGATCTTCTCGTGGCTTTCCATGCACATGCCGCAGCCGTTGATGGCCGAGACGGCCAGCGACCAGAGCTCGAAATCCACCTTCTCCACGCCCGGCTTGCCGATGACGTTCATCCGCAGCTTGGCCGGCATGGTCATGTAGTCGCCGCCGACCAGATGCGCGAAGCGATAGTAGATGTTGTTCATGCCCATCACCGAGGCCGCGGCCTTGGCGGCATTCAGCGCCTCGGAGCTCAGCTGCGGGCCGAATTCGGCGACGATCGCGCGCATCACGCGCGGGTTCCGGCTGGCGATGGCGGAGGCCACGAAGGTACCGGCGCGCTGCTGCTGCGTCAGGGAAGGCTCGGTCGACAGGGTGCCGAGGTTGAGCTTCTGGTCCTTGGCGTATTCGGGCAGGTCGTTGCGCAGCGATTCCAGCGACATGGCGCGGGGCTCCCAAAGGGCTTGAATTGTGGGGAAAGCGGAAGGGGCCGGTCCCGTCCCATCGCCGGTTGGCGATGGGACGGGAGGCTAGAGGGGGCGGGGGGAGCCCCCTCGAGTGCCGCGCAGCGAGGAGAGTGGTGGAACGCCGCGCGGCCGTGGGGTCGTCTGGCTTAGGCGGCCTTCTCGAACAGCTCCTGCGGCTTCAGGGCGTCTTCGCCCTTCGTCCAGTTGCAGGCGCAAAGCTCGTCGGTCTGCAGCGCGTCGAGGATGCGCAGCGTCTCCTGCGGGTTGCGGCCGACGTTCAGGCCGTTGATGCCCACATGCTGGATGATGCCGGCGGGATCGACGATGAAGGTGGCGCGCAGGGGAACGCCGGCGTCCTTGTCGAGGATGCCCAGGGCCGTGCTCAGCTCACGCTTCACGTCGGCGAGCATCGGGATCGGCAGATCCTTCAGGTCCTCGTTGTGGATGCGCCAGTTGAGGTGCACGAACTCGCTGTCGATGCTCACGCCGTAGCAGACGGTATCGCGGTCGGCGAACTCGCCGGAGAGCTTGCCGAAGGCGGCGATTTCGGTCGGGCAGATGAAGGTGAAGTCCTTCGGCCAGAAGAACACGACCTTCCACTGGCCGGGGTCGCTCTCGCTCGAGACCTGGATGAAGGACTTGCCGGGGCCACCGAGGCCCTCGGGCCCGCCCTTGACGGCGCTCAGATCGAAGCTGGGGAACTTATCGCCAACGGTCAGCATGCAGTGTCTCTCCTCGGAAGTAACATCTCTGGGAGGGCATTCCTGCGCTCCCTGGACTTTATATGGCGGTGCAACATGCATTTTGCCAATGAATAGTTTTGGGCATTATCATTGACTTAATCGATCAGCGGCCTGCGGCAAGCTTCACCTGTCCCGAGCCCAGGAGCATGGCCAGACGCGCCGCCATGGCAGGGGTGGCGACCGGATCCAGGCCGAGCAGCCGTGTGATTCCGCCGGCCAGCTCCTCCTCCGTCGCCTGCGGCTGAAGGCCGAGCAGAAGCCTGGCCGCGGCGGCCACTTCGTCCGGATGGATCATCGGCGGGCGGCGGGTGAAGGCGGCGGCGGCGCGGCGGTCGCGCGGGACGAGGGGCGCGGCGTCTTCGCCAAACCAGAAGCCGGCCTCCTCGCGCGCGCCGTGCAACAGCTTTGCCTCGTGCAGCGTGGCCGCGAAGGTCTTCGCATCCGGCGCGGCCGTGCCCAGGAGCAGGCGCAGCCGCTCGGCGATGGCATCCGGGTGGATCGGCGCCTCGGTCGCGATGATGGTGGCGACCAGCTGGCCCAGCTCGGCCCGGTTCTCCGGCGGCTTCTCCAGCGCGGTCTCCGCATAGGGGGCCGCCAGGCCAGGATCGGCGGTGACGGCCGCGGCGGCCGGCGCGGCGAGCCCGAGCGGCCCGCGCAGCCGGGCCTGGGCGGATTCGGGCTGGTTCAGCCAGTCGAGCGACCAGCTGCGTGCGAGCTTCCAGCCCATCCCCTCCAGCGCGGCCTGCCGGCCGCGGTCGCGGTCGCGGGCGCATCGCAGGGCCGACCAGTCGGCCCCGTCGATCTCGATGCCGAGGTCAAAGCCGGTCGCCCCGCGCGCGGCGACGTCGAGGAAGAGGCCGGACAGCCCCAGATGCGGCACGGCCACGCGCCCCGATTCGGTGACGAGCCCGCCGATGAGCGCGCCGATGGGCGAGGCCTGGCCGGCATCCAGGTCGCGCGCCTCGCTCCCCGCCGCGAAGCCGAGGAAGGCCTTGAGCGCCGCCACCCCGCGCCCGCCGGCGCGCGTCAGGTCGATCTCGTCGGCGCCGATGCCCGAGAAGACGATGCAGCGCCGCTTGGCGCGGGTGATGAGCACGTTCAGCCGCCGCTCGCCGCCCTCCACGGAGAGCGGGCCGAAGCGCATGGCGAGGCGGTTGTTCGCGTCGCGTCCGTAACCGACGCTGATCAGCATGGCGTCGCGCTCGTCGCCCTGCACGTTCTCGAGGTTCTTCACGAAGAAGGGCTCGGCGGGATGGGCGGTGAAGAAGGCCTCGGTCTCGGGGCTCGCGCGGCGCAGGGTCTCGACCGCGTCCAGGATCGCGTCGCGCTGGGTGACGGAGAAGGCGGCCACGCCCAGCGTGTCGTCGGGCGTCTCGCGCGCGTGGCGCATCACCGCCTCGGCGACGGCCTGGGCCTCGGCGGCATTGGCGCTGCCGACGAATTTGCCCTCCACCCGGACCAGCGAGAGGCCGAGCTGGGGGCTGCGCGGCCGCGGCGAGGGCAGCACCAGCAGGCGGCCGCCATAGAACTCCGCATTGGAGGTGGCGATCAGGCTCTCGTGCCGGCTGCGATAGTGCCAGCGCAGCATGGCGCCGGGGATGCCGCGTGCATTGGCGAGGCCGAGGATGCTCTCGACGTCGCGGGCCTGCAGGACGGCATCCTCATCGGGTGCCTCCTCCTCGTCGTCCTCGGTCATGCGCTGGAAGAAGCGCGAGGGCGGCATCTGCTTGTCGTCGCCGACGACCACGATCTGGTTGGCGCGCGCGATGGCGCCCATCGCGTCCACCGGCTCGATCTGGCTGGCCTCGTCCATGACCATCAGGTCGAAGATGGGAAAGCCCGGCATGGTGGCGTGATGCGGATTGGCCAGGAACTGCGCCACCGTCAGCGGGCTCAGCATCATGATCGGCTTGGCCTTGCGGATGAGCGGCGCGGCGCGGGTCATGATGGTGCGGATGGGGGCATTGCCGCGCTTGCGCTCGAACTCGCCGCGCAGGAAGGCCAGCGCGGGGCCTTCCTCGCCCTGGCGCAGGGCGGTGAGGCGTTCGGCGTGCTTGGCCGCGGCCTCGCTGCGGGCGAGGCGCACGCGCGCGGCATCGGCCTCGCGGAAATCGGCGACGAGGCGGTCGGCGGCGGTGCCGTCGAAGGCCGCGAGCTCGGGGTGCTCGCGCATCGCCACGCGGAACAGGGCCTCGAGGGCGGCGAAGTCCAGCGCGCTTTCGGCATCGGCGGGCGCGATGGCGCCGGTTTCCAGCGCTTCGGCGAGGGGCGCGAGCGCGGGCTCGGACGCCACGGCGCGCGACCAGCCCTGCCAGGGCGCCAGGGCCTCGGGCTCGGCGGCCATGGCGGCGAGGCGTTCGGCCAGAGCGGCGAAGGTGGGCGGCGCTTCGAGGCCGGTGGTCTCGCGGATGGCCGTCCAGGCGGCGAGCGCGTCGCGCTGCGCCGGGCTCGCGGGGGGCGTGTCGAAGGCCGCGCCATGCTGCTCGAACCAGCCGAGCCCGGCGACGAGCTTCGCCTCGTCCGGGCCGTCTCCGAGGCGCGTCTGCGCGGCCTGGGCGGCGAGTAGGGACTCCAGCGCGCCGGAATCCTGCGGGTCGCGCAGGGCGGCGGCGATGGCGGCCTTCGCGTCGCGCCGGGCGCCGTCGAGGAAGCCGAAGAGCCCGCCGGATTGGGCCAGCGTGCCACGCGCGGCGGCCAGGCCCGGCGCGGCCAGCGCGCCCGGCAGGAAGCGCGGCTCGATCCGCGCGGCCGCGACCAGGCGGAGGTCGGCGAGGCGCGCTTTGGCGGCCTCGATCCCCTCGGGCCGGAGGGGCGCATCGGCGCGCAAGGCTTCGGCGGCGAGGGCGTTCTGGGCCTCGGCGATGGTGCCGGGCGCGGCGGCGAGGGCGCGGATCTGGCGCGGCAATTCCGCCTGGAAGCGGCTGGCCGCGATGGCATCCAGGGCCGGTGAGATCCCGCGCCATGGGCTGCGCGCGCCGGCGGCATGCGCCGCGAGCTCGCGCGCGCCGGCGTGCATCCCCCGCAGCCTCTCGGCATCCCATTCGGCGGCGTCCATGCGGAAGGGCGGCGGCGCCGCGCCCGAGGCACGCAGCGCGGCCAGCCGCGCGATCACCTCCTGCACGGTGACGCCCGTCTCGCCCACCGTGTCGCGCATCGCGCCGGCATGGCGGTTCAGCCGGCCGCGCAGATCGCCCAGGCGCTGCACGGCGGCCTCGCGCTGCGGCAGCGGCGGCGGCGGCAAGGCGAGGGTCGCGCGCAGCTCATCCAGGACGCTGCGCTTGGTCGGCTTGTCGCCATGCAGCTCCAGCACAGCCGCGCCGAGGCCGAGCGCCTCCAGCCGTCGCTTCACCACTTCCAGCGCGGCGGATTTCTCGGCCACGAAGACCACGCTGCGCCCGTCCAGCACGGCCTGGGCGAGGATGTTCACGATGGTCTGGCTCTTGCCCGTGCCGGGCGGGCCCTGGATCACGAGGCTGTGGCCGCGCCGGACCGCCTCGGCGGCGAGGGCCTGGCTGCCATCCACTTCGACGACGTGATCCAGCCGCTCGACCGGGATGGCCGCATCCACATCCGCATCGTCGGCGAAGGGCGGCTGTTCCGGCGGTGGGGCCACGGGGTCGAGCAGCCGGCGGAGCATCGGATGCTCCAGCAGGCCGGGATGCGCGGCGGGATCCAGGTCGCGCCACATCAGGAACTTCGCGAAGGCGAAGAGGCCGAGCGCCAGCCCGTCGGGATCCACGTGCCAGTCGTCATGCCCGGCGATGGCGGCGGTGACCTTCGCCGCCCAGCCCTCGGCCGCGAATTCCGGCAGGGTGATGCGGAAATCCGTGGCGAGCTTTTCCCGCAGCGAGAGGTTCTCGACCGCCTCCTCGGGATCGCCGCGCAGCCGGAAGCGGTTGCTGACGCCCTCGCGCTCCAGCGTCGCGGGGATGAGCAGCAGGGGCGCGACGCGCTCCGTCCCCGGTGTCGCAGGGTCGCGCCAGACCAGACTGCCGACGGCCAGGAAGAGGCTCGGCACGCCGGTTTCCTCGCGCGCGCCACGGGCGTCGGACATGAGGTTGCGCAGGCGGCGCGCCAGCTCCTCGGGCGTCTGCGCCACGCGCAGCTGGGTGTCGCGCCGGGCGTCCTCGCGCGTGGTCTCGGGCTTGGCCGTGGCCACGCCCTCGGAGCGCTTGCGGCCCTTGGCCTCGCTCGCGGTGCCGGCCTCGAAACCGAAGGCCTTGCCGGCGGCCAGCTGCTCCCACACGAAGCCGGCATCCTCGTCGTCGATGCGGATCACGCCGCGCGCGCGGCCCTGCGCCGGCAGGCTCAGCAGGCGGTTGCGCGTGGACAGGTCGATCAGGGCGCGGCGCGCCTGCTGCAGGGTGTCGGCGAGGGTCATGGAAATGTGCATCCGGATGGCGGCGCGGCCGCTCGCCGGGTCATTGGCGTCCTGGCGGCGGATTCACGAAATAGCCCGGTGATCGATGGATGGTCCATCCGGATGCGCATCCTCACCCCATGGCCTGACGCAGCCGGTTCTCCTCATAGTCGTATTCCTGGCGCAGGCGCGCGAGCATTTCCTCGGGCAGATCCTTGTCCTGCTGGCAGGCGCGCAACGCCTCGCGCGCCGCGGCCAGGGCCTCCAGCCGCACGGCCCGCCGCGCGGCGCGTTCGGCCGCCGCCGCGCCGCCGCCCTTGGTCACGCGCTGGAGGTGGTTGGCGCGGTCCTGAAACTCCGGCAGGAGATCGGCCGCGATCGGTCCGTAGAGCACGTCCGCCGCGCGGGCCTGCACGGCGGCCAGCGCGGCCGTCGCCGCGGCATGGCGGGCCTTGGCTTCCGCCATATCGATCCCGTTCGCGTGGGCCGGCATGTTCAGCCCGACGCGCCTGATGACCCATTCCAGCGTCGTGCCCTGCACCACCAGCGTCGCCAGGATCGCGCAGAAGGCCAGGAACACGATGATGTCCCGCTCGGGGAAAGCCGCCGGCAGCGCGATGGCCGCCGCCAGCGAGACCACGCCCCGCATCCCCGCCCAGGAGAGCACGATCATGTTCGGAATGGAGGCGGGCGGCATGGGGTCGTGCCGCGCCACGCTCCGGAGCTGGCGCGGCAGCCACATGGCCGGAAAAATCCAGACGAAGCGCGAGGCGATCAGCGCCAGCGAGACGAGGACGCCGAGGCCGATCAGCTCCCAGACGCCACGCCCCTCCAGCCGGGTGAGGATGTCCTTCAGCTGCAGCCCGATGAGGATGAAGATCAGCGAGGTCAGGACGAATTCGACGAAGTTCCAGACCGAGCGCGCCTCCTGGCGCGTGCGGGCGGTGAAGCGGTGCTGCGCCTGGCCGACCATGATGCCCGCCGTCACCGCCGCCAGCACGCCCGAGATGCCCAGCGCCTCGGCCAGCAGATAGCTGGCGAAGGCGGCGAGGAAGGTCAGAGTCACTTCGAGCAGCGGGTCCTTCAGGCGCAGGATGAGCCAGACCGCCGCCCAGCCGGAGGCCAGACCCACCGCGATTCCGCCCAGTCCGACGAGGAGGAAGCTGCCCGCGGCGTCCAGCGGCGAGACGCTGCCGGCCGCCACGGCGGCGACGGCGAAGCGGTAGATGACCAGCGCCGAGGCGTCGTTCACCAGGCTCTCGCCCTCCAGCACGGTCACGAGGCGCGGCGGCAGCTTCAGGCGCTGCAGCACCGCCGAGGCCGCGACCGCGTCGGGCGGGGCGAGGATGGCGCCGAGGGCGATGGCGGCCGCCCAGGGGATATCGGGGATGAGCAGGCGCGCCAGGGCGCCGATCGCGAAGGCGGTGAAGGCGACGCAGCCCAGCGCCAGCAGCAGGATCGGCTGCAGGTTCCGCCGGAAGGCGCGCCAGTCGGTGCGATAGGCGCTGCCGACCAAAAGCGGAGGCAGGAAGAAGGTCAGCGCGATGTCCGGATCGAGCGTGATGCGCGGAAGGCCGGGAATGAAGCAGAGGGCGATCCCGCCCAGGATCAGCACCACCGCATAGGGCACGCCGGCGAGGCGGGCGAGGACGGCCAGCACGACGCAGGCGGCCATCAGTGCGAGGAGGACCTCGACGATCTCCATGAGGCACCTGGACCTTTGGCTGGAGGCCGCCGGGGAGGGATCAGCGGCGGCGGATGAGAGCTGCGGCGAAGACGGCGATGGCGATGATGAGCACCGTCATCATTCCTTGAACGATCGAGTAGTTGGGGGCATCGGGCGCGACGAACCAGGCGGCGGCGGCACCGCCCGCCAAAAGCGCGATACGAACGATCCAGGCCATGGGGCACCTCCGAAACGAGTTTGCCACGCAGGCCGCGGCGAAGCCATGGCCACCTTTTGCCCGCGACGGCCGGCCATAAAAAAACGCCCCGGGGAGGTCTCCCCGGGGCGTCTCTTCAAGTCAGCGATGGGGCGGTTGTTATTCCGCCATCGCCTTTTCCTTGCCCTTCCGGATGTTCGGCAGAGCCATCAGGATCAGCGCGATGGCCGCGATGCCGAGCATGGTCGCGGAAATCGGACGCTGGACGAAGACCGACCAGTCACCACGCGACAGCAGCATGGCGCGGCGGAGGTGCTCTTCCATCATCGGCCCCAGCACGAAGCCGATCAGCAAGGGCGCGGGCTCGAGCTTCAGCTTGTTGCAGAGGTAGCCGAAGACCGTGAAGGCGACCGTCATGTAGACGTCGAACACGTTGTTGTTCAGCGAGTACACGCCGATGCAGCAGAAGACGAGGATCGACGGATACAGGAAGCGGTAGGGAACCTGCAGCAGCTTCACCCACATGCCGATCATCGGCAGGTTGATGACGAGCAGCATGACGTTGCCGATCCACATCGAGGCGATCAGACCCCAGAAGAGGTCCGGCTGGGCCTCGACCATGCGCGGGCCGGGCTGGATGCCCTGGATGATCAGCGCGCCGACCATCAGCGCCATGACGGCGTTGGACGGAATGCCGAGCGTGAGCAGCGGGATGAAGCTGGTCTGCGCCGCGGCGTTGTTCGCGGCTTCCGGACCGGCCACGCCCTCGATGGCGCCCGTGCCGAACAGGTGCCGGCCCTTCGACATCTTCCGCTCCATCATATAGGAGCCGAAGGCCGCAAGAGAGGCGCCGCCACCCGGCAGAATGCCGAGGAAGCTGCCCACGATCGTGCCGCGAAGCACGGCCGGGGTCGCACGACGGAACTCTTCCTTGGTGAGCCAGAGCTGGCCGACCTTGGTGCTCATCACCGAGCGGGACTCGGGACGCTCGAGGTTCAGCACGATTTCGGCGATGCCGAACATGCCCATGGCGATCGGCACGAAGCCGATGCCGTCGGACAGCTCGGGGATGCCGAAGGTGAAGCGCTGCTGTCCGGTCTGCACGTCCGTGCCGACGAGGCCGAGGGCCACACCGAGCACCACCATGCCGATGGCCTTCACGATCGAACCCTGCGCGAGCACGCAGGCGATGATCAGGCCGAGGAGCATGAGCGAGAAGTAGTCGGCCGGGCCGAAGCTCAGCGCCACCTGCGTCAGCATCGGGCCGGAGGCCGCGACGAGGACGGTGGCGACCGTGCCGGCGAAGAAGGAGCCGAGGGCCGCCGTGGCCAGCGCCGCGCCGGCGCGGCCGTTGCGGGCCATCTTATAGCCTTCGAGCGTCGTCACGACGGACGACACTTCGCCCGGCAGATTCAGCAGGATGGCCGTGGTGGAGCCGCCGTACTGCGCGCCGTAGAAAATGCCGGCGAGCATGATGATGGCGGTCGTGGCCGGCAGGCCGAAGGTGATCGGCAGCAGCAGCGAGATCGTCGCCACCGGTCCGATGCCCGGCAACACGCCGATGGCGGTGCCGATCAGCGCACCCAGCAGCGCGAAGAGCAGGTTCTGGATGCTAAGCGCAACCCCGAAGCCATGCAGCAGGTTGGAGATGAGAAGTTCCATGGTCGCTTTTCCTATCCCGCTCTCAGAACTGCGGCCACAGATTCACGCGGATGTCGAGTTCGTAGATGAACACCCACCAGCACATGATCAGCAGGAAGATGGTGACGCCCACGATACCCTTCTTGGTATGCGTGTGCTCGGCGAGGCAGCTCGTGATGATGAGGCCCGCGAGCGCCAGGAAGAAGCCGCCGGACTCCAGCAGGAGCCCGAAGAGGCAGATCGAGGCGCAGATGATGGCCAATAGCTTCCATCCGGCCGAGAAGGCCATGACGATGAAGCCGACCATGATGCCGAGGCCGACCGCATTGTAGGTCTGGCCGAAGAAGCTCCAGACGGAGGGTGAGATCCGCCAGGCGATGATGCCGAGGACGATGCCGCCGACCAGCGTTCCAACGTCCATGCCGGTCCACTTCTCGAGCGGATCGGGGCCACTGAACAGGCTGATGAGCACCACGCCGGCGCCGAGCGCGGCCTGGAGCCAGAAGACCATCATAGGCATGTAGCCGGGACCCATGCGCCGGGCGCTTCCCAGGCTGTGGTCCATGTTCAGGTAAAGTCCGGCCAAGGCGATCACGATCAGGAATATCCCTGATGCGAAGTCCTTCCCATTCAATTTCAGCTTCATAAAATCCTCACTCCCCGCCTCGGGCCGGCAACTTCCGGCATTTCGACTAAACTGCCAAGCGGCAACCGTAAATCCGTCTCAATCTTTCGTCTCAGTCAGGTCTTGCGCCAGTTTCGCGAACCAGAGGCTCCCAGCGGGCGACCTCCGAAGCCACGAAAGCGGCGTATTCCTCCGGCGACAAATGGCCGGCGGAACCGCCGATCTCCGCGAAGCGCGCTCGCGTTGAATCACTGCTCAGGATGGTGCCGACCTCGCGGGCGAGGCGGTCCACGATCGGGCGGGGCAGGTTGGCGGGGCCGGACAGGCCGAACCAGCTGGTCGCCACGATGTCGTATCCCTGCTCGCGGAAGGTGGGCACATCCGGGAAGGATGGGTGACGCTCGGCGCTGCTCATGGCGATCGCCTTCACGCTGCCCTGCCGGATATGCGAGGCGGCGGAGGGCAGGCTGTCGCTCATCAGCGGCACCTGGCCGCCGATCACGGCCGTCATGGCCGGTCCGGCGCCGCGGAAGGGAATGTGGTTGATCTCGCGCTCCAGGATCTGGCCCATCCGCACGATCAGCAGATGGTTGGAGGAGCCCGAGCCGCTGCTCGCCATGTCGAGGCCGCGCTGACGGTGCAGCCGCGCGAGGTCGTCGAGGTTGGCGATGCCGGAGCGCGGATTGGCGACGAAGACCGAGGGGTTCTGCGTCAGCAGCGCGATATGGGAGAAGTCGCGCACCGCATCGTAGCGCAGATTGCCGTAGAGCGTCGGCGAGATGCCGTGGCTCGCGATGTTCGACAGCACGAGGGTGTAGCCGTCCGGCGCCGCCTGTGCGGCGGCGAGGCTGCCGACCGAGGCCCCGGCACCGGGCCGGTTCTCCACGATGATCGGCTGGCCGAGACGCTCCTGCAGCGGCGTGGCGACGAGGCGGGCGATCAGGTCGGTGGTGCCGCCGGGCGCGAAGGGCACGACGAGGCGGATGGATTGCGAGGGCCAAGCGGCGGTCTGCGCGCGTGCAAGGGCCGGCAGCGCGAGGCTGCTTCCCAGGATCGCGCGTCGACGCCACTGTCGGTCCATCGTAACTCCCAATCACGGCCAAACTTTGTCTGTTCGGTAGACATTCTTGGGCACTGGCTATGGCATGTCGTTCAGCTTGCTGCAAGCTTGGCGAGCCCTCGAAACGGCTCGACTGGACAGCCCTGAAAGCCGCGCCGAGGATGCTGCAACGCAACATCCCACGTTCTGGAAATCCAAGAATGATCGTCAACGACCCAGAAGCGCGAATCCGCGAGCACGCGACGACGCTGGAGCCGCGCCTCATCGAGATCCGCCGTGACCTGCATGCCCATCCCGAGCTCGGTTTCGAGGAGGTCCGCACCGCCGGTATCGTGGCGGCGGAGCTGACGCGCATGGGCATCGAGCATCGCACGGGCGTGGGCGTGACGGGCGTGCTCGGCGTGATCGAGGGCGGGCGTCCCGGGCCGACGCTGGCGATCCGCGCCGACATGGACGCGCTGCCGATCCAGGAAGAGACGGGCCTGCCCTTCGCGAGCCGCAACGAAGGCAAGATGCACGCCTGCGGCCACGATATCCACACGACCACGCTGCTCGGCGTGGCCGAAGTCCTGAAGGGCCTGGCGCCCAATCTCGGGGGCCGCATCCTGCTGATCTTCCAGCCGGCCGAGGAGATTCTGGGCGGCGCGAAGGCCATGATCGCGGACGGCGCGGCCGAGGGCATCGACATGGCCATCGGCTTCCACAACCATCCCGAAATGCCCGTCGGCAGCTTCGGCTATGTGCGCGGCTTTTCGCTCTCGGCCGCCGATAAGTTCGACATCGTGCTGCGCGGCAAGTCGGGCCATGCGGCGCATCCGGATGCGGCCGTCGATCCCATCATCGGCGCCGCGCATATCGTCACGCAGCTGCAGACCGTGGTGAGCCGCGAGCAGAACCCGATCCACCCCAGCCTGGTGACGGTCGGCATGTTCCAGGGCGGCACGACGCACAACATCATCCCCGAGCGCGTGACGCTGAAGGGCACGGTGCGCAGCCTGCATCCCAAGGCGCGCGAGACGGCCGAGCGGGCGATCCGCCGCCTGGTCGAGAACACCTCGGCGGCGATGCGCATGACGGCGAGCATCGAGTATACGCGCCTCTGCGGTGCGCTTTATAATGACGACCGCATCCTCGATCCGGCCATCGCCTCGGTCGCCGCGCATTTCGGGGAGGAGTTGGAGAACAGCGATCCCTCCATGGGCGCGGAGGATTTCTCCGAATTCGCCTCGCGCGCGCCCGCCTTTCATCTGCGCGTCGGCTCGGGCGCGGAGGGGCGCGAGGACCGGCTGCACAACGCCTTCTACCAGCCCGACGAGCGCTGCATCGCGCTCGGCGTTCAGGCGCTGTCGCGCATCGCGCTGGACATGCTCAAGTGAGGATCGCCGAGCTCCCCGCACCCGAGGTCGCGCGGCGCATCGCCGCCGGCCACGCCGTTCTCCTGCCGATGGGCAGCACCGAGACCCACGGTCCCGCGCTGCCGATGGGCGACTATCTGCTCGCCGAGGCCATCGCGCTGCGCATCGCGCAAGCGGCCGGCGACGTGCTCGTCCTGCCGACGCTGGCCTTCGGCGGCGCGGACTTCTTTCGCGGCGTGCCCGGCGGCGTGGCGCTGAGTCCCGCGACTCTCACCGCCGTCGTGACGGACATGCTCGTCGCGCTGCATGAGGGCGGGGTGGAGCGCATCCTCATCCTCAACGGCCATGGCGGGAACATCCCCTCCATCGAGGAAGCGCAGCGCAGGCTGCGTCACGGCCAGGGCGTTGTCGCGCCCGTTCTGCATCTGTGGAAGTCGGCCGGCGGCTGGCAGAAGGAGTTCGGCGGATCGATGGAAGCGCTCGGCCATGGCGGCGATCCCATCGCCTCCGTCGCGCTGCATCTGCGGCCCGATCTCTGCACGCCCGCGGCGATGAAGCCGCGCGCCGCGCTGCCGCCCTTCCTTGGCCAGCCGGTCAGCGGTTTCGGCACGATCCGCGCGGCGGGCGTGGATTTCGGCGTGCCGATCGAGGCGGAGGAAGTGGCCGCCGGCGGCGTGGCTTCGGCCGATCCCTCGGGCGCGAAAGCGGAACATGGCGCGCGGATCGTCGCGCGCTTCGTGGAGGCCGCGACGACGATGCTCGCCGCCATGAAGGGGGCGGCGGCATGAAGGTCACGGTATTCGGCACGGGGGCGATCGGCAGCCATGTCGCAGGCCGCATGGCGCGCGGCGGCATGGCCGAGGTGAGCGTGATCGCGCGCGGGCCGCAGCTCGCGGGGATCCGCGCCGGCGGCATCACCGTCGATGCGCCGGACGGCCGCTTCAACGTGAAGGTGAATGCCGAGCAGGATCCCGCGAAGCTTGGCCCGCAGGATGCGGTGATCATCACGGTGAAGGCGCCCGCGCTGAGCGCCGTGGCCGACAGCATCGCGCCGCTGCTTGGGCCGGATACGCCGGTGGTCTTCGTCATCAACGGCATCCCCTGGTGGTGGGGCGACGGGCTGGAGGTGCTCGACCCGACCGGTTCCGTCCGGGAGAAGATCGGATTGCGGCGCACCATCGGCGGCGTGGTCTGGTCGGCCTGCACGGTCACGAGTCCCGGAACGGTGAAGGTGGCGAGTGCCACGAGCAAGGTGCTCTTCGGCGAGCTCGACGGCAGCCTTTCGCCGCGCGTGAAGGCGATTGCGGAGGTGCTGGATGCGGGCGGCATGGGCGGCGTGGCCTCGCCGGATATCCGCACGGAGATCTGGACCAAGCTGCTCAACAACCTGGTGAACGGGCCGATCTGCCTGCTCTCGCGCCGGCACATGAAGGGCACCTTCGACGAGCCGGTCATCATGGAAGCCGGAATGACCGTGATGCGCGAGGCGATGGAGATCGCCAGGGCGCTGGGCCATCCGATCCAGGGCGATGCGGAGAAGCAGATCCTGCGTTCGGTGGTGCTCGCGCATAAGCCCTCCATCCTGCAGGACCTGGAGCAGGGGCGCGGGCTGGAATTCGACGCGCTCTTCACCGTGCCGCTGCAGTTGGCAAAGCAGGCGGGCGTGCGCGCACCGATGCTGGAGCTGATGGTGGCGCTGGCGCGGAAGGGCGCCTATGCGGACGGGGCGTGAGGCCATGCGCATCGTCCGGGCCGCCGTCGCTTCTGACCTCGATGCACTCCAGGCGCTCTATCTCCACCTGAATCCGGAGCGGCCGGAACTGTCGCCGGCGACGGCCTCGCGCATCTTCGGCGAGATCCTCGCGCGGCCGGATTGCCACCTCTTCGTGGCGGAGGTCGGTTTTTTGGCAAAGGCTGGGGGCGAACTGGTCGCCAGCTGCATGCTGGGGACGATGCCGAACCTCATGCGGGGCGGGAGGCCCTATGCGCTGCTGGAGAACGTCGTCGCGCATGCGGCGCATCGGCGGCAGGGGCATGCGCGGGCGGTGGTCGAGGCGGCCCTGGCCAAGGCCTGGGAGGCGGGCGCGTATCACGTCTACCTGCTGACCGCACGGCCCGATCCGGGCGTGCGGCTCTTCTACGAAAGCTGCGGCTTCGTGCTGGGGCGCAAGGCCGGCTACGTGGCGCAGGCGCCCGCCGGCTGACCGAGCCAGGCCGGCAGTTCGTGCTGCCCGAGCACCCAGCCCTCCCAACTGCGCACCGCCGCGTCCTTCGGGATGAAATCGGCGCGGTGGCCGTCCAGCACGGCGATCGTGGCGAGCAGGCCGAGGGTGCAGTCGAGCCGGTCCTCGCCGGAGGCATCGGCGCCGAAGCCATCGGCGAGGGCGTCGAGCAAATCGCGCGAGGGCGTCACGCGCAGCCGCGCCATCGCCTCGCGCAGCGGTCCGGCCAGCGTCAGCCGCGCCGCGCGGTCGCGCTTGCTGCCGCGCAGCTTCAGCCCGAGCTGCCGTAGCGCCTCGGCCGGATAGACCTCCGCCACCGCCAGCCGGCCGGCGCGCAGCAGGCCGTGCAGCGGGCCGGCGAAGGGCCAGAGGTCGAGCGGCGCATCGGCGGCGAGGGCGGGGGCCAGCCAGTCGCGCCAGGCGGAGAGCCCGGCCTTGCCGGACTGGTTCGCCCCCAGCGTCCAGAAGGGCGGCGCGCCGGCCGGGCGGGTGGCCGTCGCGCGGTCGCACCAGCGATGCAGCGCATCGGCATCCGGCAGGCCGAGGGCGGCCGCATGGCTCGCCCGCGTCATCCCCTTGAGGCCGCGCATGGGATAGAAGGGCGCCGCCAGACCGACCGTCTGCAGCACCGCATTCACGGTGAAGAAGCGCGGATCGCCGGCAAGGCCGCGCAGGAAGTCCACGAAGCCGGCTTCGGGCCGCTGCGCCGCGTAATGCCGCGGCACGCCGAGCGGCAGGTCCAGCCCGAGCACCGCCGGCACGTCCTCGCGCCGCAGCGATGCGGCCAGCTCCGCGAGGTCGGGCGCCGGGCGCGGCGCCTGCATATGCCAGCCGGCCCCGTTGGCCCCGGCCGAACAGGCCCAGCGTTTTGCGGGCGAGACCGACCAATCCGCGTGCGCTGCGAAAATTCTCATGACAGGATCGGAACCATCCCAAAGGGAGGTTCAGCATGAACGGCTATGGCTCTGCGGCGAAATGGTTCCACTGGATCACCGCCGGACTGATGCTCGTCGCCTTGCCGACCGGCTTCGTGATCGGGCACCTGGCGGAGGAGAGCAAGGGCGCCTTCTACGCCATCCATGAGAATGCCGGCTTCACCCTTCTCATCGTCGCCGCGCTGCGGCTCTTCTGGCGGGTGAGGAACCCGGTGCCGCTCGATCCCGCGCTGCCGGCGCCCATCAGGATGGCGGCCAATGGCGTGCATCACCTGCTCTATCTGTCGCTGATCCTGCAGCCGCTGCTGGGCTTCTTCACGACCAATGCCTTCGGCTTTCCCATGGCGGGCGGTACGGCCTATCTCGGGCTGATCGACTTCCCCAAATTCATGGAGGCCAATGAAGGCGTGGGGAACACGCTGCTCATGCTGCATGGCTGGCTGGGCTGGACCATTCTGGTGCTGCTCTGCGCGCATATCGGCGCGGTCGTCTTCCATCAGGCGATCCGCAAGGACGGCACCCTGCTGCGGATGGTGTAGCGCTAATCCGGCCCCGATCTGAGCTGCGCGACCTCCGCGGCCAGCACGTCATCCGGCAGCTCGGACGCGAATTCCGCCGGCACGTCCACCGCCAGCGAGAGCATCCGCTTGTAGATCGCGCGCGGCACCTCCTGCGTGCCGAACTGCGCCAGATGCGCCGTCTGGAACTGCGCGTCGAGCAAGGTGAAGCCGCACAGCCGCAGCCGGGCTACCAGGTTCACCAGCGCGATCTTGGAGGCGTCGTCGGCCCGGCTGAACATGCTCTCGCCGAAGAAGGCGCCGCCGATCGCGACGCCGTAGAGCCCGCCCACGATCGTCTCGCCCTGCCAACTCTCGATGGAATGCGCGTGCCCCTGCTCATGCAAGGCGAGGAAGAGCGCGCGGATCTCCGCATTGATCCAGCTCTCGGGCGAACTCGGCCGGGGGGCGGCGCATTCGTCGATAACCCGCTCAAAGGCCCGATTCGCCGTGACTCGATAGGGCGATTGCCGCATTCGCCGCGCCAGCCGGCGGGACAGGTGGAAGTCGGTGAGCGGGATCACGCCCCGCTGCTCCGGATCGAGCCAGTAGAGCGTTCTCGCGTCGCGGCTCTCGGCCATGGGAAACAGGCCGATCCGATATGCCCGCAACATCAACTCAGGCGTGATGTCCATCTGGCGGCGCGACATGCGAGGATCAGCCTGTCACGGCTGGGCGCACGGGGCGCGAGGGCGAGGTCTTTGCCTTCAGGGATTCCACGACGTCATCTTAGACACCGATCCGCCCGTTTCGAAACGGCCTCTTGACGTAAGAATTTTCATGTTGCTTCGCACCCCAAAGGCCCCTGGCCGCGTAGCGCGGCTCAAGCGAGGGCATAGGGTGCGGCATGATGTAACTCGCCGCCGCGCAAAAAGCGGCGGCTGGTCGCGGCGTCTCAGTCCGTCCGGCCGACGAAGCGCTCCAGCCAGTGGATCGTGTACTCGCCGGATTGGAATTCCGGGTCGGCCATGATCCGTCGGTGCAGCGGCAGCGTGGTCTCGATGCCGTCGACCACCATCTCCTCCAGGGCCCGGCGCATGCGGGCGATGGCCCGGTCGCGGTCGGGCGCATGGACGATGAGCTTGGCCACCAGGCTGTCGTAATGCGGCGGCACTGAATAGCCCGAGTAGAGCGCGCTATCGACGCGCACGCCCAGGCCGCCGGGGGCGTGGAAGGTGTTCACCTTGCCCGGCGAGGGCGCGAAGGTCACGGCGTCCTCGGCGGTGATGCGGCATTCGATGGCGTGGCCGGAGAAGGTCACGTCCTCCTGGCCGTAGCCGAGCGGCTCGCCCGAGGCGATGCGGATCTGCTCGCGCACCAGGTCGATCCCGCTGACCATCTCGGTCACCGGATGCTCGACCTGCAGGCGGGTGTTCATCTCGATGAAGGCGAATTGGCCGTCCTGGTAGAGGAACTCCAGCGTGCCGGCATTGCGGTAGCCGAGCTTGCGCAGGCCCGAGGTGACCTGGGCGCCCAGGACGTCGCGCTCGGCGCCGGTGAGGGCAGGGGAGCCCGCCTCCTCGACCAGCTTCTGGTGGCGCCGCTGGAGCGAGCAGTCGCGCTCGCCGAAATGGACCACGTTGCCGTGGTTGTCGGCCAGGACCTGGAGCTCGATATGCCGCGGCTTGTCGAGGTACTTCTCCATATAGACGGCGTCGTTGCCGAAGGCCGCCTTGGACTCCGTGCGCGCGACGCGCCAGGCCTCCTCCAGCTCGTCCGCGGAATGCGCCACCTTCATGCCGCGCCCGCCACCGCCGGCGGCGGCCTTGATGAGCACGGGGTACATGATCTGCTCGGCGACCTCGCGGGCCTCCTCGAGCGTGTCGAGCGCGCCCTTCGAGCCGGGGACCAGCGGCACGCCGAGCTCGCGCATGGCGTTCTTGGCCGAGATCTTGTCGCCCATCATGCGGATATGCGCGGCGGTCGGGCCGATGAAGATGAGGCCGTGGGCCTCCACCATCTCCGCGAAGCCGGCGTTCTCCGAGAGGAAGCCGTAGCCGGGATGGATGGCGTCGGCGCCCGTGATGGTGGCGGCCGAGAGGATGGCGGCGACGTTGAGGTAGCTGTCGCGCGCCGCCGGCGGGCCGATGCAGACGCTCTCGTCGGCGAGGCGGACGTGCATGGCGGAGGCGTCGGCCGTGCTGTGCACGGCCACGGTGCGGATGCCCATTTCCTGGCAGGCGCGGTGAACGCGGAGCGCGATCTCGCCCCGATTCGCGATGAGGACCTTTTTGATCATCGAGCCGGTTCCCGGCCTATTCCACCAGGACCAGCGGCTCGCCGTATTCCACCGGCGTGCCCGTCTCGATCAGGATGCGGGTCACCGTGCCGGCGCGCGGGGCCTTGATCTGGTTGAAGGTCTTCATCGCCTCGATGAGCAGCAGCGTCTGGCCCTGCGTCACCGTCGCGCCGAGCTGCACGAACTGCGGCGTGCCGGGCTCGGGCGAGAGATAGGCCACGCCCACCATCGGCGAGGTCACCAGGCCGGGATTCTTGAGGTCGATCGCGGAAGGGTCCACGGCCGGGGCCGCTGCCAGGGCGGGCGCAGCCACGGCGGCGGGCGCCGCCGCCATCACCGGCGCGGCGACCGTCACCGCCGGCAGGATGCGCGCCACGCGGATGCGGGAGTCCTTCTCGGAGATCTCGATCTCGGTGAGGTCGGTCTCGCGCAGGATCTCGGCGAGCTTGCGGATCGCCTCCGCGTCGAACTGGATGCCACTGGTCATGCGTCTTCGTCCTCATCTCCGCCGATCAGTCCCGCCATGGCCTGCAGCGCGAGCGCGTAGCCCGCGACGCCCAGGCCGGCGATGACGCCGGTGGCGGCCTTGGAGACCAGGCTGTTATGCCGGAACTCCTCGCGCCGATGGATATTTGTGATGTGGACCTCGACCACCGGCAGCCCGACGGCGAGAAGCGCGTCCAGGATGGCGATCGAGGTGGTGGTGTAGCCCGCCGGGTTGATCACGATGCCGGCGGCGCGGCCGCGGCACTCCTGGATCCAGGAGACCAGCTCGCCCTCGACATTCGTCTGGCGGAAGTCGATGGCGAGCCCCAGCTCTTCCGCCGCTTCGGCGCAGAGGTTTTCCACATCGTCGAGCGTCGCGGTGCCGTATTTCTCCGGCTCGCGCGTGCCCAGCATGTTTAGATTGGGGCCGTTGAACACGGCGATCAGGTTCATGTCGATTCCCGGAGGGGCCTCTCGAAGGGGCCGGGGCTAGCACGCGACGCGAGGCGCGGGCAAGCGCGGGGCGTTCGGGGGCTTGTCGCGGAGGGGCGCGGCGGCCATCTGCCCGAATAGCCGATGTTGACTTCCTGGGGCGTCAGGACGCAGCATTGGGCGAACCAAGGGGAGCCCTTTCCGGAGGGCTGAGATTCCGCGCGGACGCGGTCAACTCTTTGAACCTGATCCGGGTCATGCCGGCGATAGGGATGGGATATCGGCGTCGCGCCTCCCCGTCCCATCGAGTCTGTTTTGGGATGAAGCGAGAGATGCCTGATACCCTGGCACCACCAAATCTTCAGATCGCGCTGTCGGTCAATGGCGAGATGCGCGCCGTGCCCGCCGGCACCAGCGTCACGGGCCTGCTGGCCGAGATCGGGCTGGCGGAACGCAAGGTCGCCGTCGAGCGGAACCTGGAAATCGTGCCGCGTTCGCAATATTCAACGACGATGCTCAGCGCCGGCGACGCGATTGAGATCGTTCATTTCATCGGAGGGGGCTGAACCATGCCCGACGACATCCGCCCGCCCGCCATCACCGACGACAGCTGGGAGGTGGCCGGGCGCCGCTTCAAGTCCCGCCTCATCGTGGGCACCGGTCGCTACAAGAGCCTGGAAGAGACCGGCGAGAGCATCCGCGCCAGCGGGGCCGAGATCGTCACCGTCGCCGTGCGCCGCGTGAATCTCTCCGACGCCTCGGCGCCCATGCTGCAGGACTTCGTCTCGCCGCAGGACTTCACCTATCTGCCCAACACGGCCGGCTGCCACACGGCGCAGGAGGCGGTCCGCACCCTGCGCCTGGCGCGCGAGGCCGGCGGCTGGAACCTCGTGAAGCTCGAGGTGCTGGGCCCGCCCCCCTACCTCTATCCCGACATGGCCGGCACCTTCGAGGCGGCCGCGGCCCTGCTCGCGGACGGCTTCGAGGTCATGGTCTATTGCGCGGACGACCCGGTGGCGGCGAAGCGGCTGGAAGAGATGGGCTGCGTGGCCATCATGCCGCTGGGCGCGCCGATCGGCTCGGGCATGGGGGTCGTGAACCCCTATATGATCCGCACCATCAAGCAGAACGCCAAGGTTCCGGTGCTGGTGGATGCGGGCATCGGCACGGCCAGCGAGGCGGCCTTCGCCATGGAGCTCGGCTGCGACGCGGTGCTGCTCAATTCGGCCATCGCCCATGCCCAGGACCCGGTGAGGATGGCCGTGGCGATGAAGCATGCGGTGATCGCGGGGCGCGAGGCCTTCCTGGCCGGGCGCATGCCGCGCGACTACCGGGCGGATGCGTCGAGCCCGATGTCCGGGCTCATCCGCTAGCCGGGGGTTCCGCGCCGAGGCAGGATTGTCCCTTCACCACTAGGGAGGGACAAGATCATGGATCTCGGCATCAAGGGGCGCAGGGCCATCGTCTGCGCCGGCTCCAAGGGTCTCGGCCGCGGTTGCGCCGAGGCTCTGGCGCGCGAAGGCGTGGAACTCATCATCACCGCACGCGGCGGCGAGGCGCTGGAAGCCGCGGCCAAGGCCATTCGCGACGCGACGGGCGTTTCCGTGAAGACCGTCCAGGGCGATATCACCACCGAGGCGGGGCGGGCCGATGTGCTCGCCGCCTGCCCGGACCCCGACATCCTCATCACCAATGCCGGCGGCCCGCCCCAGGGCGAGTTCTCCGGCTTCGAGCTGGACGACTGGCGGAAGGCCGTCGAGGCCAACATGCTGACGCCGATCGCGCTCATCAAGGCCGTGCTGCCCAAGATGATCGAACGGAAGTTCGGCCGGGTGCTGAACATCACCAGCTATTCGGTGAAGGCGCCGATCGCGCGGCTGGAGCTGTCCAACGGCGCGCGGGCCGGTCTCACGGGCGCGCTGGCCTCGCTGGCGCGGCGGGTGGCGTCGAACAACGTCACCATCAACCACCTCCTGCCCGGCCCCTTCGACACGGACCGCATCCGGGGCAACTGGCGCCAGGTCGTCGCGGCCGGCACCTCGACCATGGAGGAGCTGGAGCGCAATGCCGTGAAGGCGATTCCTGCAGGGCGCCTGGGGACGGCCGAGGAATTCGGGGCGTTCGCCGCCTTCCTCTGCTCGGCGCATGCGGGCTTCACCTCGGGACAGAGCATTCTCCTGGACGGCGGTTCCTACCCCGGCACGCTGTAACAATGCGTCCGGCGCATCCCTGACGTGCGCCGGAAACACTCCGGCAACCCCGGGGGCCATTCGGGCGTTTCGTCGTGACCCCCAGGGGGAGTTTCGGAGGGGTTTCCGGTCTCCCCCAGGGGTGGCACGAAAAAACTTCGTTTGCCCTCGTAAAGCCGCTTGCTTTGCCGAAGCGGCAGTCCTACATGCCGCCACACAAGACGCAGTACGCACGTGCCTCTGGCCCCAGGCCCACGGAGCTGAGTCCCTCACTTGGGCTCGCCACCGCGGCGCAAGGTTTACGCAACGACGTCAAGCGTTCTGGCAACCCCGGGGGCTCACCCTTCCGGTTTTCTTCTGGTCGCTGGTTCGTTCGACCGTTTCGTCAATCTGGGGCCGCCCCGATGGGGTGGTTCCACTATGTTTGTGGAAGGTGCATGCGATGACCCCGAAGGTCGCTCGCTTCCTGGCTGACACTCTGCCGGCGACGCCGTGCCTGGTGCTCGACGTGGACCGCGTGGAAGAAAACTTCCGCCGGCTGCGCCACGCCCTGCCGCTGGCGCGCATCTATTACGCGGTGAAGGCCAATCCGGCCGCGCCCGTGCTGGAGCGCCTGGTCGGCCTCGGCTCGCAATTCGACGCCGCCAGCTTCCAGGAAGTGGCGATGTGCCTCGATGCCGGCGCCGAGCCAGAGGCCATCTCCTACGGCAACACCATCAAGCGCGAGCGCGACATCGTGGCCGCCTATGCGCGCGGCGTGCGCATGTTCGCCTTCGACAGCGAGATGGAGCTGGAGAAGCTGGCCCGTTCCGCGCCCGGCTCGCGCGTCTATTGCCGCATCCTCGTCGGCAATGACGGCGCCGAGTGGCCGCTGTCGCGCAAGTTCGGCTGCGAGATCGAGATGGCGAAGGACCTCATGGTTAAGGCCGGGCAGATGGGCCTCGATCCCTTCGGCCTGTCCTTCCATGTCGGCAGCCAGCAGGTCCGCACCGCCGCCTATGAGATGGCCATCGCCAAGGTCGCCATGCTGTTCACCGATCTGGTGGATGCCGGGGTGAAGGTGCGCATGGTCAATCTCGGCGGCGGCTATCCGGTCCGCTACAAGTCCGAAGTGCCGCAGATCGACGAGTTCGGCTCGGCGATCATGGGCGCCATGGCCGAGCATTTCGGCAATGCCCTGCCCGAGATCGTGATCGAGCCCGGCCGCTTCCTGGTCGCCGATGCCGGCGTGGTCCAGGCCGAGGTCGTGCTGGTGAGCCGCAAGGCCGAGAACGATCCCGTCCGCTGGGTCTATCTCGACATCGGCCGCTTCGGCGGCCTGGCCGAGACCGAGGGCGAGGCGATCAAGTACGCGTTCCGCACGCCGCATGACGGCTTGGCCGAGGGTCCCGTGACCATCGCCGGCCCGACCTGCGACAGCACGGACACGCTCTACGAGAAGTCCAACTACCGCCTGCCGATGGCGCTGACCTCCGGCGACCGCGTGGAACTGCTGGCGACCGGCGCCTATGTGACGACCTATGCCAGCCAGAAGTTCAACGGCTTCGAGCCGCTGGCCGAGCACTACATCTGATCTCCGGCACACGCCGAAATCGAAAGAGCCGCCGCGGGATGACCGCGGCGGCTCTTTTTGCTTCAGAGGTACTTGCCGCGCTCCATGATCTCGAGCGTGTATTCCTTGTAGGTCATGCCCAGCTCCTCGGCGCGGGCGAGGCGGCGCAGGGCGATTTCCCGCGGTGGGGTCTTCCAGGCCTTCTTGTGGGATTTGCGCCAGCAAAAGGAGCGCCAGGAGGCGTCGGGGTCGAGCGGCGGTCCGCCGTTATGGCCCAGTCCGGGCGGCTTGCTGGAATCGATGGCCATGCGTCGATGTTTCCACTAAAGTAGCATCATGTCCATCATGCTGGATGATCCTTTGCAATCCCTCCTGGCCGGCCGAATCCGGCGCGAGCGGGAGGCGCGTGGCTGGTCCATCGCGGAGCTGGCGACGGCCTCGGGCGTGTCGCGCGCCATGATCAGCAAGGTGGAGCGCGGCGAGGCCAGCCCCACGGCGACGCTGCTCGGCCGGCTTTCGGGGGCTTTCGGACTGACGGTCTCGGCACTGCTGGCGCGGGCCGAATCGGATGGCGGGGCGGGGCGCCTCGCGCGCGCCTCCGAACAGGCGGTCTGGACCGATCCGGAGACGGGCTATATCCGCCGGCAGCTTTCGCCGCCGGGCGCCGATCCCGAGATGATCCATGTGGAGATGCCGCCGGGTGGGCGCGTGGCCTATCCGGCCTCGTCCTACGCCTTCATGCGCGGGCATTGCGTCTGGCTGATCGCGGGCGGCCTGACGATTCGCGAAAGCGGGGTAGCGAGCGTCCTGCGGCCGGGCGATTGCCTGGCCTTCGATCTCGCCGTGCCGCAGGACCGCGAATACGAGAACCACACCGCGTCGCCCTGCCGCTACCTGGTGACGCTGGCGCGGCGCTGATCAGCCGGCGATGGCCTCGATCTCGCCGATCTCGCTGGCCGTCAGCACCCAATCCCCCGCCTTCACGTTCTCGGCGATCTGCTCCGGCTTGGTCGCGCCCGCGATGACGCTGCTCACCGGCGCCTTGGCCAGAAGCCAGGAGAAGGCGAGCTCCACCAGGGTGTGCCCGCGCGCCTTGGCATAGGCCTCCAGCTTCTCCACCACGTCGAAGCTGGCTTCCGTCTGATAGCGCGAATAGCGATCCGTGCCGGCCATGCGCGTGCCGGCCGGATTCGCCGCGCCGCGCCGGTACTTGCCGGTGAGCATGCCGCTCGCGAGCGGGAAATAGGGCAGGAGTCCCATGCCGTAGCGCGCGGCGACCGGGGCCACGTCCTGCTCCGCCTTGCGGACCAGCAGCGAATACTCGTCCTGGCAGGAGACGAAGCTGTTCAGGCCGAGATGCTTCGAGGTCCATTGCGCCTCGACCACCTGCCAGCCCGGCAGGTTGGAGCAGCCGATGTAGCGAACCTTGCCCTGCTTCACGAGGTCGTCCAGCGCGCGGAGCGTCTCCTCGGTGGGCGTGAGCGGATCGGGCTTGTGGTATTGGTAGAGGTCGATCCAGTCGGTTTTGAGCCGCTTCAGGCTCGCCTCGACGGCGGACATGATGTAGCGGCGCGACCCGCCCTGGAGCCGCCCGTTCTCGCCATCCATGGGCAGGCCGAACTTGGTGGCCAGCACGATGTCCTTGCGGCGATCGCCCAGCACCTGGCCCATGAGCGTCTCGGAGCCGCCCTGGTTGCCGTACATGTCGGCCGTGTCGAAGAGGGTGATGCCATGGTCGAAGGCCGCGTGGATCACCGCGCGGGTGCCTTCGAGGTCCAGCCGGCTGCCGAAATTGTTGCAGCCGAGGCCGATAGTGGAGACCAGCAGGCCGCTGGTTCCGAGATTGCGCTGTTTCATGGACGCCCTGCCTTCGTTGCTGGGCCGGAAGAGTGGCTCCGGCTCAGCAAGCCGGCAAGGTCAGCTGTCCATCTTCAGGGCGGCGATGAAGGCGCTTTGCGGAATTTCGACCTTGCCGAACTGCCGCATGCGCTTCTTGCCTTCCTTCTGCTTGTCCAGAAGCTTGCGCTTGCGGCTGATGTCGCCGCCGTAGCACTTGGCGGTGACGTCCTTCGACATCGCGGAAATCGTCTCGCGCGCGATCACCCGGCCGCCGATGGCGGCCTGGATGGGGATCTTGAAGAGCTGGCGGGGAATCAGGTCCTTCAGCTTCTCGCAGATCTGCCGGCCGCGGCGGTCGGCCTGGTTGCGGTGGGCCATGAAGGACAGCGCATCGACCGGCTCGGCGTTCACGAGGATGGAGATCTTCACCAGATCGCCGGCCTCATAGCCCTCCACCGCATAGTCGAAGCTGGCATAGCCGCGGCTGATCGACTTCAGGCGGTCGTAGAAGTCGAAGACGACCTCGTTCAGCGGCAGCAGATAGACCGCCATGGCGCGGGTGCCGACATAGGTCAGCTCCACCTGCCGGCCCCGGCGCTCGTTGCAGAGCGTGAGGACCGGGCCGAGATATTCGTCCGGCACCATGATAGTGGCCTTGATCCAAGGCTCCTGGATCTCGGCGATCAGGGTGGGGTCGGGCATGTCGGCGGGGTTGTGGAGGTCGAGCTCCTCGCCGTTGTTCTTCTTCAGCTTGTAGACGACCGAGGGCGCGGTCGCGATCAGGTCGAGGTCAAACTCGCGCGAGAGGCGCTCCTGCACGATCTCCAGATGCAGCAGGCCGAGGAAGCCGCAGCGATAGCCCAGGCCGAGCGCCGCCGAGGTCTCCATCTCGTAGTGGAAGCTGCTGTCGTTCAGCCGCAGCTTGCCCACGCTCTCGCGCAGCTTCTCGAAGTCGTCGGCATCGACGGGGTAGAGGCCGCACCACACCACGGGAATGCTGGGCTTGAAGCCGGGCAGCGCTTCGGTCGCGGGGTTGCGGTCGTCGGTGATGGTGTCGCCGACATTGGTGTCGGCCACCGTCTTGATGGCGGCGGTGACGAAGCCCATCTCGCCCGGGCCGAGGCTCTCGCAGGCGACCATCTTGGGCGTGAAATAGCCCACCTGCTCCACGGTATGGACGGCGCCGTTCGACATCATGCGGATGCGCTGGCCCTTGCGCAGATGGCCGTCGCGCACGCGCACCAGCACGACCACGCCGAGATAGGCGTCGTACCAGCTGTCGACCAGCAGGGCCGTCAGGGTCTTGGAGGCATCGCCCTTGGGCGGCGGCAGGCGCGTGACGATGGCCTCCAGCACGCCCTCGATGTTCAGGCCGGTCTTGGCGCTGATCATCACGGCGTCCGAGGTGTCGAGGCCGATGACGTCCTCGATCTGCTGCTTCACCCGGTCCGGCTCGGCGGCGGGAAGGTCGACCTTGTTGAGCACGGGAATGATCTCATGGCCCGCATCCAGCGCCTGGTAGACATTGGCGAGCGTCTGGGCCTCGACGCCCTGCGAGGCATCGACCACCAGCAGCGAGCCCTCGCAGGCGGCGAGCGAGCGGCTGACCTCATAGGCGAAGTCCACATGGCCCGGCGTGTCCATGAGGTTCAGCGTATAGGTCTGGCCGTCCTTGGCATTGTAGCTGATGCGGACGGTCTGCGCCTTGATGGTGATGCCGCGCTCGCGCTCGATGTCCATGCTGTCGAGCATCTGTTCCTTCATGTCGCGCAGGGCCACGGTTCCCGTCGTCTGGATCAGACGATCGGCGAGCGTGGACTTCCCATGGTCGATATGCGCGACGATGGAAAAGTTGCGGATCAGGTGCAGAGGAGTCTCGGTCATGCGCGGGAGATAGGGCGAAAGAGGCCCGAGCGAAAGCGTGGAAGTCATGCGCTCAGCTTTCCCTTCCCGCTGCGCGCGACATGTCGCAGCATGAACCCATGACCGGGGGCCAATCCCGGCTGGAGAAACGTCCCATGACCCTGCACCGCCGCGCGGCCCTGCTGGCCGCGCCTTCCCTTATCCTCGGCGCCAATGCTCTGAAAGCGCAGGGTTTTCCAACGCGACCCTTGCGAATGATCGTCCCCTACACCCCGGGCGGCGTCTCCGACATCACCGCGCGGCTGATCGCCGAGCCCATGGCGGCCGCCCTCGGCCAACCCGTGCCGGTGGAAAATCGCGCCGGGGCGGATGGCGTGATCGGGACGGATGCCATCGCCAAGTCGACCGATGGGCACACGATCGGCCTCGTCTCGGTCGGTCATCCGGTCAACGCGGCCTTCTACCGGTTGCCCTTCGACACCATCCGCGACTTCACCTTCCTTTCGCTGACCACCCGCACGCCTTTGGTGATGTGCGCGGCTCGCGGCTTCGCGGCGAGCACGCCGGCGGAGTTCGTGGCGCTGGCGAAGTCCAAGCCCGCCGGGGAGCTGACCTTCGCCGGGACGGCCGGGGTGGTGCGTCTGGCGCCGCTGCTCTTCGCCCAGCAAGCCGGCATCCAGATGACCTATGTGCCCTATCGCGGCAGCACCCAGGCCCATCCCGACCTGATGGCCGGCCGGGTGGACGTGATGTTCGACACGGTGCCGGCGGCCCTGGCCCATATCCAGGCCGGCACGCTGAAGGCCCTGGCGACCACGGGCGCGGCGCGCGCCCCGCAATTGCCGGACGTGCCCACCATGGGCGAGTTCCTGCCGGGCTTCGAGGCCTCGACCTGGGGCATGGTGATCGGGCCGGCGAATATGCCGGTGCCGGTGGTGACGCGGCTGCATCGCGAGATCGTGGCCGCGCTGAACCGGCCGGAGGTGCTGGACCGGCACCGCACGCTCGGCGCGGAGGTCGCGACCCTGACGCCGGAGCAAAGCCGCGACTTCACCATCGCCGAGATGGAGAAGTGGGGCGCGGCAGCGCGCTCGGCGGGAATTCAACCGCAGAACGCGGGCTGATCCTCGCCTCGGGCGGGTCTTTCCAGCCTGCCCGGCCGGGCCGCGCGGAGGAGCTCCGCGAAACCAATTGTGAGGCGTTTTGCGGGGTGTTAGCCTCGCTTCACATGCCAGTGGATGGAGCTTGGGCAGAATGAATAAGACGATGGTTGTTCTGCTTGCGGGCGTGGCTCTGCTCGGCGCGGGCTGCACGAACCCCTATGACCCCGGCCAGCGCGCCCTCGGCGGCGCGGGAATCGGCGCGCTGAGCGGCGCGGCCATCGGCGGCCTGGCCGGCGGTGGGCGTGGCGCCGCGGCGGGCGCGCTGATCGGCGGTGCGGGCGGTGCGCTCGTCGGAGCGGCCACCACGCCGGCGCCGCCTCCCCCGGCCTACGGCTACGGCTATCCGCCCCCGGGCTATGCCCCGCCGCCGTCCTATGGCTACGGAAAATAGCGAGGGCCGATTCCGGCCGGCCGCCCCGGCAGTCCCTATAAGGACTCGCCGGGAGCGGGGGCGATCTTCTTCACTTTCTTTCCCTCGTCCGAGGCGCGCCACAGATACCAGGCCGCCACGCTGCGCCAGGGCTTCCAGGCCTCGCCGATCGCGGCCAGCTCCTTCGGCTTGAGCTGCGCCTCGGCGCCCGTGAGCAGCTTCCACCCGTCGCGCACGCCGAAGTCGTCCACCGGCAGGATGTCGGCCCGGCCGAGGGTGAACATCAGCACCATCTCGACCGTCCATTGACCGACGCCGCGGATGGCGACGAGGCGGCGGATCAGCGTCTCGTCGTCGATGCCTTCCGCATCCTCCAGGCTTGGCACCAGGCCGCCCACCGTCTTCTCGGCGATGTCGCGAATGGCGACCGTCTTGGAGCCGGAAAAGCCGCAGCCGCGCAGCGCCTCGGGCGGCAGATCGAGCACGAAGCGCGGCGGCGGGAAGGAGTCATGCGGATAGAGCGCGATGAAGCGGCCCAGGATCGCCTCGGCCGCGCGCGCATGCACCTGCTGGTGCGAGATGGCGCGGACCAGCGCCTCGTAGGGCTCGCGCGGCACATGCTCCATGGTGCAGGGCCCGACCCGCTTGATCAGGGGGCGCAGGATCTTGTCGCGCAGCAGCTTGCGCTCGGCGGTCTGCCAATCGGCCATCGTTACCTCAGGAAAATCAGGGCGCCCGTGCCGCAGAGCAGGGCCAGCGCCATGGAAGGCAGAAGAAGCCGCCAGACTTGCACGGGCCGCGTGCCGTCGGCGAGGAGCATGCAGAGCATGGCGGTGGCCGCGATGCTCATGCCCGCCCCGGCCGCGCTGGCGAAATTATGCAGCGCCGGCGCCAGCAATGGCGGCAGGCCGAGCGCCTGGCCGAGCGCCGCCTGCATCGGCATGAGCGCGGCATTGCCGCCGACATTGCTGCCGGTGATGACGCCGCTGAGGAAGCCCATCGGCACGATGGCATAGGCAGCGGCCACCCCCTTGCCGCCGATCAGCGCCTGGGCGAGGGCGAGCGCCACGCCGCTCCCCGCCAGCCAGCGGCCGAGCAGCACGTAGAGCAGCATGGCGGCGGCGGGGCGCCTCGCCCGATGCAGCGCGGCAGCGGCGCGGGCCATGCCATCCGGCCGGAGCATCAGCAGAGCGAAGCCGACGATCCAGAGCACCACCGCGACATGGGTGACCGGGATGCCCGGCAATTCGGGAAAGGGTCGCCAGGCGGGCGGGTGCGGTACCAGTCGCGCGGCGAGGAGGCATGCCGTCAGCAGCAGATAGGGCCAGCTCGCACGCAGTGCCGTGCCGAGATCGCGTGGCGGGTCGGAGCGCCAGAGCGCCCAGACGGCCACCACGCCGCTTGCCACCAGCCCCACCGTCTCGAAGGGCAGGATGGCGTGCAGGGCCACCAGCAGCGCGGCCATCACGGCGGTCATGAGCGCCTGCATCGCCTTCTCGCGACCGGGCACGGGCACCCCGGCGCGCGCCTGCAGCCACCAGAGCAGCGGCGTCAGCGAGACGATCCAGGCCGCGTTGGGCCAGGCGACCAGCCCGACGAACTCCTGCGCCGGGACATCGGCCAGCGCGGCCCCCAGCGCCGAGCCCGGCCCCAGCGCGCCCCAGGGCACCATGACCTGCGACTGGACCGCCAGGGCGATCGCGACCGCGCCGCGGATTCCCATGCCGCGCAGCGCCGAGAGTGCGAAGACGGCGCCGACCGCGAAGCCCGTCACGCTCTCGAGGAAGGCGCCGAGCGGCAGTACGGCCGCGAAGATCCGCGCCGGGCTGGGCGCGCGATGGGCGTCGCCGGCCGGTCGCTCGACCGCCGCGTGGAAGAGCAGCCCGCCCGCGACCACCGCGATGGGCTGGAAGGCCAGGAAGGCGGCGCGCAGGCTTTCGTGCAGCAGGAAATCCGCCAGCGCGGCATCAGCCGGCAGGCTCATCAGCACGGCGGGGATCGCGGCTGCCAGGGCAAGTCCGCAGGCGGGCAGGGGGCCGACGCGCCCGCTCGCCAGCAGCGCCAGCAGCAGCAGGAGCGGGGCGGCCTGGAATGCGAGCGTCATGACCGCTTGCGCGCCTCGCTGACGGTGATGACCACGGCGCCCGAGAGGATCACGCCCGCCCCCAGCCAGGTCCAGCCGTCCGGCACCTCGCCCCAGAGCATCCAGCCGACGGCGGCGATCACGACGAGGCGCAGATACTGGAAGGGCGCGACGGCGCTCGCCTCGCCGGCCCGCAGCGCCTCGGTCACCAGCCAGATGATGCCCGGCGTGAAGAGGCCGAAGACCGTCAGGATGGCCACGTCGCCGAGGTTCAGCGGCGTCCAGCCGGCGATGGCGAAGGGCAGGGTACAGGCGGTGGTGATCAGCCCCACCCAGGCAAGCACCGTCTCCGTCCGCTCGGTGCGCGAGAGGCTGCGCGAGCTCAGCGTGATGCCGCACCAGGAGAAGGCCGCGCCCAGGGCGATCAGCGCGCCGGTCAGCGGGATGTCGGCGCCCGGCCGCAGCATCACGGCCACGCCCAGCAGCCCGGCGAGGGTGCCCGCCCAGCGCGCCCGGTCCACGCGCTCGCCCAGTAGGGGGGCGGCCAGCATCGTCGTGAACATCACGTTGGTGAAGGAGAGGACCGTCGCCGTGGCCAGGTTCAGATAGGCGAAGGAGAGGAAATAGAGCCCCCAGGTCGCGGCGGAGCAGAAGCCGCGCAGGACGTGCATCCCCACGCGCCGGGTCCGGAAGACCGCGGCGCCCGCGGTCAGGATCAGCGGCGCCACCCAGACGAGCTGACCCAGCGAGCGCACGAAGAGCTGCGTGGAGGTGGGCACGCCGCGATGGCTCAGCCAACGGATGAACAGCGCCTCCGTGGCGAAGAGCAGCGCGCTGAGCGACATGAGGATCGCGCCGCGAAGATTGCCGGGCAGGGCCGCGAAGCGCGTTGTCATCACGGCCGATGGTGATGCGGTCGTGCTTGCGAAGCAACGGCCATGGGGTCATTTTCCTTTAGAGGAGAACGATCCATGACGGCCTACGATGCCGCAATCGCGCAATGGCGTGCCGATCCCGAAGGCTATTGGCTGGAGGCCGCGCGCGGATTGGACTGGACACACCCCCCCTCTCAGGCTTTCGATGGATCGCAAGGCCTTTACGGCCGCTGGTTTCCCGATGGCGTTCTGAACACCTGCCATAACGCCCTGGATCGCCACGTCGCGGCCGGACGCGGGCAGCAGACCGCCATCATCTACGACAGCCCCGTGACCGGGACGATCCGGCACTTCAGCTACGCCGAGATGCTCGATCGCGTGAGCCGCCTGGCCGGCGCGCTGGCCGCGCGCGGCGTCGTGAAGGGCGACCGCGTCCTCCTCTACATGCCCATGGTGCCGGAGGCCGCGATCGCCATGCTGGCCTGCGCGCGGCTGGGCGCGATCCACTCCGTGGTCTTCGGCGGTTTCGCCGCGGCGGAGGTCGCGACGCGCATCGACGACGCGACGCCCAAGGCCATCATCTCCGCGAGCTGCGGGATAGAGCCGGGGCGTGTCGTCGCCTATAAGCCGCTGCTGGATGCGGCCATCGGCATAGCGGCGCACAAGCCCGAATTCTGCCTGATCCTGCAACGCGAGCAGCAGCCCTGCACCATGGTCGAGGGCCGCGACATCGACTACGCGGAAGCGGAAGCCGCCGGCACGCCGCATCCCTGCGTGGACGTGGCGGCGACCGACCCGCTCTACATCCTCTACACCAGCGGCACGACGGGAAAGCCCAAGGGCATCGTGCGCGACCATGGCGGGCATGCGGTGGTGCTGCATGCCAGCATGCGGATGATCTACGGGCTGGAAGCCGGCGATATCTTCTGGACGGCCTCCGATGTCGGCTGGGTCGTGGGGCATTCCTACATCGTCTATGCGCCACTGCTGGCGGGCTGCACCTCGGTGCTCTTCGAGGGCAAGCCGGTCGGCACGCCCGATGCGGGCACCTTCTGGCGCGTCTGCGCCGAGCATGGCGTGCGCGTGCTCTTCACCGCGCCCACCGCGATCCGCGCCATCCGCAAGGAGGATCCGGACGGCGCGCTGATGCGGAAATACGACCTTTCGAAGCTGGAGGCGCTCTACCTCGCCGGCGAGCGCTGCGATCCGCCGACGGCGCTGTGGTCCGCGGAGAAGCTCGGCGTACCGGTGGTGGACCATTGGTGGCAGACCGAGACGGGCTGGCCCATCACCGCCGGCTTCCGCGGCTTCGGATTGTTCGAACCGCGCCCCGGTTCCGGCGGCAAGCCCGCGCCTGGATATGACCTGCGCGTGCTCAATGCCGAAGGGCAGGAGGTGCCGCGCGGCTCGCAGGGCGCGATGGTACTCAAGCTGCCGCTGCCGCCCGGCTGCGCGCCGACCTTGTGGAACGCCGGTCAGCGCTTCCGCGAAGCCTATCTCTCCACCTTCCCCGGCTACTACGACACCTCGGACGCCGGGATGGTCGACGACGAGGGCTTCGCCTGGGTGATGGGCCGCACCGACGACATCATCAACGTCGCCGGCCATCGTCTCTCCACGGGCGCGATGGAGGAGGTGCTGGCCGCGCATCCGGATGTGGCGGAATGCGCGGTGGTCGGCATGGCCGATGCGCTGAAGGGCCAGGCGCCGCTCGGCCTTGTCGTGCTGAAGGCCGGCGTGCGGCGTGAGGATGCTGACGTGGCGCGCGAACTGGTCGCGCTGGTGCGCGAGCGCATCGGGCCGGTGGCAGCCTTCAAGGAGGCGCGCGTCGTTGCGCGGCTGCCGAAGACGCGCTCGGGAAAAATCCTTCGCGGGACGATCCGCAAGATCGCCGATGGCGAGCGCTACACCGTGCCGCCGACCATCGACGACCCGATGATCCTCGAGGAGATCGCCGGGGTGCTCGGAAGATGATCGCGCGACGCGCGATACTGCCCCTGCTTTTCCTGGCCGTGCCGGCGCGAGCGCAGCAGCACGCGATGGATGTCATCCGCGGCGACCCCGATCGTCGCCTCCTGCTCGAGGCGATCCGCCCCACGCTGATGCGCGCCACCGACGGCCCCGTCCGCTTCACCGTGCGCGAGCTGCGGCGCTTCGGCGAGTTTGCCTATGGGGTGCTGCAACCGCGACGCCCGGACGGCGAGGGGACGATCGATTGGACCGCGACGCCCTATCGTGCGCGGGTGGAACACGGGCAGTTCGACAACGGCGCCACGCAGGTGCTGTGGCGGCGCCTTGCGGGCGGCTGGAAGGTGGAGGAATACGCCGTGGGCCCCACTGAGGTCGTTTGGATCCAGTGGCAGCGCCGCTACCGTTTGCCGCAAACGCTCTTCGAGCCGGGAGGCCAGCAATGATCATCCAGGAACGGCGCAATGACGGCGTCGCGCTCATCACGCTCGATCGCCCGAAGGCGCGCAACGCGCTGAGTATCGAAATGCTGGAGGCGCTGGCCGAGGCGCTGCATGCGGCCGAGGATGCGCGTTGCGTGGTGCTGGCCGCGAACGGCCCGGCCTTCTCGGCGGGGCATGATCTGCGCGAGCTGACGGCGGCGCGCGAGGAGGCCGATGGCGGGCGTGGCTTCTACGCGCGCACCATGGCGCTGTGCAGCCGCGTGATGCAGCAGGTGGTGAATCATCCGGTGCCGGTGATCGCGGCAGTCGAGGGCATCGCGACGGCGGCGGGCTGCCAGCTCGTCGCGAGCTGCGATATGGCGGTGGCCACGTCCGCTTCGAAGTTCTGCACGCCGGGCGTGGACATCGCGCTCTTCTGCTCGACGCCGGCCGTCGCCGTCTCGCGCGCCATTCCGCGCAAGGCGGCGATGGAGATGTTGCTCACCGGCCGCATGGTGAGCGCGGCGGAGGCGAAGGATCTCGGCCTCGTCAACCGCATCGTGGAGGATGCGCGCGCGGGCGCCTTCGAGCTTGCTTCGCAGGTCGCCTCGCGCTCGGCGGTCACGATCCGCATGGGCAAGCGCGGCTTCCTCGCCCAGGCCGGTCTGCCGCTCGCCGAGGCCTATGACGCCGCGAGCGAAGTGATGGTCGAGAACATGATGGCCGCCGATGCCGCGGAGGGCATCGGCGCTTTCCTCGGCAAGCGCGCCCCGCAATGGCAGGATCGCTGATGTCCGCTTCCGATTACGATGCCCTTCCGCGCGTCGCCGCGAACCATCAGCCGCTGACGCCGCTGCTCTTCCTGGAGCGCAGCGCCGCCGTGTTCCCCGATCACCTGGCCGTGGTGCATGGCACGATCCGCCGCAGCTATGCGGAGCTGCGCGCGCGCAGCGTGAAGCTCGCGCATGCGCTGACGCAGCGCGGTCTCGGGCGCGGCGACACGGTGGCGGCGATGCTGCCCAACACGCCCGCGATGCTGGAATGCCATTACGGCGTGCCCATGGCCGGCTGTGTGCTGAACAGCATCAACACGCGGCTCGATGCGGCGACGATCGCCTATATCCTCGACCACGGCGAGGCGCGCGTGCTCATCGTGGATCGCGAATTCCTGCCGGTGCTGCGCGTGGCGCTGACCCAGTGCGAAAGCCAACCCGAGATCATCGAGGTGAACGACAGCGAGGCCCCATCCGTGGAAACGCTGGGCGGGCTCGATTACGAAGCCCTGCTCGCCGAGGGCAGCGAGAATTTCGCCTGGCCGATGCCGCGCGACGAGTGGGACGCCATCGCGCTCAACTACACCTCCGGCACGACGGGCAAGCCCAAGGGCGTGGTCTATCATCATCGCGGCGCGCAGCTGCTCGCGGTGGGCAACGTGCTTTCGGCGGGCATGGGGCGGCATCCGGTCTATCTCTGGACGCTGCCGATGTTCCATTGCAACGGCTGGTGCTTCCCCTGGACCATCACCGCGATGGCGGGCACGCATGTCTGCCTGCGCGCGGTGCGTGGGGCCGCGATGTGGTCGCTCATCGCCGAGCATGGCGTGACTCATATGTGCGGCGCGCCGATCGTGATGGGCACGCTGCTCGCGACGGCGGATGCCGAGAAGCGCCCGCTGCCCGGCGCGATCACCTTCGTCGTCGCCGGCGCGCCGCCGCCCGAGGCGGTGCTGGCCGCGATCCGCCAGGCGGGGTTCGAGGTGCTGCATGTCTACGGGCTGACGGAGTGCTACGGCCCCTCCGTCACCAATGAGTGGCATCGTGAATGGAATGCGCTGCCCGCCAACGAACAGGCGCGGCTGATGGCGCGGCAGGGCGTGCGCTATGTCGCGCTCGAAGGCCTCGACGTGATGGATCCGCAGACGATGCAATCGGTTCCCGCCGACGGTGTCGCGATGGGCGAGGTGATGATGCAGGGCAACAGCGTCATGAAGGGCTACTTCAAGGATCAGGCCTCGACCGATGCCGCCTTCGCCGGAGGATGGTTCCACACGGGCGATCTCGCGGTGAAATATCCGGACGGCTACATCCAGCTGCGCGACCGGTCGAAGGACATCATCATCTCGGGCGGTGAGAATATTTCGTCCATCGAGGTCGAGGATGCCTTGTTCAAGCATCCTTCCGTGGCGCTCGCCGCCGTCGTCGCGCAGCCTGATGACAAATGGGGCGAGGTGCCCTGCGCCTTCGTCGAGCTCAAGCCGGGCATGGAGGCCACCGAGGCCGAGCTCATCGCGCATTGCCGCGGGCTCATGGCGGGCTTCAAGGCGCCCAAGCGCATCGTCTTCGCCGAACTGCCCAAGACCAGCACGGGCAAGATCCAGAAGCATGTGCTGCGCGGCCTGGTGCGCGGCTGATAACGCCGGCGGAATGGACGGCGTCGCTCGCCCCTGCCGCCTGTACACCCCCGCGCGACCTGACCTAGCCTGCCATCATACCGGCCCGTAAGCGGCCGGGAGATGGAGAAAACGTTTGAAACGCCGCACCATTCTGGCCGCCGCCGCGACGACGCTGGCCGCCAATCCGATGACGCATGTCCATGCCCAGAATTATCCGACGCGGCCGATTCGCCTCATCGTCGGCTTCGCGCCCGGCGGAGGCTCCGATCTCGTGGCGCGCCCCCTCGCTTTGAAGATGCAGCCTCTGCTCGGCCAGCCGATCGTGGTGGAGAACCGAGGCGGCGCGAACGGCAATCTCGGCCTGGACGCCGTCGCGAAGAGCGCCCCCGACGGCTATACCTTCGGCCATGTGAACAACAGCGTCATCGCGATGAACCCGCTGATGTATCGCAATCTGCCCTATGATCCGCAGCGCGACCTGGTGCCCATCGCGACGGTGACGCAAAGCGCCCTGTTCATGATGGTTCCGGCGAGCCTGCCGGTGCGCAACCTGACCGAATTCGTCGAGCTCGCCCGAAGGCAGCCTGGCACGATGAATTTCGGCTCCGGCGGCGCGGGGGGCATCACCCATCTCGGCTTCGAGCTCTTCCGCAACCAGACCGGCGTGCAGATCGCCCACATCCCCTATCGCGGCAGCGCCCCGGCGCTGCAGGACATGCTGGGCGGCCGCATCCAGCTGATGGTGGACGCGATCAGCCTGGCCAAGCCGCAGGTCGATGCCGGGCTGGTGCGCGCGATCGCCGTCCTCGGCGAGGAGCGCAATCCGGTGCTGAACACGGTGCCGACCGCGATCGAGCAGGGCTTCCCGAATCTGATCGTCCGCGGTTGGCAGGGCTTCGTGGCGCCGGCAGGGACGCCCCCGGCTGTGCTCGCCCGGCTGGAAGGCGCCTTCCGCCAGGCGGTGGCCGATCCTGAGATCCAGAGCACCTTCGCCAGCCAGGGCCAGACCGCCGTGTTCCGCGGGCAGCAGGACATGGCCAGGATGATTCAGGAGGAACGGGCGCGCTGGGCGCCGATCATCCAGGATCTCCGAATCCAGCTGGACTGAGGCAGCTATCCCGGCGCGGCGACCGTTCCGCCGCGCTATTCCTCGGTCTTCGGCGCGACCGGCAGCCGCCAGTTGCGCGAGATCGCGATCATCCGCAGCGCCAGGCATAGCCCGATGGCGACCACGGAGACGATCGCGGGGGGCAGTGCCAGCCAATGCCCCGCCACCACCACCAGCGCCGCGGCCAGCGCCGCCACGGCATAGATCTCGGCCTGCAGCACGACCGGCACGCGCGCGGTCAGCACGTCGCGCACCATGCCGCCGCCGATGCCGCCGATCATGCCGAGCAGGGCCGCCATCGGCGGCGAGAGGCCGAAGGCCAGCGCCTTGTAGGTTCCCGTCACGGCGAAGACGCCGAGCCCCACCGCGTCGAAAAACAGCACGGCCGAGGCGAGGCGCGTGACCGTCTGCTGGCTGAAGAAGACCAGCAGCCCCGCCGCGATGGAGATGGCCAAGGCATGCCAGCTCGCGATCGAGGCGGGAGGCACGGCGCCGAGCAGCAGGTCGCGCAGGATGCCGCCCGAGGTGGCGGTCACGAAGGCCAGGACCAGCACGCCGAAGACGTCCATGCCGCGCCGCGTGCCCAGCGCCGCGCCGCTGAGGGCGAAGACGAAGATGCCGACGAGGTCGAGCGCCTGGATCAGATAGGAGACGGGCAGGTCGGCCATCATGGGGAGTGCCTCCTCAGGCCGTCAGGATACCGATCCGACCTTCCTCGAGCACGCCGCAGGTCAGCGGGCCGCCGAAGACCGCGCCGGTGTCGAGGTTGATGCGGTTCTCGCGCAGATCCGCCTCGCGCTCGCGCACGGGGGTGTGGCCATGCACGACTATCACGCCGTGATCGGCTTCGCTGTCGAGGAAGGCGCCGCGGATGCGCAGCAGGTCCTCGGGCTTCTGATCCTCGAAGGCGATGCCCGGGCGCAGGCCGGCATGCACGAAGAGATAGGGCCCGACGCGATGATGCAGCCGCAGCCCGCGCAGGAAGGAAATATGCGCGGCGGGGATGCCGGCCGCCCAGCTGTCGCGTGGAGCGTCCGCCGCGAAGCCCCAGCTCGCGAGGGCGTCCTTGCCGCCGTAATACATCCAGTCGGTGGCGCTGGGGCTGTCGCCGTCGAGGGCGGCGAGGAGCGTGTCCTCGTGATTGCCGCGCAGGTTCACGACGGGGCAGGCGTCGAAGGCCAGCACCGCCTCGATGGCGCCGGCCGAATCAGGCCCGCGATCAATGAAGTCGCCCAGATGCACGACCGAAGCGCCGGAGGTCGGGTTGGCCTTCAGATCCGCGCGGATGAGACCGTGCAGCGCCCTGAGCTTGTCGGCGCAGCCATGGACGTCGCCGATCGCATAGACGCGCGTGCCGACGGGCAGGGTCGCGGGTGCCTTGAGCCACCTCATGCGGCGGAGGTGCGCGGCCGCTCGGCCCTAGCGTGCGGAAGCACTCGCATCCGACCGCGTGTTGCCCACCCGCGCGGCCAGAGCGGCCGCCATGAAGTCGTCGATGTCGCCATCCAGCACGGCCGTCGGATTGCCCTTTTCCAGCCCGCTGCGGAGATCCTTCACCAGCTGATAGGGCTGCAGCACGTAGTTGCGGATCTGGTGGCCCCAGCCGATGTCGGTCTTGCCGGCCTCGATGCCGTCGCTGATGGCCTCGCGCTTGCGCAGCTCGAGCTCGTAGAGGCGCGCCTTGAGCATATCCATCGCGATGACGCGGTTGCGGTGCTGCGAGCGATCCTGCGTGGAGGCCGCGACGACGCCGGTCGGCAAGTGCGTGAAGCGCACGCCCGATTCGGTCTTGTTCACGTGCTGGCCGCCGGCGCCCGAGGCACGGAACGTGTCGGTCTTGAGGTCGGCCGGGTTGATCTCGATCTCGATCTTGTCGTCGATCACCGGATAGACATAGACGCTGGCGAAGCTGGTCTGGCGCTTGTCGTTGCCGCCGAAGGGGCTGATGCGCACGAGGCGATGCACGCCCGTCTCGGTCTTGAGCCAGCCGAAGGCGCTGGGCCCCGTGACCTGGAGCGTGGCGGATTTGATGCCCGCCTCCTCGCCCTCGGACTGCTCGGTGAGCACGACCTTGTAGCCGCGCCGCTCGGCCCAGCGCATGTACATGCGCATCAGCATCTCGGCCCAGTCCTGGGCCTCGGTGCCGCCGGCGCCGGCATTCACCTCGATATAGGCGTCGTTGTGATCGGCCTCGCCCGAAAGCAGGCTCTCGATCTCGCGGCGCTTGGCCTCGGTGGCGAAGGTGACGAGGTCGGCCACGGCGGCGTCGGCCGTATCCGCGTCGCTCTCGGCCTCGGCCATCTCGATGAGTTCGAGCGCATCCTTCACGGATTGCTCGAGCCGTTGCACGCCCTCGACCTGCTCGACGAGGCGGCCACGCTCACGCATGAGGCGCTGGGCCTCGGTGGCGTCATTCCATAGGGTCGGGTCTTCGGCCTTCGCGTTCAGTTCCGCGAGGCGAATGAGGGAAGCATCCCAGTCAAAGATGCCTCCTTAGCAGGGACACCGAAGCGGTGATCTGCTCTTGGAGCTGTAGGGCGTCTGCGCGCATGCGGGCTCAGTAAAGCCCCCCGAGCCCGCTGTCCACTCGTGCGGCGGCGGCGGCGCCCGTTCCCCCTTCGGTGGGGGCGGTTGCCGAATTCTCGGTGCCGGGGCGGAAAGCCTCGAGGATCGACTGGCCGTTATCCGTCGTGATGCGGACCAAGGCGACGCCGGGCGGCGCGCGGAAGGGCACGGCCGGGCTTCCCTGCAGCGCGGCGGCGGCCACCTCGCGGAAGATCGGCGCGGCGTTGGAGCCGCCCGTCTCGCCATTGCCCAGGCTGCGGGGGTCGTCATAGCCGACCCAGACGGCGATCACGATATCGGGCGTGAAGCCGACGAACCAGTTGTCCTTGTAGTCGTCCGTCGTGCCCGTCTTGCCGGCGACGGGGCGGTTGAGGCCGGTGGCGGCCCGCGCGCCGGTGCCGCGCTGCACCGCGCCCTGCAGCAGATTGACCATCTGGAAGGCGGCGATGGGGTCGGCGATCTGCGCGCGGTTCTCGGCGATGGCCGGCGGCGGGCCCTCGGGTCCGGCGGCGCAGCCGGCGCATTCGCGGGCCTGGCTGCGCCAGATCACGCGGCCGCGCTGATCCTGCACGCTGTCGATGAAGGTCGGCTCCACGCGGCGGCCGCCATTCACGAAGCTGGCATAGCCGGCCGCCTGGCGGAGCACCGTGGTCTCGCCCGCGCCGAGGCTCATGGAGAGGTAGCGCGGCATGTTGTCGATCACGCCGAAGCGCGCGGCCGTCTCGGCCACCCGGTCGATGCCGACCTGCTGGGCGATGCGGACCGTGACGAGGTTGAGGCTGCGCTCCAGCGCCGAGCGCATGGTGACGTAGCCGCCGCTCAGGCTGCCGCCGTAATTGCCCGGCCGCCAGACGCCCTGCGCCGTCGAGACCTCGATCGGGCCATCCAGGAAGCGCTGGTTGGGCGGAATGCCCGCCTCCAGCGCCGTGATGTAGACATAGGGCTTGAAGGACGAGCCCGGCTGCCGCTGGGCCTGGGTGGCGCGGTTGAACTGGCTGCGGTCGTAGCTCCAGCCGCCGGCCGTGGCCAGGACGCGGCCGTTGTTCGGATCGAGCGCGACGACCGCGCCCTCGACCTCGGGGATCTGGCGCAGCGCCAGGCGCTCCAGCCGCGGACCGGCGGCGGGCGCGGCGCCGCGGGCCGGGGCGGCGGCGGCCACGGGCCGGTTGGGCTCCGGCTCGACCATCACGACGTCGCCGACGGAGAGGACCTCCGAGACGCGGCGCGGCGCATTGCCGAGGCGCGTCGGCTGGCCGGGCTGCGAGGGCAGCACGGGGCGCGCCCAGGCCAGATCCTCCAGGAGGACGACGCCGGTGCGGGGCTCGGAGGGCGCACGGGCGTTGGCGCGCTCGATCCAGCCGATCCGGGCGTCGCGCTCACGGACCTCCAGCACGACGGCGTGGCGCCATTCGTTCAGCATGCCGGGCGGGCGGGGCAGGGCCTCCAGAGCGGGGAGCCAGTCGGTCGGGCCATAGGCGCTCTTGCCGAGCGCGCCGCGCCAGCCGCCGCGGCGGCGGTCATAGGCCATCAGCCCGTTGCGCAACGCGCCTTCCGTGGCCGCCTGGAGATTGGGGTCCAGGCTGGTGCGGACGACGAGGCCGCCACCCTGGGTCTGCTCCTGGCCGAAGCGCTGGATGAGCTCGCGCCGGACCTCCTCGTTGAAGTGCCCGCCGACGGCGACCATGTCGGGCCGCCGGGTCGGGCGGGCCTGGATCGGCTCGGCCTTGGCGGCGAGGGCCTCGGCCGCGGTGATGACGCGGTCGTCCAGCATGCGCTCGACCACCCAGTCGCGGCGGATGCGGGCGGCCTCGGGATAGCGCAGCGGGTTGTAGTTGTTGGGCGCCTTTGGCAGGGCGGCCAGGAAGGCCATCTCGGCGACCGAAAGCTCGTCCAGGGACTTGTTGAAATAGGCCTGGGCCGCGGCGGCGACGCCATAGGCCTGCGCGCCCAGGAAGATTTCGTTCAGATAGATCTCGAGGATGCGCGGCTTGGGCAGCGCGTCCTCGAGCCGGATGGCCAGCAGCGCCTCGCGCGCCTTGCGCAGCATGGTGCGGTCGCTGCCCACCAGCATGTTCTTCGCGACCTGCTGGGTGATGGTGGAGGCGCCGACCATGCGCCGACCGGAGCCGTATTGCTCCACATTGGTGACGACGGCGCGCAGCAGGGCGATGGGGTCCACGCCCTGGTGGCTCTCGAAATTCTGGTCCTCGGCGGCGATGAAGGCCTGCTGGAGCCGGCGAGGGATCGCCTCGATGGGCACGAAGACCCGGCGCTCGGCGGCCAGCTCGGCCATCAGGCGGCTGTCGCCGGCATAGATGCGGCTCATCTGCTGGGGCTGGTAATCGGCCAGCCAGCGATAGTCCGGGAGGTCGGATTCGAGCTTGCGGTAGAGGCCGTAGCCCGCGACCCCGGTCGCCACCACGCCGATGACGGCGATCATGAACAGGGTTCGGACGAAGCCGCCGAACAGCCGGAAGGGCGGCCGCTTCTTCGCCGCGGGTCGCTCCTTCCTCGAGGGCTTCTTCGGGGGTTCAGCTCGGGGCCGCGGTGGGATCACCGGAGCTTCGATGGGACCTTCAGTCATGGGCATGGCCGCCGTTTAGCATAGAATATGAGACAAGGCGTCGAATTGCAGAACGCATGGCAGGTGTGGGGATTTCACCGGCCTGAGGCAATTTTGCGGCGCGACGGAGGCGCCGCGCGCGATCATCACCGGCCCATCCGCATGTCGTCGGCGAATGATGAAGTGGAATATATTGTTTTAGAATGGGTACTTATAGAAGATATTGGGCCGCCCTGGATTGTGCTGCTACCTTGCTGCTACAAGCCGGCGCTCCAACGCGCCTAAATTGAGGGTTTCCACGACATGCGCCAAAGTTTACGCGTCATCGCCGCCGGCCTTCTTTGTATGGCCGCGGTTCAGGCTCCTGGTCGGGCCTCCGCCCAGACCCTGACAATGGCCGTGGGCGCCCCGGTTACAAGTCTCGACCCGCATTATCATCAGCTCTCGCCCAACAATGCGGCGGCGAGCATGATCTTCAGCCGCCTCGTCGAGACCGACGACCGCGCGCGCAACATCCCTGGCCTGGCCGAGAGCTGGCGGGTCGTGGAGCCCACCGTCTGGGAATTCAAGCTCCGGGCGGGCGTGCGCTTCCACAACGGCAGCGAATTCACCGCCGAAGACGTGGCCTTCACCCTGGCGCGCGTGCCCAATGTGCCCAACAGCCCCGCCTCCTTCACCCTCTTCGTCCGCCCCATCGTAAGGGTCGAGATCATCGACCCCCTGACCATCCGCTTCCATACGCGCACGCCCTATCCGCTGTTGCCGATGGACCTGACCAACATCTTCATCCTCGACCGCGAGACGCATGAGGGCGCCACGACCGAGCGCTTCAACAGCGGCGAGCTGGCGGTCGGCACGGGGCCCTTCCGCGTGGTGCGCCACGCCAATGGCGACCGCATCGAGCTGGAGCGCAACGACCAGTATTTCGGTGAGCGCCCCGCCTATCAGCGCGTGAACTACCGCATGATCACCAACGACGCCGCCCGCACCGCCGCCCTTCTGGCCGGCGACGTGGACGTGATCGACCAGGTGCCCACCGCCGACCTCGCCCGCGTGCGCCGCGACGCCCGCCTTTCGCTCTATGAGACGACCGGCCTGCGGCTGATCTTCCTCTCGCTCGATCATTCGCGCGAGGACGCGACCCCCTTCGTCACCGACAATGACGGTCGCCCGATCGCCCGCAATCCCCTGAAGGATCTCCGGGTCCGCCAGGCGCTCTCCATGGCGATCGACCGCGCGAGCATGGTCGAGCGCGTGATGGAAGGCGCGGCCACGCCGACCGGCCAGTTCCTCGCCGAGGGCGTGACCAGCCATATCCCCGGCTTCCCCGTTCCCCGCTTCGATGCCGAAGGCGCCCGCCGCCTGCTGGCCGAGGCCGGCTTCCCCAACGGCTTCCGCATCACGCTGCACGGCCCGAACGACCGCTATCCGAACGACGGGCGCATCATCCAGGCCGTGGGCCAGATGTGGACGCGCGTGGGCATCCGCACCTCCGTCGACGCGCAGACCTGGACGACCTTCATCGGCCGCGCCAGCCGGGCCGAGCTCTCCGCCTTCCTGGTGGGTTGGGGCATGAACCCCGACGGCAGCCACCCGCTGCGCAACCTGATCGCCTGCCCGAATCGCGACACCGGACTGGGCGCTTCCAACCGCGGCCGCTATTGCAATCCGGCCCTGGACCGCGGCCTGGAGGAATCCTCGCAGATCCTCGACGAGACGGTGCGCCAGCAACGGCTGATCGAGCTGGAGCGCATGGCGCTGGACGACGTTGCGCTCATCCCGCTTCACATCCAGACCAACATCTGGGCGACCCGCCGCGGCTTCGTGGTGACGCCGCGCGCCGACGAGCTCACCCGGGCGCAGGACGTTCGTCCCGCGTCTCCCCCCACTCCTGCCGTGGCCCGTTAATATGACCGTATATCTCCTGCGGCGCCTGCTGCAGGCCTTCTTCGTCATGCTCGCTATGAGCGTCATCGTCTTCGTCGGCGTCTATGCCATCGGCGACCCGGTCGAGATCCTCATCTCGCCCGACGCCGACCAGATGGAACGCGAGCGCGCCATCAAGGCGCTCGGCCTCGACCTGCCGCTGTGGCAGCAATACCTGACCTTCCTCTTCCGGGCGTTGCAGGGCGATCTCGGCCGCAGCTTCGTCTTCAACGAGCCGGCCTTGCAGCTCATCCTGCAGAAGATGCCCGCGACGCTGGAACTCGCCATCGGCGCGACGGTGATGGCGCTGCTGATCGGTCTGCCGCTCGGCCTCTATGCCGGGCTCAAGCCGGACAGCACGGGCTCGAAGGCGATCATGGCGGGGAGCATCCTGGGCTTCTCGCTGCCGACCTTCTGGGTCGGGCTGATGCTCATCATGGTCTTCGCGGTGCAGCTGGGCTGGCTGCCCAGCACCGGGCGCGGCGAGACGGCGGAGTTCCTCGGCCTGCGGTGGTCCTTCCTCACGCGGGATGGGCTGGCGCATCTTGCGATGCCCGCGATCAACCTCTCGCTGTTCAAGATCAGTCTCGTGATCCGGCTCACCCGATCGGGCGTGCGGGAGACGATGCTCATGGACTACGTGAAATTCGCGCGCGCCAAAGGTCTGTCGCCAAGACGCGTGACCTATGTGCACGTCTTCAAGAACATCCTGATTCCGGTCGTGACCGTGGTGGGCCTCGAGCTCGGCTCCACCATCGCCTTCTCCGTCGTGACGGAGAGCGTCTTCGCCTGGCCGGGGATGGGCAAGCTCATCATCGACAGCATCAACGTGCTCGATCGCCCGGTGATCGTGGCCTATCTGATGATCATCGTGATGATGTTCATCATCATCAATCTTGCCGTGGATCTGCTCTATTCGACGCTCGATCCGCGCGTCCGGCTGGAGGGCAAGTCGTGAGCGACATCACCGCAAACGAAGTCCCCGTGGCCGAGAAAGTGGTGAAGGAGGAGACGCCCTTCCGGCGCTTCCTCTCCGAATTCTTCGCCAGCAAGATCGCCGCCGGCGGACTGATCGTCTTTGGCATCATCGCGATCCTGGCCATCCTGGCCCCCTGGATCACGCCGCAGAATCCCTACGACCTCGCGCAGCTCGACATCATGGACGGCAGGCTGGAGCCGGGCAGCGTCGGCGGCTCGGGCATGACCCACTGGCTCGGCACGGACGACCAGGGCCGCGACATGCTCTCGGGCATCATCTACGGCCTGCGCATCTCGCTGACGGTGGGCGTCGGCTCGGCCTTCATCGCGAGCCTCGTCGGCGCCTCGCTCGGGCTGCTCGCGGCCTATGGCGGCGGGCGCACCGACAGCCTGATCATGCGCCTCGTCGACCTGCAGCTGTCCTTCCCGACCATCCTCGCCGCGTTGATGATCCTGGCCTTCCTGGGCAAGGGCGTCGGCAACGTGGTGATCGCGCTGGTCTTCGTGGAATGGGCCTATTACGCGCGCACCGTGCGCGGCTCGGCCCTGGTCGAGCGGCGGCGCGAATACATCGAGGCGGCGCAGTGCCTGGCGCTGCCCACGCGGCGCATCCTGTTCCGGCATCTCCTGCCGAACTGCCTGCCCCCGCTGATCGTCGTCGGCACCATCCAGGTGGCCCGCGCCATCGCGCTGGAGGCGACGCTCTCCTTCCTCGGCCTCGGCGTGCCGATCACCGAGCCCTCGCTCGGCCTGCTGATCGCGAACGGCTACGAGTACATGCTGAGCGGCAAGTACTGGATCAGCTTCTATCCGGGCATCGCCCTGCTGGTGACGATCGTGAGCATCAACCTGATGGGCGACCATCTTCGTGACGTTTTGAACCCGAGGTTGAAGAAGTGAGTGTAGCGACCCTCGAAGTCCGGAATCTCCAGACGCATTTCTTCACCCGTGCGGGTGTCGTGAAGGCGGTGGACGGCGTGAGCTTCACCGTCGGCCGCGGCAAGGTCATGGGCCTGGTCGGCGAGTCCGGCTCGGGCAAGACGGTGACGGGTTTCTCCATCATCGGCCTTGTGGACGAGCCGGGGCGCGTCGTGGGCGGGGAGATCCTGTTCCACGGTCAGAACCTCGCGCGGCTCAGCGAGGAGGAGATGCGCCAGCTGCGCGGCAACCGCATCGCCATGATCTTCCAGGATCCGATGATGACGCTGAACCCGGTGCTCCGGGTCGACACGCAGATGATCGAGACCGTCCTGGCGCACACCAAGGTCTCGAAGGACGAGGCGCGCCAGCGCTGCCGCGACGCGCTGGGCATGGTGGGCATCCCCTCTCCGGAGGAGCGGCTGAAGTCCTATCCGCACCAGTTCTCGGGCGGCATGCGCCAGCGCGTGGCCATCGCCATCGCGCTGCTGCACCGGCCCGAGCTCATCATCGCCGATGAGCCGACCACCGCGCTCGACGTCACCATCCAGGGCCAGATCCTGGCCGAGGTGCAGAAGCTCGCGGTCAATACGGGCACGAGCCTCATCTGGATCACGCATGACCTCTCGGTGGTGGCCGGCCTCGCCGACGACATCGCGGTCATGTATGCCGGCAAGGTCGTCGAGGATGGGCCGGTCTCCGAGGTCCTGGACACGCCGCTGCATCCCTACACGCACGGCCTCATCGGCTCCGTGCCGAGCCGGAACAAGCGCGGCGAGCCGTTGCGGCAGATCCCGGGCATGACGCCCTCGCTGCTCAAGCTGCCGCCCGGCTGCTCCTTCCGCAGCCGCTGCGAGCGGGCCACGGCGGAATGCGCCGCGCCCATCGAATTGATGGAACTGATCCCCGGTCGTCACGCGCGCTGCATCCACCCGCACATGGAGACGGTGGCGGCATGAGCGCGACGATGGAACACAAGCACGATGCCGGCGCCAAGCCGGAAAAGCCGATCATCGAGCTGATCGGCATCAGCAAGCGCTTCGAGAAGCGGCTCGATTTCATCGGCAAGCTCGCCCAGAAGCTGGGTGCGCCGATCCGCGAGGAAATCGTCCACGCTGTCGACAATGTGAACCTCACCATCCGCAAGGGTGAGGTGGTCGGTCTTGTCGGCGAGTCCGGCTGCGGCAAGTCCACGCTGGGCCGCGTCGTCGCGGGCATCATGCCGCCTTCGGACGGCCAGGTGCTGTGGCGTGGGCGGGACATCGCCTCGCTGCACGGCGCCGAGGCCAAGGAAGCCAAGCTGCGCGCGCAGATGATCTTCCAGGATCCCTATGCCTCGCTGAATCCGCGCATGAAGGTGCAGGACATCGTGGGCGAGGCGCCGCTGGTCCATGGCATGACCACGCGCGGCAAGTTCGACAGCTATGTGGACGAGCAGCTTCGCCGCGCCGGCCTCGATCCCACGCTGAAGAAGCGCTACCCGCACCAGTTCTCGGGCGGACAGCGCCAGCGCATCGGCATCGCCCGGGCGCTGGCGGTGCAGCCGGAATTCCTGGTCTGCGACGAATCGGTGGCGGCGCTGGACGTCTCCATCCAGGCGCAGATCCTGAACCTGTTCATGCAGCTGCGCTCCGAGCTGGACCTCACCTACCTCTTCATCAGCCATGATCTCGGCGTGGTGGAGCATCTCTCGGACCGCGTCGTGATCATGTATCTTGGCCGCGTCGTGGAGCAGGCGCCGTCGGAAGAGATCTTCGCGCGGGCGAACCACCCCTATACGGTGTCGCTGCTGGCCTCGGTGCCGCGGATCGAGGCGCGGAAGCGGGCCTTCGCGACGGTGAAGGGCGAGATTCCCTCGCCGCTGAACCCGCCGCCGGGATGCCACTTCCACCCGCGCTGCCCGCACGCCATGCCGCGCTGCAGCGTGGAGGTGCCGGTGCTGAAGGAGATCGCCCCCGGGCATCTGAGCGCTTGCCATCTGAATGGGTGAGGTGATGGCGGCCGTGCCGCCTTACTTCGCGCAATGGGCCTCGGCGGAATTGGTGCCCGAGTTCCTCGAAGGCCGCCTTGCCGCGACCGACCCGCTCTGGGCCGAGAGCGGCGCGGCGGACCTGGCCGAATACGCCCGCTGGGCGCGCCATCTCTGCGGGATGGCCTGCCTGCGGATGGCCATGGCGTCGCGCGGCCAGGCGCACAGCATTCATGCCCTGCGCCGCGAGGTTCAGGCGCTGGGCGGCTATATCGACCAGGGCGGCGACGACATCATCGGGCTGATCTATGCCGGCGCGGTGCAATGGCTGAACGCCCGCGGCATCGCGGCGCGCATCGTGCTCGACGAGCCTCGGCCGGAACTGGCGCCCGGCGAGCTCTACCTCGCTTCCGTCCATCCGCGCATCCGCACGCCGGAACTCGATCCGCCGCACAAGGGCGGGCATCTCGTGCTCGTCTTCGGCAAGGACGAGCAGGGGCGGCTGCGCTTCCACAATCCCTCGGGCCATAGCGACGAAACCCGGCGCGACGTGCGAATAAGTCCGGACGAGTTCTCGCGCTTCCACGCGGAACGGGGCATCCTTCTGCCATTGTGAACCCTTCCTCCGACCGCCGCCTGATCTGGGGTATCGCCCTGACCCAGTTCATCGGCTGGGGGACCCTATTTCTTCCCTTCGCGCTGGTGCTCCAGCCCATGGAAGCCGAGCTGGGCTGGAGCCGCGGGGAGCTCAACGGCGCGCTCACCATCGGCCTGCTGGCCTCGGGTCTGCTGGGCATTCCGGTTGGGCATTGGGTGGACCGGCAAGGCGGATTCCTGCCGCTGACCCTGGGCGCGCTTCTGGGCGCGGCGGTGCTGGTCGGCTGGGCGATGGTGGACCGGCTCTGGGTCTTCTACCTGCTCTGGATCGCGATGGGCTGCGCGCATGCCACCGCGCTCTGGGCGCCGGCCATGGCCATGGTGGTCGCGCTGGCGCGGCATCCGGCCAAGGCGATCACGGGCGTCACCTTCATCACGGGCCTCACGGCGACCTTCTTCGTGCCGCTGATCGCGATGCTGGTGGAGCGCGAGGGATGGCGCGTCGCGCTGCTCGTCATGGCCGCGATCCAGCTGATCCCTGCCGCCATCGCGTGGATGGAGTTCCGCGGCTCGGTGGCGCCCCCGCCCGCTCTGGTCGTCCACGGTGGCGAGGCGCTGCGGCGGGCGCTGCGCCGCCCGGCCTTCTGGGGGCTGGCGCTCTGCTTCGCGGCGCATGCCTTCATCGGGGTGGGGCTGGGCACGCATCTGGTGCCGCTGCTGCGCGAGCACGGCCTGCCGGAGGCGAGTGTGCTTCTGTTGGTGGCCCTGCACGGGCCGACCCAGGTGGCGGCGCGCGCGGGGCTGTACTTCGCCGGGACGCGCGCCTCGATGCGGGCGGTGGGGATCATCGCCGCGCCGCTGCTGGTGGTCTCGATGATCTGGCTCGGCTTCGCGCCGCCGGATGTGGTCTGGCTGTTGCCCTTCGTCTTCTGCTGGGCGGTGGCGGACGGGCTGATGACCATCGTGCGCGCCGCCGGCACGGCCGAGATCCTGGGACGCGAGGGCTATGGCGCCGTCACCGGCGCGCTCTCGATGATCGGGGTGCTGCCGCGCACGGCCGCGCCCTTCGCCCTCGCCCTGGTCTGGGAGGCGGGCGGCGGCTACGGCGCCGTGCCCTGGCTGCTCGCCGGCGTCGCCGCGCTCGGGGCGGGGGCGTTTTTGCTCGCGGTGCGGGACCGGGGGTAGAGCATGATCGCCGCAGGTGTGGCCCATGCTCTCGAAACGGATCGTTCTGGCCGTCGCTTCCGGCGATCCCCGAAAAGCCTCTCGTCCTGGCTCCCGGCGGAACTATATGTACAGTCAATCAACCGGGTGGAGCAGCGCCGTATGGAATTCGTGCTACTGGCGATCGTCGTCATCGCGGTCATCGCCATCTTCCAGGGCGTGCGCACGGTGCCGCAGGGCCATATCTGGACCGTCGAGCGCTTCGGGCGCTTCACCCGAACGCTGGATCCGGGCCTCAACCTGATCATTCCGGTCATCGACCGCATCGGTCATCGCATCAGCATCCAGGAGACCGTGCTCGACATCCCCGAGCAGGCGGTCATCACCAAGGACAACGCCGCCGTGCTGGTGGACGGCATCGTCTATTACCGCGTCATGGACGTGGTGAAGGCGGCCTACCAGGTGGCGCAGCTGGGCAAGGCCCTGGAGGCGCTGGCCATGACCAACCTGCGCAGCGTCATCGGCTCCATGACCTTCGACGAGACGCTGAGCAAGCGCGAGGAAATCTCGCACCAGCTCATGGCGGTGCTGGATGCTGCGACCGATCCCTGGGGCGTGAAGGTGACGCGCGTGGAGCTCCGCAAGGTCGAGCCGCCGGCGAATCTCATCGAGGCGATGAACATGCAGATGACCGCCGAGCGCCGCCGCCGCGCCGTGGTCATGGAGGCCGACGGCAAGCGCGAGGCGCAGGTGCTCGAGGCCCGTGGCCGCATGGAGGCGGCCGAGATGGATGCCCGCGCCCGTGAGCGCCTGGCCGAGGCGGAAGCGAAGGCCGTCGAGGTCGTGGCCAGGGCCGGCGAGGGCACCGGCGGCGCCGCGCTGAACTACTTCATCGCGGACAAGTACATGGCGGCGCTGCGCGGCTTGGCCTCGAACCCCTCGACCAAGACGCTGATCATCCCGATGGAATCCGCCTCGATGGCGGGCGGCATCGCGCAGGTGATGGCCTCGCTCTCGGCCGTCGGCGCGTCGCCGGCCCCGCCCACGCCGCCAACCTCCGTGCCGGTCGGGCCCTTCGGTCCCCGATGAATCACGGCATGGGCTGGGCGGTCCTCGCCGTCATCGCGCTGGTCCTGATGGGGCTGGAGATGCTGCTGCCCTTCACCGTCTTCCTCTGGATGGGGGTGGGCGCCGCCCTGGCCTCGCTGGCCTCCTTCCTGCACTTCGGTTGGGGCGCGCAGGTGCTGATGTTCCTGATCGGCTGCTCGGGCAGCCTGGGCATCTGGTATCTCCATCGCAGCTTCCGCCAGGAGCGCGGCGACGTGTCCCGGCCGGATGCGGTGCTGCGGGGGCTGCGAGGCATCGCGCTCGGCGATATCGCGCCGGTCGGCCGGGTGCAGGTGGCGGATGGGAGCTGGGCGGCGCGCTCGCGCGGCGGGGCGATTCCGAACGGGGCGACGATTGTCGTCGTCGGGCACGAGGGATCCACGCTCATCGTGGACCGGCCGGACGCGGCGTAACCATCGGGGGCAAGGCTCCTCGCGCATCAACGGGAACGAGACAGATGGACATCAAACGCGCCGGCGCCGAGCCGTCCACGCAAGGCAATCCGGCCTGGTTCACCGGGCGGGTCCGCGTCGATCCGCTCTTCAGCGCGCCCGATCCCGCGCGGGCGAGCGGGGCGCTGGTCACCTTCGAGCCGGGCGCGCGCACGGCCTGGCACACCCACCCCTTCGGCCAGACGATCATCATCACCACCGGCAGCGGCTGGGCCCAGCGCGAGGGCGGCCCGGTCGAGGCCATCCGCCCCGGCGACGTGGTCTGGTTTCCGCCGGGCGAGAAGCACTGGCACGGCGCGACCGCGACGACGGCCATGAGTCACATCGCCATCCAGGAGCGGCTCGGCGCCTCGCCTGTGGAGTGGATGGAGCAGGTGACGGAGGCGCAGTACCTCGGCGGGTAGAACGGAGGACCGAAGGCGGCATCGGATCCCACGGCCGAGTGGACATGGATTTCTTGTCCCGGGCCTGGCAACGCCTTAAATGACTGACCGTTAGGTCAGTAAATGAAGACCACACCACCCCCTACCCGCGCGCGTCGCAAGGCCGACCGCCCCGGCGAGCTTCTCGAAGCCGCGCTGGATACCTTCGTCGCGAAGGGCTTCTCCGCCGCGCGCATGGAGGACATCGCCGCGCGGGCCGGCGTCTCCAAGGGCACGATCTACCTCTATTATCCCTCCAAGGAGGCGATTTTCGAGGCGCTGGTCCGGCGCGACATCATCCCCCGCGTGGAAGCGGCCGAGGCGATGCTCGCGGCCTCCGGCGCGGCGCCCGAGCTCCAGCTCCGCCACCTGCTGGAGTTTATGGGCAAGGCCACCGCCGACCCGCGTGTGGCCGCCGTGCCCAAGCTGGTCCTGGCCGAAGCCGGGAACTTCCCGGAGATGGCCCGCTTCTACCGGCGCGAGGTGGTGGGGCGCGGCCTCGCGCTGATCGAGGGCATCCTCCGGCGGGGCATGGAATCCGGTGCGTTCCGTCCGTTGGACACCCGCGCCACCGCCCGCCTCTTCGTGGCGCCCATCATTCTCTCGGCCCTCTGGCAGACCAGCTTCGCCCCGATCGAGGACGCCCCGGAGCCGCCCGGTCCCATGCTCGCTTTGCACCTCGACCTGTTTCTGGGCGCCCTCCGCGCCGAAGGAGCCTCCCGATGACGCGCCTCCTCGCGGCCCTGCTGCTCGCGCTGTCGCTGGCCGCCTGCAACGACGACGCGGACGCCGGCTACCAGGGCTATATGGAGGGCGAATACCTCCGCATTGCCGCGCCCGAGGGCGGGTGGATCCAGACCATCGCCGTGGCCCGCGGCGCGCGCATCGCGGCCGGCGCGCCGCTCTTCGCGCTGGACCCTGTGCGGGAGCGCGCCGCCGTCGCCCAGGCCGAGGCCGACCTCGCCAAGGCGCGGAGCGACCTGGCCGACATGCGCCTCGGCGCGCGGCCGGAAGAGATCGCCTCCATCGAGGCGCAGATCGTCCAGGCCGAGGCGAACAGCCACCTCGCCGACCTCTCGCTGGCGCGTCAGGCGGAACTGGTCCGGACCCGCTCCACGCCCCAGGCCCAGCTGGACCAGGCGCAGGCCACGCAGCAGCAGACGCTGGCCCAGGTGGCGCAGATGCGCGCGCAGCTTGCGACGGCGCGGCTCGCTGCCCGCCCGGACCGCATCCAGTCGGCCGAGGCGACGGTGGAGTCCACTCGCCATGCGCTGGAGCAGGCGCAATGGCGGCTCGCCCAGCGCCAGGTCGCGAGCCCGGCCGCCGGGCTGGTGGACGACGTGGTGCGCCGCCCCGGCGAATGGGTGCCCGCGAACGGTGTGGTGGTGAGCCTGCTGCCGCCCGCCAATATCCGCGCCGTCTTCTTCGTGCCCGACCCGCGTCGCGCCGATTTCCGACCCGGGCAGCGCATCGCCGTCACCTGCACCGGCTGCCCACCGGGACTCATCGCGCGCGTCAGCCGTGTCGCCAGCGAGGTGGAGTTCACGCCGCCCGTCATCTTCAGCCGGGAGACGCGAGCCAAGCTCGTCTTCCGCATCGAGGCGCTGATGGAGCCGGCAGAGGGCAACCCGCTTCCCGGCCAGCCCATCACCGCGCGGATCGCGCCGTGACGGCGCCGGGGCGGATCGCGCCATGAACGACGCCGCCGAACAGCCCGTCATCTCGGTGAAGGGGCTGACCAAGCGCTACGGCAAGCGCACGGTCGTGGACCACTTCTCGCTCGATGTGATGCGTGGGCAGATCTACGGCTTCCTCGGCCCCAATGGCAGCGGCAAGACCACGACCATCCGCATGCTTTGCGGGTTGCTGGTGCCTGATGAGGGGGAGGGGACCTGCCTCGGCCACGACATCCGCACCGAGAGCTGGGCCATCAAGCAGCGCGTCGGCTACATGACGCAGCGATTCAGTTTCTATGAAGACCTGACCATCGCGGAGAACCTGGACTTCGTGGCCCGGCTCTACAGCCTGCCGGATCGGCGGAAGAAGGTGACCGGCGCGCTGGAACGCCTCGGCCTCGCGGACCGGAAGAACCAGCTGGCGGGCTCGCTCTCGGGCGGGTGGAAGCAGCGCCTCGCGCTCGCCGCCTGCATCCTGCACGAGCCCGATCTGCTGCTGCTCGACGAGCCCACCGCCGGCGTGGACCCCAAGGCCCGCCGCGCCTTCTGGGACGAGATCCACGAGCTCGCGGCCGGCGGCATGACCGTGCTGGTCAGCACCCACTACATGGACGAGGCGGAGCGTTGCCACCGCATCGCCTATCTCGCCTATGGCAAGCTCATGGCCGACGGCACGGTGGAGGAGGTGGTGAAGGGCGCGGGCCTCTCCACCTGGCACGTCTCCGGCCCGCCGCGCCGCATCGCGACCCTGGCGCACGACCTCGCCGGCAAAGAGGGTGTGGAGATGGTGGCGCCCTTCGGCGCGACGTTGCATGTCAGCGGCTCGGACGGCGGAAAACTCGACGCCGCCGTCGCGGCCTACAAGGACGAGGCGGGGCTGGAATGGAGCCGGAGCGAGCCTTCGCTCGAGGATGCCTTCATCCATCTGATGGACCAGTCGCAGGATAATTTCGCGCCGGAGAAGCGGGGATGAGCGTGCCGCGCGTCTCGCTGGCCCGCATGGGCGCGATGATCCTGAAGGAGTTCATCCAGATGAAGCGGGACCGGCTGACCTTCGCCATGATGGTCGGCATTCCCATCATACAGCTCATGCTCTTCGGTTACGCGATCAACGCCGATCCGCGCCAGTTGCCGACCGCCGTGCTGGGCTACGAGAACGGCCCGGCCAGCCGCGCCATCGTCGCCGCACTGCAGAACAGCACCTATTTCCGTATCACCGTTCTCGCCCGCGACGTGGCCGAGGTGGACCGGCTGCTCGATCGCGGCCAGGTGCAATTCGCCGTCGAGATTCCCACCACCTTCGATCGCGACTTTCTCCGAGGGGAACGACCCGCGCTGCTGATCATGGCCGATGCCACGGATCCGGCGGCGACGGGACCTTCCGTCGGTGCGCTTCAACTCATCGTGGACAACGCGCTGGCGCCGCTGCTGACCGGCACGCTGTCCGGCCTCGCGCCTGGGGCCTCGGCAGCGGAGGTGCGCGTCCACCGCCGCTACAACCCTGAAGGGCTCACGCAGTACAACATCGTGCCTGGGTTGATGGGCACCATCCTGACCATGACGATGATTATCATGACGGCGCTGGCCATGACGCGCGAGCGCGAGCGCGGAACCATGGAGAACCTGCTCGCCATGCCGGTGCGGCCGATCGAGGTGATGGTGGGCAAGCTGACGCCCTTCATCGCGGTGGGCATGGTGCAGGTGGGCGTGATCCTGACGGCGGCCCGGCTCTTGTTTCACGTGCCGATGATGGGCAATCCGGCGGTGCTGGGGGCGGGGTTGCTGGTCTTCATCATCGCGAACCTGGCGGTGGGATTCCTGTTCTCGACGGTCGCGAAGAACCAGCTCCAGGCGATGCAGATGAGCTTCTTCTTCTTCCTGCCCTCGATCCTGATGTCCGGCTTCATGTTTCCCTTCCGGGGCATGCCGGGTTGGGCGCAGGTGATCGGCGAAGCGCTGCCGCTGACGCATTTTCTGCGCGTCGTGCGCGGGGTGATGCTGAAGGGGATCGGGATCGCGGACGCCTGGACGGATATCTGGCCGATGCTGGCGTTTCTGCTGGCGGTGTCGGTGCTGGCGATGCTGCGATACCGCCAGACGCTGGATTAATACAGACGCCGGTCGGCCGCCTCGCGGGTGGCCCGCGAGGCGGCCCGGGCGTCAGGCGATCTTCGCGAGGGACATGGTCGGGTAATCATTATACCCTGTCGCATCGGCGCTGTAGATCGTTTCGGCCACCACCGTGTTCAGCGGCGCATTCTGCCGGAAGCGCTCCACCAGATCCGGATTGGCGATGAACAGCCGGCCGAAGGACGCGGCATCGGCCGTGCCGCTCGCGATCGCCGCCTCGGCCGTCTGTCGCGTCAGCCCTTCATTGACGATATAGGCGCCGCGGAACTTCGCGCGCACCATGGGCCCGAGCGCGGCGTCCCCACGATCCAGAGCCTCGCGCCCGAAGATGAAGGCCAGATTCCGCGCATCGAGCTGCTCGGCGACATAGGCGAAGAGCGCGCGCGGATCGCTGTCCGACATCGAGTGGGAGCTGGACATCAGGTTCAGGTGCACGCCCACGCGATCTGCCGGCCAGACGGTGAGGATGGCGTCGATGGCCTCGAGCAGGAAGCGCGCCCGGTTCTCGATCGAGCCGCCGTAATTGTCGCCCCGCTGGTTTGATCCGTCATGGAGGAACTGGTCGAAGAGATAGCCATTGGCCGCGTGCAGCTCCACGCCGTCGAAGCCGGCGCGCCTGGCGTTCTCCGCGCCCTTGCGGACGTCCTCGACGATGCCGGGAAGCTCGGCCGTCTCCAGCGCGCGGGGCACGGGGAAGGGACGCTTGGGGCGCAGCGCGCTGACATGGCCCTCGGCCGCGATGGCGCTGGGCGCGACCGGCGGCTGCCCGTCGTGGAAGCTCGGGTCCGAGATCCGCCCGACATGCCAGAGCTGCGCGACGATGCGCCCGCCCGCCGCGTGCACGGCCGCGTTCACCTCGGTCCAGCCCTGGACGTGCTGCTCGGACCACAGGCCCGGCGTGTTCGGATAGCCCACGCCCTGCGGGCTGACCGACGTCGCCTCGGTGAGGATGAGACCGGCGCTCGCGCGCTGGACGTAGTGTTCGAGAATCATCGGCCCGGGGATGCGCTGGTCGAAGGCGCGCATGCGGGTCAGCGGCGCCATGACGACGCGGTTGGGCATGTCGAAGGCGCCGATCCGGATGGGATCGAGGAGGGTGGGCATTCTGGGGCTCCGTGAGGAAAGTCGGGACGTTCAGCCGTACCAGGGAGGCGTCGGGCTCAGCGCGATGTCCCGCACCCCCCAAGCCGCTTCCCGAGGCCAGCAGGTGGAGCCGATGTCCGAAATGGCAAGGACCGCGCCCCAGGCGCCTGTTCCGCCCCGGCCGTCACGGCCTTCCCGCCGGGTCAGCCCGCGGGGTCGACGCCGCTCGCCAGATAGGCGGCGTTCGCGGCCTCGCCCGTCAGCCCGTCCAGGAAGGCCTGCGCGGCGGCGCGCTGCGTCGAGGAGGTCATCATCGCCGCCGAGAAGGAGGAGACCTGCTGCAGCTCCTCGGGGTATTTGCCGACCACCTCGATGCCGTCCACGACCAGCAGCTCGCTCACCTGCTGCACGGCCAGATCCGCCTCGCCGGTCACCAGCTTCTCCGCCGTGAAGCCCGCGGGGATCACCGTGGCGCGGCCGCGCACCTCGTCGGCGATGCCGAGCTTCTGGATGACCGCCTCGAAGTGGATGCCGCTGGCGCCGGCCCGCGAATAGGCGACGGAGCGCGCGCCCAGCAGGGCCGCGCGGAATTCCTCGACCGTGCCCACGGGCGGATGCGCCGCGCCGCGGGGGACCGCCACGCCGAGGCGCGAATGCGCCACCTCCACCCGCGTCGCCGGATTGACCAGGCCCTGCGCGACCAGCTTGTCCATCGCGTCGCGGATGAGGACCAGCACATCCGCCTGCTCGCCGGCCGCGACCTGCGTCATGATGAGCGTGGTGGGCACCCAGGCGACGTCGATGCCGTTGCCGGTGCGGGCTTCGTAATCCGCCATGATGCCGCCCTCGAAGGCGCCGCGCACGGCGAGGCCGGAGAGGATCCGCAGCGTCACGCCCGATGCCGATGTCGTCATGGTCCTGGTTTCCTCCGAGGGGATTGCTTGCCTTCCGACGACCACAAGCGCCGGTTCCGGTCAAGCCGGACCGCTTCCGGGAGCGTGGCTTTGACGGCATAACGGCGGCGACGAGTCCAAGCGTCCATCCAGGAAGGTGTCCCATGCCGCGCATCGTGCTTCTCCACGCAACGCCCGTCGCCATGCAGCCGATCCAGTCGGCTTTCGCCGAGCGCTGGCCCGAGGCGGAAACCGTCAACCTGCTCGATGACGGCCTCTCGATCGACCGCGCGCGCGACCCCGATCTGACCGAGGCGATGATCGAGCGCTTCGTGGCCTTCGGCACCTATGGCTACAACATGGGCGCGGACGGCATCCTCGTGACCTGCTCGGCCTTCGGCCCGGCCATCGATCGCCTGATCGCCGCCCTGCCGATCCCGGTGCTCAAGCCCAACGAGGCGATGTTCCAGGCCGCCATCGCCCAGGGGAGCCGCATCGGCATGCTGGCGACCTTCGGCCCCTCCGTCGGGACCATGACCGATGAGTTCGACGAATTCGTCGCGCGCAGCGGCAAGCCGGCGAGCCTGGACACGGTGCTCGTGGCGGATGCGATCGCGCTGCTGAAGGGCGGGGATGTGGAATCCCACAACCGCCTGGTCGCCGCGCGCGCGCCGGAGCTGGGGCAGCACGACGCCGTCATGCTCGCGCATTTCTCGACCTCGCGCGCGGCCGAGGCGGTGCGCGCGGTGGTCGGCGTCCCGGTGCTGACGGCGCCGCATGCGGCGGTCGACCGCATGCGCGCGATGGTCGAGGCGCGCGTCGCGGCCTGAGACGGAATCGGGTGCGGGCAGATCACCGTCAGCGGGAATTGAACCCCGGGCTTTCCGCGGTCCTAGGAGGACGCCGGAAACGGCCTCAGCCCCGCCGGGCGCTCGTATTGCGGGTTCTCGGCGAACAGGCGTGACCAGGCCCGATCCGCGATCTCCTCGGCCTCGCGGATCACCTTCGCCTCGTCGAGGGTCAGCACCTTGCCTTCGCGCATGATCCAGCGTCCGTCGACCATGACGTCCTCGACGTCGCTGGCCTGGCCCTGGTGGACGAAGACCGAGACGGCCCGCAGGAACGGGGCGAGATGCGCCCGGTCCACCCGGATCATGATCAGGTCCGCCAGATTGCCCTCCGCCAGCCATCCGGCCTGCGGGACGCCCATGGCGCGGTAGCCGTTGCGGGTCGCCCAGCGCAGCGCCTCCTCGGGCGTGGGATTGCGCCCATCGCGGCGGCGGACGCGTTCCATGAACAGGCCGGTGCGCATCACCTCGACCATGTCCTCGGCCATGTTGTCGGACCCCATGCCGACATTGCACCCGGCATCGACGAGCTCGCAGACGCGAGGGCTGAGGCCGCGGCGGGCCGCGATGGCCGAGTTGAAGGCCACATTGACGCGATGGCGCCCCAGGATGCCCTCCTCCTCCGAGGTCATGCAGCGGCAATGCGCGGCGACCAACCGGTCATTGAGGAAGCCGATGCTCTCCCAGGAACTGGCTCGGCAGCATGTTGTGATGCGCCTGTACGGCAGCGACCTCGCCCCAGATCTGGTTGAGATGGATCGTGCCGATGGTGTCCAGCCGATCCTGCAGCGACCGAAGCTCGCGCAGCAACTCGGGCGAGCACATGTCCGGCGCCCAGGCCGAGACGCCCACGCGCACGCGGCCCTCTCCAGCGCCGTTCCAGCGTTCGTTGCAGGCGCTCGATGCGCTTCACCCCGGCGGCGCCCAGTGCGGCGTCCCGCCGGAACTCCGAGGGGTCGCCGATCGAGCCGCCGACGCGGTCCCAGGCGCGCTCGGCGAGCACCAGGCGCAGGCCGGTTCCCACCATGTCGTCCGCATAGTTCTCGATATTCACCGCGTCCTCGATCAGCGCGGGTGGGTCCCGGAGCGGATGGCCTCCAACGCGCCGAGCCGACCACATCGCCGCCTGCTCGGCCGGGGGAGAGGGAAGGCAAGGGGATGGGGCGAGAGGCCGCCACAGAAGGGAGGCTCGTGCGGCGGCGAGAGATCCTCGAAGACGCCACGGGCCAGCGTCATCACCAGATGGGTGTGGATATTGGCGAAGCCGGGGAAGATCGCGCGTCCCGTGGCATCGATCGTCTCGGCTTGGGGAAAGCGCCTGGGCGAGCTCGGCATCGGGCCCGATGGCCGCAATGCGATTGCCGGAGATCGCGATCGCTGCCCGGTAGTGGATGGTGTCGGCCTCGTCGCCCGTCACGATCGTTGCATTGCGGATCAGGAGTGTCATGGTCGCCACCTCATTCTTGTTTTCGCGTCCGGAAGCCGTGGACGTCCTTGTTGTTGCCGGTAAACAGGAAATCCGCCGTCCAGCAGCAGAGGCTGAATGTCTTGAATCTCCGAGCCCTGGCCCTGTTTCGCGAGATCTTCTGGTCCGGGAGCATCACGGGTGGAGCGACCCGCCTGGGTGTCTCGCAACCCTCGGCCAGCCGCATGCTGCGGCATCTCGAAGAGCAGATCGGCTATGCGCTGTTCAAGCGCGCGGAGGGCCGTATCCGGCCCACGCACGAAGCGCAGGTCCTGATCCATGACGTGGACCAGATATTCCTCCGCGTCGAACAGGCGAACGCCGTGGCACGAAGGCTGGGACGTGGCGGCGCCGAGCGTATGGCTGTCGTCTGCGTTCACATGCTCGCGACCGTGCTTCCCCGCGTGATGGGGCGGCTGCACCGGATGTTTCCGGAGCTCGAGCTGGAGCTCGACACGAAGGGCCAGGCCGGGCAGGTGAACGCGCTGCTGAGCCGCGGTGCGGACCTCGGCATCGCGACCGGACCGGAACCGCCCTCCAACCTGGCCTCCAGGATCTTCGGCCGTTCGCGAATGATGGCGGTGCTTCCCGCCTCGCATCCCCTTGCCTCCCGCGACGTCGTCAGGCTCGAGGACTATGCGGACCATCCCTGCATCATGGGCGCCGATCGCGATCCGCTGGGAAGCATGATGATGGGGCTGTTCCAGCAGCATGGCATCCGCCCCAACGTGAAGCTGACGATCGGTTCGCCGCTGTTCTGGTACGAGGCGGTCCGGACCTTCGGGCTCATCGGGGTGGCCGGTCCCATGACCATCTCGGCCATGGGCTCCCATCCCGACGTCGTCGTCCGACCGCTCGAACCAGCGCCCGACTACGCCATCTATGCGCTGTGGAATCCCGCGGCCGCGCCCAGCGCGGCGCGCGAACGACTCCTCAAGCTGCTGCAGGAAGAACTGCAGCCGCTGCTGACCGCCTCTCCCGCGGAAGCGCGTCCGGCCGAAGCGGCGAGGGACGCCGCCGGAGGGACGGCGTCCCGGAGTGGTGGGCGCGACACGCACTGACACGTAGCGCTCAGCCCTTCTCGATGTTCCAGTAGAAGACGGCGGGGGCGGGAATGAAGCCCCTGAGCTGCTCGCGATAGGCGATCGAGCTGCGGTACTGCCCGAGCGGGATGGTCGTCACGCTTTCGATATGCAGGCGATTCAGCTCCGTCATCAGCGCGCCTCGGGCGGGCGTCATCGGTCTCGAAGGCCCAGGCTTCCGAGAGCGTGCTGATCTGCGGGTTGCACGGCCAGCCGAAGCTCGCCTGCTCGCAGTTGGCGGACGAAGTTGTTCGTCAGCGGCGTCGAGATGCCGGTCATGGTGGCGTTGGTGGCATAGAGGTTCCACCCGCCCTGCGCGACGGGCGCGCGCGAGGAACGCCGCGCGACGAGGGGCGCTCCAATCCATCGCCAGCAAATTGACGTTCGCGCCGATCTTGCCGCAGCGCCTCCGCCAGCAGCAGGGCGCTGGGATGCAGCGTTGCGTTGTCCGCCGGATCCATAAGGAGGACCGGGCGACCATCATAGCCCGAGCCCGCAAACAGCGCGCGCGCCGCGTCCGGGTCGTAGGCCGGCCAGCCGAGCTCCGCGCGGCGCGCATCCTCTTCCGGCGTGCAGCCGAACACCGCCGCGCATTCCCGCCACGGGCTCTCGTCGCCGACCGTCGCCTGCATGAAATCCGACTGGCGGATCGCCATGAGCAGGGCGCGGCGGGCCTCGACCTTGTCGAAGGGAGGATGCAGATGGTTCAGCACCGCGAAGAGGCCGTAGCCGAGCGGATCATTGGCGGCGATCTTCACGCCGCGCGCGCGGCGCAGCATGCCCAGCAGATCGGGCGCCGGGGATTCGAGGACGTCGAATTCGCCCGTGGTCAGGCCGCTCGCGGCCGTCGCGGGATCGGGCGTGTAGACCATCTCCACCCGGTCGACCTTGACGACCTTGCCGCCCGCGGCCCGGCTCGCCGGCTCGGAGCGCGGAAGGTAGCGATCGAAGCGCTCATAGACGATCTTCGCGCCCGGCACCCATTCGCCGGCGACGAAGCGGAAGGGGCCGGAGCCGATCATCTCGCGGATCTGCGTGTTGGGCGAAGTCTGCGCCAGGCGCTCCGGCATCATGAAGGGCACGTTGCTGTCGATCTTGCCCAGCGCCTCCAGCACGAAGGCGACCGGCCGGCTCAGCACGAGGCGGAAGCTCAGCGCGTTCACGGCCTCGAGCGAGGTGGTGACCGACATCAGCGCCTGGCCCATGCCGTCGCGCGCGCCCCAGCGGCGAATGGAGGCGACGCAGTCCGCGGCGCGCACCGGCCCGCCGTCGTGCCAGAGCATTCCGGAGCGCAGGGTGAAGTTCCAGGTCAGCCCATCGGGGCTGGCATCGTAGCTGTCCACCATCTGGGGGCGCGGCACGCCCTGCTCGTCCAGGCCGAACAGCGTGTCCCAAACAAGGTAGCCGTGGTTGCGCGTGATATAGGCCGTGGTCCAGATCGGATCGAGGATACGCAGGTCGCCGATCGGCACGGCGCGGATCACGCGCCTCGTCTGCGCGGAGGTTCGCGCGGGCAGCAGCGCCGGGCTCATCAAGGCGCCGAGAACGATGTCTCTTCGGGCAATGGCCATCCTTGGTCTCCTTATCGGGTCAGGCGGGCATGACGCCCACAATATTACGGCGCGGGGCTGAAGCCCGGAGGAACTTCCAATTCGGGGCGCGCTGCGAAAAGACGCGCCCAGGCGCGGCGCGCGACGAGATCCGCCTCGGCGACAATGGCAGCCTCGTCCATGGTCAGCACCTCGCCGTCGCGCATGATCCAGGCGCCGTCCACCATCACCGACTGCACATCCGAAGCCTGGCCCTGATGCACGAAGTTGGAGACGAGGCGCAGGCGCGGCACGAGATGCGGGCGGTCGGTGCGCAGGACGACCAGGTCGGCCTTCATGCCCGGTGCGAGCGTGCCGCCATCCGCGACACCCATCGCGCGATAGCCGTTCCGCGTGGCCCAGCCGAGCGCTTCCTCCGGCGTGGGCTCCCGCCCGTCGCTGCGGCGGACGCGCTCCATGAACATGGCGGTCCGCGTCGCCTCCACCATGTCCTCGGCCATGTTGTCGGTGCCGATGGAAATGTTGCATCCCGCCTCCTGCAGCGCGGCGATGCGCGGGCTCAGGCCGCGACGGGCCGCCATGCAGGAATTGAAGGCGACGGAAGCGCCGGAACGGCCGAGCAGCTCCTCCTCGCGGGGCACCATGCAGCGACAATGCGCCGCGATCAGGCGGTCGTTGAGGAAGCCCTCGGCATGCAGGTATTCGGTGGGCAGGCATTTGCGCTCGCGCCGCACCGCCTCGACTTCACCCCAGAGCTGGTTGAGGTGGATGGTGCAGCGCGCGTCCAGTTTCTCGCTGAGTCCCGAGAGGCGGTTGAGCAGGCGCGGCGAGCACATGTCCGGCGCCCAGGCCGCGAGGCCGACGGCGACCCGGCCGCCACGCGCGCCGTTCCACTCCTCGTGCAGCCGGGAGATGCGTTCGAGACCCGCATCGGCCAGCGCCTCCGAGGCCTCGAAAGGCTCCATCCCGCCGATATTGCCGACGGCCTTGTCCCAGGCTCGCTCGGCCAGCAACAGGCGCAGGCCGGTATCGGCCAGTGGCCCGGCATAGCGGGCGATCCCGATATTGTCCTCCAGCAGCGCCGTCGTGCCGCTGCGGATCGCCTCCAGCGCGCCGAGCTGGCACATCACCATGTGCTCCTCGTCGGAGAGGCGAGGCAGCGGAAGCCGGTTCACCGCATCGAAGGGCGGGGCATTGGGCGAAGACATGTCCTCGAAAATGCCGCGCGCCAGGGTCAGATGCAGGTGGGTGTGCGTATTGGCGAAGCCGGGCATCACGGCCCTGTTTCGCCCGTCCACCATCGTGGCGTGGGGATAGCGGCTTTTCAGTTCCTCCGTGGCGCCGATCGCGGCGATCCGGTCGCCCTCGATCGCGATCGACGCGCCGTGGTGGACGCTGCCATCCGCATCCGCCGTGACGATGGTCGCGTCATGGATGAGGATGGCAGGGGTCATCAGCGCGCGGCGGGCCGAAGGGACATGGCCATCGTCCGCTCGTCGTTGCGGCCTTCGTAGACCAGGCCCGCGCGCGACGCCCACAGATTGACCTGATGATGCAGCGGCAGGATCGCGCGGTCGCCGATCGCGATCCGGGTAGCCTGGCGATAGAGGTCCTCGCGCCCGGCGGGATCGAGCGTTGCCAGGGCCTGGCCGAGCAGCCCGTCCACGGCGGCATTGCTGTAGCCGGACCGGTTGGAGGCCCCACGGCCGCGACTTGCATCCCGCGTGGCGACGAGATTGGCGAGCGGGCTGTCCGCCTCGCCCGTGCCGGTGCCCCAGCCGAGTAGGCCGACGCTGAACTCGTTGCGGGCCGAGCGGGTGAAGTAGGTGCTGGAGGGCAGCGCCTCGATCCGCGTCCGCACGCCGATGCGGGTCCACATCTGGGCCACGGCCTGCAGGATCTGGGCGTCGTTCACATAGCGGTCGTTCGGGCCGTGCAGCGTGATGCTGAAGCCGTCCGGGAAGCCCGCCTCCGCGAGCAGGCGGCGCGCGCCCGCCGGGTCATGCGCCTCCGGCCGCAGGGACGGATCGCTGCCCATGGCGCCGTCGGGCAGGAACTGGCCGGAAGGCGAGGCCTGGCCGTCCATCACCTGCGCGACGATGCCGGCGCGGTTGATGGCCATGGACAGCGCCTGGCGCACGCGCGGGTCGCGCAGCGGGTTCGAGGCCAGGGGGGTGCCGCGATGGTCGGTGACGAAGGGCGTCTCCTCGCGCAGGAGATCGAGATGCAGATAGATGTTCCGCACGCCGGGCTTGCTGAAGACCACCAGGCGGCGGTCGTCGCTGATGCTGCGCGTGTCCCGTGTCGGCACCTGGTCGATCAGGTCCGCGTCGCCGGCCTTCAGCGCCGCGATGCGCGCGCTGTCATTGGCGATGAGGCGGACCGTCACGCGATTCCAGGGCTGCGCGGGGCCCCACCACTGGTCATTGCGCTGGAAGACCGCACGATCTCCCGCCGTGTAGGACACCAGGCGATAGGGACCAGTGCCGATGGCGGCGCGGCCGCTGTTGTAGTCGGAGGTCGTGGCGCCATCGCCCTGGCGCCGGCCGATCATCGGCAGGGCGGCCATGAAGGCCGGAATCAGCGGCGCGGGCGCGGTGGTGACGATGCGGACCGTCTGCGGATTGACCACCACCACTTCCTGCACGGGGCGGGTGTAGATGGCATAGCCACCAGGCCCGCTTCGCAGCGCCGAGACCCTGGCGAGGGTGAAGGCCACGTCGTCCGCGGTGAAAGGCGTACCGTCATGGAAGCGGGCGTCGTCCCGCAGGCGGAACTCCCAGACATTCGGCGCCACGGCCGACCAGGAGACAGCCAGGGCGGCCTCCGGGCGCAGGTTGGCGTCGGGGTTCACCAGGCGGTCGAAGAGATGCTGGGTGAGCGCGCTGTTGGGCGTGAGGTTGTGGTAGTGCGGATCGAGCGAGGTGAAGGCCCCGCCGACCGCGATGGTGACGTCATTGGCCGAGGCCGGCAGGGCCCAGAGCCCTGCCGAAAGGAGGGCGGCAAGGCCGATCTTGGAGGAGGACATATCCGCGCTGCGCCTCAGACGTTCATCCAGGTGATGCCGCCGGGCGGCGGCGGAATATCGGCGTTCTTGGCCATCATCCGCTTCCAGACGCGCTCGGTGACCTTCTGCGATTCCTGCAGCAGGAACGCCTCGTCCAGGCACAGGACCTTGCGGTCGCGCATGAGGAAATTGCCGTCCGTCATCACCGAATGGACGATGCCCGGGTGGCCGTAATGTACGATGTTCGAGACGAGCCGGATGATCGGGCGCATCGCCGGCACGTTGAGGTCGATGATGGTGAGGTCGGCCTTCTTGCCCGGCTCGATCGACCCGATCTCGGCCGAGGCGCCGACCGACTGCGCCGCATTGCGCGTGATGCCGTCCAGCAGGGCCTGGGGCTGCGGATTGACGCCGCCTTCCTTGTCGCGGCCACGGCCGCCCCGGTGCAGGATCAGGCCGATCTTCAGCGCGTGGAACATGTCCTCGGTCATGTTGTCCGTGCCGATCGCGACGTTGATGCCCGCGTCGCGGATCAGGCCGATGGGCGTCGTATGCGGCCCCCGGCGCGAGGAATTCGCGGGGCAATGCACCATCTGCGTTCCACGCGCGGCGAGGAGCTCGACGTCGGAGGGGGTGCAATAGGTCCAGTGGGCGCCGACCAGATCGGGGCCGAGGAAGCCTTCGCGGTCCAGATATTCTGCCGGGGTCAGGCCGTAGGCGGCCTTGACCGCATCGATCTCCTCGGTGCTCTGGGCGAGGTGCACGGTGCGGGTCAGGTCGTGCTTGCGCGCGAGCTGCATCAGCTGATCGAGCATCCAGGGCGAGCAGTTGTCCGGCGCGTGGGCGGCGATCTGGATGCGCAGGCGGTCATTATGCGTACCGTGATAAGCCTCGATCCCCTGGATCGTGCGATCCAGGAAGACCTGCCCGAACTCGCGGTCCACCGAATAGTCGCCCTGGCGGATCTTGAGCGTGTTGATGTCGGCGCAGTTCTCCGAGACCCACAGGCGCAGGCCGGTCGCGGCCATGGCGTCGACATAGGTCGGGACATGGCGGAACGGATCGACCAGCGTCGCGCAGCCGGCGCGGATCGCTTCCAGGCAGCCGAGCTGGACCATTATGGACCGTTCCTCGGGCGTCATCTCGTAGGAGACGGGCGACATGTAGCCGTAGACGGCATTGCCGTCCCAGTCCTCGACGGTGCCGCGAAGCACCGTCAGCGCGGTGTGCGTGTGCGCGTTGATGAAGCCGGGAAGCACGGCCAGGCCCTTGGCGGAAAAGCGCTCCAGATCGGGGTAGCTTGGCTCGATCTCGCTGGCCGGACCGACGGCCAGGATGCGATTCCCCCTGATGGCGATCGCCCCGTTCTCGATGATGCGACGTTCGTCGTCGCAGGTCATCACCACTGCATCGGAGATGAGGAGATCCATCGCTACTGCCTTCCTAATAGTCGAACCAGGTTCGAGTACGGCAGACCGGGCTGGATCGGCGGCCGTGACTCATGTCGGCCTGATTTTTGGGGGATGGACCCTATACGTCCAATGCGAAGATGAAGGGGGGATATAGCAGTACGCTATGGAGGCTCATGGAGCGGGGCCGGAAAAGACGCCCGGTATCCTCCGCTGGTATACGAGCCCTTCAGAGAGGGGGGCTTAGCCCCCCCTTATGCTATCAGGCGTGTTCCACGCCATGGGATGCTCCAGATTTCCCCACGGGATGCTTGGCAGCTGGAGCAATGTCGCGGCGTGTCAGTCCACCCCGATCCGGGCATCCCGCACCAAGGCGCCCCACTTGTTGAAGTCCGCGCTAATGCGCGAAGCAAAATGCTCTGCCCCCGGTGCACTGGCCTCAAACCCCATTCCCTGTAGTCGTTCGATCACAGCGGGATCCCGCACGATCGCGGACACCTCCTGGGAGATGCGATCCACGATCGGAGCGGGAGTGCGCACTGGCGTCATGAGGCCAAACCAGAAGGTGGTCTCGAAGCCCGGCACCGCGCTCTCGTTCACGGTAGGCACGTCGGGGAGCGAAGGTGAACGGCGCATGCCCGTCACGCCGAGCGCCCGGACCGTTCCTTCCCGGATGAAGCCACCCGCCGAGGCCAATGAGTCGAAGGCGATCTGCACGTCGTTGCGCATCAGCGCGGTGAGGCCCGCGGCGTTGCCCGCGAAGGGCACGAGCACGATGTCGAGCCCAGCGCTGCGATTGAACAGGGTGGCGGCGAGGTGGTTGGTCGTCCCCATTCCCGGATAGGCGACGTTGAGGCGCCCTGGATTGGCCCGCGCATAGGCGAGAAGACCCTGGAGATCCTGGAAGGGCACCTGCGGGTTGGCGATGAGGATCAGCGGCGCCTCGGTGAACATCGAGAGGGGCACGAGATCTCGGCGCGGATCGAAGGTGACGCTGCGGTTGATGTGCGGCGTGATGGTGATCGAGGAGGACGCATACAGGAGCGTGTGCCCGTCCGCCGTGGAGCGCATGACCGCCTCACTGCCGATCATGGTCCCTGCGCCGGGCCGGTTCTCGGCCACGACGGTCTGGCCCAGTCGACGCCCGAGTTCCTGCGCAAGGAGCCTGGCGCTGACATCCGTCGAGCCCCCAGGCGGGAAGGGGACGACGAGCCGGATGGGGCGGTCGGGGTAGATCTGAGCGGGCGCGGATCCCGCGCCGGGTCCGAAGACCGACGCCAGGACGGCCGTGGTCATCAACAAGCGCCGCATGCTGGGGCGTTGGAACATCTCGTTTCCTCCTCGTCGAACACTCTTAGCTCTCGGCCACCCTGATAGGGCCTTAGAGCTCGGGCATGATTCGACCGACCGATCGGTCGGTTGCCCTATCGGCTACATCAACCGGTCTTGCTCTGCAACGCAGTCTCTTCGCGAAATGATGCGACGGCGCTTCGTTTCGATGCCTTGCCGGAGCGATAAATACCTGCAAATCTCCCGACCAACCGATCGGTCGGTTGGTCGATGGCAGGCCGATCGCCGCAACAAGCGACACCATGGGAAGGAAATGCGAATGTGTGAGAACTGGCCCGACGCTGGCGGGAAGTCATCATAAGGATGATGCCGCCCGATCCCACGGCTGCAGAGTTCCCCGCCCCTCATGTTGCGGTGCGTCAGGAGTGGCTCAACGCCACGCACGAACCTATCCTCGATGCGCAGTTGCCTATTATCGATCCGCATCATCACATCTGGCATCGTCCGCACGAGCGCTACACGCCCGAGGACCTCAGGGATGACCTGAGGGACGGCCATAACATCACCGACACCGTCTTCGTCCAGTGCCGCTCGATGTATCGGGCAGACGGACCGTCCGCGCTGCGCCCCGTCGGTGAGACGGAGTTCGTGAACGCCGTGGCGGACGCCGCCGTGGCACATGGCGGTCCACGCATCGCGGCCGGCATCGTCAGCATGGCGGACCTCGTGCTGGGTGATGACGTGCGCCCGGTGCTGGAGGCGCATCTGGCGGCCGCCCCGCAGCGCCTGCGCGGCATCCGCAATATGACCACCTCGCATCCGGAGATCGTCTCCAGTTTCGGTCGCATCCCGCCGCAGCGCCTGCTCGATCCGGTGTTTCAGCGCGGCTTCTCGCACCTCGCGCCGCTCGGCCTCTCCTACGACGTCTGGGCCTATCACACCCAGCTCGACGAGGTACGTCAGCTCGCGGCGAGCTTCCCGCAGACGTCCATCATCCTCGATCACATCGGTGGCCCGCTCGGGATGGGTCTCTTCCGCAGCCAGCGGGACACCGTCTTCGCGGAATGGTCCGCCGCGATCCGCGCATTGGCGGCCTGCCCGAATGTCACCGTGAAGCTTGGCGGCTTTGGGATGCATCTCCTGGGCTTTGATTTCCACAAGGAATCCACGGCTCCGGATTCCCAAACGCTCGCCTCGGCGATCCGTCCCTATGTCGACACCTGCATCGAGGCTTTCGGCGCCGAGCGCTGCATGTTCGAGAGCAACTTCCCCGTGGACAAGGGCATGTTCTCGTACCGGGTGATGTGGAACGCCTTCAAGCGCCTGACCGCGGGCGCCACCGCGGCCGAACGGAGCGCGCTGTTCAGCGGCACGGCCGCGCGCGTCTACCGCCTCCCCCAATAAGCCTTTCGAGGATCATCACATGAGCCATACGGAGCTTCTCCGAGACAAGGTCGTCGTCATCACCGGTGGGGGCAGCGGCATCGGGCGGGAGCTCGCGCTCTTCATCGCTGCGCATGGCGGCAAGGTCGTCGTGAATGACCTGGGCACCTCGCCCTCCGGCGAGGGCGCCGATCTGAGTTCGGCCGAGACTGTCGTCAACGAGATCCGCGCGGCGGGTGGCGAAGCGGTCGCAAATGGCGACGACGTCTCCACCTGGGTCACCGCGCAGCGCATCATCGCCACCGCGATGGACGCCTACGGCCGCGTCGACGCCGTGGTGAACAGCGCGGGCGTCATGCGCCACGCGGCCTTCGAGCAGATGCCGCCCGAGGATTTCGACCTGGTGCTCAAGACGCATCTCAACGGTACCTTCTACGTCAGTCGCGCCGCTGCTCCCGTTTTCCAGGCGCAGAACAGCGGCGCCTATCTGCACATGTCCTCGACCACGGGGCTGATCGGCACGATGGGAGTCGCGAATTACGGATCGGCCAAGGCGGGCATCGCGGGGCTCTCGCGCCTCATCGCCTTCGACATGAAGCGCTACAACGTGCGCTCCAACTGCATGGCGCCCTCGGCCCGCAGCCGCCAATGGGAGCGCGTGAACGCCTTCCGTCAGGCGGAATTCGCGAAGACAGGCGCCAACACGGATTTCCGTCAGTTCCGCTCCACTCAGGGGACCGCCGCGCAGATCGCGCCGGTGGCGGCTTTCCTGCTGACCGATGGCGCGCGGGATATCACGGGGCAGATCATCGGCGTGCGTGGCAATGAGATTTACCTCTACAGCCAGCCGCGTCCGATCCGCAGCGTGCACCGTTCCGAAGGTTGGACGCTCGAAGGTCTGGAGGAGCAATTGGTCCAGGCCTTCCGGCCCAGCCTCACGCCGCTGGAGACCTATGGCGAGGTCTTCTCCTGGCCGACGATTTGATCCCGCCGCTAGGAAAGTACCGATCCATGGACAGCAAACGAACCGCCATCGTGACGGGTGCGGCGCGCGGGATGGGCCTCGCCATCGCCCGCCGCCTGGGCCAGGGCGGCCATCATGTCGTGCTGATCGATGTGCTGGCAGACGAGGTCGCGGCTGCGGCGGAAGCGCTTCGTTCGGAAGGGATCGACGCGACCGGGCTGCCGCTCGACCTGGGTGACGAAGCTCAGCGCGCCGCCCTGCCGCAGCGGCTCGGGGCGCGGTTCGAGTCGGTGGCCGTGCTGGTGAACAACGCGGCCATCTCCCCCAAGCGCGACGGCCGTCGCATCCCCGCCGGGGAAATCCCGCTCGATGAGTGGGAGCGGGTCGTTCAGATCAACCTGACCGCGCCGTTCCGGCTGATCCAGCTGTGCCTGCCGCCGATGCGGGCGCGGCGCTGGGGGCGCATCGTCAATATCGCCTCGCGTGCGGGCCGCTCGCCGGGCGGCGTGGCTGGCGCGCACTACGTTACGACCAAGACCGGGATCCTCGGCATGACCCGCGCCTTCGGCAAGGAGATCGCGAGTGATGGCGTGACGGTGAATGCCATCGCGCCCGGGCGCATCGAGACGCCGATGAGCGCGGGCTCCCCTCCTGAGGTGCTGGCTGGGGTGCTCAAGACCATTCCGGTGGGCCGCTTCGGCACACCTGAGGAGGTGGCGGCGCTGACCAGCTTCCTGGCTGGTGACGAGGCGGGGTTCATCACCGGTGCCACCTTCGACATCAACGGTGGCGTGCTGATGATTTAAGGGTGACCTCCGGGCCTGGTCGAAGAAGGCCGGGCCTGGAGCAACGCGATCCCTCTGCCCCAGGTGTCCCTGGGGATTCTGCCCGCTCACGGAGGGTCCGTGAGGCTGGCGAAGTGGGTGGGGAAAGGGCAGGCGATGAAAGCCGCCATGGGCTTCCCCATCACGGCCGAGGAGGCTTATCGCATCGGCTTGGCTCAGTGGCTGGTGCTACACAAAATCAGGCGCGCAGCGATTCGCGCGCCTGCGTCGCCAATACATCCGCCCGCTCGTTCATCGGGTGGCCCGAATGGCCCTTCACCCAGAGCCACTCCACCTCATGCGGCTTGGCCGCCGCCAGCAGCCGCTGCCACAGCTCGTAGTTCTTCACGGGCTCCTTGGCCGAGTTGCGCCAGTTGTTGCGCACCCAGCCCTTGATCCAGCGCTCCATCCCGTTGCGCACATATTCGCTGTCGGTGTGCAGCGCCACGCGGCAGGGGCGCTTCAGGGCCTCCAGCGCCTCGCAGGCGGCGGTGAGCTCCATGCGGTTGTTGGTCGTGGCGGGCTCGGCGCCGGTCAGCTCCTTTTCGCTGGAGCCGCTGCGCAGGATCGCCGCCCAGCCGCCCGGTCCGGGGTTGGGCTTGCAGCCGCCATCGGTGTAAATCTCAATGAAGTCTCGGCTGTCAGGCACCGATCGCCTCCGGGCTATGGGCCAGCGCGAAGAAGCGCAGCTTGTGAAGGTATTCCAGCGGATCCTTGCGGGTGACCATCGCGCCCTTCGGCGTGTTCACCCAGTCGTAGAGCCGCGTCAGCAGGAAGCGGATCGCCGCGCCGCGGCAAAGCACCGGCAGCGCCGCGCGCTCGGCCTCCGAGAGCGGCCGCCGCGCGGTGTAGGCGCGCAGCAAGGCGCGCGCCTTGGTGACGTTGAAGCTGCGATCGGGCTCGAAGCACCAGGCGTTCAGGCAGACGGCGACGTCATAGGCCAGCACCTCGGTGCAGGCGAAGTAGAAGTCGATCAGCCCGGAGACATGCGGCTTGCCGCCGTCTTCCAGGAAGAAGACGTTGTCGGGGAAGAGGTCCGCATGGATCTGCCCGACCGGTAGCGCGCCCGGCGCGGGCCATTCGGCCAGGATGCCCGAGAGCAGTCCGTCCAGCTCCGCGATCAGCCCCGGCTGCACGTCTTCGCCATCGGCGCGGCAGGCCTCGAGCAGCGGCGCCCAGGCCGCGACGCCGAGCCCGTTCGGGCGCACCGCCGTGTAGTCCGCGCCCGCCAGATGCAGCTCCGCCAGCGCCGCGCCCAGCGGCCCGCAATGCGCGGCCTGCACCCGTCGTGGCCAGACGCCGGCGAGGAAGGTGCAGATCGCCGCCGGCCGCCCGGCCAACTCGCGCAGGGCCGCGCCGTCGCGCCCCGGAACCGGCATGGGAGCCGAGAGCCCGCGGGCCACCAGATGCTGCATGAGCTCCAGGAACCAGGGCAGCTCCGCGGGGTTCACGCGCTTCTCATAGAGGGTGAGGACATAGTCCCCCGCCGTCGTCTTCAGGGCGTAGTTGGAGTTCTCGACCCCCTCGGCGATGCCGCGGAAGGCCAGCAATTCGCCAATGTCGTAATCCGCGAGGAACGCGCGCAGCGCCTCGTCGGAAACCTCAGTGTAAACGGCCAAGGGACTAGACGGACGCTGGGGTGGCCAGGGCGGCGGGGAGCTTGAAGATGACCTTCTCCTCCGCCACCACGATCTCTTCGATCTCGAGCGTGTAGCGCTCGCGCAGGCGCGCCAGCACCTCCTCGACGAGGACCTCCGGCGCGGAGGCGCCGGCGGTGATGCCGATGCGGCGCACGCCCTCGACCGTCGCGAGATCCAGGTCCCGCCCGCGCTGGACCATCACCGCCTTGGCGGTGCTGGCCCGGCCAGCGACCTCGACCAGGCGCACCGAGTTGGAGGAGTTCGGCGCGCCGACCACGATCATCATATCGACCTTGGGCGCGATCTCCTTCACCGCGGCCTGGCGGTTGGTGGTCGCGTAGCAGATGTCCTCCTTCGCCGGCGCCGAGATGTGCGGGAAGCGGCTCTGCAGGATGTTCACGATCTCCGCCGTGTCGTCGACGGAGAGCGTGGTCTGGGTGATGAAGGCGAGCGGCCGGCCGGCCGGGGGCTCGACCGTGCGGGCCTGCTCCTCGTCCTCGACCAAAGTCACGGCGCCAGGCGGAAGCTGGCCCATGGTGCCGATCACCTCGGGGTGGCGGGCATGGCCGATCAGGATCAGATGCCGCTCGCGCGAGAAGTGGTGCTCGGCCTCGCGATGCACCTTGCTGACGAGCGGGCAGGTGGCGTCGAGGAAGAACATCTCGCGCCGCTCGGCCTCGGCCGGAATGGATTTCGGCACGCCATGGGCGGAAAACACCACGGGCTGGCCGTCATTGGGGATCTCGGTGAGCTCCTCCACGAAGACGGCGCCCTGGCGTTCCAGCGCCTCGACGACGAAGCGGTTGTGGACGATCTCGTGCCGGACATAGACCGGCGCGCCGTAGCGCTTGAGCGCTTCCTCGACGATCTTGATGGCGCGGTCCACGCCGGCGCAGAAACCGCGCGGCCCGGCGAGAAACACGTGAAGGGTGGGCTTTTCGGCCATGTGGTGCAGAATCCCAAGGGGAGGTGCTGTAGCCTCACAGACTATCCCTTTGGGCCGATCGGTGCCAGACGGAGCGCGGATTGGAGGGGTGAGCATGCGTCTGGCCTTTATTGCGCCGCTGGTCTTGTCGGCGATGGTGGTATCCGGTTGCCAGCCGACCCGGATCGACGACCTGTTGGTCTCGTGCCCGGCGCTGACCCTGCCGTCGGATCTGGCCGATCTCACGCGCTACCGCGCCGGCTCGCCGCCCGACCTGTCGACCGTGGTGCTGGACGCCCGGGTGACGGCGGTGGACGCCAATTGCCGCCGCGGCCGCCGCGACCGGAGCCTGGACGCCACGATTTCCATGCGCTTCCAGATGGATCGCGGCCCGGCCGCCCCCTCCCGCGCGGTCCAGATCCCCTGGTTCCTCGCGGTGCTGGACGCGAACGACAACGTCATCAGCCGCCAGAGCTTCGTCCTGCCCGCGCAGTTCGGCGCCAATACGACGCGCGCCGCCGTGAGCTCCCAGCCGGTGGAGATCAGCTTCCCGGTCGGGCAGCACCTTCGCGCGCAGGATTACCGGATCATGGTGGGCTTCCAGCTCACCGAGGACGAGCTCGCGCTCAACCGCCGTCGCGGGCCGCGATAACTCGGGCCGTCTGGCCTGATTTATCGCGCTATATTTGTACCCTCAGGCACCGGGCCGCCGACGCACCATCCGCACAGTTGAGGGGGCGGATGTTTTTATGGGGCGGGGCGGCTAACCGCGCGCCGCCGCCGTCAGCCGCCGCAGCTCGGCCAGGTCCACCGCGCCGGGCACCAGCGTCGTCCCGATGATCAGCGCCGGCGTGCCCTGGATGTCCAGCGCGCGCGCCAGCTCCAGGTTCCGGGCGATTCGCGTCTGGATCGTGGGGTCGTCCATGTCCCGCCGCAGCCGCGCCCAGTCGATCCGGACCCGTTCCGCCTCGCGGCGCAGCACGGGCTCGGCCGGCTCCTCGCGCAGGCGCATCAGCGCGTCGTAGAGCGGCGCGTAGAGATTCTGGCGCTGGGCGGCCATCAGCGCCCGCGTCGCGAGCACCGAGTTCGGCCCCAGGATCGGCAGGTCCTTCATCACGACCCGCACGTCCCGCTCGCGCTGCAGCAGCTGCTCCATGACCGGGTGCAACTGCTTGCAATAGCCGCAGCGGGCATCGAAGAACTCCACGAAGGTCACGCTGCCCTGCGGATTGCCCTTCACCGGATCGGAGGCGTCGCGGAAGAGCTGCTCGGCGCGGGCGCGGATGGTCGCGGCGAGCGACGAGGCGCGCTCGGCCTGCTCGGCCTGCTCCAGCCCGGCCATAGCGTCGCGCAGGAGGCTGGGATCCTCCCGCAAGGCCTGGCGCAGCAGCTGCAGCACCTCGGTCCGCTGTTCGGCGCTGAGCGCCTGGGCCATCGCCGTGCCCGGAATCAGGGCGGCGCCGAGCGCCGCCAGTCCACGTCGGTTCATCTTTCGACCCTTTCGCAAGGGCCCAACATCCTCCCTCCGCCCGCGCGAGGCAATTCCCGTGCGCGGGCATCGGACCTGCGCGCAAGCCATCTCGGTTGCCCGGTGGGAAGAAGGCGTCTAATCCCCCTCGACCGGCCGGAATGCCGCCATCGAGGGAATCGAGCGCCACCCGCATGAACACGCCCGACAGGACTGCCACGCCCCGCCGCCCGATCTCTGGGCGGGCCCTCGCTCTGGTCGTCGCCGGCCTTTCGCTCACCGCCTGCGAAACGGCGGGGAACCTCACCTCGGGCCTTCTCGGCAACAGCATCGCCGCCGGCACCCCGGGCTATGTCTCGGGCTTCCTGGGCGGCGTGGCGGCCGAGGAACCGGTGGCCGCAGCCACCGCGCGCAACGTGCTCTCCGCCGGCGGCAATGCGGCGGATGCCGCCGTGGCGGCCGGCTTCGTCATGGCCGCGACGCTGCCCTCGCGCGTCGGCCTGGGCGGCGGTGGCGCCTGCCTCATCTACAACCGCATCCGCAACGACGTGGAGGCGGTCAGCTTCCTGCCCGGCGCGCGCAGCGGCACCCCGGCCAATGCCGATCGCCCGGCCGCCGTGCCGCTCCTCGCCCGCGGCCTCTTCGCGCTCCACACGCGCCTGCCCAATGGCCGGCCCTTCGAGGAGCTGATCGGTCCGGCCGAGCAGGCCGCGCGCTTTGGCATTCCCATGTCGCGGGCGCTGCACAACGATCTGACGGCCGTGCAGGGGCCGCTCTTCGCCGATCCCGAGGCGCGCTCCGTCTTCGGCCGCAACGGCCAGCCGGTCGCGGTGGGCGAAAACTTCCAGAACCCGCCGCTGGGCGGCACCCTGGCCGCGCTGCGAATCTCCGGCGTGGGCGACCTGCATCAGGGCGGGCTGGCGCGCCGGCTCGAGGAGGTCTCGGGCCAGGTGGGTGCGGGGACCATCAGCGTCGCCGAGCTGCGTGCGGCCCTGCCGCAGCTTCTGCGCCCGATCATCGTGAATGGCCGCAGCGGCGACCGCATCGCCTTCCTGCCGCCGCCGGCCGATGGCGGCCTTGCCGCCGCCGCGGCCTTCCAGTCGCTCCAGGCCGGCCAGGCGGGCGATGCCGCCCAGGCCCGTGCCATGGCCGTGGCCGCGGCGGCCCGCGCGCGCGGGGGCGACCCGGCGGCCCTGCTGGCCGCGACCGACCTCCCCGCTGGCGGCCTGAGCGCCCTGCCGGCCAGCGCCGGCCTCATGGTCTTCGACCGCAACGGCAATGCCGTGACCTGCGCCTTCACCATGAACAACCTCTTCGGCACGGGCCGGATCATGCCGGGAATGGGCTTCCTCGGCGCCGCCGCGCCCAATCTCGGCCGCGTCCAGCTGCCGCTGCTCTCGGCCGCGATCGGCTGGAACCCCAATCTGCGCGCCTTCCGCATGGCCGCCGCCGGTTCGGGCCAGGAGGGCGCGCCGATGGCCGTCGCCGGCCCCATGGCCGCGCAGATGCTGCGCGATGCCGGGCCCGAGGCCGTCATGCAGGCGGTGCCTGCCGCCGGCCGCGCCCAGGTCGGCATGTGCCCACGCTACCTGCCCGGCTTCCAGGCGCTCTGCACGACGCTCAGCGATCCGCGGGGCGCCGGCGTGGCGCTCGGCGCCACCGACCGGTGACGCTCAAGGTCGGGCGGGGCGCCGAAGCCCCGCCCTTCATCGTGATGGACGTGATCGCGGCCGCCAATGCCAAGGCCGCGAACCAGCCCGCCTCGGCTCCCGGCATCCTGCGCATGGAGGTGGGCCAGCCCGCCTCCGGCGCGCCCGCCGGGGCCATCGCGGCGGCCGTGGCGGCGCTGCATTCCGGCCATCCGCTCGGCTATACCGAGGCCTTCGGCCTGCCGAGCCTCCGCGCGCGGATCGCGCAACACTATCTCGACCATTACGGCGTGACCGTCTCGCCCGCGCGGATTGCGGTGACGGTGGGCGCCTCGGGCGCCTTTCCCCTGGCCTTCCTCGCCGCCTTCGACCGGGGCGACCGGGTGGCCATGGCCGCGCCCTTCTACCCGCCCTACGCCAATATCCTGACCGCCCTCGGCATGGAGCCGGTGCTGCTGGAATGCGGCCCCGAGACGCGATTCCAGCCGACCATCTCCCTGCTGGAGCAGCTCGACCCGCTGCCGGACGGGCTGGTGGTCGCGAGCCCCTGCAATCCCGCCGGCACCATGCTGACGCCCAATGAGCTCGCCGAGATCGCGCGCTGGTGCCACGCCAGGGGCGTGCGGCTGATCTCGGACGAGATCTATCACGGCCTTTCCTGGGGCACGGTCGCCGAGAGCACGGCGGCGGCCTTCAGCGAGAGCGCGGTGGTCGTCAACAGCTTCAGCAAATACTGGTGCATGACCGGCTGGCGCATCGGCTGGCTGCTGCTGCCCGAGGATCTGGTGCGGCCGGTCGAATGCCTGGCGCAGAACATGTTCATCTCGGCCCCGCACGTGGCCCAGGTGGCGGCCGAGGCGGCGATGGACTGCGTCGAGGAGCTGGAGGCCAAGAAGGCCGGCTATGCCCGCAGCCGGGCGCTCCTGCTGGAGAATCTGCCCAAGGCTGGCTTCGACCGGATCGCGGCGGCGGATGGCGCTTTCTATCTGTGGTGCGACGTCTCGCAGCTCACCAATGACAGCACGCAGTTCTCGGCGCGGATGCTGGAAGGCGCGGGGATCGCGGCCACGCCGGGCGTGGACTTCGACCGCACGCGCGGCGCGCGGTTCCTGCGCTTCAGCTATTGCGGGGCGGAAGCGGCGATGGCCGAGGCGCCGGAACGGCTGATCGCCTGGATGAAGTAAGCCAGGGGGCGCGCCCCTGGTCGGCTCCTCAGGAGCGTTGCTGCATCTGCTGCAACTGGTTGCGCATCGCCGTCAGCAGGGCGGAGACCTGGTTCCCGCCGCGCTGGATCACCGCGCTGTATTCGCTGCGCTGCGTCAGGCGCAGCGAAGTGCCTTCCGCCACGAGGTCCACGATGCGCGGCTGTCCGCCCACCTCGGCCACGCGCCAGTCCAGATTGACGCCCGCCTGGCCGGGGCGCTCCACGATGGTGGTCACCATCGCGTCGTCCTCGCTGCGCTGCTGGCTGCGGCCCATGGAGAAGCGCACGCCCTGGTACTCGCCGAAGCGGCTGGCGAGGTTGCGGGTCAGCGTCTCCTCGAAGAGGCGCAGGTATTCCTGCTGCTCGGCCGGCGAGGCCACGCGCCACCAGCGGCCGAGGATGAAGCGGCCCGTGCCCTCCATATCCACCGCCTGGCGCAGGATGCCCGCCACGCGCTCGCGCCGCTGGGCGGCCGAGAGGCCGGTGCTGTTGAGCGCGGCGACCAGCGAATCGCCCGTGGTGTGAATGAAGGTGGTGGCGCGGCCCGGATCCATCTGCGCGCGTGCCGCCAGCGGCGCGACGAAGGGCAGGGCGGCCAGGAGGGCCAAAAGCGCCCGGCGCGAGGGGCGCGGCGGGTTCAGGGTCATGGTCATGGGATGGGCCTCAGGGCGCTGTCGGGTTCGGCTGACGCGGCACGGGAACACCCGTTCCGACGCCGAAGCCGGTGCCGCGCGCCGCTTCCGGCGCGACGGTCCCAGTATTGCGGATCTCGGCATTGCGGCGCTGACGATAGGCGCTGCGCAGTGTCGAATAGGGGTCGAGCGAGGAGCGGTTCAGCTCGTCCAGCGCGTCGAGCACGCCTTCGCGCGCATCGAGGACGCCGATGCCGGCATAGGCCCAGCGCAGCGCCTCGACGACCTCGCCCTGGCCGAACCAGAACCAGGGGCTCGCCACCGCGTCGACGCCGTAGCCGAGGAGATCGCGCGGGTTGGACGGGCCGAGCACGGGCAGGAACAGATAGGGGCCTTCGCCCACGCCCCAGACCGCCAGGGTCTGGCCGAAGTCCTCGCCATGGCCGGGGAGGCCGAACTGCCAGGCGGCGACGTCGATTAGGCCGCCGAGGCCAAGCGTGGAGTTAATCATGAAGCGCGCCGCGGTGGTGGCCGCCCGGTCGGGCTCGCCCTGCAGCACGTCGTTCAGCAGGATGGTCGGCGCGCGCAGGTTGCCCAGCGCGTTGCGCACGCCGTCGCGCACGGGCTGCGGCAGGACGAAGCGATAGGCCTGGGCCGCGGGCCGCAGCGCCACCGTGTCGATGGCGTTGTTCACCGAATACATGGCGCGGTTGAAGGGCTCGACGGGGTCGTTATTGGCCCGGAATTCCTCCAGGGCCTCCGGGTCGCTCGCCGGCGGCCGCGCAGCGCAGCCAGCCAAGCCTGCCAGCAGGATGACGGAGGCGAGGATTGGAGCAAACCGCATGGACAACATCGGACCTTTCTGGGCGAGCACCATAAACTCGTGCGAAGGGATGCCGCTTCAACTACATGCACATTTTCATGAGCCGGAGCAAGTCGCTCGGCATGTTAGCTGGGGCGCGTTGCCACTTGCGCAATGGTCGACGCGCCGTCAAACGTCGGCATCATGAACGCTTCGCCCTCCAACACGCTGGAACGCTGGCTGACTGGCCCCCGGGTCGGGACCCTGCCTACGCCGTCGAGCCTTCCGGCCCCCAAGCTGTCCTTCGAGTTCTTCCCGCCCAAGAACGAGAAGCTTGAGGCGGATCTCTGGACCTGCATCCGCCGGCTGGAGCCTCTGGCGCCTCGTTTCGTCTCCGTGACCTATGGCGCGGGCGGCTCCACCCGGTCGCGCACGCATGACACGGTGGCGCGCCTCGCGAAGGAAACCTCGCTGACGCCGGCCGCGCATCTGACCTGCGTGGGCGCGACCCGCGAGGAAGTGGACGAGGTGGCCCAGGCCTATTGGGAGGCCGGGGTACGGCACATCGTCGCCCTGCGCGGCGATCCGCCGGCCGGCGCGGCGACCTACGAGCCCCATCCGGGCGGCTATGCCCAGGCGGAGGACCTGGTGCGGGGCCTGCGCCGGATCGGCGACTTCGACATCAGCGTGGGCGCTTATCCGGAGGTCCATCCGGCCGCACTTTCGGCCGATGCCGATCTCGATTTCCTGAAGCGCAAGATCGACGCCGGGGCGAGCCGGGCGGTGACGCAATACTTCTTCGACACCGACATCTACCTGCGCTTCCTGGACCGCTGCCACGCGGCGGGGATCACGGCGCCGATCGTGCCCGGCATCATGCCGGTCTCGAACTTCGCCAGCCTGAAGCGCTTCTCGGCCATGTGCGGCGCCTCGGTGCCGGACTGGCTGGGCCGGCTCTTCGAGGGGCTGGACGAGGATGTGGACACGCGCCGGCTGGTGGCGGCGACGGTGGCGGCCGAGCAGGTGCGCATCCTGCAGGCCAATGGCGTGGACGAGTTCCACTTCTACACGCTCAACCGGCCCGACCTGACCTATGCCATCGCCCATATCCTGGGCGCGCGACCGGCGGTGGCCGCGGGCTGACGGATCAACCGGCCTTCTTGCAGACGGCTTCGACGTTGTTGCCGTCGGGATCGAACAGGAAGGCCGCGTAGTAGTTCGGCCCGTAATCGGGGCGCGGCCCGGGCGGGCCGTTATCCCTCCCGCCAGCGGCCAGCCCGGCCTTGTGGAAGCGCCGGACCGTCTCGTGGTTCGCCGCCTTGAAGGCGAGATGCGCGCCGCCCGGCGCGGCCTTGTCCTCGCTCAGCCAGAGCCCCCCGTCCTTGAAGCCGTAGCCGGTGCCGTCCTCGGCGATCGGCCTCTGGCCGAGCGTGGCCATGATGGCCGCGTAGAATTTCACGGCCGCGGCGGTGTCGCGCACCTTCAGCCCGACATGATCGAACATCGCTCTGCCTCCTCGCTGCGCGGTGGAGGTTAGTCCGGCCCAGTCGTGAAAGCCTCGAAAATCTTGCGACGGTCGCCGCGACATGTCCGCCGCAGGCCCGGTCAGAGCAGGCCCCTGGCGCGCATCGAGAAGGGCGCGCCACGGCCCACGATCAGGTGATCGTGCAGGGCGATCCCCAGGGCCGCGGCGGCGGCCTTGATGTCGCGCGTCATCGCGATATCGGCCTGGCTCGGCGCCGGGTCGCCGGAGGGATGGTTGTGCGCCAGGATCACGGAAGAGGCATGCAGCTCCAGGGCGCGTTTCACCACCTCGCGCGGATAGGCCGGGGTGTGGTCCACGGTGCCGCGCCCCATCACCTCATCGGCGATCAGGCGGAGCTTCACGTCGAGGAACAGGACGCGGAAGTGCTCGGTGCGCTCGCGCGCCATAGCGGCGGTGAGATAGGCGGCGAGGCTGGCGCTGTCGCCGAGCAAGGGCTGGCTCTTCACCACCGCCTCGCCCAGCCGGAGTGCCGCGGCCTGCACGGTGCGCAGCGCGGCGATCCCGGCCTCGCCAAGGCCCTCGATGGCGCGGAGTTCGGCCGTGGTCGCGCTGAGCGCGCCGGCGAAGCTGCCGAAGCGAATGAGCAGCATCTTCGCGATGGGCTTGGTGTCGCGGCGCGGCAGAGCGAGGAAGAGCACCATCTCGATCAGTTCGTGGTCGAGCAGCGCGGCGGGGCCGGCCTCGATCAGCTTGCGGCGCATCCGCGCGCGGTGACCGTCGGCGCCGAGGGATGCGCCCGGCGCCTCGATCGGGAAAAGGCCCCCGGCCTCGTCGAGGCCCCGTTTCGCGGACATGCCGTCGTCTCCTCGGGAAGGCCCCGAGGATCGCACCGCGCCCGCCTCGCTTCAATCGAGAAGCATCAGGCGCGCAGGCTCAGGCGTAGGGCGGCTTGGAAAGCCCGCCGGGCGAGAGCGTGAAGATCTCGCACCCCGTCTCGGTGATGCCGATCATATGCTCGAACTGGGCCGAGAGGCTGCGGTCGCGCGTCACGGCGGTCCAGCCGTCGTCCAGGATCTTCACCTCGGGCCGCCCGGCATTCACCATGGGCTCGATCGTGAAGAACATCCCCGGCGCGAGCTTCGCGCCTTCGCCCGGGCGGCCGAAATGCAGCACGTTCGGCGGCTCGTGGAACTTCCGCCCGACGCCATGGCCGCAGAAGTCGCGCACGATGGTGAAGCGGTGCTTCTCGGCATAGGTCTGGATGGCATGGCCGATGTCGCCGAAGGTGTTGCCCGGCTTGGCGACCTCGATGCCGCGCATCATCGCCTCATAGGTCACGTCCATGAGCAGCCGCGCCTTGGTGCTGACCGGGCCCGCCGCATACATCCGGCTGGAATCGCCGTGCCAGCCGTCGAGCAGCGGGGTCACGTCGATGTTGAGCACGTCGCCCTCGACGATCACCCGCTCGCCCGGAATGCCGTGGCAGACGACGTGGTTGATCGAGATGCAGGAGGACTTGGTGTAGCCGCGATAGCCCAGCGTCGCCGGCACGGCGCCGTGCTCCACCATGAAATCGTGGCAGAGCTGGTCGAGCTGCCCGGTCGTCACGCCCGGCTGGACATGCGGGGTGATCATGTCGAGGCAGGCCGCGGCCAGGGCTCCGGCCCGGCGCGCGCCCTCGAAATCCTCAAGGGTGTGGCGCGTGATGCGGCGTGATTCAGCGCCCTGATTGTCCATGGAAAGGCCCGGCCTGCTTAGAGAATGTGACAGGGGCGAAGATGCGCTCCGGGGCCGTCCGGTTCAACCCGGTTTCTCGCCGGCCTTGATCTCCACGCTGCCCAGGGCCTCGGCCAGGCTGGCATTGGCGCTGCCCCGCCGGGCCGGCTTCTGCTGGCTCTCATGCGGCGCCCAACCGGTCATCACCAGGAGGCGGAGCTCCATTTCCAGGTCGAGCCGGGAGAAGGCGAGGGGGAAGAATTCGCGCGGCGGAATGCGGGAATCCCTTGCGCGCACCGCATTGCTCTCCCCCGCCGCGCGCAGATCCGAGACGAGGGCCAGGGGGCTGCGATAGATCATCGGCAGCCTTTCCTGGTCCGCGACGGGGATCGCGAAGCCGGCGCGCTGGAGCAGGCCGGCGAGGTCGCGCAGTTCGGGGAAGGGGGAGATGCGGGGCGAGACGCCGCCGCGCGTCTCGGCCTCGGCGGTGTTCAGCGCCTCGCGCAGGCCCTGGAGCGTGCCGAGGCCGGGCAGGGAGCCGAGGAACATCCCGTCCGGGGCCAGGGCCCGGCGGATCTGGATCAGCGCGCCGGGCAGGTCGTTCACCCAGTGCAGGCTGAGGCTGGCCACGATCAGGTCGAAGCTGCCGGGCGCGAAGGGCAGCCATTCCTCGTCGCCGGCGACGGCCAGGCATTTATCGTCGCCGGCCGGGCCGCCCGCGCGGCGCGCCATGGCCGGGGAGAGGTCCATCGAGACGACGAAGGGGATGCCGCGCCGGCGCAGCATCGGGGCGACCGCGCCGCGCCCGCCGAGGTCGAGCGCGCGGGAGAAGCGATGCGTCGTGTCGTCCAGCCGGTCGAGCAGGCAGACGGCCGCCGCGTCCAGGACGGGGGCGACCTTGGCCACGGTCGAGGCCGCGCGCTCGCGGCGAAGGGCCACCAGGGCACGGTCGAAGATGTCGGGCGAGTTTTCCACGACCCTCATCTGCGACCGGTGGCGCGGCGGCGCAAGCGGGACTATCGTCACGAAAATCAGGAGGAGCCCCCAGATGAACACGATGGATGTGAAGGCGGCCCGCGCCGCCGCCGTGGCCGCGACGATCGGCCGTATTCGCGAGATCGAGTCGACGATGGGCGTCACCCGCCCGGCTTTGGATCGCATCCGCGCCGAGCTGATGACCCTGGCCGCGCAGGAGCATCTCTTCCCGAGCTCCGAATTCCCCTCACCGCCGAATGGCGAGAAGGGCAGCAACCGCTACATCCTGCAGGAGGACGAGGACAACCGCTTCGCCCTCTACATGAACGCGCTGAACCCCGGCAATGCGACCAAGCCGCACGACCACACCACCTGGGCCGTCGTCGTCGCCGTGGACGGCCAGGAGCTGAACAAGGTCTATCAGCGCATGGACGACGGCTCCGATCCGGAGCGTTGCGAGATGCGCGTGGCCGAGGAGATCATGGTCGAGCCGGGCCGCGGCATCTGCCTGATGCCCGAGGACATCCACTCCATCCACACCATGGGCACGAAGCCGACGCGGCATCTGCACATGTACGGGCTGGCGCTGGAGAAGCTCGACGCCCGCCGCGCCTTCGACGACCAGACCGGCGTGGTCTCCTACTACAACAAGAGCTTTATGAAGCCGACCTCGGGCGCCAAAGCCTGATGCGTCTCATTTCGGCGGCCGATCTGAAGGCCTGGATCTCGCGCGGCGGCGAACTCGCGATCCTCGATGCGCGCGAGGAGGGCGAGTTCGGCCATGGCCATCTCTTCTGGGCCATTCCCTGCCCCCTCTCGAAGAAGGAGCTGCGCGCCCGCGCGATCCTGCCGCGCAAGGCCACGCGCGTCGTCTGCGTGGATGGTGGCGAGGGCCATGCGGAGAAGCTGGCCGAATACCTGACCTCGATCGGCTATGCCGACGTCCATGTGCTGAAGGGCGGCACGCCGGCCTGGAAGGCGGCGGGCTATGTCGTCTTCACTGGTGTGCATGTGCCGTCCAAGGCTTTCGGCGAGTGGGTCGAGCACCATTACGGCACCGAGAGCCTCGATCCGCCGGAGCTTCAGGCGCTGGTCGATTCCGGCAAGCCGATGGTCATCCTCGATAGCCGTCCGATGGACGAATATGTGAAGATGACCATCCCCGGCGCGGTGAACGTACCCGGCGGCGAGCTGGCCTATCGCATCGGCGATCTCGTCCCCGATGCGGAGACGACGATCGTCGTGAACTGCGCCGGCCGCACCCGCAGCATCATGGGGGCCGAGAGCCTGCGCCGCGCGGGCGTGCCCAACCGCATCGTGGCCCTGCGCAACGGGACCATGGGCTGGGAGCTGGCCGGGTTCTCCGTCGAGCGCGGCCAGACGCGCAGCTATGCGCCCGGCACGCCGCAGAGCGCCGGACTCGCGCTCCGGCGCGCCACCGCCTTCGCCGCGGAGAACGGCGTGAAGGTCATCAGCCGTGCCGCCGCCGAGGGCCTGCTCGCCGATGACAGCCGCACGACCTATGCGCTCGACGTGCGGGCGGCCGATGAATATGCGGCCGGGCATATCCCCGGTTTCCGCCATGCGCCGGGCGGCCAGCTCGTCCAGGCGACGGACCAGTGGGTCGCCGTACGCGGCGCTCGCGTGATCCTCGCCGATGACGACACGGTCCGCGCCCGTATGTCGGGCGCCTGGCTGCGCCAGATGGGCGGCTGGGAGGTCTATGTCGTGGAGGGCGCGCTGCAGGGCGCCCTGGCGACCGGCCGCTGGAAGCCCGAGGCACCGGAGATGAAGCCTGCTCCGACCGTGACACCCCAGGCCCTCGCGGCGGAGACGGGCGTGACGGTGGTGGACCTCGCCCGCTCCATCGACTTCCGGGCGGGGCATATCCCCGGCTCGGTCTGGGCGGTGCGTGGACGTCTGCCGAAGGTCGAGGGCGCCGTGGTCGTGACGGCGCCGGACCCGATGGTGGCCCATCTCGCCGCCGCCGAGACGCCGGGCGCGCGCGTGCTGGAGGGGGGCGTCGCCGCCTGGCAGGCTGCTGGCCTGCCTCTCGCGACCGACCGGCAGACGCCGCCGGACGAGGCCTGCGTGGATTGGTATCTCCGCCCCTATGACCGGAATTCCGGCATCGAGGCAGCGATGCACGAATACCTCTCCTGGGAGATCGATCTCGTCAACGAGGTGGCGCGCGACGGCGATTCGCGCTTCGGTGCCTGGTAGAATCCGCGCCCGATGACCGAAGCGCCGCCTGGCGCGAAGGTCTGAATCGGCCGCGCAGCGCATCCGCGCCCGATGACCGGAGCGCCGCCTGGCGCGAAGGTCTGAATCGGTCGCGCAGTCTGCTCAAAAGATGGGGCGTCGGGCTTCTCGACGTCCTGCTGCCGCCCACCTGCCTGACCTGCGACACCCTGGTCGGCGAGCAGGGCGGCATGTGCTCCGCCTGCTTCTCCCGCCTCGCCTTCGTGACCGCCCCCCTGTGCGAGGTCTGTGGCGTGCCCTTCCCGCATGACGGCGCCGGCTCGCGCCAGCCCGAGGGCTTCTGGTGCGAGGCCTGCGTCGCGGCCCCGCCCGCCTTCTCGGCGGCCCGCGCCGCCCTGCGCTACGACGACGGCGCCAAGGCGCTGATTCTGCCCTTCAAGCACAACGACCGCACGGAGCTGGCCCGGCCGTTGGCCCGCCACATGGCGCGCGCCGGCGCCGATCTGCTGCGCGCGGCGGATCTGTTGATTCCGGTCCCGCTGCACCGCTGGCGGCTGTTCCGGCGCCGGCACAATCAGGCGGCGCTGCTGGCTTCTCAGCTGTCGCGGATGTCCGGCAAGCGTTTCGATCCGATGCTGCTGCGACGGGTGCGCGCGACGAAGCCGCTGGGCGAACTGGGGGCGCGCCAGCGCGAGATGGCACTGGTGGGCGCTTTCGGCCTGGCGCCCGGATCCGCGCGGAAGCTGGCCGGCCAGCGCGTGCTTCTCGTCGACGACGTGCTGACCAGCGGCGCGACGGCGGATGCCTGCGCGCGGGTGCTTATCGGGAGCGGCGCGGTCGCGGTGGCCGTCCTGGCCGTGGCGCGGGTGCCCGATCCCCGGATCGAGCGACCCTCCTGAGGGCTCAGGCCGCCCGCAGCGTCACGATGAGACCCAATGCGATCCCCGCGAGCGGCCGACATATTGGAAGAACTTGTGGTCCATCAGCGTGCTGTAGAGGTAGCTCGGGCTGTAATGTCCGGGCTCTCTGTCGAAAAAATCGTGCATTTTCAGATTTTTTGCCTGATCGCCCAGCTGTGTGATGGTATTATTTTTCTCCAGGGCCGCAATATAGCAGAAAACAACGTGCTCGGAGCAGAATAGGTCGAATTTTCCGGCCTCGATCTTGGGAATGGCGCTTTGTAGGCGGCCTATGTTGTGGCTCGCTACAATGGAAGGCAGGACCGAAAGGCCTGCACCCATGACGGTGTAGTTGATATGTCCCGCCTTCATGAGGGCATTGTTCACCTCGGCGGCGGCGAGTGCGAGTTGCCGGAACTGGCACCGGAAGACATCGTAGGTATAGGCGGAATTTTCGCCGGCCAGATTGTGGTTTTCAAGGCCTCTCTTGCTCATCTCGGCAATCTGGGCACCGGAAGTGGCGAGACCTGCATGCGAGAAAGCCGCGTGGTCGCCGGTGAAAGTGGCCGATTCGAACAGACTGATCCCAATGTTGAGCAGGCTTTTATCGTTCATCTTGATCATGATGTCGCCCGGCTCAACGGGCCCGGTAGCCGGTATTGTGGGTTTCGGCGGCGAGTACACGTCCTTCAGATAGGAATAGACCTTGTAGTTGGGATTCGATTTCAAAATCGAAATAATATTCACCATGGGCCAATCTCCGATTGCATGATATAGAATATTCGCAACTCCAGGTTGCGATTAATGCCCAGCTGGACCCGTGAAGAAAGAGGGATGGCGTGATCTGTCCGCGCTTTTCAGTATTTTCCACGAGAAGTGATGGAAATGCGCCACACCGGACGACGCGCGCGATCTGCATGGCGGCTGCGTCGCGGCATCGACCCCGGCGGCTTGAAACTCCGGCCATCCGGCATTCTTATTACCGGCATGGCACAGATAGAAATCTACACGCAGGTCTTCTGCCCCTATTGCGACCGGGCTCGCGCCCTGCTCGAGAAGAAGGGCGTCGCATTCCAGGAGTTCGACGCGCCGCGCGGCAGCCAGGCGCGCAAGGACGCGACCGAGCGCTCGGGCGGCAGCACCACCGTTCCGCAGATCTTCATCGACGGGGCGTCGATCGGCGGCTCGGACGATCTCGCGGCGCTGGAGCGCGCCGGCAAGCTGGATGCCCTCCTCGCGGCGTGAGGGCGCCCATCTTGCCAAGGGGAACCGGGACTCCCCATGTGAGGCGGAGATGACCGGTTGCCATCAGGGCACATCCGGTCGAGGTTCACGGGAATGATTCGCTTTTCACTTCGTTGCGACAACGACCACCAGTTCGAGAGCTGGTTCAAGGATGGCGATGCCTATGACCGCATGGCTGCGGTGGGCCTCGTCGAATGCCCGACCTGCGGGGACTGCCGTGTCTCCAAGGCGCTCATGACGCCCTCGGTCGCCAAGGCGCCCGGCGTGAAGGGCCGTCCCGATGCGGTGGCCGAGCCCGCCGTGCCGGCCAAGGTCAAGGCCGCGCCGGCCAAGGCGCCGTCCGATGGTCCGCACCACGCGGCTGGCCCGATGCCGGCCCAGGTCATGGCCCTCCTGCAGCGCATGCGCCAGGAGGTCGAGAACAACTGCGACTATGTCGGCCCCGAATTCGCCAAGGAGGCCCGCCGCATCCATGACGGCGAGGCCGAGATGCGCGGCATCTTTGGCGAGGCCAGCGACGAGGAGGCCGAGGCGCTGCGCGACGATGGCATCGACATCGCGCGTCTGCCCTGGGTCCCGCGCTCGGACGGCTGATGGCAGAGGATCCCTACAAGGCCCTCGGCGTCCCGCGGGACGCCTCGCCCGAGGCGATCAAGGCCGCCTACCGCAAGCTTGCGCGCAAGCATCATCCCGACCTGAACCCCGGCAAGCCCGAGGCGGAGGAGAAGTTCAAGGCGGCCTCGGCCGCGAACGACCTCCTCTCCGACCCCGAGCGGCGCGCCCGCTTCGACCGCGGCGAGATCGACGCCGAGGGCCAGGAGAAGGCGCCGCCCGGCTACGGCGCGCGCCCCGGCGGCTATCGCCGCCAGGCCGACCAGCCCTTCGGCGCGCGCTACGGCCAGCCGCCGGACGGGATGGATCCGGGCATGTTCGGGGACGTCTTCGCCGATATCTTCGAGGCCCGCCGCCGGGCCGAATCCGCCCCGCGCAAAGGCTCGGACGAAACCTACCGCCTGAACGTCGCCTTCCTCGACACGGTGCGCGGGGCCACCCGCCAGCTCACCTTGCCCGATGGCAAGGCGCTGAGCGTGAAGATCCCGCCCGGGGTGGAGAGCGGCCAGACGCTGCGCCTGCGTGGCCAGGGCGAGCCGGGCCGCAATGGCGGCCCCGCCGGCGACGCCCTCATCGAGCTGACCGTGGCGGATCACGCATTCCTCCGGCGCGACGGCAACGACCTGCGCATGGAGCTGCCGGTCACGCTCAAGGAGGCCGCCCTCGGCGGGCCCGTGGTCGTGCCGACGCCCTTCGGCGAGCTGCGCGTGAACCTGCCCGCCGGCAGCGACAGCGGGCGCGTCATCCGCCTGCGCGGCAAGGGCGTGGCCGAGCACGGCAAGCGCCCGGCCGGCGACCTTTTCCTCACGCTGCGCGTGACGATCGGCAAGCCGGACCCCGCCTTGGTGGCCTTCCTCAACGACTGGACTCCGGAAGATCCGGAGGATCCGCGCGCCGGCATGGCCTTCGGGGAATGATCACCCTCGATATCCTCTATGCGCGCTTCGCCACCCTTCGCGAGGAGGATCTCCGGCGCTGGATCGGCGAGGGCCATGTCCGCGCCGATCGAAGCGACGGCGCCCTGGTCTTCCAGGAAATCGACGCCGAGCGCATCGGCCTGATCCTCGAGCTGCGCGAGGTGATGGCCGTGAACGAGGAGGCGCTGCCCATCGTCCTCTCGCTGCTCGACCAGCTCTATGCGCTTCGCCGCCGCCTCCAGGGCCTTAACGCGCTGGACCGCTGAGCGCGCCGGCCGCCGATGCGCCATTTCCCCTCCTTCCTGGACCTCGCGGGCCGCCCGGTGCTTCTCCTCGGAGAGGGCGACGCGCTGGTCGCGAAGGCTACCCTCTTGCGTGCCGCCGGCGCGCAGTTGCGCGAGGTCTCGCGCTTCGAGGAAGCCCTGCTCGACGGCTGCGCCCTGGCCGTCGCTTCGGGCGCGCCGGAGGGCGATCTCCTGGCCCTGCACGCGGCCTGCCTGCGCCGCGGCATCCCGGTGAACGTGGTGGACCGCCCGACGCTGTGCAGCTTCATCACCCCCGCCATCGTCACGCGCGACGACATCACCATCGGCATCTCGACGGGCGGCGCGGCCCCCGTGCTGGCGCGGCTGATCCGGCAGAAGGTGGAGGCCGTGCTGCCGCCGCTCCTCGGCCGTGTCGCCGCGCTGGGCCTGCGCTTCCAGCAGGCGGTCCGCGCCCGCCTGCCGAGCCTGCCGGCCCGCCGCAGTTTCATGGAGCGCGCTCTGACGGGCGAGCCGGCGGCGCTCGCCTTGAGCGGACGTCAGGCCGAAGCCGAGGCCGTCTTCGCGAGGCTGCTGGAGCAGGCCGAGGCCGCGCCGCGCGGTTTCGTCCAGCTGGTGGGTGCCGGTCCAGGCGCGCCCGATCTCCTCACCCTGCGCGCCCTGCGCGCGCTCGGCGAAGCCGATGTGATCGTCCATGACCGTCTGGTCAGTGCCGAGGTGCTGGACCTCGCCCGCCGCGACGCGCGGCGCGTGCCGCAGGAGGGGGCCGCCACCCTCCTCGTCGAGCTGGCGCGCGAGGGGCTGCGCGTGGTGTGCCTCAAGGCCGGCGATCCCTTCGTCCGCGGCGGCGAGGAGGCCCGGGCCCTGGTCGCCGCCGGCATCGCCTTCGAGGTCGTGCCCGGCCTCCCCGGCGGCCCTGATTGAGCGCGGAGCCTTCGCCGGGCGGGACATCGGGCTTATAGAAGGCGCAGGAGGATCCCGCGTCCATGAAACGTCGCCTGTTCACCGCCGGACTGCTGTCCGTCCCTGCCATCGCCCGCGCGCAATCCACGGGGCCGCTGCGGCTGATCGTGCCCGCGCCGCCCGGCGGCAGCACCGACATCCTGGCGCGCGTGGTGGGCGAGCGGGCGAGCGTCCTGCTGCGCCAGCCTATCGTCGTGGACAATCGCGGCGGCGCCGGCGGCATCATCGGCACCGAGGCCGCGGCGCGCGCGGCGGCCGATGGCAATACGATCATCCTCGGCCACAACCAGACCCACGCCTCCAACCAGTGGATGACGCGCAACCTGCCCTATCACGTGGTGGACAGCTTCGCGCCCATCGCGCGGCTGGCGACGGTGCATCACGCGACGGTCGTGCCGGCCAATTCGCCCGCGCGGACCATGGCGGAGCTGATCGAGATGGGGCGCGGCGGGCGGCGCGTCTCCTACGCCTCGTCGCAGGCGGGATCGGCGAGCCATGTGCTGGCCGAGACCTTCGTGCGCCGCTCGGGGATGGATGCGACGCATATCCCCTATCGCGGCGGCGGGCCGGCCACGACGGACACGGTGGCGGGGGTGGTGGATTTCTACGTCTCGACCTGGCCCGGCGTGGTGACGCTGGCGCGCGAGGGCCGGCTGCGCGCGCTCTCGATCGGCGCGCCGGAGCGGCTGGCGGATTTCCCCGACCTGCCGACGACGCAGCAGGCCGGCGTGCCCTTCATGGCGGTGGACGCCTGGTTCGGCCTCTTCGCGCCGCATGGCGTGGAGCCCGGGCGGATCACGCGGCTGTCGCTGGCCTTCCTCGACGCGATGTCGCAGCCGGAGGTGGCGGCGCGGGCCGTGCAGGCCGGGCTGAACGCCGCGCCGATGGGGGCGGTGGACTTCGCGGTCTTCCAGCTTGCGGAAGTGCGCCGCTGGCAGGAGATGGCGACGCTCACCGGGATCATGATGGAGAGCTGAGGGCGGCGGCCCCGGTCGCTACGCCTTCTTCTCCCAACCCTTTTCGGTCTGCTGCCAATAGGCCAGCGTGTGGCCCGCCTCCTTGGCGGCCTTCCAGCGCCGGCGCGCGGCCGCCACGGCCTCCTCGTCGCCGCCGTCGAACAGATCGAAAGCGCGCGCGTAATCGCCCAGATGCGCGCTCTCCATCCCATCGGTCAGAAAGAGATGCGCCGCGCCATTGGCCGGCGGCCCGTCCTGCAAGGTGAGGAAGATCGGCTGATCGGCGGGATCGCGCGTGCCGTGCGGCAGCCAGTCCGGCTCGGCGGTCGTCCAGAGCGTGTCGTCCAGCGACTGCATCCGCTCCTCGCTCGCGCAGAGCACCTGCGCGCGGGCCGGGATCGCCAGCACGCGGCCGAGCAGCCGCGGGAGCGCCTGCTCCAGCGTGCTGCGCGTCAGGTGGTAGAAGCCGATATCCGTCACGGGATCGTGAGTACCACATTCCCCATGACCTGGCCCGACTGCACGAGGTCATGCGCCGCCGCGCATTCCGATAACGGCATCGTCACGGCGACGGTGTGCTGCAACCCGCCCTCCGCGAAGAAGCGCGCCAGTAGCGTCTCGCATTCCGCGCGGGGGGCGGCCGAAAGCTCGTAGACGATGAAGAACCGGATCGCGAGGCCGCCCAGGATCATGGGTCCGAAATTCACCGCGACCTCGCGCTCGTTCGAGCCGTAAGCCACGCAGATTCCATCCGTCGCCAGGATCTGCGGAAGCAGCGCGGCATTGCCCGAGAGATCCACCTCCACCACCCGGTCCACGCCGCGCCCGCCCGTGAGTTCCTTCACGCGCGCCGCCACATCCTCGCGGCGATAATCGATGGTCGCATCCGCCCCGGCCGCGCGCGCATGCGCGGCCTTGGCCTCGGAGCTGACCGTGGCGAGGATCCGGCTCGCGCCCAGCCTCCTGGCGAACTGGATCGCGTAGTGCCCGACCGCGCCCGCGCCGCCGGTCACCAGCACCGTCTGGCCCGCCACGCCGCCATCGGTCGTGATGGCGCGCAGCGCGGTCAGCGCCGGGATGCCGAGGCAGGCGGCGGCCTCGAAGCTCAGGGAATCGGGCATCGCGACGGCCTGGGCGGAGGGCAGCGCGATGTACTCCGCCGCCGTGCCGAAGGGCCGCTTCCACTGGCCGTTCCAGATCCATACGCGGCTGCCGATGCGCGCGGCATCCACCCCCGCGCCGACCTTCTCGATCACGCCCGCGCCGTCGCTATGCGGGATGACGCGCGGCGCGGACATGGGGCGGGAGCCGGCGCGCGTCTTCCAGTCCGAGGGGTTCACGCCCGAGGCATGGATGCGCACCAGAACTTCGCCCGCCGCGGGCTCGGGGGTGGGCATCTCGCCATGGACGAGGACGTCCCGCGCGGAGCCATTGCTTTCGTACCAGACGGCCTTCATCGGCTTCTCCCTTTGCATGCTTGATTCACGGCGCGATCAGACCCGGTGCGGGTCCTCGAAATGGCGTTCCACCAGCGCGTCCAGCAGGCGCACGCCGAAGCCCGTCGGCGTGCCCTTGGTGGCGAGGGCATCGTCGGTCTCGGCCGTGTCCATCCCCGCGATGTCCAGATGCGCCCAGGGCAGGGTGCCGACGAATTCGCGCAGGAAGGCCGCGGCATTGGAGGCGTCGGAGACGAAGCGCGTCCCGCCCGGCACGCATTGCTTGAGATCGGCGATGTCGCTGTTGAGCTCCTCGCGATGCCGCTCGCCGATGGGCAGGTGCCACAGCCGCTCGCCCACCGCCTCGCCGGCCGCGGCTGTGGCGGCACCCAGCGCCGCGTCGTTGTGGAACAGCCCCGCGCGGTGATGGCCCAGCGCGGTGATGACGCTGCCGGTGAGGGTGGCCAGGTCCAGCACGGCCTGGGGGCGGAAGCGCGTGGCGGCCAGGTGCAGCGCATCGGCCAGGACGAGGCGACCCTCCGCATCGGTGTCCACCACCTCGACCGTGCGGCCGCTCATCATCCGCAGCACATCGCCGGGGCGATAGGCGGAGCCGCTGGTCATGTTCTCCGCGATGGCGAGGATCGCGACGGCCGGGCAGGGCGAGTTGCGCCGCGCCAGGGCCAGCATCGCCCCGGCGCAGGCGGCGGCGCCGGCCATGTCGGCGCGCATCGCCTCCATGCCGGCCGCGCCCTTGATGGAGATGCCGCCCGTGTCGAAGCACAGCCCCTTGCCGACGAAGGCCACCGGCGGGGCGCGGAAATCGCCCTTCCAGCGCAGGATCACGATGCGCGGCGGCACGGCGCTGCCGCTACCCACCGCCAGGATTCCTCCCGCGCCGAGCTTCCTCAGCGCGGCACGGCCGAACTCCTCGACCTCGATGCCCTCGCGCTCCAGCCCGCGCAGGCGCCTGGCGAATTCGCGCGGCGTGAGGCGGTTGGCGGGTTCGGCCACAAGCTCGCGCGCCAGCAGCACGCCGGCGAGCTGCGCTCCGGCGCGGGCCCAGGCGGCGCCCAGCGCCAGCGGGTCGTCCACCAGCAATTCGAGCCGTCGCGGCCCCGGCGAACGCTTCGACTTCAGGACCTCGAAGCGCCAGGCCCGCAGTACGGCGCCCATGCCCAGCGCGATCGCGAAATGCGGCGAAAGCCCGCGCGCATCCAGCGCCACGCGCGGCGACGCTCCGGCCGCGGCGATGCAGGCCGCGCCCACGGCCTCCCATTCCGGCGCGGTGGCGGCGTGGTCGGCGCCGATCCAGCGTTCCTGCGGCGAGAGTTCCAGCACCTCGCCGCGCTGGCCCGAGAAGCCCGAGGCATGGAGCGCGCCCTCGATGATCGGGCGCAGCAGGACCGCGCCCTTCGAAGCCTCGCGCCGGAGCTTGAGCAACGGCTCAGCCCTCGTAGTGATCCGCCACCAGGCGATCGAGCATGCGAACGCCATAGGCCGTCGCGCCCTTGGGGATGGTCGCCGCGTCCTTGCTGCTCCAGGCCGTGCCGGCGATGTCCAGATGCGCCCAGGGGCGGCCCTGCACGAAGCGCTGGATGAACTGCGCGGCCGTGATCGAGCCGCCGGCCCGCCCGCCGCCGACGTTCTTCATATCGGCGATGTCGGACTTGATCTGCTTGTCGTAGGCCTCGCCCAGCGGCATGCGCCAGGCGAGCTCGCCCGTCGCGGTGCCGGCGGCCAGGATGCGCTGCGCCAGCTCCTCGTCATTGGAGAAGAGGCCCGCATGCTCATGGCCGAGCGCCACGATGATCGCCCCGGTCAGGGTCGCGAGATCGACCATGAACTTGGGGTCGTACTTCTCGATGGCGTAGTGGATCACGTCGGCGAGCACGAGGCGGCCTTCGGCGTCCGTGTTGATCACCTCGATGGTCTGGCCCGAGGCGGAGGTCACCACGTCGCCGGGGCGTTGGGCGTTGTCGCCGGGCATGTTCTCCACGAGGCCGATGATGCCGACCACGTCGCACTTGGCCTTGCGGCCCGCCAGCGCGGCCATCAGGCCCGTGACGGTGCCCGCGCCCGCCATGTCCCACTTCATGTCCTCCATGCCACCGGCCGGCTTGATGGAGATGCCGCCCGTGTCGAAGGTCACGCCCTTGCCGATGAAGCAGACGGGCTTCTCGGCCTTCTTCTTGCCGCCGCTGAGGCCGTTCCAGCGCATCGTCACCATGCGCGCCTCGTTGATGCTGCCCTGGGCCACGCCCAGCAGCGCGCCGAAGCCGAGCTTCTTCATCTCTTTGGGGCCGAGCACCTCGACCTCCAGGCCGAGCTTGGTCAGCTCCTTGCAGCGATCGGCGAATTCGATGGGGAAGAGCACGTTCGCCGGCTCGGAGACGAGGTCGCGCGCGAGGAAGACGCCGTGGGCCACGGCCTTCATCGGTGCGAAGGCGTGCTTGGCCTCGCCGTGATCGGCGGCCAGGACGGTGATCTTTTCGAGCTTGGGCTTGTCCTCGGCCTTCTCGGTCGTGCGGTAGCGGTCGAAGCGATAGGCGCGCAGCGCCGCGCCCATGGCGACCGCAGCGGCCTGGCTCGCCGTCAGCGCGTCGGCGGCGACGGTGCAATGCGCCTCGCCCGAGACCTGCGGATAGAGGCTGCCGCCCAGCTTCTCGGCATCGACGCCCGCGATGGGGCCCATGCCCAGGACCAGCAGCTTGCTCACACTGACGACGGGCGCCCAGAGCGTGACGGACTGGCCCTTCTTGCCCTTGAAGGCGGCGGCCTCCAGCGCGCGGGTCAGCCCGCCTTCCATCTCGGTGTCGAGCTCGGCGGCGAGGCCGGCGGGGGCCGCGCCCTCGGCGATCAGGAGGACGAGCGCGCCGGATTTCGGAAGGGCCGGCTTGGCGAAGGCGATGTCGAGCATGTGGGGGGTCCCGGCTTTCCTTGGATGGTATCGACAATAGGGTCGCCCTCGCCTTGCGTCATCCCATGGGGGGGCGATAGACCCTTTGTAATGGATCACACCGCCCTGCTCGACCTCGCCGCTCGCCTGGCCCGCGATGCGTGCGGGGCCATCGAGGCCGTGCGCCGCGCCGGCTTCGCCATCGAGCGCAAGGGCGATGCCAGTCCCGTCACGGCGGCCGATCGCCTGGCCGAGGGCATCATCACCGAGGGCCTGCTGAAGGCCGTGCCGGACTGGCTGGTCGTCGGCGAGGAGGCTTGCTCCGAGAGCGGCATGCCCGAGCCGGAGGAGACCTTCTGGCTGGTCGATCCCCTGGACGGCACGCGCGAATTCGCCGCCGGCCGGGACGAGTACGTGACCTGCATCGCGCTGATCGTGGCGCGGCGGCCGGTGCTGGGCGTGATCGGCGTCCCCTCGAACGGCGAGATCTATGGTGGGATCGTGGGGCAGGGGGCCTGGGTCGAGCGTGGCGGCGCCCGCCGGCCCATTCGCGCCCGCACCCCGCCGGCCGAGGGGTTGCATCTGCTCGACAGCCGCTCCCACCGCGACGACGCGGCCACCGAGGGCTTTTGTTCCGACCTGCGCATCGCGACCACGACGCGGATGGGCTCGGCGCTGAAATTCGCCTGGATGGCCGAGGGCCGCGCGGACGTCATGCCGCGGCTCAGCTCGGGCATCATGGAATGGGACACGGCGGCCGGGCAGGCGCTGCTGGAGGCGGCGGGCGGGTGTGTCGTGGACGCGGACGGCGCGCCGCTGACCTATGGCAAGCCCGGCTATCGCAATGGGGGCTTCGTCGCCTGGGGCGCGCGCGCATGACACGGCTGATCGAGGATGCGGCCGAGGCCGCCGCGCTGCTGCGGGCCGGCGAGCTCGTCGCCTTCGCGACCGAGACGGTCTATGGCCTCGGCGCCGATGCGCGGAACGGCAAGGCCGTGGCGGGCATCTTCGAGGCCAAGGGCCGGCCGCATTTCAACCCGCTCATCTGCCATTTCCCCGATGCGGAATCGGCCTGGGCAGAGGTCCACCCGGACGAGCGCGCGCGCGCCCTGGCCTCGGCCTTCTGGCCCGGCCCGCTCACCCTCGTGCTGCCGCGCCGCGCGGACAGTCGGGTGGACCTGCTGACGGGCGCAGGGCTCGACACCTTGGCCGTGCGCGTTCCCAGTCATCCCGCCGCGCGGGAGCTGCTGCGACTGGCGGGCATCCCCGTGGCCGCGCCCTCGGCCAACCAGTCCGGGCGGGTGAGTCCGACCACTTCCGCGCATGTGATGGAGGAGCTGTCGGGCCGCATCGCCGCCGTGCTGGAGGGGGGCGATTGCGAGGTCGGCGTCGAATCCACCGTGCTGGACCTCTCCGGGACCGAGGCGGTTCTGCTGCGCCCCGGCGGCGTGCCGCAGGAGGCGATCGAGGCCGTGATCGGCCCGGTGGGACGCCCGGCCTCGCCCGAGGCCGGGGGCGCGCTGCGCAGCCCGGGGATGATGCTGTCCCATTACGCGCCGGCGCTGCCAGTGCGGCTGGAGGCGACCGTAGTGGCGCCCGACGAGGCGCTGCTGGCCTTCGGCGCGCCGCTGGAGGGAGCGGGCGCGGTGTTTCAGCTCTCGGCGGCACAGGATCTGCGCGAGGCCGCCGCGCGCCTGTTCCAGGGCCTGCGCGCGCTGGATGGCTCGGGCCTGCGCGGCATCGCCGTCATGCCGGTGCCCGGCGGCGGGCTGGGGCCGGCGATCCGCGACCGGCTGGATCGCGCGGCGGCGCCCCGCGACGCCTGAGAGCTCAGTTCAGGCGTGCAGCGCCTGCATCACGCGCTCCAGGCCCTGCTGCCAGCTTGGCAGCTGCACCCCGAAGGTGTCGCGCAGCTTCGCGCCCTCGGTGCGTCCATCCAACGGGCGGACGGCCTTCACCGGATATTCGTGCGTGGCGATCGGGTGAACGAGAGGCTTCGGCCCGCCATAGGGCTGGGCCGCGGCGAAGATGGCCTCGGCAAAGCCGTGCCAGTTGGTCGAGCCGCTCGCCATGGCGTGGAAGACGCCGCGATATTGCGGCTGCCAACCTGTCTCGCGCAGGCGCTCCAAGACAGCGGCGATGGCATCTGCGAGATCGGGCGCGGCGGTCGGGTGGCCGTATTGATCCGCCACCACGCGCAGCTCCGGCCGCGTCGCGCCGACGGCCAGCATGGTCTTCACGAAGTTCTTGCCGACCGGCGAGAAGACCCAGGCCGTGCGCAGGATTGTGGTCTGGGGATTGGCCGCCAGCGCGGCCCATTCGCCGGCGAGCTTGGTGCGGCCATAGGCGCTCAACGGGTTGGGCGCGTCGGTCTCGACATAGGGCGCGCCCTTCAGCCCGTCATAGACGTAGTCCGTGCTGATCTGGATGAGCGGGATGGCCGCCTCGGCGCAAAGCCGCGCGATCAGGGCCGGGCCGAGGGCATTGGCGCGGAAAGCCCCGGCCTCGTCCTCTTCGGCGGCGTCCACGGCGGTCCAGGCGGCGCAATTCACCACCGCGTCCGGCTTGAGCGCGGCGAAGGCGGCCACGACCGTCTCGGGCCTGTCGAATTCGAAGTCCGGCTGGCCGACGGGCAGGGGCTCGAAGCCCTTGGCCGGCAGGCTCTCGGCCAGGCCGGTGGCGAGCTGGCCGCCCTGGCCGGTAACCAGGATGCGCCGCATCAGACCGAACCCGCCGGGAAGGGCGGGGCGATGTCGGCGAGCCTGGGCGCCGCGCGATCCTTGGCGGAGAGCACGGGGCCGCCCTCCGGCAGCGGCCAGTCGATGGCGAGGGCGGGATCGTCCCAGGCGATGCCGCCATCGGCCTGGGCGTCGTATTCGGCATCGACCTTGTAGAGGACCTCGGTGTCCGGCTCGAGCGTCAGGAAGCCATGCGCGAAGCCGCGCGGCACCCAGAGCTGCTGCCAGTTCTCCGCCGAGAGCTCACAGGCGACATGCTGCCCGTAGGTTGGGCTGCCGGCGCGGATATCCACGGCGACGTCGAGAATGCGCCCGCGCACGACGCGCACCAGCTTGCCTTGGGCCGAGGGCGGGCGCTGGAAGTGAAGGCCGCGCAGCACGCCGACCTCGCTGGAGAGGCTGTGGTTGTCCTGCACGAAATCCACGTCGAAGCCCTCGGCGCGGAGCGCGCTGCGCTTATAGACCTCGGAGAAGAAGCCGCGCGCATCGCCGAAGCGCTTGGGCTCGATGAGCAGGATGTCCGGGATGGATTGCGGCGTGATTTTCACGCGAACTCTCCATTGGCGAGTTCGATGAGATACTGGCCATAGGCGGTCTTTCCGAGGGCCTTTCCGCGGACGCGCAGTTCCTCGGCGGTGAGGAAGCCGCGCCGATAGGCGATCTCCTCGGGGCAGCCGACCTGCAGGCCCTGCCGCTCCTGCACGGTCTGCACGAAGGTCGCGGCCTGGAGCAGGCTGGCGGGCGTGCCGGCGTCCAGCCAGGCGCAGCCGCGCCCGAGCTGCTCGGCGCGCAGCGTGCCGTCGCGCATGTAGATCTCGTTGAGATCGGTGATCTCGAGCTCGCCGCGCGCGGATGGCACCACCTGCCGGGCGAGTTCCGTCACGCGCTTGTCGTAGAAATACACGCCGATCACCGCCCAGTCGGATTTGGGCTTGAGCGGCTTTTCCTCCAGCGAGATCACCCGCCCCGTCGCGTCGAATTCCGCCACGCCATAGCGCTCGGGATCGGCGACGCGATAGCCGAAGACCGTTGCCTCGCCCTCGGTTTCGGCCCGGCGTGCGGCACTCAGCAGCCGCTCGGAGAGGCCCTCGCCGTAGATGATGTTGTCGCCGAGCGCGAGCGCGCAGGCCTGCCCGCCGATCCAGTCCGCGCCGATCACGAAGGCCTGGGCCAGGCCGTCGGGCGAGGGCTGCTCGGCATAGGTCAGCGTCACGCCGAAGGCGCTGCCATCGCCCAGCAGGCGCTGGAAGCTGGGCAGGTCGGCCGGGGTGGAGATCAGCAGGATGTCGCGGATGCCCGCCAGCATCAGCGTGCCCAGCGGGTAATAGACCATCGGCTTGTCGTAGACGGGCAGCAGCTGCTTGCTCGCCGCCAGCGTCATCGGGTGCAGCCGCGTGCCCGAGCCGCCGGCCAGGATGATACCCTTCATGCGCCGTTCCCCAGTCGTTGTCCGGCATAGGCCTGGTCGCGGATCGGCCGCCACCAGGCCTCGTGGTCGAGATACCAGCGGATGGTGTGCTCCAGCCCGGTCTCGAAATCGTATCGCGGCTTCCAGCCAAGCGCGGCCTCGGCGCCCGAGGGGTCCATGGCGTAGCGGAAGTCGTGGCCGGGGCGGTCGCGCACGAAGGTGATGAGGCGCGAGCGCGGGCCGGCGGGGTCGGGGCGCAGGCGGTCGAGCACGGCGCAGATGCCGTGCACGACCTCCAGGTTGGTGCGCTCCTGGCGCGGGCCGATGCAATAGGTCTCGCCGGGCTGGCCGCGCAGCAAAGCGAGCACCAGCGCCTCGGCATGGTCCTCGACATGCAGCCAGTCGCGCACATTGGTGCCCTCGCCGTAGACGGGGAGCGGCTTGCCCTCCAGGGCGTTGAGGGTGACGAGCGGGATCAGCTTCTCGGGGAACTGCCAGGGGCCGTAGTTGTTCGTCGTGTTGGAGACGAAGGAGGGAAATCCATAGGTGTGGTTCCAGGCGCGGACCAGGTGGTCGGAGGCGGCCTTGGAGGCGGAATAGGGGCTGCGCGGGTCGTAGGGCGTCTGAGGGGTGAAGGGCGCGTCGCCGGGGTAGAGCGAGCCGAAGACCTCGTCGGTGGAGACGTGGTGGAAGCGGAAGGCGGATTTCGCCTCGCCGTGCAGGGTGTTCCAGAATTCGCGCGCGGCCTCGAGCAGCACCTGGGTGCCGACGACGTTGGTGCGGATGAACTCGGCAGGGCCGTCGATGGAGCGGTCGACATGGCTTTCGGCGGCGAGGTGCATCACGGCCGTGGGGCGGTGGGCGGCGAAGGCGGCGCGCATCGCCTCGGGGTCGCAGATATCGGCGCGGATGTGGATGTGGCGCGGATCGGCGGCGTGCGGGGCCAGCGAGGCCGGGGTGGCCGCATAGGTCATCTTGTCGATGTTCACGACCGCGTGGTCCGTCGCCGTCAGAAGGCGGCGCACCACGGCCGAGCCGATGAAGCCAAAACCGCCCGTAATGAGAAGCGTCAAAGTGCCTTCGCTTTCGACTCTGGGGTTAGACCGCCGGAAATGGCTGATAAAGCAATGATATTTCCCGATTTCCGGTGAAGATCGTCAGAGGCATGCCGGCATGCCGAGGGGCGACGCCGTCCGCCGGCGAGAACCCAATGAGCCACGCCCCGGTCATCCAGGGCGGGACATGCTGCCGAGCGCATGACGACATCCAGCGAGAAATTGGAGGCTACATACACCACGCCAGGCGTTTTTCGTGAACCACCCGGTTTTGGATTGCGCGGGAGGTGGTGCCCCGGATCAGCGCGTGACGGCGCGGTAATGTTCCTGCTGCTCGCCGGAACAGTCGCGCTTGAGCGGGCGCAGGCGGTCGGCGTTGTGCGGATGGCCGATGCGGTTCTGAAGCGCGATGGCCTCGTCGATCGAGGCGTTGAAGCCCTCGCAACCCTCGAGCCGGTTGATCACCCGCGGCTCGTTGGCCGACTGATAATAGGAATTGGTCTGGCCCGCGACGGGCGTGCGCGGCTTCTGCCACCAGTTCATCAGGGCGAAACCGCCGACGACGAAGGCGACGGCCACGACGGCCGTTCCAATGATGCGTCCGGATGCCATGTTGGTTGCTCATTCCAGAAAATTGGGACGGACCTCATTTAGCAGACCCCAGGGCGGCGGCAATTCCCAATCCGCCTCCCGGTCACCAATCGTCACGAGGCCGAGGAGGGGGCCGGAGGAAGGGGAGGATGGAGTGATGGGCGAGGCCGGCTATAACCCCCCTCATGCCCGACGACATTCGCTCCCCCGTCCTGCTCGATGCCTTCCGTGCCATCCTTGGCCCCAATGGCATTCTCACCGAGGAATCCGACCTCGAACCCTTCCTGGCCGACTGGCGTGGCCTGTACCGCGGCGAGGCCATGGCCATGCTGCGCCCGGCCAGCACCGAGGAGGTCTCGGCTTGCCTGCGCCTGTGTTCCGAGCGCGGGATCACGGTGATCCCCCAGGGCGGCAACACCTCCATGGTCGGCGGCGCCACCCCCGAGGCCCGGCCCAACCAGGTGATCCTGAGTCTCGCCCGTATGAACCGGGTGCTCGACATCGACACGGCCGACATGACGATGACGGTCCAGGCCGGGCTGATCCTGGCCAAGGCCCAGGAGGTCGCGGCCGAACACGGTGCGCTCTTCCCGCTCAGTCTGGGCGCCGAGGGCTCGGCCATGATCGGCGGGCTGCTTTCCACGAATGCCGGCGGCAACACCACGGTCCGCTACGGCAATGCGCGCGAGCTGATGCTAGGCCTGGAGGTCGTGCTGCCCGATGGCGGCGTGATCCACGGCCTGCGCCGCCTGCGCAAGGACAACACCGGCTACGCGCTGCGCCACCTCTTCGTGGGCGCCGAGGGCACCCTGGGCGTCATCACCGCCGCCGTGCTGCGCCTCTTCCCCGCCGCGAAGGAGACGGCGACTGCCCTTTGCGCCGTGGCCTCCGAGGATGCCGCGCTCGCCTTGTTCCGCCGCTTCCGCGCGGCCGACGAGGGCGCGGTGCGGGCCTTCGAATACATGTCCGGCATCGGCATGGGGCTGGTGATGGCGAATATCGAGGGCGCGACCCTGCCCGTCGCGCCGGGCTTCGAGCATTTCGTCCTGGTGGACCTCTCCGCCTCGCGCGAGGGCGCGGGGCTGCGCGGGCTGATGGAGCAGGTCCTGGAGGCGGCCCTGGAAGAGGGTGAGGTGCTGGACGCCGCGCTCGCCGAATCCGAGGCCCAGCGCGCCGCCATCTGGCGCCTGCGCGAGGAGCATCCCGAGGCGCAGAAGCGTGCCGGGGCCAGCGTGAAGAGCGATGTCTCCGTCCCGGTCTCCTCCGTGCCCGAGCTGATCCGCCGCGCCTCGGCCGATCTCGTGGCGCTGATCCCGGGCAGCCGGCCGGTGCCCTTCGGCCATATGGGCGACGGCAATATCCACATGAACCTGGAGCAGCCGGTCGGGATGGACCCGGCCGAGTTCCTGGCGCGCGGGCATGACATCATGGACTGCGTGAACGAGATCGTGCGCGAGCTGGGCGGCAGCTTCAGCGCCGAGCATGGCGTGGGGCGCCTGAAGACCGATATGATGGAAGCCTGGCGCGGTGGCGCCGAGCTCTCGGCGATGCGGGCCATCAAGGCCGCGCTGGACCCCAAGGGCATCATGAATCCCGGTAAGGTGCTGCCATGAAGGTCCTCCACGCCGCATGAAGCGGATCGACATCTACATCATGCGCCAGCTCGGGCTGTCGCTGATCGCCGTGACGGTGGGGCTGGCTGCGCTGGTCTGGCTCACCCAGTCGCTGCGATTCATCGAGCTGGTGCTGGATCGTGGATTGTCGATCTGGGTCTTCCTGGAGCTGACCGGCCTGCTGCTGCCGAGCTTCTTCGGCGTGATCCTGCCCATCACCGCCTTCGTGGTGACGCTGTTCAACTATGTGCGCCTGTCCTCGGACCGCGAGCTGGTGGTGATGCGCGCGGCGGGGCTGTCCAACTGGCAGCTTGCCAAGCCTGCTTTGGGCATCGCGGGCCTGGCCACCTGCATCTGCTTCATCCTCAACATCTGGATCACCCCCCGCCTCGCACGAATCCTTCCGCGAGTGGCAGTTCGAGATCCGCAACCAGATGGCGGGCCTGCTGCTGCAGGAGGGCGTGTTCAGCTCGGTCGGCGACGACCTCACCGTCTATGCGCGCGACCGCGACTCCCAGGGCACGCTCAGCGGCATCCTGGTGCATGACGCGCGTGAGAGCGGCGCGCCCGTCACCATCATCGCCGAGACCGGCCGCATCACCTCCACGCCCCAGGGGCCGCGGGTGACGCTGTTCAATGGCCAGCGCCAGCAGGTCGAGCGCGTGCAGCAACCCGACGGCACGGTCGCGCTGCGGCTTTCGGTGCTCTCCTTCCAGGAGAACAGCCTGGACCTCGCCCGCGCCAGCCGCGCCGAGGGCCAGCGCTTCCGCAACGCCCAGGAACGCAGCCTCTCCGAGCTCTTCCATCCGGAGGAAGGCGTCTCGATCCGTGACCGCGGTCGCTTCCTGGCCGAGGCGCATCAGCGCCTGAGCGGGCCGGTCACCGCGATCAGCTTCAGCCTGCTGGCCCTCGCCGTGGCCCTGACCGGCCAGTTCCGCCGCTTTGGCGGCGGCGCCAATCTTTTCGTGGGTTGCATCATGATGGTGGGCCTGCTGGCTCTCGGCCTGGGTATCGGCAATGTCGCGGCGCGCTCGGCGGCCCTGCTGCCGCTGATCTGGGTGCATGCGCTGCTGCCCGGCCTGGTCTCGGCCTGGGTGATCTCGGGAATGCCCGGCGTGCCGACGCAGATCCGGGGCTATGCCCGATGATCGTCGCGCGCACCCTTTCCTTCTATATCGGCCGGCGCTTCCTCACGGCGACGGCGGGCATGCTGCTGGCGCTGACCTTGCTGGTCTCGATGTTCGACTTCATCGAACTGCTGCGCCGGGCCGCCACCCGCCCCGACGCGACCTTCGGCCTCGTGGCCTCCATCGCCGGGCTGCGCATGCCTTTCGTGGGCATGCAGATCCTGCCCTTCGCCATCCTGCTGGGTGGAATCCTTGCCTTCTGGCGGCTCACGCGCTCCTCGGAGCTGATCGTGGCGCGCGCGGCCGGGATCTCGGCCTGGGGCTTCCTCGCCGGGCCGCTGCTGGTGGCCCTGTGCTTCGGAGCCACGGCCATCCTGGCTGTCTCGCCCCTCTCCTCGGCCATGCTGGCGCGGGCCGAGCGGCTGGACGCCTCCTTCCTGCGCGCCGGCGGCGGGGTGACGGCGCTGGCGGGCGGGCGGCTTTGGCTGCGCCAGGCGGATCGCGGGCTCGAGGCCAATGGCGTGGCCATCCTGTCCGGCCGGCCGGCGCGCCTCCTGGGCACCGATCGCACCGCCGAATTCGTTCTGACCGACGTGACCGTCTGGCGGCTGTCCGCGAAGGATGTCAGCATCGGGCGGATCGAGGCGCCGCATGCGCGCCTCGCGCCCGGCCGCTGGATCCTCCAGGACGCCGTGATTTTCGGGGCCGACCGCGTGCCCCGCCCGGCCGCCACCCCTCGACCTGCCGACCGATCTCACGCCCGACCGCATCGAGAACAGCTTCGCCTCGCCCGACACCCTGTCCTTCTGGGCGCTGCCGGGCTTCATCGCGGTGCTGGAGCATGCGGGCTTCTCGGCGCTGCGGCACCGGCTGCAGTTCCAGTCCATGCTGAGCACGCCCGCGCCTCGCCATGACCATGGCGCTGCTGGCCGCGGGGTTCTCCATGCGCAACAGCCGGCGCGGAGGCGTGGCGCAGAGCATCGCCGCCGGTGTCGCGGCGGGCTTCGGACTCTTCGTGCTCGACCGCATCACCGGCGAGTTCGGCGAGGCGGGGACGCTGCCTGTCTGGCTGGCCGCCTGGGTTCCCACGGCGGCAGGGTTGTTGCTGGCTCTGGCTTTGTTGCTCCATCTGGAGGATGGGTAACCTCATGCTGCGTCCGCCGCCTGCCCGTCGCTCGAGCCTTCCCCGCTTCGCCCGCCGGCAGATCCGCCGCCGCCAGGCGATGTCGCTGGGCCTGCGCCCGAACCACCGCGCCTGGCGGGATGCGGGCTTCGTCGCCGCGCTGCTGCTCGCCCTTGTGGCGCCGGTGGGCTCGGAGGCGCAGCAAAGCGGCGCGGGCTTCTACGACCCCACCCAGTCTGGTGGCACGTTGCGCGACCTCGCGCCCCTGCCGCCATCCCCGACCGATCCCTCGGCCGTTCCGGCGGGTGAGACGGACGGCGCCGCCCCTGCTGGCGCCCTGGGTGCTGGGGCAGGGCGCTCCACTAGGGGGGGCGCCGCGCCGGCGCGCGCCCCGGCCTCGGCCGCCGGCGCTGTCGGAGGCCTGCCGGGAGCCAATGACGACGGGCCCGTCACCTTCACCGCCGACGAGGTCGAATACGACCGCGACCGCGCCCGCGTGGTCGCCCGCGGCCATGTCGAGGCCTGGCAGAACGGCCGCTTCCTGCGCGCCGACAGCTTCACCTATGACCGCAACACCCGCATCGCCGTGGTGCAGGGCAACGTCCAGATCATCGAGGCCGACGGCCAGATCTTCTATGCCGAGGAGGCCGAGCTCGGCGAAGGCTTCCGCGACGGCATCCTGACCGAGGTCCGCGCCCGCCTCGCGCAGAACGCGCGCATGGCGGGCAACGGACTGCGCCGCACCGACGGCACAGTCAACGACATCAGCCGGGTGGTCTATTCCTCGTGCAACCTCTGCGCCGAGGATCCGACGCGCCCGCCGCTGTGGCAGATGAGCGCGCGCGTGGCCACGCAGGACCGCAACACGCAGCGCATCTCCTATCGCGACGCCACCATCCGCATCGGCGGCGTGCCGGTGCTCTACACGCCTTATTTCTCACACCCCGATCCGCAGACGCCGCGCGCCTCGGGATTCCTCTTCCCCACGCTCGGCTATACGCGCTTCCTCGGCGCCTTCGCGCAGACGCCCTATTTCTGGGCGATCGACGACCAGTCGGACCTGCTGATCACGCCGGTCGTCGCGCAGAAGGTGCTGCCCAACATCGCCGGCGAGTACCGTCGCCGCTTCAACAGCGGCGAGCTGCAGATCCAGGCCTCGATCGGCTATTTCGACAATGACGCCGCCATCCGCCTCGGCGCGGGCGCCAATGAGCAGATCGCGGAGCGGCTCTCGGGGCATATCTTCGCGCGCGGGCGCTTCAATATCGACGAGAACTGGCGCGTCGGCTTCGACCTGAACCGGGCGTCCAGCGATTCCTACCTGCGGACCTTCCGCCTGGAATATCGCCGCGTGCTGACGAGCCAGGTCTATGCCGAGGGCTTCTGGGGCACCGAGGCCTATGCCCGCATGGATGTCCGGGCCTATCAGGGCCTGCGCAGCACCGACGACACGACCCGCATCCCCTATGTCGCGCCCAATGCCTTCTTCGAATATGCGCCGGGCAAGCGGATCGGCGGCGGCTGGCTCACCACGGATATCGGCCTCCTGGGCCTGACCCGCGAGGTCGGCACCTTCAGCCAGCGTATCTCCAGCCGCACGAGCTGGGTGCGCCCGTTCAACGACGGCTTCGGCGGAATCTGGACCGTGCGCGGCCAGGCCGACCTCCTGGGCTATTACGCCGGCGGCCAGGACATCACGCCGACCAATCTGCCGGCGGCCAATGGCGCGCATGCCAATGGCAATTTCCGCGCGGCGCTGGACTGGCGGATGCCCTTCATGCGCAATGCCGGCGATTGGGGCACGCAGCTCATCGAGCCGCGAGTCCAGTTCGTCACCGGGCCGAACATGGGCCACCAGCTGCGCTTCCCGAACGAGGACAGCCTCGACTTCGAGTTCACCGACGCGAATCTCTTCAACCTCAGCCGCTTCACGGGTCGAGACCGGCTGGAGGGTGGCACGCGCGTGGACGCCGCGCTCCGTTCCAGCTGGAACTTCGTGAATGGCGGCCGGGTGGAGGCCCTCGTCGGCCGCTCCTACCGGATCGCGGGCTCCAACAACCTGCCGGTCGGCCAGGGGCTGGACGAGCGGGCCTCGGACTGGGTGGGCCGGGCGACCATCTCGCCGGTGTCGTGGCTCGAGATCCTGGGCCGCGCCCGCCTGGACAGCGAAAGCGGCGCGCATCGCGCGAGCGAGGCGGTCGCCAGCCTCCAGCTCGGCACGGTCGGGCCGCTCCAGAATACCTATGTCAGCGCCGGCTACATGTATCAGCGCCCGCAGCCCTTGCTCTTCACCAACGATGTGGGACGCAACGAGGTCTCCTTCGGCGGCGGGGGCGAGTATCGCACGGCGAGCGGCGCGATCTGGCGGGCCAATGCCACCATGCGCTACGACCTGCACCTGGAGCGCCCGGTGCTGGTCCAGGGCCTGCTTGGCTATGAGGACGAGTGCTTCATCATCGAGGGGCGCCTGATGCGGCGCTATTCGCAGGATCTGGTCACGCACCAGGACTTCGTCGGCAACACCGTCTTCCTGGTCCGGATCGGCTTCAAGACGGTCGGCGACTACTTCTTCCGTGCCATCTGAAGGGGCTGCGGCCGCGTTGCACATGCAAACTGAACCAAACTGCCGGTTGCCCCCCGGGGAATCTGCCCTATGAGACATCGGATCATGCCCCGCACCTCCCTCCTCGCCGCCCTGATGGTCCCGGTCCTGTGCCTCGCGGCCCTGCCCGCGACGGCGCAGCGCGCCCCTGTTGCCGCCGCCGCGCCCGCTGCCGCCGCACCGGGCAGCAACCGCATCCTGGCGGTGATCAATGGCGAGGTGGTGACACAGGCCGAGATCAACTCCCGCGCCCGCCTCTTTGCCATGAACACCGGCGTCTCGGTGTCGCCCGAGGTGCTGGACCGGTTGCGGCCCCAGGTGCTGCGCCTCGCCATCGACGAGAAGCTGCGCATCCAGGAGGTGCAGCGCCGGCGCATCGCCGTCAGCGACTCCGACATCGCCGAGGCGATCGGCGATATCGAGCGGCGCAACAACATGCCCTCCGGCACGCTGCGCGCCCAGCTGCGCGGGGCCGGCATCCAGCCGCGCGTGCTCTTCGACCAGGTCCGGGCCCAGATCGGCTGGGGCCGGCTGCTGCGCCAGGCGCTCGGCCCGCTGGCCGAGATCAACGACCAGGACATCCAGGGCGCCATCGCCAATCACCGCGCGCGCCAGGGCCAGACGGAATTCCTGCTCGGCGAGATCTTCATCCCGGTCGATGACCCCGGCACCGAGGCTGAGGTGAACCGCTTCGTGGACGAGGTGGTGGGCCAGCTGCGGCGCGGCTCGCCCTTCCAGGTCGTGGCGACGCAGTTCAGCCAGGCGCAGACCGCCGTGCAGGGCGGCGATCTGGGCTGGGTGACCGCCGCCCAGCTCGATCCCGAGGTGGCCGCGATCGCCGAGCGCATGCCCGCTGGCGCCATCAGCAACGCCATTCGCGTGGCGGGCGGCTTCCAGATCATCACGCTGCGCGGCAAGCGCGAGGGCGGGCGGATCCAGAACTCCACCATGCTGTCGATCCGCCAGCTCTTCCTGCCCTTCACGACCCGGCTCGACCCGCAGGCGCCGAGCGATCAGCACCGCGCGACCCTGGAGCGGGCGCAGCGCCTGTCGCAGACGCTGCGCGGTTGCGAGCAGGTGGATGCACAGCCGCGCAGCAGCGACCGGCCGACCGATCCCGGCCCGATCCGGCTCGAGGCGCTGAACCCGCCGCCGCTGCGGCAGATGCTGGCCTCGCTGCCGATCGGCCGCGCCAGCCAGCCGGTGATCTCGCCGGACGGCATCCTGCTGCTGATGGTCTGCTCGCGCGAACAGGCCCAGCAGGAGGAGTTCACCGCCGATGCGGCCCGCCAGCAGATCCTGCGTGACCGCGTGGAGGTTCTCGCCCGCCAGCTTCAGCGCGAGCTGCGTCGCCGCGCCGTGATCGAGACGCGTGGCTGAGCTGACCCCGCTCAAGGACGTCGTCAGCCGCTTCGGGCTGGACGCGCGAAAGGCGCTCGGCCAGCACTTCCTCCTGGACGAGACCGTCTGCGCGCGGATCGCCCGCCTGCCGGGCGATCTCGCGGGGCGGCACGTGCTCGAAGTAGGCCCCGGCCCCGGCGGGCTCACCCGCGCCTTGCTGGCCGCGCCGATCGCGCATCTGACCGCCGTCGAGCTCGACCAGCGCGCGCTCGCCGCCCTGGCCGAGCTGGACGAGGCCTATCCCGGGCGCCTCACCGTGCTTCGCCAGGATGCGATGAAGTTCGACGGCACGACGCTGCCCGCGCCGCGCCAGGTCGTGGCCAACCTTCCTTATAACGTCGGCACGCCGCTGCTCATCGGCTGGCTGCGCGAGGCCGGTTCCTGGGAGCGGATGACGCTCATGTTCCAGGAGGAGGTGGCGCTGCGGATCGTGGCGCCGCCGCGCACGGAGCATTACGGCCGCCTCGCCGTTCTGGCGCAGTGGGTGGCGCATTGCTCCATCGGCATCCGCCTGCCTCCCGGCGCCTTCCGGCCGCCGCCGAAGGTGCATTCGGCCGTGGTGATCGTGACACCCCATGCCGAGCAGCCGGAGCCCGCGCTGTTCCGCGCGATGGAGCGCGTGACGGCCGCCGCCTTCGGCCAGCGGCGCAAGATGCTCCGCGGCTCGCTCAAGTCGCTGGGCGCGGCCGAGGCGCTGCTGGCGCAATGCGGCATCGCGGGCGAGCGGCGGGCGGAGGAGCTGACCGTCGCCGAATTCGATAGCCTCGCGAAAGCCGTCCATGCTCGGCTGGACGATGGCGGCGGACCGATCCAGGATGCTCCCGAATAAGGGGAGCGGAAACCACATGAAGCGTCTGCAGATCGGCGACGTCGCCATCACCAGCATCATCGAGCGCGACGGCCCCTGGCGCCGCCCCGAGGATTTCTTCCTCGGCTACGACACCGCCGCCCGGGCCGCCGACATCGCCCAGCTGGAGCCCGAGGTCTTCGAGAAGTCCTCCGGCAAGATGGTCATCACCTACCAGACCTTCGTGGTGCGCACGCCCAAGCACGTCATCCTGATCGACACCTGCACGGGCGAGGACAAGGGCTATCCGGCCCCGATGGACTTCCCCAAGCAGCCCTGGCTCGACAACCTCGCCGCCGAGGGGCTGACGGTCGAGGACGTGGACTACGTCTTCTGCACCCATCTGCACATCGACCATTGCGGCTGGAACACGAAGCTCGTGAACGGCGAATGGGTGCCGACCTTCCCGAACGCCAAGTACATCTTCCACAAGGGCGAATACGCCGCCTGGGAGAAGCTGGCGAAGGAAGGCATCGACAAGCCCGGCGGCGCCGGCGGCGTTTGGAAGATGAATTGCGAGCCCATCGTGAAGGCCGGCCAGGCGATGCTGGTCGATGAGAGCTTCACCCTCGACGACACGATCGGCCTGATCCTGACGCCGGGGCATTCGCCGGGGCATGTCTGCGTGGACATCAAGAGCGGCGGCAAGCGCGCGATCGTGGCCGGCGACATGATGCACCACCAGCTCCAGTGCATCGATCCGACCTTGTCCACGATCTTCTGCTGGGACCCCCAGCAGGCCGGCGAGAGCCGCAAGACGGTCTTCGAAGAGGTCGCGGGCACCGACACCCTGCTGCTGCCGATCCACTTCCCCACCCCCACCGCTGGCCGGCTGACCAAGGCGGGGAAGGGCTATAAGTGGAGCTTCAAGAGGGACTGATCGCGCGCGGGGAGATGTTGGGGTAGAAGGCGGGCCATGTCCGTCCTTCTCCTCACCGTCGAACCCGCCGAGGCCGAGACCCGTCTCGACCGCTTTATCCGCCGCCGCTACCCCGCCCTGACCCAGGGCGCGCTTCAGAAGATGCTCCGCTCGGGCCAGATCCGTGTCGACGGCAAGCGCGCCGAGGCCAAGACGCGGCTTTCGGCCGGCGTCCAGCTGCGCCTTCCGCCCATGCCCACGGAACAGGCGCCCAAGGCCGTTCCGCGCTGGCTGCCCGACGCCGTCGTGGCCGAGATCCAGGCCACCGTGCTCTATCGCGACGACAGCGTCATCGTGATCGACAAGCCCCCCGGCCTCGCCGTGCAGGGCGGCCCCGGCATCACCAAGCATGTCGACGGCATGCTGGAGGGCCTCGCCGATTACCAGGACGAGAAGCCGCGCCTCGTGCACCGGCTGGACCGCGACACCTCGGGCGTGCTGGTCGTCGCCCGCACCCGCTCCGCCGCCGCCCATCTCGCCAAGGCCTTCCGCGGCCGCGACATGGAAAAGACCTATTGGGCCATCGTCGTCGGCGAGCCCGAGCATGCCGCCGGCCGCATCTCCATGCCGCTGGCGCGCGAGAACGGCCCGCGCGGCGAGCGCACCGTCCCGGCCGCGCCGGGCGAGACGGGCCTGCGCTCGGTCACCGACTACACGACCCTCGACGCCGCCAAGCGCCGCGCGGCCTTCCTGGAGATGAAGCCGCAGACCGGCCGCACCCATCAGCTGCGCGTCCACTGCGCCGATGGGCTGAAGACGCCCATTCTCGGTGACGGGAAGTATGGCGGCGAGGCCGCGCATCTGGAAGGCCTCTCCGGCAGCCTCCACCTGCATGCGCGCACGCTGCGCCTGCCGCACCCGGAGGGCGGCTGGCTGGAAGTCAGCGCCGCGCCGCCGCCGCATTTCGAGGCGACGATGAAATTCTTCGGCTTCGACAATCCCGAACCCTTCAAGCCAAAGCGCCAGAAATGAAGAAGATCCTGCTGATTGTTGCGGCCGTGATCGTCGCGATCCCCGTCCTGGCGATCGGCGGGTTCCTGGCGTTCTTCGACGCGGACAGCTTCCGGCCGCGCCTGGCCGAGGCCGTGCAGCGCGCCACGGGCCGCGAATTCCGCATCGAAGGCCCGCTGCGCCTTTCGCCGGCCCTCACGCCGACCGTCTCGGTCGACGGGCTGTCGCTGGCCAATATCCCCGGTGGCAGCGCGCCCGAGATGCTGCGCGTGGCTCATGCCGAGCTGCGCCTCGGACTGATCGCGCTGATCGGCGGGCGGGTCGAGATCGCGAGCCTCACGCTCGAGGGCGGAAGGCTGCTGTTGGAGAAACAGAACTGGGTGATGGACCGCGGCCCCGCGCCGGCCCCCGCCACCCCCGCGCCGGCCGCCGCACCCTCGCGCCCGATGGTGCTGGATATCCGCTCGGCCACGCTGAAGGACTGGATCGTCACCTACGAGGGCGAGGAGATCCGCATCCCGCAGGCCCGCCTCGTGGGCACCGGCGTGGATGGGCCGCTCGACCTCACCGCCACGGTCGTCGCGCGTGGGACGGAGGCCCTGATGGAAGGCCGCGTGGGTCCGGCCATGCAGTTCGGCGGCACGAATCCCTGGCCCTTCCGGCTCTCGGCCGTGATGCCGGGCGCGCGGCTCACGGCCGAGGGGCGCAAGACCAGCAGCGATTGGGAGGCGGCCCTCTCCGCCGAGATTCCGCGGCTGGATGCGCTCAGCGCCCTCGCCGGGCGCGCTTTGCCGGTGCTGACCGGCATCCACCTTCAGACCCGGGCGGCGCTGATCGGCGGCGCGCTGCAGGTGGGGGGTATCGAGGGGCGGATCGGCGGCGGCGAATTCGCCGGCATCACCCTCACGGGCGCGACCTTCGCCCAGGCGTCGCTGCAGGGTGCGCCGCAGATCGACGCCCATGGCAGCTATCGCGGCCAGCCCGTCACGCTGCATGCCGAATTCCTGCCGATGGCGCTGCAGGCCGGCACGCCCGGCCCGGTGACGCTGCGCCTCGGCGCGGCCGGCGCCACCCTCTCCATCTACGGTTCCTGGCCCGGCGAGCTGGTGGCCGAAGCCCACGTGCCCGACCTCGCGGCCCTCGCGCCCCTGGCCGAACGGCCCCTGCCGGCCTTGCGCGACGTGGCGCTGCGCGCGCAGCTGGCCTCGGTGGGCCAGAGCTTCGCCGATGGCGTCCGGATCGGGGGGCTCACCTTCTCCTCCTCGGCCGGGACGCTGGCCGGGGCGTTCCAACTCGGCTGGGCGCCGCGCCTCTCGCTGAAGGGCGGGCTGACCGCGGCCTCGCTCGACCTCGCGGCCTTCCGCACGGCCTCCGCCGCCCCGGTCGCACCGGCTTCTCCCGCTGCGCCGCCGGCCGCGCAGGCGCCCGCCCCGGCGCGGCCGTCCTCCGGGCGGCTCATCCCCGACATCGCGATCGACCTCTCGGCGCTGCGGCTCTTCGACCTCGACCTCAATGTCAACCAGATCGAGCTGCGCGACGGGCCGCTGGTGGCGCGGCAGGTCAGCGCGCACCTGGTCAACCAGGCCGGTGTGCTGCGTGCCGATCCCCTGGTGATGACCTTGCCCGGCGGCACGCTGAACCTGCGCATCGCGGCCGATGCGACGGCCGATCCGCCCAGCCTGCAGATCGCGGGCGGCGGGCAGGGGCTCGATCCCGTGGCCCTGCTGGCCGCCTTCGGGACCGCGAGCCCGCTTGCCGGGCGCACCGACCTGGAGATGGACCTGCGCGGGCAGGGGGCGACCACGCGCGCCCTGGCTGCGACGGCGACGGGCCATTTCGGCCTGGCCGTCACCGAGGGCCGGCTCACCGGCCGCCCGGCGCAGACCCTGGCGCAGATTCCCGGCGTGGGCGGCGACATCGCGCTCTCCTGCCTCGCTTTGCGGGCCGAGGCCGATCGCGGCATCGCCACCATGCGCCCGCTTTACCTGGAGGGCTCGCCCGGCCGGATCGGCGGGGAGGGCAGCGTGAACCTGCGCGACGAGACGCTGTCCATGCGCTTCAACACCGATCTGCGCGTCGGCGGCGTGCGGCTGCGCGCGCCCGTGCCGCTGACCGGCACGCTGGCCGCGCCGCGGCTGGAGATGGCGGGCGTGGCGCAGGGCGCGCTCTCGGGCGAGCTCGGCGACCGGCTGGAGCGCGCGATCCCAGGCATCGGCGGCTTCCTGCCGCAGCAGAGCGGCGCGCCGTCGCTGCCCGATTGCGGCGGTGCGCTGCGCATCGCGCGCGGCGGCCGGGCGGGACCGGTTCCGGCGACGGCAGCCCCGCAGCCTTCCGCGCCGGCAGCGGAACAGCGCGGGCAGCAGCCCAATCTCAACAATCTTTTGCGCGGCATTCTGGGGCGTTAGGCTAGGCTTATGAAGCGGTTTTGGGATCACGCGGCCTGCGTGGCCGACGACAAGGGTTTTGCCGTCCATCTGGACGGAAAGCCGATGCGGCTGCCGGGCGGCGCCGTGCTCCGCGTCGCAACGCGCGAGCTGGGCGAGGCCATCGCCACCGAATGGCAGGCCGCCGGCGGTGCGAAAGACGGCGAGATGTCCTGGGAGGACGTGCCGCTCACGCGCCTCGCCGGCACCGCCGCCGAGCGCATCGCCCCCGCGCCCGAGGCCACCATCGAGGCCATCGCCAAATACGCCGAGACGGACCTGCTGTCCTATCGCGCCGAGGATGCCGATCTCGCGATCCGGCAGCGCGCGGCCTGGGATCCCTGGGTCGAATGGGCGGCGCGCGAGCTGGGCGCGCCGATCCGCAGCACGACCGGCATCATGCCCATCACCCAGGACGCCGAGGCGCGGGACGCGCTGCATCGCGCGGTCGCACAGCTCTCGCCCGAGCGGCTCTCCGCGCTGGGTGTGCTGGTGCCGGCGCTGGGCAGCCTGGTGTTGGGCCTGGCGGTGGTGCGCGGGGCGCTGGACCCGCAGGAGGCGCATCGCATCGCCTTGACCGACGAGCTCTTCCAGGAGGAGCGCTGGGGCCTCGACTGGGCGACGGAGAATCAGCGCGAGAAGATCGCCGCCGATCTTGCCCTGGCCGCGCGGCTGGCGGCGCTGGCATGACCGCCAGCCTCGTCCGCATCGCGGGGCGCGTGCAGGGCGTGGGCTATCGCGACTGGCTGGTGCGCGAGGCACGGCGCAACGGCCTCTCCGGCTGGGTCCGCAACCGCGCCGACGGCACGGTCGAGGCGCTGCTGGCCGGCGAGCAGGATGCCGTGCAATCCGTGCTCAATGCCTGCCGGGGCGGGCCGTCCGGGGCGCAGGTGACGAATATCGACGAGAGCTTCGCCGAGGCGCCGGACGAGCCGGGCTTCCTGCGAAAGCCGACCCTCTAACCAGGCGCGCCTCAGGCCTGAAGGTCGGCGAACTGGGCCGCATGCAGCTCGCGATAGAGGCCCTCGGCCTCGATCAGCTCGCGATGCGTGCCTTCCTGCGCGATGCCGTTCTCCGTCACCACCAGGATGCGGTCCGCATTGCGGATCGTCGCCAGGCGGTGCGCGATGATCAGCGTGGTGCGCCCCTCGGCGAGCTCGGCCAGCGATTGCTGGATCATGCCCTCGGTCACGGTGTCGAGCGCGGAGGTCGCCTCGTCCAGGATCAGGATGGGCGGGTTCTTGAGGAAGATGCGCGCGATGGCCAGGCGCTGCTTCTGCCCGCCGGAGAGCTTCACCCCGCGCTCGCCGATCGGCGTGTCGAGGCCCTCGGGCAATTCGGCCAGCAGCTCGTCCAGCCGCGCGCGGCGGGCCGCCTGGCGCACATCCGCCTCGCTCGCGCCCAGGCGCCCATAGGCGATGTTGTCGCGGATGGTGCCGGCGAAGAGGAACACATCCTGCTGCACGATGCCGATCTGCGCGCGGAGCGAGGCCTGCGTCATGTCGCGGATGTCGATGCCGTCGATGGTGATGCGCCCCGCCTCCACCTCGTAGAAGCGCGGCAGCAGCGAGCAGATGGTCGTCTTGCCCGCGCCGGAGGGGCCCACGAGCGCGACGGTCCGCCCCGCCGGTACATGCAGGTCGAGCGCGCGCAGGATCGGGCGGTCGGGCGTATAGCCGAAGCGCACGCCCTCGAAGCGCACCTCGCCGCGCAGGGAGGTCACAGCCCGGGCCTTCGGGCGGTCGGTGATGTCGGGCTCGGTCGCCATCAGGTTCAGGTAGGAGCGGAAGCCCGCGACGCCGCGCGGATAGGTCTCGATGACCGAGCTGATCTTGTCGAGCGGGCGGTAGAAGACGTTCACCAGCAGCAGGAAGGCCACGAAATCGCCGATGGAGAGCTGGCCCCTGACGATGAGCAGCGCGCCGGCCAGCATCACCACCACCTGCACCAGCCGCATGCCGAGATAGCTCAGCGTCTGGCTCACCGCCATGATGCGGTAGGCCTCCAGCTTGGTGGTCTGGTAGCGGTCGTTGTCGGCGGCGAAGAGGGCGCGCTCATGGGCCTCGTTCGCGAAGGCCTTCACCACGCGGATACCGCCCACGGCCTCCTCGATACGCGCGTTGAAGGCGCCGACGCGGCCGAACTGCGCCTGCCAGTTCTGCGTCATGCGCCCGCCGTAGCGCCCCACGATCCAGGCCATGACGGGCACGATCAGCGCCGTCATCATCGCCAGCGTCGGGCTCACCAGCATCATCAGCGTGAAGGCGCCGAGGAAGGTCAGCACCGCGATCAGCAGGTCCTCCGGACCGTGATGCGCGACCTCGCCGATGTCCTCCAGATTCTTCGTGACGCGGCCCACGAGATGGCCGGTCTTCTGGTTGTCGTAGAAGCGGAAGGAGAGCTTCAGCAGGTGGTCGAAGGCGTTGCGGCGCAGCTCCGTCTCGATGGCGATGCCCAGGACATGGCCCCAATAGGTCACGATCGCCATCAGCGCGGCATTGGCGAGATAGACCGCCAGCAACCCCAGCACGGCGAGGCCGATGAGCTGCAGGTCCTGGCGCGGCAGCAATTCGTCGATGAAGGCGCGCACGGCCATGGGAAAGCCGAGCTCCAGCATGCCCGAGAGCGCCGCGCAGCCGAAATCGAGCAGGAGTAGCCGCTTGTGCGGCCGGTAGAAGGCGAGGAACTGCCTCAACATGGGAACACGGCATCCATCCGACGACACCTTGTCATGCCGGATTCGCGCCGCCCCGCCTACAGACAGAGTTGCATGTCAGGGCAGGGACCGTGGCAGAATGGCGCGAAGCCGACCGCAATTCAGCCATGCGCCCCGCCAAGGCTGGCAGGGGACCCATTCAGGGAAAGCCCGTCCATGATCCCTTTCCGCGCCGTTCTCGCCGGGCTTCTGCTGATGGCCAGCCCCGCCTGCGCCCAGCCCGTGAAGACCGCCAAGCCGGGCGGCTTTCCGCCCGTCGCCACCGGCGTCTGCAGCGTCGAGCAGCTGGCCGAGATCGACGCGGCCTTCATGGAGGCCCGCGCGGCGCTGCGCTTCACCCTGGAGCGTCTCGCCGAGGATGCCAGCCATCCCGAGCTCCGGCGCTGGTTCGGCACGACGCCGGGCAAGCTCATCCGCGTCAATCTCCAGCGCATCGAGGCGCGGGTGGTGGAGGGGCGGCCGGCCGATACCACCTGCAACCACCCGACCTCCTGCCGGCCCACCTCCTTCGCCTTTACCCGCCCGGCGACCGGCGCGCTCGGCGTCTGCGCGGCCTTTTTCCGGGCCGGCCCGCGTGGCCAGGACAGCCGCTTCGGCATCATGGTGCATGAGATGAGCCACCTCGCCATCGGCACGCGGGACGCGACCTACCAGCCCCACCAGGTGCTCGTGCTCGCCAAGGACGACCCGGCGGCGGCGGCCATGAACGCGGACAACTACGAGTATCTGGTGGAGACGCTGTACCGCTGACGGTCCATTCCGTCCTTGCATTTTCTTTTGCGATGCAGCATATGAGGGCCATCCAAGCGGGCACGCATGCTCGCCAGGGTCCGGCCGCGTGAGCGGCGCCGAGCTCCACCCCATCTTCGCAGATGCGGGCCGGGGCGCTTCAGGCAGCCGAACTGCCGGACCTTTCGATGCGCTCTCCCGGAACAACCCAGCCACGCGGGGTGTCCACCCCTACCTTCCACGGCCGCGAAGACGCGCGCCGTGCAGCTGGATTTGTCATGACCACTTTTGCTGAACTGAACCTCAACCCGCTCCTCCTCACGGCGCTGGAGCAGGCTGGACACACCACGCCCACGCCGATTCAGGCGCAGGCCATTCCCCCGGCCATGCTGGGCCGCGACATTCTGGGCATCGCGCAGACGGGCACCGGCAAGACCGCCGCCTTCGCCCTGCCGATCCTGCACTTCCTCGCCGAGGGCGGCGGGCGTCCGCCGCGTGGCGGCTGCCGCGTGCTGGTGATTTCGCCCACGCGCGAGCTCGCCTCGCAGATCGCCGAGAGCTTCAAGAGCTACGGCCGTCACATGGGCTTCTCGGTCGCCACCGTGTTCGGCGGCGTCGGCCATGTGCCGCAGCAGCGGGCGCTGGCGCGCGGCGTCGACGTGCTCGTCGCCACGCCGGGCCGCCTGGTCGACCACATGCAGACGCGCCACGCGCGCCTCGACATGACCGAGGTGCTCGTCCTCGACGAGGCCGACCAGATGCTCGACCAGGGCTTCTTCCCGGTCATCAACAAGATCGTCGCCCAGGTGCCGAAGGTGCGCCGGACGATGTTCTTCAGCGCCACCATGCCGCCGGCGATCGCCAAGCTCGCCGAGGTGATGCTGACCGATCCCGTCCGCGTCGAGGTCACGCCCGTCGCCACCACGGCCGAGCGGGTGAACCAGAAGGTGATCATCCTCGACGGCGCCGCCAAGCGCGGCGTCCTGGCCGGCATTCTGCGCGGCGAGGGCGTGGGCCGCACGCTGATCTTCGCGCGCACCAAGCATGGCGCCGACAAGATCGTGAAGAGCCTGGAGGAGGACGGCCTGCGCGCCAATGCCATCCACGGCAACAAGGGCCAGTCCCAGCGCGAGCGCGCCTTGGCCGAGTTCAAGTCGGGCAAGGCGCCGATCCTGGTGGCGACCGACATCGCCGCGCGCGGCATCGACGTGCCGGAGGTGACGCATGTCATCCAGCACGAGCTGCCGGAAGTGCCCGAGACCTATGTGCACCGCATCGGCCGCACGGCCCGCGCGGGCGCCTCGGGCCAGGCCATCGCGCTCGTCGCGCCGGACGAGGTGGGGCTGCTGCGCGCCATCGAGCGGACCACGCGCCAGAAGATCGACACCGAGGACCGCCGCGCGAATCCGACCGTCCCGCTGAACGACCGCGCCACGCCGACGCGCCCGCAGCGCGGCCGGGGCGGCGCGCCCCAGCAGCAGCACCGTGGCCCGAAGCGCGAGCATGGCGGCCACGCCGGCGCGCGCTCCGACCATGGCGACCGCCAGGAGCGTCCGAGCCGGCCCGCGCAGGAGCAGCGCTCCTTCGTGAAGCCCGCGGGCGATGCCGGGCGCAAGCGCGCGCCGCAGCCGGGCAATTCCTCGGGCCGCAGCTTCATGGCGCGCGGCCGGTAATCCTCGCCTTTCGGTGAGGCAATGAGCGGCGGCCCTGCGAGGGGCCGCCGCTTTGCGTTTCAGGCCCCGACGGCCCGGGGAATGACGAGGATGCGCGCACCGGGAATCACGTCGCGGATCTTCGCCGCCATTTCCTCGGCCCGCTCGTGGACCTCGCCCATGGACCGGCCCGGCGCGAAGCCGAGCTCGATCTCGATCCAGGCGTCGCTGCCCTGGGTGCGCGTCCGCACCTCCAGCAGCTCGTCATAGGCGTCGAAGCTTTCGACCAGCGCGCGGTTGATCGTGGCCTGCTGCCGGTCGTTCAGCGCGCGGTCGATGAGGTGGGGCAGGGAGGCCTGGATCATCCGGGCGCCGAAGGTCAGCATGACCGCGACCACGACCAGCGTGCCCACGATATCCGCCCAGCCGCCGATCCCGACGGGGCCCAGGAAGGCGTTCACCAGCACCGCCACCGCGACCAGCGCGGAGGAGATCACCTTGGACATGCGCGACAACAGCTGTCCGTTCACGATGATCGAGGTCCCGCCCCGGCTCGATCGCCAGAGCAGGAAGAAGACCCAGACGTTGATGGCCAGGTTCGCCAGCCCGGCCAGGGCACCGAAGGCCATGCCGGTCGCGGACTGCTCCTGCACCACTCCGAATCGCTGCGCGACGCCCGAGAGCAGCCAGAGCGCGCCCAGAAGCATCGCGATGCCGACGACGAGATTCGCAAACTGCTCCAGCTTGCGGGTGCCGTAGTCGTAATCCGCGATCGTGCCGCGGTTGATGCGCCGCAGCAGGACCAGCAGCACCGTCTCCAGCACGATGAGCAGCCCGCCGCGGACGCATTCGCCGAGCAGGGTCAGCGAGTTGCCCCAGATCGCCGTGACCAGCGTCACCGTCCAGATGAAGGCATCCAGGAGGCAGCCGGTGAGGATCGCGCGCTCGCCCCGGAGCGCATCCTCGGAGACGATGCCGCGCGTCAGGCGGTGTGAGTCAGGCAAGGGGTGTCGCTCCTGAATGACGGCCGAAGTGTGATTCGGCCTGGATTCAGGGAAGCGGGTCAATCGCCTAAATGGGATGGTCGGCTCCGCCGCGATCTCCGGCCAGGGATGGCTCCCCGAAGACCTCTCCCCAGGCCGACATCAGCGCCGCATCGGCCTCGTCCATCGTGGCGAGGATGCCGAGGTCGTGCAGGCTGGTGACGCCATGCTCCGCGATGCCGCAGGGCACGATGCCGCCGAAATGCGACAGGTCCGGCTCCACGTTGAGCGCGATCCCGTGCCAGCTCACCCAGCGCGTCACGCGCACGCCGATGGCGCCGATCTTGAATTCGGCGCCGCCCGGCTTCACCACCCAGATGCCGACTCGGCCCTCGCGCCGCTCGCCGCGAACGTTGAAGCGATCCAGCGCGCGGATCATCCACTCCTCGAGGCCGTGCACATAGGCACGGACATCGCGCGCGGGGACGGGACCGTGCGCCTTGTGCAGATCGAGCATCACATAGGCCGTGCGCTGGCCGGGCCCATGATAGGTCCATTGCCCGCCGCGCCCGGCGGCATAGTGCGGAAAGCGTTGCTCTATCAGCTCTTCCGGCTTGGCGCTGGTGCCGGCGGTGTAGGTGGGCGGGTGCTCGACGAGCCAGACGGCCTCCTGCGCGGTGCCGGCGCGAATGCCGGCCACGCGCGCTTCCATGGCCGCCAGGGCATCGGGATAAGGGGTCAGCCCGTCCGACGCCGCCCATTGAATCGGGGCTTCCATCATTTCTGCGGGGGGGTGAGTTGTGCCGTCGAAAATCATGCGCTACATGGCCCCCGTCTGCGGTCGTGGTGGAATGGTAGACACGCCAGCTTGAGGTGCTGGTGGGGGAAACCCCTTGGAAGTTCGAATCTTCTCGACCGCACCATTCCCAATTCTCTGAACTCGCTGCACTTCTTTGCCGATCCGATGCCCCCACCACGGCCCGACCGGCCATGGCGCTCGCCCGCGTTTTAATCGCGCCGGGCCAGAGATGGTAAGCCCGGCGAGCGGTCCAAGGACCGCCGGCGCGCCGAGGCCGCGTCAGGGGCCTTCCAGAGGCCCCCGACTGTGCTCAGGCGGTGAGGGCCGCCTCGCGCTGCGCATAGCCCTGCGGGTGGGCCACATGCCAGTTCCAGGCGGTGCGCACGATGTCGTCGAGCCTGGCCTGACGCGAGGTCCAGCCCGTCTCGGCCCGCAGGAGGGCCGAGGAGGCCACCAGCGACGGCGGATCGCCCGCGCGGCGCGGGCCGTTCTCGTAGGGCACCTTGCGGCCGGAGACGCGCTCGATGGCCGCCATCACCTCAAGCACCGAATGGCCCGAGCCATTGCCGATGTTGTAGCGCACCGAGCCATGCTCGAGTCGCGGCAGCACGGCGATATGCGCGGCCGCGAGATCGGCCACATGGACGTAGTCGCGAATCGCCGTGCCGTCGGGCGTGTCGTAATCCGTGCCGAAGACATGCAGCGGCGGCGCGAGGCCCAGCGTCGCGAGGATGGCGCGCGGGATGAGATGGGTCTCCGGGTCGTGATCCTCGCCGGCGCGGCCGAGCGGATCGGCGCCGGCCGCGTTGAAATAGCGCAGCGAGGCCGAGTGCAGGCCATGGGCGGCCTCGGCCCAGCCCAGGGCCTGCTCCATCATCAGCTTCGACTGGCCGTAGGGATTCACCGGCGTGGTCGGCGCATCCTCGGCGATGGGCGTGACCTTGGGCACGCCGAAGAGCGCCGCCGTCGAGGAGAAGACGAAGCGCAGGCATCCCGCGCGCACGGCGGCCTCGGCCAGGTTCACGCCGTTGGACAGGTTGTCGCGGCAATAGCGCAGCGGGTCCTTCATGCTCTCGCCCACCAGCGAGAGCGCCGCCAGATGGAAGACCGCGTCGAATTTCCAGGCGCGGAAGACCTCGGCGAGACGCTCGCGATCCGAGAGGCAGGCCTCGATGAAGGTCACGCCGGCGGGCACCGCGTCCCGGTGGCCGGTCGAGAGATTGTCTAGGACGACGGGCTGATGACCGGCATCGAGCAGGGCCAGGACCACATGGCTGCCGACATAGCCGGCGCCTCCTGCGACAAGGTATCGCGACATCGTTCGACAACTCCAGTAAGTGCGCCATTATGCTGCAGTGCGAATGTGGCATGATTTCGCTGCCGCGCGGCAGATGGGGGGATCAGGTGCTGCCCGGAGGGAGTGCCTGGAGACTGGATCAGCGGGTTCTGTTCGCCGCAGTGGAGTGTGATATAAGATGCCGGGGCGTCCACACAAATTGAAGCCACGAACGGAATGCGGAACCGAAGCGTTCTGTTGCCGACTGCCGATATGTGGTCGGCGCCAATAAAGATCATTATTTATATTTGTAACAAAATCTTAAAAATCGACGAATTAATTCGTTTGAATGCTGAGATGAACCGTTGTTTCCCCCGTAACGGGATGTTGGCCTCGGCCAGGACAGAAGGATTGCCTGCATGGACACCATCGAAGCCGTAACGGCGCTCAGCATCGGCGACGAACGCTTCCTGGTGAACAGCCTCATAGAGCGCTGCCCCAAGAGCATGATGGTCCGCGAGCTCTTCATGAACGCCTGCGAGGCCGCCGCCGCCGCGGGCGGTCAGGTGCGGCTGGACAGCGTGCTGGTGGAAGGCATCCGCAAGCTCCGATTCTGGAACACCGGTCCCGGCCTTTCTCCCCGTGACCTGCACCGGATGTGCGACATCGCCTCCTCCATCCGCAAGATGAACGGCCTCGACCAGAATTTCGGGATGGGCGCGAAGGTCGCCGCTTTGCCTTCGAACCGGCACGGGATGCGGTACCGCTCCTGCCATGAGGGCCGCGTGACCGAGGTCGTTCTCTGCCAGCGCGACGGCATCTACGGCCGTCTCCAGCGCGCCGGCGCCGACGGCGAGTCGCAGGATCTCTTCGACGTCACCGCCGAATACGCGGAGGGCGCCCTCCTCCAGGCGGATTGGACGGAGGTTGTCCTGCTCGGAAACGAGGCCGGGCAGGACACGGTCTCCGACCCCTATCAGGGCAGCCCGGCCTCGTCCCCCGGATGGCTGGAGCAGAAGCTGCGCGAGCGCTTCCACACCCTGCACCCCAAGGTCCAGGTCACGATCGCCGGCGATCTCACGGAATCGGGCCGCCCCAGCCTGTTCCGGCCGGACTGGGCGGGCATGCCCGGCTTCCGGACGGAAGCGGTGGAGACCCGCAGCGGCATCGTCATCCATTACGGCTTCCTGCCGCCGAGCCTTCAGGCCGACCCCTCGGTCTTCCCCGGCCCCGGCGCAGGGGCGGTGGTCCATCGCGGCGAGATCTATGCCGCGGTGACCGATGCGGACTGGCTTCTCCTCGCGCCCGAGCTCGGCATTTCCTTCGCCGCGCAGCATTGCAGCGTCGTGATCGAGATCCCCGCCGACTATCCCGTCCGCGCGGACGGCTATCGGGAGGTCCTGCGCTATCACGGCGGATCGCAGCGTCTGATCGCGCTCAAGGATTTCGGCGCCATCGTGTCGGCGCGCATGCCCGTCTGGCTGGCCAGGCTGATCCAGACCTTCGCCCCGCCGGAGGTGGACTACCAGCGCGGCCTCGCGGAAGAGCTGATGGATCTCATCTCGGATCTGGGCGTGCCGCGGACCACGCGTCCGAACCTCCTGCCTCGCCATGAGCGCCCCGATCGCGTGGTGAACCTGACGCGGGAGAGCGAGAGGCCGCGCCGCGAGCGCGACCCCTCCGCCGTCCGGCCGCCACCGTCGCCGCCCAAGCCGGAGGCCAGTCCCGCCGACCCCGCGGAGGCGCCGCGCCGCAGTCTCGCGGATGCGCCCGAGATCATCATCGTCACCGACGAAGCGGAGATCGAGGGGCGGTCCCTGCGCGATCGCGCCGCCCGCTTCTACCTGTCGAACAACAAGCTCTACGTGAACGGCCTGTACCGCGCCCTTCAGTCCGGGGCCGAGCGCCTGGCCGGTGAATTCGCCGAGAAGGCCGAGCCGAAGACGGTCGAGCGGCTGGCGCGGCGCGCGGCGGAATGGGCGATGGTGCGGCGCGTGGCGCGTGGCGTCGTGCATGGCCTCACCAAGAAGACGCAAGGCTGGGGCGAGGCCGAGGTCGAGCGCGCCATGTCGCCCGAAGCCTTGTCCCTGCTGGCCGACGATCTCGTGGACTCGCTGCCGGAGATGCGCCTGCGCATCGAGGCGCTGATCGCCGCCGAGGCGCCGGCGGCTCTGACCGGACGGGCCGCGTGATGTCGACATCGAAGGTTCCGCCGGCGACGGAGATCGCTCCCAACAATGCGGCGGGTTCGGCGAAGCTGGCCGCACGGCTGCTCTCCGAGGGCGCGATCGCCGAGGCGGAGGTCGTGATCCTGCGCGCGCTCGATTTCGCGCCGAAGGATTCGCGGCTGCTGCGGCTGCTGAGCGACGTCGCGCTCCGCAGCAGCAATCGCAGCGCGGCCCGCTCCGTGATCGAGGAGGCCGTCGCGGTCAATCCGGGCGATATCCGCGCCTGGCGCCGCATCATCGAGATGATGCAGCAGGCCGACGACACGGTCGGCGCGCGTGCCGCGGCCGTGCGCGCGATGGAAAAGAATCCCGGCGAGATCCAGATCCTCCGCGCCTTCGTGGAACTGGCGCTGAGCGAGGGCGATATCGCCGCCGCCCAGGCCGCGGCGGAGGATGCCCTTCGCCAGAAGCCCTGGCTCAGCGGCCCGCGAATCCTGCTGGCCTCGCTGCTCGAACGCCAGGGCGACCAGCAGTCGGCGGCCGATATGCTGGAGGACGGGCTGGAGGAGGAGCCGGATTGCGTGCCCCTCCTGCAGGAGCTCGCCGAGCTGGCGGGCCGGCACGGCGATCCTGAGGGCGCGCGCCGTCTCGCCGAGCGCGCCTGCGGGATCGATCCGGCCGAGCTGGCGCCGGTGCTTCGCTTCTCGCGCCTGCTGGAGCGGCAGGGCAAGATGGACGAGGCCCTCGCCGAGATCGAGGCCGTGCGCGAGCGTCATGGCGGCCATCCCGGCTTCCTGCTTCGGCTGTCAGACCTCGCCCGCGCGCGAGGCGACCTGGCCGAGGCGCGCGAACGGGCCGGGGAGGCCCTCGCCGCCGCGCCCGCTCAGCCTGCGATGCATCTGCACGTGGCCGGCCTCGCCTTGGAAGCGGGCGACCACGCAGCCGCCCGTCACGCGCTCGCTCAGGGGCTCGATGGCGGGGGCGCCGCACCGGCCCTGAAGCCCGGCCTCCTCCGCCGCTTCGCCGTCCTGTACCATCGCCTGGGCGACGGTCCGGCCGCCCTGTCGCTGCTCGGCCGCGCCGAAGCCCAGGATCCGGCGGACACGCTGAATCCGCTTCTCGCCTGCGGCATCCTGCGCGAGGCGGGACAGCCGGCGGGCGCGAAGGCGGCGCTCGAACGGGCCGTGGGGACGCGGCCGGTCCGGTCGAAGCTGCTCCGCTCGATGGGCGATCTCGCCGTCGGCCTGGATGAGCTTCCGCTCGCCCTCGAACTGGTCGAGCGGGCGATCCGCCTGGCTCCGGGCGAAAGGAGCAACCATCTCCAGCTCGCCGCGCTGCTTCTGGCGCGAGAGGACGATGCCGGCGCGCGAGCCGTGCTCGAAGCCGCGGTCGCGCGAATCCCGCGCGACCCTCAGTTGCTCCGGATGCTGTCGAACCTGGCATTGCGGCAGGGCGACCTTGCACGGGCCACGCAGATCGCTGAGGCGCTGGTCGTCCTCGCGCCCGGCGACGTGGCGGGGCATATGCGGATCATCCGCATGCACCAGAGCGCGGGCGACAGGGTCCAGGCGCGGGCCGCGGTCGAGGCCGCGCTCGCCGCGACGCCCGACCACCCGACGCTTCTGCGCTGTCGCGCGGAGCTGGCCTTCGTGGCGGGCGAGTATGACCTGGCCCTGCGGGACATGGAGCGCGCCGTGGCCCTGGAGCCGGGGGCCGTCGCGAACCATGTTCGCCGGCTCCGCTACCTGGAGGCCCGGGGCGACATGGCCGCCGTGGAGGCGGCGCTGGAAGCCGCCTGCCGCGACATTCCCGAAAGCGACGTTTTCCCGCGCCGGCTGTGCCTGCTGCTCGCGCGGCGGGGCGATTTCGGCCAGGCGCGGTCGCGGGCAGAAGCCGCCGCGGCGGCCGAGCCTGGCGAGCCGGAGCACCGGATCTTCCTGGCCGAGCTGCATGGCATGGCCAAGGACATCCCCGCGCTGAGCGCGATCGCCGCAGACTTCCTGGCGGCTGGTGGCCTTTCGCCCTCGCAAAGCGGGCGGCTGGCCGCCGCCGCCACGGATGGCGGCGCGCCGGAGCTGGCCGCCGCCGTCCTTCGCCAGGCGGTGGACGGGGCCGCCGACCCCGCACGCGCCTATCTCGATCTGGCGACGCTGGAAGCCGCCCAGGGCGAGGCCTCCAGGGCCGTCGCCACGCTGCAGCTGGCGCTCAGCCAGGATCCGCTCTCGGCCGGCGTGCTGAGCGACGCATCCCAGCTGGCGGCGCGCCTGGGCCTCTCGGAGCGCGCCGTCGAGCTCGCGCGCCGCGCGGCGGAAGGCGGCGGGGATGCCGTCCTCTTCGTGCGATGGGCCGCGCTGCAGCGCATGCAGGGCGACGCGGCGGGCGGCATTGCGACCCTGGAGCGCGCCGCGGCGCTGGCGGGCGATCAGCCGCAGGCCATTTCCATGCTGGTTCGCGAAGCCAGATTCGCCGCTCGGCCCGATCTGGCGGCCGGGGCTCTCGAAAGGGCGCATGCGCGGGACGCCGGCAACGAGAAGATCCTTATCCTCCTCGCCTCGCACCGCGCGGCGATCCAGGACAAATCCGGCGCGGCCGCCTTGATCGAGGCCGCTTTCGAACGGCGGGACCTGTCCGTCTTCGCTGCGGTCGCGCTGGGGTGGCTCGCGGTCGAACTGGGACGGCACACCATGGGCTGCCTCTTCGCCCGGCGCGTGGTCGATCTCGCGGGCGACGACGTGCTCAAGCGCGTCGAGGCGGCGGGGATCCTGCAATGGGCCGGCGACAACTCGGGCGCGCGCGCGGAAATCGACGCGGCCCTGGCGATCGCTCCGACCAATGCCGGCCTTCTTCGCCGGGCCTCCGCCGTCATCGGCCGGACGGGCGATGCGGCGCGGGCCCTGCACCTCGCCCGGGCGGCCGTCGCCGCCGACCCGACGGATGCGGCGGCGCATCTGCGGCTGATGCAGGTCGCCGACCGGAGTGAGGCGGGTGGCATCGCCGATGCCGCCAGGGCGGCATTGCCGGGCCATGTCCGCATCCTGACGGCCTGGGCGCGGCATGCCTTCGAGCAGGGCGACCGCGAGGGCGCGCGGGCGGCGCTACTCGAGGCGATGCAGACCGATGCCGAGGACGCCGGGGCGCACATTCTCCTGTGCGAACTGGAAGCCGCCGATGGGCGCAGCGCCCTGGCCGCGTTCCACTACCGCAAGGCCTCGGCGGGGCGCCCGGGCGATCGTCGCCTCGCCAGGCTGGCGAAACTGCTGGAGGACCAGCGCGGCGAGGCGGCGCGTCGCTAGACCAGGCCCCGATCAGGCTGCTTTGCCTGATCGGGTGAAGATGCTCGGGAACAACAGGCCAGAGCTTCGGGCCGGCCGGGGAGCGCCCGTCCGGCCCAGTTGCGCCTCAGGACTTGAGGCTGTCGGGAACCTTGCCGCCGTTCTGGGCGAGCTGCTGCCAGACCGCCTCGGACAGCGCGATGTTCTGCTCGGCGGAGCCATGCTCGCCGGCATGGACATTCAGTTCCTGCGCCAGCTCCTTGCGGGCGGTGAGGCTGGAATCCAGGTCCAGCATCTTCAGCAGATCGACGATGGAGGTCTTCCAGTTGCCGCCACCGCCCTTCTTGGCGGCGAGCTCCGTCAGGATCGCCTCCACATCGCCCTGCGCCAGGGCGGGGCTGCCTGAGGCGGCCGGCGCGGCGGTCGAGCCTGCCGGAGCGGCTGCCGGCGCCGTTCCGGGCGCGGCGGAGGCCGCCGTCGCGGAGGGGAAGATCTTATGGAGGATAGAGGAGAAAATGCTCATGGATTGGCTTCTCGCGTCCTGAGGCAGCAGCATCCGCGCGCTGATGCCGGTGTTCTTTCCAGCCTCGGCCTTGAGCCCTTTGGGGAGCCTTCTGGTGGCACAAGGAGAATGCCACCACTCCCGCCAGGTTGCGACGATTGGAATTTTCTCCCAGCGTCGGCAGGCGCCTCCGGCGCTCAGGTGATCTGGAAGCGGTCGAGCCAGTCGAGATCGGGGCAGAGGACGAACTCGTCCCGCCGGTCCGGCCGCATCAGCACGCGATGCAGGGCAGCATCCATGCTGACCGAATCCAGCAGCAGATGCGGCTCGTGCCGATCTCCGAAGGCGACGATATGCGGGAAGGCCGCCAGGCAGGCGGCCAGCACGCCGCGCGGGCCGGCTCCGTCCTGCGTTAGCAGGTCGGCGAGATCAAAGCCGATCGCGGTGATGGTGCCGCGCTCCAGCAGCCAGGGCGCCATCTCCGTCGCGATCCTGGCGGCGCCGGGCTCGCTGAGGCGCAGCAGGTCCAGGCGGCCGAGGCCCTCGCGCGCCATCATCTGCCGGGTGTCACCCATGGCCGCGGCATAGGAGCTGGCGAGGGTCAGCGAATTCGCCGCGATGTTTTCCGCCAGGAACTCCTCCTTGCGGATGGAGGGCTCATAGGCGACCAGCGCCCCGTGGCGCGGCGCGCCGACGGCCAGGCCTAGAGTGACCACCCCGATGCCGGCGCCGCTCTCGATCATGACCCGCCCTTCGCCGCCATCCGGCCAGGCGGCCTGCAACAGGGCGGCGTAGCGCGGCGCGAGGCCGGGGGCGGCGATGAAATCGGGGTCGCGGCTGTCGCCGCGCAGGGTCACCTCCGCGCCGGCGAAGCGCAGCTTGCGGCTGCGTGGGCCTTCCGGCCGGGGGAGCGATTTCTCGATACCCGGGCTCGCCAGCAGGACGCGGCGCATGCTGCGCAGGCTGGTGAAGCGGGTGTGGAAATCTTCCATCTCCGGCGCGCCGGGGAGCTCGCCGTCCCGCAAAGCGAGGAGGATCTCGACGGCTTCGACGGTGGGATTGGCATCGATCCAGCCCCCGGTCTCGGGAAAGCCGGCGAAGGCCAGCTCGGCCATTTCCGGGCTGGAGAGGATGCCCTCGCGCAGGTCCGACAGCCGCCCCGCGTTGCACCAGTTCTGGATGACCGCGTCGCTTTCGGGATCGCGGCCGAGAAGCCAGCGATAGGACCAGCGCACGGCGGCGGGCGTCAGGGCAACCATCATTCCACTCAAGGCGGGTGCTCCGTCGCATTCCGGGCCAGGATTCGGTCCATTGATCTCGCGGCCAACTTAAGTGGCCACGCGCCCATTGGCCAGCAGCCGGGGCTGTTGAACCAGCCGCCCGGCCCGCGGCCTTGACGATGCGCAAGCGAGACACTCACATGCCGCCGCCTGAGCCGTGTCGAATTCGCTGAAATCCGTTCGATTCCCTGTGCCGATGGAGTTATCGCCGTGGCGGTTATTGTATTCACCTCTCCCACCAGCGGGACAGCTTCTCTGGATCGAATCGTTCATGCTGTGGGCAAAGGCAGACCATTTCTTCGCGTAAATTCCCCCGCGACCCCCAAGGGTTCCGCTGAAGGTACGCCGATCGACCCCGATTCCGACCAGATCTACTGGTTCCAGGGACCCCGCTACTGGAACCCCGCGATCCCGCTCGAAAAGTGCCAGGTGATCGCGCATGTGAGGGATCCGCGGGATCTGGCCTGTAACCAGTACTGGTGGGCCCTGCAGCATCCCAACGACCGCGATCCCCCGGAGGTGGCGGAGGAGAAGCGCCGCAAGGTCGAGGCCGCGGGGATCGATGCCTTCGTCCTCGCCGCCAATTATGCCGATCTCTATGCGGTCTATCGCGACATCGCCGTGCGCGAGGCCGGCAACACGGTCTGGACCTCCTACACGCAACTGTGCAGCGCCTTCGACTACCTCGTCTTCTCCCTCGCCACACTGCTGGAGCGCGAGCCGCGCGACTTCGTGAAGAAGCTGATCGTCGAGCGGCCGGAAAACCTCGGCGGCAATGCCAATTGGAGCAAGGTCGGCGCGGTCTGGCAGGGCGCGGACATCGGCCCCGGGCGATTCCGCCGCGAACTTCAGCCCGAAACGATCAAGGCGGCCGGCCGCCGATTCGCCGAGGAACTGGCCTTCTGCCGCTCGAAGGAGCCCGACTTCCTTCGGCCGCACTACTACTGAGGCGGAGCGATCGCGGGACGGGAGTGCAGGCCAACCCGTCCCACGGCCGCGCGCTCCATCGACGAGCCCTGACGTGAACCGCAGATTAGAGGCCCCGATGAACGAGCAGCCGGTCTTCTTCGTCACCGACATCGAGACCGATGGTCCCGACCCCGGCATCCATTCGATGATCAGTCTCGCCGCCGTGGCTTGCGATGCCCAGGGCGCGCGGCTGGGACATCTCGCCCTGAATCTCCAGCCCGTGGAAGGCCATGTCGCCGACCCGGGGACCATGGCCTGGTGGGCCAGCGAGCCGGCGGCCTGGCGCGCGACGCTGGAAGGGCGCCTGCCGCCGGCCGAGGCGATGCGGCGCTATGCCGATTGGGTGCGGAGCTTCGCGGGCCAGCCGGTCTTCGCCGGCTATCCCATGATCTTCGATGGCGCCTGGGTGGATTGGTATCTGCGCCGTTACCTGGACCTGCGCATGCTGCAGGCGCCGCGCAGCGAGGCGCGGCTTTTCGTGGGGGGCGGCCTCGATCTGGGCTCCTTCGCGATGGGCCGCAGCGGCCTCGGCTACGCGGCCTGCACCGACAAGCGCTTCCCCGAGGACTGGTTCGGCGGCCATCCGCACAGCCATGTCGCGCTGGACGATGCCGAGGGCTATGCGCATCTGTTGGGCCGCCTGCTCGCGACGAGGTGAGGCTGCGCAGACCGCGCCTCAGGCCCCGCGCCTCAGGCCGGCTTGATCAGCCCCCGGACCGGTCGCACGGGGGTCTGGTCGGGGAAGATATCCGGCAGGGCGCGCGAGGGCAGGTCGAGATGATCGATCATGAGTCCCGCCAGCGCGGACCGCAGATCCGTGGTGGGACGCAGGTCGCGATTCTCGAAAAGCTCCTGCGGCGCGAGGCCCGGCCAGTCGGCCAGCACGCGCCCGCCTCTGACCCGCCCGCCGAGAAGCAGCGCGGCCGTCGCCATGCCGTGATCCGTGCCGCCGGTTCCGTTGAGCCGCGCGGTGCGGCCGAACTCCGTCACGACCACGACCACCGTTTCCGCCCAGATCGGGCCCAGGCCGTCGCGCAGCGCGGCAAGGGCGTCGTCCAAGGCGCCGAGGCGCTGGAAGAGTCCGCCACGGGCGGTTCCCTGCTGGGAGTGCGTGTCCCAGCCGTTCAGGCCCAGCGCGGCGACGCGCGGGCCGTTGGGCTGCGCCATGATCCGCGCGGCCGCGGCGGCTTCGGTCACGAAATCCGGACGGCCCGCCACGCGCGGATTCGGCGCGCCGGGAGCCACTTCCTGCATCAGGTGATCGAGCCCCGCGCCCGCGCGCAGGGCCTCCGCCAGGCGCGGGTCGCGCGCCTCGTAGAGGTCGAGCAGCCGCGCCACCAGCTCGTCGTCGGCGTAGCGGAAGGCCTGGGGCTGCCAGGTCTCCACCGGGGCGCGGCCCTGCATGATCATCGGCACGACGGGAGCGATGGCCAGGCCCTTGGGGGCCGGCAGGCGCTCGCCCCGCGGCAGGACCTCGAGCGCGCGGTTGAGCCAGCCGCTGCGCTGGCCGGTCGTCACCCGAGGGAGGCCGGATTCCAGCACGTCCTGCCCGTCGAAATGCGATCGGGCGCGGTAGGGGGTATGCGCGGCATGCAGCGCCAGCGCCTCGCCGGCGCGGAACATGCCCAGGAGCTTCGGCATCCCGGCATGCAGGGCGAACATCCCGTCCAGCGCGACGGCCTCACCGGATTCCGCGCCGCGCAGGGCGGCGAAGGCGGGATCGCCCACGGGCTGGAGCATGGCGATGCCGTCCAGCCCGCCGCGCAGGATCACCACGAGCAGCCGGGGATCGCGCGCCGGCGCGGCCGAGAGACGGGGCGCGTAGCCCCAGGCGAAGAGGGTGCCGAGCCCGCCCAGGAGGGCGCGGCGCATGACGGGATGGGTCATCGCCTTTGGAACTCCGGAGACATGAGGAGGAGGATGAGCGCCTGGCGGCCGTCGGAGGCGCGCGCCACCGCCTGGCGGGTCTCGGCGCTGGCTGCCGGCCCGAAGGCGGCGTCGAGCAGGCCGCGCGCATCTACGCCGGCGCCGACCCGCGTGGCGACCTCGGCGGCCCAGTCGAGCCGCGTCTTGATCGCATCGGGGGCGGCCCAGGCGTCGTTCTCGCTGGGCCATCCCTTGGGGGAGGGCGCGGCCCAGAAGGGCTGGCCCATCGCGCGGAGCGCGTTCACGAGCGAGGGTTGCGGCGGCAGCCCGCCGAGCAGCCGGGCGGCGGAGAAGACGAATTCCACGGGCGGCCTGACCTTGAGCGGCGGCCCCCAGGCCTGGTCATCCGCGATCAGGGCGCGGGTGACGGCCTCGAGATCTCCGCCGCTGCGCTGGAAGGCGGCGGCCATGCGGGCCTCCAGGCCGGGGAAGCCGTGGCCGACGAAATGGCGCACCAGGCGGCGCGTGACGTTGCGGGCCGTGGCGGGATGGAGCGCGAGGTCCCTGAGCACGGCCGGGGCCTGCCCCGCTCCGTCCTCGGAATAGGTCTTGCCCAGGATGGTCTTCGGGCCGGGCTCGTGGAATTCGGGGATGAACCCCACGCGTTCGGGGCGGCCGGGCGGCTGGCCCAGATCGACGGACCAGCCCGTGAGGACACGCGCCAGGGCTATGACGTCATCCTGCGAGTAGCCGCCGTCGGCACCGAGGGTGTGCAGCTCGAGAACCTCGCGCGCGAGGTTCTCGTTGAGGCCGCGGCGGCCCCGCGAACCGCGGGCGGAAGGCGAGTCCGGGCCTCGCGACGTCTGGTTGTCGAGATAGAAGAGCATGGCCGGATGCAGGGTCGTCGCCGTCAGCAATTCGCCGAAGGGGCGGAGCATGTTGGGCCGGATCGCATCGCGCTCCATGCCTCCGCCGAGAAAGCCGATGAAGGCGCCGGCCGTCGTGAAATGGTCGGACCAGTAAAGGGCCAGGCGTTCCAGCAAGGGATGGGTGGTGCCTGAGGCCTCGCCCGCCGCGGCGGACAGTTCGCGGAGGATGATGGCGCCGGGCCGCACGAAGGAGGGCTCGGGGACGGTTTCGCCCCGCGTGACGGCGGCGTTGCGCTCGGCCAGGGCGGTCCGCCGGTCGACGAGGAGCGTCACGCCCTGGGCGGTGTCGGGCAAAGGCGGGCGAGCGGGGACTTGCCCGGTGCTGGCCCGCGCGGTTGCGAGCTGCTGCGCCAGATAGGCCCGCGGGTCCCGCCCGACCGCCGGCAATTCACCGGGCGCGGCGCCGAAGCCGAAGCGCTGGAGGGCCGTCAGCGGCGATGAGCGGTCCAAGGGCGGCTTCTTTCATCCTGCGGATCGACAAGGGGTATCCTACGCGACGGAACCCATTGCGAAGTGTTGCGAATTGCAATGCGGTGATGCCGCCCGCAAAGCTAAGTCGCGGACGGCCCGTTGCCTTCTACAGATAGTGGTGGCGGAGGAAGGAGGCGTCCCGCATCTTGCAGAAGGCGAGTTCTTCCGCGTGCTTCGCGGTGATCTCGGCCACGGTTTCGGGCGTGAGATCGTTGCGGAAACGTCCGGGCGTGACGTCCGAGCCCTTCCAGGTCCCGCCGACCTTCACCCAATCGGCATTGCCGCCGAGATTCTCCGGACGTTCGAGCCTGAGCTCCTCGGCGACCTGCGACGGCGCGCGGTTGAAGGCATGGCACAGATTGTCCACCATGTAGTCGAACGCGCAGCAAAGCTGCGTATAGGACGTCCAGGTCATAACATCGCCCATGGCGCCGTGCGACAGGCCCATGAGCATCCCGTAGCTGTCCCGGTTGTTCCGGCCGAGGGCGTATTTGTCGATGCCCATCGCCTCGGTCTTCTGCCGCTTGGCTTCCGCCACCTCCGGCGTGTCGATGGTATTGGGGTGCTGCAGGGCCCACCAATACTGATTGCAGGCGAGATCGCGGGGGTCGCGGAAATGACCGATCGTCCGGAAGGCCGAAAGGTCGATCATGGGATCCCAATGACGTGGCCCACGGAACCAGTAAAGAATATTGGCGCGCGCATCCAGGAAGGTCGAACCCTCCTTCTTTTCAAGAGACGGCGGAGCATTGGCGGCGCGCAACCGCAGCCCTGATCCGCCGATGATCTGCATGATGCGAAGCATCGAAGCAGTACCGGAGGTCGGGGAGCAGACGAATATATAGGACATTCCAGTCAGAATCCGATCTTTGTCCGAAGTTCCGGAAGGGGGGAGCGAGAGGCAAGCCCGGTTACGGCCAGGTCGGCAGGTTCTGCACGACAGACGGCGCGGAGTGGTGACATTCTGATGAAAATCAACAAGCTGCACCTCACGCAACGATCATAGACGGCAAATGTCGGCCGCCTGCTTCCAAGGCTCCGCATGGCCGGCAATGATCGGAGCGCCCCTGAGCAGGCGGTTCATTAGGCTTATCGCGTTTCGCAGGTATCATCGGAGAGGGACATCGCCAAGCTCGATCCAGGGCGGGCGCGATGGGGATGTGAGGGCTGTCGCGAGCTTACTTTAACGCAGCTCAGGCGGCACCAGGATTGAGATGTGCCGGCGGAGGTTATGGGAACTCATGCCTTGGCCTGGGTGGAATGCATGCCGGCGCCCTGGTTCGGCCGATATCAGGCCCCGATTTGGATGTTGGACGTTTTTGCTGGGGGCTTGCCACCAATAGATGCTTGAAATAGCATGCATTAATTAGCGGAATGTTTGCGCGCGGCCATTATCTTGCTTTGATAGTCAGACTGAACTTGGGTGGCGTTTGCGCGAATGCGCATCGGTCTTCGAGGGAACGCTGGCCGTCCGAGGGACGATCGAAATTTCGGGATACGGGTTCGTGGGAATGTTGTGCTTTAGAACAACGGATTGAAGGCAGGGCGGGACATGAGTAGCGGCCAGCAGATTTCGCTCGTCTCCACGTACTCAGGTGGCGACGAGACTGTGCATTTTGTCCTGCGCATTCACCATGCGCCCCAAAACCTGGCTGGCCATGTGTGCTTCCTCAGCATTGGCGCGTTCCAGATTCTCAATCTTCGCTTCCCGATCTCCAGTGATTCGGAGATCGTCGCCGAGAAGAGCGTCCCCATTGGCCTGCTGTTGGATCTGCCGACCTTCGCCATCGTCCTGCAGACCGCCGAGGGGGTGGACCTGCTCGAGGGCGCCAAGGTCACCACCTCCGGCGAAGTGCTCGAGGCTCTGACGCTGTCCGGCGAGGAAAAGTTCTTCGAGCGGGTTCAGCTCAATTATTCCCGCATCAACGAGCCCCGCGTGCTCGAGCTGGCCGCGCGCGCCTCCTATGTCCGCTTCGAAAGCAATTTCCTGGTCCGCGCCGCAGCCTTGACGGTGTTCGCGCACCGCATGCTCGGCCGCGACCCGCGCGAGGTCGCGGAGCAGGAGCCGATGCGAATCCGCTGGTTGCTCGACCATGCGCTTCCATTGGTCGAGGAAGGCAGGCAGCTCATCGCCGCCGCCGGCGAGGCGCCCGATTGGCGCCACGTCCGTTGGACCGTCTCCCTGGCGACGGTCTGCGGCTATCTGGCGCTTTACGTGGGCGATTATCAGGCCAGCAACACATGCTTCGGGGTGGCCAGCCAGCACACTCGCTTCGTGAAGTTCTCGAAGGTGAGCGCCCTGAACTTCATCTGCGGCGGCTTCATGCACGGCATCCTGAGCCACATGCTGGGCGACAGCGCCGCCGCGTCCGAATCGCTCATCGGCGCAACGGAGGGCGTTCGGGAGTGCGTCCAGGCGCAGAACATGCTGGAGAACGTCTGGGTCCTCGGCGATCTGATCGGTGTGGTAACGATCGCCCATCAATGCTTTATCGCCCTGGTGCGGCTGTCCCTGATCAAGGTGACCCAGACGCCCCCCATGATCGATGCGGGGTCGCAGATCCGGGTGGCCCTCATCAAGGGGCCGTTGCGCGCCATTCTTCAGTCCGGCCTGGCGCCGCGCCTCTGGCAGCATCTCGTTCAGCACGGCGCGTCGTAAGAAACTTTCGCGACAAAGGCTTTGTGCGCCGGGATAAGCATATTCATAGGAATTTAATGCCATGGCGGCCGCTTGCCCTTTTCATTGGGGTTGTGGCAAAGTCAAACTGAGGCTGTGAGTTGTGGCCGCTTTCATTCTCAGGAGGTTGACCGATGGTCCAAATGTTAGACTGTACGCTGAGGGATGGCGGCTATTACACAGACTGGGATTTCGATGACGATTTGGTCCGGACCTATCTTGGAGCCGTTGCTAGACTGCCGATCGACCACGTTGAAATCGGATATATTAATGATCCGAGCCCAGGTTATTATGGCGAATACTATTTTCTGACACCGCAGCGCCTGAAGGCCGTCCGCGCCGCGCTTCGCCCCGACCAGAAGCTCGTGGTGATGATCGACGGCAAGAACTGCGTGCCCGAGCGCATGGCGACGCTCTTCGCGCCCGTGATCGCCCTCGTCGACATGGTGCGCATCACGGTGTCGCCGAATGCGCTGGGACACGGCATCGCCCTGGCCAAGGCGCTGAAGGCCGCCGGCCTGAAGGTCGGCTACAACATCATGTATATGTCGACCTTCCAGGACGACGTCGCGAAGATCCGCCCCGCCATCGAAGCGTCCGACTGCTATGACAGCTTTGCCCTGGTGGACAGCTACGGCGGCTGCAATCCGGCGAGCGTGCGCAAGCTCTTCCAGGAACTGCGCGCGGCGCTTCCGGGCAAGCCGATCGGCTTCCATGGGCATGACAACATGTGCCTGGCCTTCGCCAATACCCTGGCCGCCGTCGAGGGCGGGGCGGATGTGGTGGACGGAACCTTCACCGGCATGGGCCGCGGCGCGGGCAATCTGCGCACGGAGACCATGCTCATCCATCTCGCCGGGCAGGCCAATGCGCCGCTCGACTATTCCGCGCTGAGCAGCGTCGTCGCTCCCTTCGACGCGATGCGCAAGGAATACGACTGGGGCACGAACCTGCCCTATATGCTCTCCGGCGCGAACAACCTGCCGCAGAAGGACGTGATGAACTGGATCGGGAAGAACCGCTATTCGGTTCATTCCATCATCCAGGCCCTCCAGCGCCAGAGCGGCGCGGAGAGCGACCAGTCGGTGCACCCCTCCATCAAGGAGAGCGGTTTCGCCGCGGCTTCGGCGGTGCTGGTCGGCGGCGGTCCCTCGGTTCGCCGCCATGTCGAGGCTATCGCCGAATTCGTCCGGCAGGAAAACCCGATCGTCATCTTCTCCAGCGGCCGCAACCTCGATCTCGGCGCGCGGATCGGTGGGCGGCAGTTCCTCTGCCTGCCGGGGCATGATGCCTTCCGCCCCGGCGTCGGCGATCATCTGGGGACCGTCTCCGCCCTGGTCGTTCCCGAGCCTCCCCGGGTGCCCAACTGCCTTCCGTCCGGCGTGAGCGTTCCCGTCGTCCAGGCGACGGCGCTCGGCATCAACGGAGAGGATCACATCGGTCCGGTCTCCGACACGGGGCCGCTGGGCCTCGCCTTGGGCGCGGCTCAGGGACTGGGTGTGCCCCGCTGCTACCTGGCCGGCTTCGACGGCTACGAGCACGCCACGATCGCCGAGCAGGAACTGTCGCGCGAGGTGGAGCTCGCGCTCGACCTCTTCGCCCGGGAGTGCCCCGCGACGCGTCTCGAGAGCCTGACGCCCACCCGCTACCGGGTGGCGCAGACCTCGATCTATGCCCTTGTGAGCGCGGTGGACTGAGGGTTTCCCGTGATGATGGGTTCAACGGATGGCGCGCCGGCGCGCGCCATCGTCTTCGACTGTGACGGTGTCCTGTTGGATTCGAACCGGTTGAAGACGGAATGCTTCGGTGAGGTACTGACCGCCGCGGGCTTCGACGCGGCGGATATCGCGAAGTTCCTCACCTTCCAGCGGGAGAATTTCGGCCTCTCCCGCTACCGGCTCTTCGAGCGGCTGCTGGAATGGCCGCTGGCCGTCCGGCCGCCCGTCACGCAGGCCGATCTGCTCGCCCTGTATTCCGAGGCGGTGAGCGGGCGCTACGCGCTCTGCGACACGACCGAGGGCATGTGGCCGGTGGTGACCGCCCTGGCCGAGACCCTGCCGCTCTATATCGTGTCCGGTTCGGATCAGGCCGAGCTGCGCCGCGTGCTGGCCGCACGGGAGCAGGCGGCGCCCTTCCGCATCGTCTTCGGATCGCCGGCCACCAAGGACGAGAACCTCCGCACCGTGATGGCCGATCTGGCCAGCAAGTTGGACGGCATCCGGCCCGAAGAGGTCATCTTCGTGGGCGATGCCGAGGCCGACTGGCGCGCCGCCCATGGCGCCGGCCTGCGCTTTATCTACATGGACCGCTATTCCACCGTTCAGACCCGGATGCGGGCCCTGGCGTCGGAGCACGGCTTCGCGCGTATCGACACCCTTCCGGAGCTCCCCGCCTTGGTCGCGGCGGCCCGGTCCGACGGAGCCGCACCGCCTTGAAGATGACTGCTTTCCTTCCCTGCCGCGCGGGAAGCCAGCGCGTGCCGCGCAAGAACGTCCGCCCTTTCGCGGACCGGGCGGACGGGCTGATCGGCATCAAGCTCGAACATCTCATCGCCTGCCCCGAGATCGATGAGATCATCCTCTCGACCAACGATCCCGAGGCGATCGAGCTGGGGGAGCGGTTCCTGGCGCGGGCGGGCGGGCGGATGCGCATCGACATCCGCCCCGACCACCTCTGCAGCTCCAGCACCTCGACCGACGAGGTGATCGCCTATGTGCCCAGCATCGTTCCCGAGGGCGACGTGCTTTGGACGCATGTGACTTCCCCCTTCTACGATGCGGGGGACTATAGCGAGGCGATCGCCGCCTATCGCGGGGCGTCGCAATACGACAGCCTCATGGGCGTCAACGAACTGCGGACCTTCATCTGGTCGCAGGACGGGGCGATCAACTACGACCGCGCCGTCGAGAAATGGCCGCGCACCCAGACGCTGCAGCCGCTGTTCGAGATCAATAGCGCGATCTTCATCGCCCCGGTGGAGATCTACCGGGAGCGGTCCGACCGCATCGGCGCGCGGCCCCTGCTGCATGCGATCCCCAAGTCGAAGACCGTCGATGTCGATTGGGAAGAAGATTTCGTGATCGCGGCGGAGCTGTGGAAGCTGCGCGGCCTCGGCCACCACTGAACCCGGTCCGGCGCGAGCGCGCCGGCCGATGACCGGGGCGGGGCAGCCAGGCCGGGCTTCCCCGACGGGCTGCCGCCTCCGGCTTCAGATCGCGGCCAGAGACACGCTCTGCGGACCGTCCTCCCGGAGCCGCGCCTGCGCAACGGCGGCGCGGACGCGCGCGGTCGGCTGATAGGCCAGGCTCAGGCCCTGGAGGAATTCCTCCCGTTCGATCACGTCGTGCACACTGGCCGCCATCTTGGCCCGGAAGGCCGGCTCCGCCGCCTGCTGGAGCACGCGCGCCAGGTCGGTGGTGCTGCTGCGCCGGAAATGCATCCCATCCCGCCCGTCCACGACCTTCTCGGCCATGCCGCCGATATTGGACACGATCAGCGGCGTGCCCGCGCGGCGCGCCTCCTGGATGACGACGGGGGAATTCTCCCACCAGATCGACGGCACGATGACCCAGCCGACCGATTGCATCAGCTCCACGACGTCGGCGGGATCGTAGCGCCCGGCCATCGTCACGGCGGTCCCGAGCTCCTCCATCACCGGCGCGAGATCCGGGAAGAGGCGCAGCACATCGGCCTGCTCGGCGCCGAAGATGGTCAGAGAGGGGACCGGCGCGGAGGCCCGCTTGGGCTTGGGAATCAGCGCCATGGCGCGGAGCAGGATATCCAGCCCCTTGAAGGCCGTCGGCTGGCCGAAGAAGGCGAAGCGGTGCGCGTTCGTCCCGCTGGGCGCCGGCCGCGGCATGGCGAGCATCTCGTCGCCCAGATAGTTCTCGAGGACGGAGCCGGCGGAGGAGGCCAGGCCCCAGGCCTCGAACCGATCCCGCAGGAACTCCGAGCAGTAGATGACGTGGTCGAAGCGCTGCAGGCCCTTCAGCATATAGGCCTTGCGCAGGAGCATCCGGTCGATCGTCAGATCGGGGAAGCAGGACAGGCAGCGCACCGGCGATTCCGTCCGGCACAGCTCGCGCCCGCGCGTCTTGATCATCTGGCCGTGGTGCAGGCAGATCGCCAGCATCTCGTGCAGGGTGATGACGAAGGTCGCGTCCGGCCTGGCGTCCATCAGATCGGCGATGAGGTCGAGGCCGATCCGCCAGTAGTGATGGAAATGATAGACGTCGACCTCGAGCCCGGCGAGGAAGCGGACCAGCGCGCGCCGCTGATAGGCATCCTCCCAGGAGAGGCGATCCTCGGCCATCCGCGAGAAGGCGAAGAGGAACTCGTCCGGCGCATAGGGCGTGGCGCTCGGCATCCCCTGGCCGCCGATCTTCAGATCCGCCGCGGAGACGAAGATGGACCGCCATCCGGCCGCGCGCTGCGCCTGATGCTGCCGGTAGGCCGCGATCTCGCCGCCGCCCTTCGAGAAGTCCGGATGGGCGTGCGACAGGACGCAGACGCGGGGAGGGGAGGCCGGCAGCGGCACGGCGATATCCATTATTCAGCAGGCTCCGCGGAGGTTCGCCACATCGTCTCGAGATGCTCGTTCACGATTTCCGCGCCGATGGCGGTCTGCCAGGCGCGGCTGATCGGATCCCAGGGGCCCAGGGGGTTCTCGGAGAGCGCCGCGTGCCGGGCGAGGCTCTCGTCCAGCTCGGAGGTCGGGCCGGCCATGGCGTGCAGCATCAACAGCCGGCTCAGCCCACCGATTCGCGAGCGCCGGATCAGCTCTGACAGGTCGCCCTCGATCGCGGCCCTGGCCAGGCGCGCCATGCCGAGCGTCACGAGGTTGTCGGCCCCGACAAGGGCCGCCCGCTCCATGATGTCGCCGGCCTCCTCGGCGACCTCCACGGGGATCTTGCCGCGCCGCTCGAAGATCTGGCTGGCCGTCTCCGCCACGGCGCCGAGCAGCACGATGGAGGAGGCCTCGGCCTCCAGCTCCGGCGCGAGGAGGTGGAGGAGGCGCATCGCGGCCGGATCGTCGATTCCGATCACGACCAGCTCCGGCAGGGCTCGTTCGGGGAGGGCGGGGGCCGCCGCCTCGCCGGCCGCCTCGGCCGCGACCAGCGTCCGGAATGCGGCGGCCCGGCGCGTCAGGACGCCGCGCAGCAGGGTCTGGCCCGGCCGACCGACGGGAGAGGCGCCGATGCCGTCGAGGAAGGCGGGAACCGTCTCGGCGCGCGGCTGGCAGCGGAGCCAGATGCGCTCGGCGTCGAAGAGCACCTGCACGATCACGTCGAGGCTTCGCAGTCGCCCGACGTGTTCCCAGCCGAGTTGCCCGTAAAGGGCGCTCGAGCCGGGCGCATGGCGGAGAACCGGGTCGGCGAGGGGCAGCAGGACGATTTCGTCCGGGCCGCCATCGTCGCTGCGCAGCCGCGCGACCACGACGGCCTCCAGGCTGACGGTCGAGCGGGAGCGCCCGGTGAAGCGCAGGTCGATCAGGATCTCGCCGGCCGGTGAGGTGGAGCAGACGAGTCGCGACACGATGCCCATGTCCTGGCCCGTGCCCTGGATGAGGGGCAGCTGCGCGATCCAGTTCGCGAAGGCGCCGAAGGGGCGGTACTGGTAGGACATCAGCGGCAGAACGTCCGGCCGGTCCCGGCATTCCCCGAGCAGGCCGAAGGTGGTGCCCCAGTCCCGTTCGACGGTCCCGCGGAACAGGTCGGTGTTGATCGAGGCGTCGGACAGGTTGGCGCGGCCGGACTGGCTGCCGGAGGTCAGCGTCATGATGATGCCGCGGGCCAAAGGCGGGGCGGAGATCACCAGGGAGAAGCCGCCCACGATGGCGGCGCCGGGGTCAGGCGGGACGACGTCGGGCCTGGCGTGGCGCGAGATGTATTCGGTCCGGCAGAATCGTCCGTCCGGAGTAGCGAAGCTCAATTCGATGGGCGTGCCGCGGGGCGTCATGTGCCAGCCGAATACGACATGGCGGCGGTCGCTCAACGCGGCCACGCAGTCGATGCCGAGTTGAAAATTTTCGCCCAACGAAATGTACATGCTTAAACCTTCCGCTCAGGCACGATAACATGCGGGGAAACGCGTCGCCTAGGGCGCGTCCGAAGCTGTTCGTCCTGCGGGGCATCATGGCAGTTCTGTGAAGTTGAACGCATGCGTCGATATGGTAATGTCAATTAAATTATATGCTGCGTTGCAGCGCAGAATTGACAATGTCGGGCGACGTCGATCTCCTAGTGGCGATATGGAGATTGGCTTATGATTCGAGGCGCCGTCGAGCAGGTTGTGAGCAACCGGGTGAGTGGATGGGTTTACTCGCCCATTGCGGACCTGAAAGGATCAACCCTGCTTGCTTTTGTGGATGATGTCTGCGTGGGGGCAGGCCAAATAGATGTTTTCCGTCAGGATTTGGCTGATGCCGGCCTGGGTGATGGTCGTTTCGGTTACTCTTTTGCGGTAAGCCTCAATGATGCTGCGGATAGTGGCAGACTTGTGGTGAAGCTCGAAGGCAGTGACGCCCTGCTCAAGCAGGGTTCCAGCCGGGTGCAGAGCGCTTTGCTTGCGGCTCCGGCGGCGCCCGTTGGCACCCTCGCCCTGCCGGCGCCCGTGCTTCACTGGATGCGCAATCGCGCCTGGCTCGGCCAGTCGGATTACGATTTCCTGCGCTACTTCTCGCAGCTCGGCATCTATGACCGTACCCTGACGATGTCGGTCGAGCGCCCTGACCGGATCGACGTGGAATTGAAGGACCCGGCCGAGGCGGCCGCCGATATTCTGGGTCTGGTTTGCATGCGTGATCCGCAGCTGATCCGGATGACGGTGGAAACCGCCAGCGATATCGCGGATCTCGCCGCGGCGAATAACGGCCCGGGGACGCCGCCGATCGTGGCCCTTTGGGCGCGGGAGCGGGCGCGCCTCGATGTGATCGAGGGCTCGCACCTTGCCGACGCGGCGGGTCAGGATGCCGCGCCGGCCAGGGCGGCGGTCGAATACTCGCTGGGTCCGGACCGGCTGTTGTTCCTGGACACGCGCTGCACCTTCGGCACCGGAAGCGGGGCGCCGGCTTCGGGCATCGACGTCTTCCTGGTCGGCGGGGCGTAAGGGGCGCCTTCCGGCCAAGGACCGGCGGGAATTATCCGCCGGTCCGTTTACGGTTTGGTTAAAAATTAATACCTTGAGGATCTTCTCGGCGGATCCAGCCACGGCTCCCCTCGACTGTGCGCGAGTCCGGCGGCCGTGATATTCGAAGGCCTCATGACGCAACGGCCAGGGGCTGCCCCCATTCTCTCCTCGAGCATCCAGGGTTCGGACGCCGTGAGCCGTTGCCCTCTTCTGGATGGAGCGCCCGCTCGATGAAGCCACCCCCGGTCGCGAAGCCGCCTGTTGAGAGCGAGTTCAGCCTGCGCAGAGTCCGGCGGGACGTCGATGAAGGTGGAGCCTCGATCCATGAATTGACCCTTCGATTCCTGACGGGCCCGAAGGGCTCCAACCCGAAGCTCGGGGAGTATCTCGCACGAAACGCCCAGACCTGGGTCGGACCCGTGGAGATCGATATCGAAAATATCGAAACAATCGCGGGTCCCGGAAAGCAATATCACGAGCCGGAAGATAAATGGGAAAGCCGGGTCGGTCGGATATTGGGTAGATTCGATGACCTTGAGCTTCTGCCTCCCCTGATCGCGGGCGTTAAGGACGACATGGAAGGGCGCGAGGAGCGTTCCCATACGTTGAAACTTGTCGATGGCGCACATCGATTGGAGGCAATCCGTCGCAAAGGTCACAAGACAGCGTGGATTTTTGTGTTTTTCAGCGACTTTGAATCAAAAAGTGATTTTATTTGCGAGTACAACAAGGGATTCTACAATCATAACTACCGAGCGTTGGAAGTTGAAGTCGCCGCGCCGTTGAATTCCCCCGCGATCTCCAAAGGCCCCCCCAAGCTGCATTCCCATTACAGGCGTGGGCATGCTGAGAAGTATGATGCGGCCCGGGAAAACCAGCCGCATTGGCACACCGAATACGACGCGGTGGCGCAAATGCTCTCCTCGCTGCGGGGAGCCCGCATCCTGGACGCGCCCTTCGGGACCGGCCGGTTCATTCCGATCTATCAGCGGATGGACTGCGAGGTCTTCGGCGCCGATATCTCGCCCGATATGCTGGCCCAGGCGCAGCTCAAGGCCGATCGCCTCAAGATGACGGATATGCAGGTGATCGAGGGCAATATCGAGCTTTGCGATCTCCCGGAGGTCGATGCTGCGGTTTGCATCCGTTTCCTGAACCTGGTCCCTCCCGAGGCGGCCGAGCGCGTCGTGCGGAACCTGGCGCGCGCGGCCCGCCGGCAGCTCATCCTTCACATCGGAACCATCGACGAGGCGGCCATCCCGCCGGAGCAGAGGGCCCAGGTGCTGCAGGCGCTGGATCAGGCGCAGGACGTTCAGCGCGGGAACATGAACTATGCCGCCCAACGCCGGTCGTCCTTTATGGGGTGGTGTGAATCCTCGGGCTTCCATCTGGCGGAAGCCATCGAAACCCAGGCGACTGGGGTCGCCTACAACCGGGTCGAAATCCTTCGCTTCGTGCGGTGATCCGGCCCGCTTCGCCTGATCGTGCCGCCTGGTTAATGCCGGCGTCATCGCGCCGCGGTTGACGGATCGCGCCTTCGCCCTGCACACACAGCCCATGCCCGCACCTGATCCGGTCTCTCTGCGCGAAACACTGGAATCGGTGGTGCGCGCCTCTCACGAGGCCCTGCTCGGCCGTAGGGTGGACGCCACCTGGCTGGCCAATTTCACCGACGAGCTCGTCCGTCAGCTCAGGACCAAGTCCCTCACCAACGTGATGGCCGACTTCATCCAGCTCATCCTGGGCAGCCCCGAGGGCCAGAAGCACCTTGTCACCGCCGCCAAGTCCGGCGGCCTGATCGAGGACGTCGTCGCCCCGGGCCTGGCCGCGCGGCCCTCGCCGCTCGCCTGCATCGCGCTGGGCTGCGCGCCGCAGACGGCGGGCATGCTCCGCCGCGCGGGACTGCGCCGCTGGGCCGGTCCCTTCGACTGGATGACCATCCCCGCCGAGGCGGTGCGCGACAGCATCATCGACGATTGCGCCGGCCTGCTCATGGCCGCCGAATACGAGCCGATCGACGAGGCGGACCGCCCGCCCGGCAGCCAGGGGCACCTCTGCCGCCACCGCCGCTACAGCGAGCTCTACGGAGCCACGATCTTCCACCACTACGACCCCTCGACGCCGCAGGGCTATGCGGCGCTGGAGCGCGCGGCGCTGCGCCTTCGCGACGCGCTGCGCGGGCTGCACGGCAAGCTGCTGCTGCAGGTGACGGACGAGACGGGGGCCAGCCTCGCCGCCTTCGAGGACACCTGCGACATGCTGGACCGCTCGGCGCGAGGCGCGATCCTGGTGACGATCGCGGTGGTGCCGGGCTCGCCCAGCGGCCCCTTCCCGGAGATGGAGCTGAGCCGCGCGCGCGGCCAGCATCGCTTCCTGCGATGCCACACCCTCTCCGAGCCGCAGGGCATCGGCTATGGCGATCTGATCGACGAGGTCGTCCTGCTGCGGGGCGCGCTCGCGGCGCCGCAGCTGACGGGCTGAGCGGGCGCGCGACGCATCGGTTCCGGTATCGGGCTGCGCCCGCCTATCGGAGGCGCGGCGTGCCGGCTACGACTGAAGGCGATGCCCGTGCACTCCGCCAACAGCCCCGTGACGAGACCTGAACGATGAGCAGCCCGAAGCAGATCGGCCTCGGCCTTTCCATGCGCTATCTCGGCTATCACGCCGCGGCCTGGCGGCACCCCTCGGCCGATCCCGACGCGGCGTCCAAGCTCAGCCACTACGCCTACATCGCCCAGACCGCCGAGAAGGCGAAGCTGGACATGGTCTTCCTCGCGGACGGCATCGGCCTGCGCACGCGCGACACGCCGCCCGGCGCGCTCCAGCGCTCGCACCAGACCTTCGAGCTGGAGCCGATCACGCTGCTCTCCGCGCTCTCCTCGGTGACCTCGCATATCGGCCTCGTCTCGACGGCCTCGACCACCTATAACGAGCCCTTCCACATCGCGCGCAAATTCGCCTCGCTGGACCATCTCAGTGGCGGGCGCGCGGGTTGGAATATCGTGACCTCCTGGTCCGAGATCGAGGCCCGCAACTTCAACCGCGAAAAGCACATGGACTACGACACGCGCTATGAGCGCGCGGCGGAGTTCGTCGAGGTCGTGAAGGGGCTCTGGGACAGCTGGGAGGACGAGGCCGCGGTCTTCGACAAGGCCAGCGGCATGATGCTCGACCCGTCGAAGATGCACACGCTCTTCCACAAGGGGAAGCACTTCCAGGTCGAGGGGCCGCTGACCATCAAGCGCACTCCGCAGGGCCGTCCCGTGCTGGTGCAGGCCGGGGCCGCGCAGCAGGGCATGGAGATCGCCGCGCAGAGCGCCGACGTGGTCTATTCCTCGCATTTCGATGTCGCGAGCTCCAAGGCTTATTATGAGGACCTGAAGGGCCGCATGGCCAAATACGGTCGCGCGCCGGACAGCCTGAAGATCATGCCCGGCCTGACGCTTTTCATCGGGCGCACGCGCGCGGAGGCGCAGGCGCAGTTCGATCAGCTCAACGAGCTGGTGGCGCCCGAGCTCGGCCTCTCCTACCTCTATCAGCAGTTCGGCGATCTCAGCGGCCACGACATCGACGGGCCGGTGCCCGAGCCGCCGGATCCGCGCATGAAGAGCGCGGCGAACAAGCTGCTGGCTCTCGCCCGGCGCGACAACCTCACGATCCGCCAGCTCTATGCCACGATCACGCCGGGCTTCGGCGTGCGCTGCCTGGTGGGCACGGCCAAGGACATCGTGGACGACATGCAGGAATGGGTGGAGGCGGGCGCGGCCGACGGCTTCAACCTCTGCCCGCCCGTGTTGCCGCTGGGGCTCGACCAGTTCGTGGAGCTGGTGTTGCCCGAGCTGCGCGCGCGAGGGATGTTCCGCACGGAATATGCCGGCCCGACGCTGCGCGAGAATCTCGGCCTGGCGATGCCCAGGAACCGCCACACCGATTGAGCGTTGGGACGAGATGACCGAGACCCTGAGCTACCCCGCCGAACTGGTCGATACCGTCGATGGCGTCACCATCTCATTTCCGGATTTTCCGGGCGTCCAAGCCTGGGGCGCGGATGAGGCGGAGGCGCTGCGCAACGGCGCGGAAGCCCTGCAGACCGCGCTGTGGCATGCGATCAATGACGGCATGATCCCGCCGGAGCCGAGCGAGGCCCATGAGCGCCCGATGATCTCGGTCATGATCTGACCGGCGCCCGCACGACAAAATTCGACCATTCTGGGGGCTTGGGATCGCCGGCTCCCATGACACCCTTCGGGTCGGCCGTCAGGCCGAGCCGGCACGCGCCGCAGATTTCAGGATTCCTTAACGACGCCGGTCTAAGCAGGTCCGGCGAGATTTTCGTGTTGAGAGATAGGCCGCAATGGGGTTGTCCAATGACCTGATCGAGGCCGTCGATGGCGCCAAGCCCTCCGAGGCCCGCATCGCCGATCGCTACGAGATCCGCGACCGGATCGGTCGCGGCGCCTTTGGCGAGGTCTTCGAGGTCTATGACCACCGCCTCGGCCGCCTCGTCGCCCTGAAGACCCTGCCCATCCAGGCCCTGGCCAGCGAGGAATCCGCCGAGGATCTGCGCCGCTTCCACATGGAGGCGCGCGCGGTGGCGCGGCTGTCGCATCCCGGCATCGTCACCGTCCATGATTTCGGCGAGACGAAGGACTTCGCCTGGATCGCGATGGAGCTGGTGATCGGCGAAACGCTGAAGGCGGTGCTCGACCGGAACGAGCGCCCCAGCCTCGGCGAGACCGTGCGCGTCACCTGCGCCTTGCTCGACGCGCTGCACTACGCCCATGGGCGCGGCATCGTGCATCGCGACGTGAAGCCCGCGAATATCCTGCTGGCCCTGGGTGCGGAGGACGGCCTGGGCGAGGTGCGCTTGGCCGATTTCGGGATCGCCCGCCTCGGCGAGACGCAGCAGACCGTGGTGGGCCAGGTCGTCGGCACGCCGACCGCCATGGCCCCCGAGCAGGTGCGCGGCGAGGATGTGGACCTGCGCGCGGACCTGTGGTCGGTCGGCGTCATCCTCTACCAGCTGCTGACCGGCAAGCGGCCCTTCGCCGGCGGCATGCCGGGCATCTTCAACAGCATCCTCACGGCGCATCCGCCGGCGCCCTCCAGCATCATGGCGGATCTTCCGCCCGCCCTGGATGCCGTCGTCGCGAAGGCGCTGGCGAAGAACCGGAACGACCGCTACCCCGACGCCCCCGCCATGGCGGCCGCCCTGCGCGCAGCGGCGGCCGCCCCGCCGGTCCTGAGCCCCGTGGTGCTGCCCTTCGCGAGCGAGGCCGAGGGGGAGGATGAAGCGACCATCCGGATGGTGCCCGCGCCACACGCCGAGCAACCGCCCGCCGCGCCGCCCCGTCGCGCGGGGAGCTGGGCCGTGGCCATGGCCTTCGCCGTGGGCGCGCTCTGCGGCGCCGTCGTCACCTATCTGCTGCTGACGCGCGAGGTCGGCGAAGGGGCTCCCTCCGCACCCATTGTCAGCCTGCAGCCGCCCCCTGCCGAGCCGCCGATCGCCGCCTCGGTGATCCCCGCGGCCCCGGAGGAGGAGCCCGCGCCGGAGCAACCCCTCGTCCTGCCGATGATCGCCGCGGCGCCAGAGGTGCCGGATCCCGTCCCTGCGCCGTTCGACCGGGCAACGCGCCCCGAGGCCCTGCCGCCCGCCGAGGCGCTGTCCGAGCCGCCGCGGCCCGATCCCGTGCCCCCGGTCTTGCCCGTGGCCGAAGCCGTCCCGGCGCAGCCCGATCCGCCGCTGGACCTCGGCCCCGTGGTCGTTCCGGAAGCTCCGCCGCCCGCCCCGGAGGTCGCGGCCCCGCCCGAGCCGATCCTGGTCGCCCCGCCCCCTCCGGAGCAGGCGCCGCTGCCCGCCGCCGCGGCGCCGGGCGATGGCGTGCTGGCACGCTGCGAGGCCGATCGCGTGGCCGTGCGGTCCGGCACGCATCCCGATTTTGGCCGCGTCGTCTTCCAGTGGTCGACGCCCACCCGCCCGGTCCTCGCCCGCACGTCCGAGGGCGCGGTACTTCGCTTCCCCGGGGCGGGCTGCCTGCCCTCGGTCGAAGCGATCGCCATGCCGCGCAACCTTCGCGCCATCCGGGGGGAGGAGGAGGGGCTGCGGATCGTCACGGCGCCCGGCGCGCGGCTCCGCCTTTCGCGCCTGGACCGCAACCGCGTCCTGATCGACGTGTTCGACGCCGAGCCGTAGCGGTCCCACCCCGCGCCATGCGCTGAGGCGGAGCCCCTGCGCCGCTCAACCCAGGTTGCTTCCCCGCCGCCCAGCGCGCATTTTCGCGAGGTAAAGGGGTTCCGACATGGATGAAGATTTCCGCCGCGCCGCACTCGACTATCACCGCTTTCCGCGGCCGGGAAAGCTCACCATCGAGCCCACCAAGCGCATGGCCTCGCAGCGTGACCTGGCGCTGGCCTATTCGCCCGGCGTCGCCGCCGCCTGCGAGGAGATCGCGGCCGATCCCGACAAGGCCTGGGACTACACGACCCGCGGCAACATGGTCGCCGTCATCACCAACGGCACGGCGGTGCTGGGTCTCGGCAATATCGGCCCGCTCGCCTCCAAGCCGGTGATGGAGGGCAAGGCGGTCCTCTTCAAGCGCTTCGCGGGCATCGATTCCATCGACATCGAGGTCGATGCGGTGGACCCCGACCGCTTCGTGGACGTCGTGGCCGCGCTGGAGCCCAGCTTCGGTGCGATCAACCTCGAGGACATTAAGGCCCCCGAGTGCTTCGAGATCGAGCGCCGCCTGCGCGAGCGCATGAAGATCCCGGTCTTCCACGACGACCAGCACGGCACCGCCATCATCGTCGCCGCCGCCATCCGCAACGGCCTGCTCGTCCAGGGCAAGCGGCTGGAGGATGTGAAGCTGGTGAATACGGGCGGCGGCGCGGCGGCGCTCGCCTGCCTCGACCTGCTGCTGGAGATGGGCCTCAAGCGCGAGAACGTGACGGTCTGCGACGTGGAGGGCGTGGTCTACAAGGGCCGGCCCGGCCTCGACGAGACCAAGGCGCGCTACGCCCAGGAGACCAATGCCCGGACCCTGCCGGAGGTGCTGGACGGCGCCGACATCTTCCTCGGTCTCTCCGCCCCGCGCGTGCTGAAGGGCGAGTGGCTGTCCAAGCTGGCGCCCAAGCCGCTGGTGCTCGCCCTCGCCAATCCCGAACCCGAGATCCTGCCCGAGGCGGTGCGCGCCGCGCGGCCCGACGCGATCGTGGCCACGGGAAGGACGGACTATCCGAACCAGGTGAATAACGTCCTGTGCTTCCCCTTCATCTTCCGGGGCGCGCTGGATTCCGGGGCCACCACGATCAACGAGGCGATGAAGGTCGCCGCCGTCGAGGCCATCGCCGCCCTGGCGCGCGTGGAGGCGAGCGAGGTCGTGGCCGCGGCCTATGGCGGCGTGGCGCCGGTCTTCGGGCCGGAATACATCATCCCCAAGCCCTTCGACCCGCGCCTGATCCTGGAGATCGCGCCCGCCGTGGCCAGGGCCGCGATGGACAGCGGCGTGGCGCGCCGGCCGATCATGGATTTCGACGCCTATCGCAACGAGCTCTCCCGCTTCGTCTTCCGCTCGGGCAATCTGATGCGCCCGATCCAGGAGCTGGCGAAGAAGGTCCAGGCCCGCGTGGTCTTCGCCGAGGGCGAGGACGAGCGCACGCTGCGCGCGGTGCAGACCGTGCTGGACGAGGGCACGGCGCAGCCCATCCTCATTGGCCGAACCGAGGTCGTGGCGGCGAAGGTGCGCGCGCTCGGCCTGCGCATGGCCTTGGGCAGCTCGGTCACCGTGCTGCATCCCGAGGAGCAGCCGGAGCTCTTCGCGCCATTGATCGAGAGCTATCTGCGCAAGGTGGGCCGCCGCGGCGTGCCGCCGACGGGTGCCGAGCGCCGCGCGAGCAGCCGCCCGGCCATCGCCGCCGGCATGCTGCTCGAATCCGGCCATGCGGACGCCGCCATGATCGGCGGGCTGGGCGACTGGATGCGCGAGTGGGACCACGCGCTCGACTGCATCGGCAAGCGGCCGGATGTCAGCCGCGCCTATGCGCTCTCGGCCGTCATCACCCAGGGCGGGACGCTGTTCTTCGCCGATACGCATCTGCTGCTGGACCCGACGGCCGCGCAGCTCGCCGAGATGACGATGCTGGCCGCCGAGGAGGTGCGCCGCTTCGGCCTCACGCCCAAGGTGGCGCTGCTGAGCCACTCCTCCTTCGGCTCCTCCGGCGCGCCGAGCGCGCGGAAGATGCGCGAGGCGCTGCGGCTCATCCATGCGGCCGCCCCCGAGCTCGAGGTGGATGGCGAGATGCATGGGGACGCGGCGATCGTCGAGGCCATTCGCGCCAAGGCCGTGCCGGACCCCAAGCTGGAAGGCATGGCGAACCTGCTAATCTTCCCCAATCTCGACGCGGCGAACATCGCCTTCAACCTGGTGAAGGCCGTGTCCGACGGCCTGCAGGTGGGACCCATGCTGCTGGGCATGAACAAACCGATCCACGTCCTGGTGCCGAGCGTGACGGCGCGCGGCATCGCGAACCTGGCGGCGGTGGCGGGGAGCCAGGTGCGGCGGGGGTAGGGCGTCAGCGGCGGGATTTGGGGAGGTCGAACCAGAAGATGGCACCGACCCAGGGCTCTTCGTCGAGGCCGATGCGGCGCCACTCCGCCTCGATACGGCGGATGATGGCGTTCGGGCTCTGATCGGGCCAGGGAACGCACTTTCCACCTTCGGCGAGATCGACGGCCCGGAAGCCACGCGCAAGCAGTTGACGGAGGAGAGCGAATGTTCGTTCCATCCGGCTGAGTCGTGGATCGGCATCACTTGCGTCGTTAGCGCTGACTATAATACTCCATAAATCCGTGTAGTCTAATTTTGCGTCTTGGATGATTCCATTAATCTCTTCGTCTAAATTCGTCATGATAACTTCTCCATTAATCAAAGTGAATTTTCCGTATTGACTGGCGGAGATTGGGTATTTTTATATCGATGGCAGATGGCCCACTCGTGGAGGTAGGCCGATAGGCGATGACGCTGCCGTCGGGCAAGCGAAGGATCTGCCCGCCATGGCCAGGGGGGGGTGATATCGAGCCCACCCCTTCCTTCCATCAAACTGCGGAAAAACCGTCGTGCTGCTGGATCACCTCCGGGAAGAGTGCGAACAAAGGGACGAGCGCCTGGAAAAACAGTCCCAATGGGTTTCCCGCCAGGAGCAAGAATCTCGGAAAGCGGCTGGGGGGACGAAACAGAACCGGCATTCGGTGCGGTGGATGCCGGATCATTCTGCCGCAGCGGCGATCGCGAGGACGGACCTCCGCCGCGATTGACCATGCCCGGCCCCCCTTCAAGGGGAATAGGCCTTCCGCGAGCATCATCCGGAGGACCAGGGCGCCGCGCCATGGCCTGAAGGACGGCGCCTTGCCCGCCTCCCGGCGGATCGGATCGCTGATGCGCGCCGACCGTCTCGGTCTTGCCGTTGCGCACGCGTTGATAGGCGCGCACCGGGAAATCGCCCGGATGGCGGGCCTGTCGGGTCTGATGGAGGGGGACAGGGCGGCCAAGGGTGATCTCCTCAAGCGGAGATTATTCCGATCGCGACTGTGGCTCGAAATAAAGAACAAAAGCCAAAGCAACCCGCTTCGGGGCCTTCGATCCGTTTGAGGGCGGAGGCGCCTACCGCATCAGCCCGACCTGCCGCAGTGCATTCTCGATCGTCTGCTGGATGAGGCCCACCGGCTCAGCCGCCGGGGCCACCGCCTCACGCGGCGCGCGGGACGCAGCCGGCGCCAGCCCCCAGAAGCGCGCGATATGCCGCGTGGAGGAAATCCCCACATCCAGCATATAGGCGCCGGCCGTCTCGTCGGGCTCGGCGCTGTCGAGCGGCGTGCCGTGCCCCATGCCGGGGATGTCGTAGCGCTCGATCACGCTCCGGCCCGCGCGATTGCACCAGACCTCATGGGGGAAGCCGTCCACCCTTTCCGCATGGGTCGGCTTCGCGCCGACGCCGTGCAGGCCGCGCCACTGCTCCAGGATCGCATCCGCATTGGACGCGCTCACCGTCCGGTCCGCATCGCCCTGCCAGATCGAGATGGTGGGCCAGGGGCCGGCATGGTCGGAGGCGTCGCGCACCAGCGCCTCCAGCTGCGCCGCATCGGGCAGGCCGTGGCCGCGCATGCGGTCGAAGGCCGCCGGCACCGTGTTCGCCACGCCATGGGGCAGGCCCGCGATGATGGCCCCGCCCGCAAAGACCTCCGGATAGGCGGCCAGCATCGTCGAGGCCATGGCGCCGCCCGCCGAGAGCCCCGTGACGAAGATCCGGCGGCGATCCAGCCCGTGCTCCACCACCATCCGCTCGATCATCTGGCGGATGGAGAGGGCCTCGCCCTGGCCGCGCCGCGTGTCCTCGGGCTGGAACCAGTTGAAGCAGAGGTTGGGGTTGTTGGACCGCTGCTGCTCCGGGAAGAGCAGCGCGAAGCCCCCGCTCTCGGCCAGATAGGACCAGCCGGCGTGGTTGTCGTAGGCGGCGGCGTTCTGCGTGCAGCCATGCAGCACGACCACGAGGGGCGCGCCTTCCCGCAGGTCGGCGGGGATATGGGTCCAGCCGCGCAGCGCGCCGGGGTTCGAGCCGAAATCCGCCAATTCGGTGAGATGCCCCGAGGGGGCCGTCGCATTCACCCGTGCCTGACGGAAAGCCGCCAGGCGGGCGATGGTATCGGACAGGGTCCGCATGGGAATTCCTTAACTGCCGGCTCGATAGGCTGCCGGCATTCATAACGATCCAGAAGCGAGATCGTTGTGCACCGCAACATAATCATCTTGTCGCATGATTTCCAGGTGAATTTCTCAACCCTGGGGGGAGAACATCGCCAAGGGGTCGCCAGTCAGCGCGACCTGGCCGTGATGCTCCAGCCGAATCGCCGGGTCGCACCAGACTTCGCCGCCCAGCGCCCGCCAGCGGGCGCAGAACAGATAGTCCTCGCTCAGGTAGCGGCCCTGGCCCGGCGGGGCCCGGGGGTCGATCCCCGCCTCGAAGAAGGCATGGGCCGGCCCGTCCTCGGTGCGATGCAGGGTCTCGGGATGCGCTTTGGCCAGGGCGTTCAGCACCTGGCGTTCCATTAGCAGGAAGCCGGTGCCGATGGCCTCGGCCTCGACGGCCCCGGTCGCGGGGTCGCGGCGAGTGGTCGCGCCCTCGGCTTCGGGGAAGGTCGCCACCCAATTCGCGCCATCGAGGCGCTTGCTGCGATAGAGCCCGCCGATCAGCGGCCGCCCATGCCCCAGCAGGCGCAGCACGCCGGCCGCGCTGAAGCCGATATCGCTGTCCAGGAACAGCAGGTGCGAGGCCCCCGACCGCAGGAAGGTCGCGGCCAGGGCGTTCCGCCCGCGCGTGACGAGGCTCTCATTGGTCAGCGTCGCCACCAGCAAGGGCAGGCCGAGGCCCAGGCAGACGCGCTGGGTGTCCAGCACGCCGCGCATCGCCGCGGCCGTGACCATGCCCCCATAGCAGGGCATGGCGATCATGAGCCCGCTGCTCGCGATGGAGGAGCGGAAGGTGGGCGCGGTCTGGACGATCCAGGGCGGCGCGGGACCGTGTTCGAGCTCCAGCGGCATGCTCAGGCGAAGCGCCCCGGTCCGCTCATCCCGCGCGCGCCGTCCGCACCGGGGCCGCCGGGCCCGGGCCGATCATCGCGAAGGGCGCCCAGAGGGCGGGATGGCCCTGGCCCGCGGTGCCCATCAGGCCGATCTGCGCCTTGCGCAGCGCCTCGGCCGGGGCATCGCCCTTCTTGATATTCTCCAGCGTGAAGAAGGCGATGCGCGCCGCCGCCACGTCGTTCACATACCAATGCGTCACCAGCAGCCCGCGCGCCCCACTGAAGAAGAAGGCGCGCGCGAGGGTGGAGAGGCTCTCGCCCGCCGCCGCGCCGCCGCCCGAATTGCAGGCCGAGAGCACCACCAGATCGGCATCGAGGTTGAGGTCGAGGATGGTCCCCGCCGTCAGCAGCGCCTGCGTCGCCGTGGGGCCGTTGCCGGCCGAGGCGATGATGGCGGGCTCGGTCAGGCAGGTCAGCTCGGCGGGCAGGACGCCGTGGGTCGCGAAATGCAGGATGCGGTAGTTGCGCAGGTTGGCCGCCCGCACCGAGGAGAGGGTGAAGGCATCGCCCGTCCGGCGCTCGGCGGCCGTCGCGCCCATGGCCTGCTGCGCCGCCTGGAGCTCGATCTCCGCCGCCGGCAACCGGGCGAGGCTGGAGAGGCCCTGCCCGCAGCTCGGCTCGGCGGGGAAGGAGCGCGCGGCGAAGGCGGCCGGCACCGGGCGCGGATCGCCGAAGCCGAACCAGGGCCGCGTGGCGACGGAATTGCCCGCCCGGCGCAGCGTCACGAGGCTCGCGGCGGCGGGCACATGCGTCACGGGCATCTTCTGGACGAGGAAGGCGACGCGCTCGTGGCCCAGCGGCGCCGGAGGCGCTGCGGTCACGAGCAGGCCGTAGGGCAGCGAGAGCATCGCCCCCTCGGCCAGCGCGACCATCGATCTCGCCCGGCCCATCGGCTCGGCGACGGCGCCGAACAGCGCCTGGTGCAGCGCATAGGCCGCGCCCGCCTCGAAGGGCCGGCGCGAGGTGCCGGATTCCGTGCTGGCCCGGATCCGCGCGACGAGCGCCGTGATCTCGGCCGTATCGGCGCCCACGCGCCCGACGCTCAGATTTCCGTCGAGCAGCACGAAGGTCCAGCCGCGCCGGTCGGGCGGCTGGGTGGTCGCGACCAGCGCCTCGCCCGGCGCCAGGGCCGACAGCACCTCGGCCGCCGAGGCGACGGACTGCACCAGCTGGCCATAGCCAGGCGCGGCGGATTGCGCGGCGGCATCGGCCTCGGCAGCGGCGGCCTCGGCCTCGTTGATGCGGGCGGTGAGCGCGGCGACGTCGCGGCCCTCGGCGGCGGCCGCGTCGCGCTCGCGATAGCTGGTGGCGAGCAGGCGGTCCGCCTCGTCGCGGCGGCGCAGGGCCTCGGCCACGGCGGGGTTGCGCGCGCCGGCGGCGAGGCGCGCGGCGGCGGTGGCGATCTGCGTGGTGGTCACGCCGCCCTGGCCGAGCTGCGCGGCCTCGAAGGCCTCGGCCAGACCTTCCGGCGTGCCCAGCGCGATGAAGGCGTCCACGCAGGGCGCGATGCGCAGCGGCGAGGTGCCCTCGCGCAGATTGCGCAGCACGGCCGCCGCCTCGCGGCAGGGCCCCACGGCCGAGGAGGGCGACAGGTTCGCCGCGCGCAGCAGCAGCGTCTCGGCGAGCGGGCGCGAACGGGGAATGCCGCGGGCGAAGCGCGTCGCGGAGCGGCCGAAATCGCTGGCGGCGGCGCTGCTGCGTCCGGTCCCCGCCGCGACGGCCCCCTCGGTGCGGGCGATGCGCGCGGCGATCACGTCATTGCCGCTGGAGGTGCCGTTGGCGGCGAGCGAGAGCCGCGCGGCGTCGGCCGCGGTCGTCTCGGCCTCGGCGTAGCGGCCGGCGGCGCGCAGCACGGCCGCGGTGTTGCGGCGGGTCTCGATGAGGCCGATCAGCGCCCGCGTCACCAATGGGTCGACGGAGGGCTGGGCGCCGCCCATCCCGGCCCGCAGCTCGGGCGGCACCCAGCGGGCATAGCCCACGCCGCCCTGGGCGAGCAGCGCCAGCGCCCGGTCGTGATGGCCGCGATTGGCCTCGTGCAGGCCGCGATAATGGGCGAGATGGGCACTGGCCAGGGGCTCGGACGCACGCGGCACCAGGAGGGCGGCGCGGTTGAAGAAGGCCTCCGCCTCGGGATAGCGGCCCTGGTTGGAGAGCTGCAGCGCGAGATAGAGCATGGGCAGGAAGCGGTCCGGCGCCTGGGCGCCCAGCGCGCGCTCCTGCAGGGACAGCGCGGCGCGATAGGCGGTCTCCGCGGCGACGAAGCGCTCGGCCTGGTTGGCGTCGCGGCCGATGGCCATCAGGCTTTCGTAGCGGCCGATATCGCCGGTGGAGAAGGCCTCGCGGGCGAGGCGCGCGGCCATCTGGTCGATGGCGGCCGAGGGCAGGGGGGCGGCCTCGGCCGCGATCCGGCCCGAGGCCACGCCGATGGCGCGTTCGGCGGCCGCCTGGGCCGGCAGGACCCCCTCGGCCAGCCAGATCTGGCTGCCGGATTGCACCGTCATGGCGAAGGCGGGCCAGCCGCCGGCGCGGCGCCGGCAATCCATCAGCGCGGCAGGCAGTCCGCCGAGGGCGGTGCTGGCACGTGGCGCGGCGCAGTCGAGCCGGCTGGCGAGGCCTGCGCGGGCCTCCTCGGCGGCCTGCATCGGCGTCGTTCCCACCGCCGGGCGCACGCGCGCGCTGGGCGAGGACCATTCGCCGCACCAGACGTCGCCGCCCTGGCCGGAGCGCGACATCCGGCATTCCTCGCCGCTCGCCGTGGCGCCGAGGGCGAGCATGCCGGCCCCGCCGCCCGAGGGCTCGGACACATAGGCCGAGGGCGGCGGCGCGTTGCACCCGGCGAGGGCAAGCAAAGCGAGGAAGCTGGCGCGCATCATGCTCAGAAATCCTCGCCGCGGACGTTGGGGGGCGCGAGCTCACCCTCTTCCGAGCGGTCGCGGTAGAGGCGGAAGGAGAAGGCCGGGACGGGCGGGCGGAGCTGCTGCGCCATCGTGGCGGCCATTTCGAGCGCGGCGAGCTGGCTGCCCGGATTCACCGCCGTCGCGAAGAACGGGGTGAACTGGAAGGCAGCGGGCACGACCGGCGTGCAGACCGCCGCGCCGATCGCGCAGTTGTTGAAGAGGTAGGAGGTCGGGCGCGGCAGCGGCTCGGCCAGCAGCGTGCCGCCCGCGGTGCCGCGCTGTCCCTTGGCCGCGGCCGACCCGTCGGCGATGCCCCCGATGCTGCCGAAGAGGTTGGCGCTCGCCCCGCCGAAGACGCTGAGGGCGCTGGCGCTCAGCGTGCCTGTGGTGGTGCCGCCCGTTCCGAGGAAGAGCTGGACCGGCGTGTTCGCCGCATTCAGCCCGTTGAAGGTGACGCTGGGCGAGTTGACGGTCAGCAGCGATCCGTTGGCGGTCCCGGCCAGGTTCGCCGAACTGGTCGCGTTGATGCGGATCTCGCCCTGGGCCTGCAGCAGCCCGTTCAGTCCGAAGACGCTCGACTGGATATTTAGGTTGCCGGTGCGGGCGATGGCGGAATTGCCGTTCACCTGCAGGCGCCCGCTGGCGAGCAGGGAGGTGGCCGTGCCGCTCACCGTGCCGTCCACCACCAGGTCGCCCGTCTGGCCGATGCTCAGGAAGCCCGCGGCGTTGACGAGATTGCCGCCCGGGATGTTCAGCTGGTTCGAGGTGTTGGTGAGCCGGAAGTCGCCGCCGATGGTGGAGGCGGCCAGGCGGTCGATGGCGTTCGCGCCGGCCAGCGTGGCGGCGCCGGCCGTCTGCAGTGCCAGCGTGCCGGCGCTGATCCGCCCCGCGCCGCTTTCCGTCAGCGTGCCGCCCGTCTTGAGCGAGACGCTGGGCGCGGCCAGCGTCCCGGTCAGCGACTGGCTGCCCGTCGTGACCAAGGCGAGCGTGGTTCCGGCCGAGAGATCGCCGATGACCGGCAGGACGTTGGCGGCCTCGGTGAGCTGGAGGGAACCACCCGCCGCGCCGGCCAGCGTGCCGAGGGTCAGGACCGTCCCCGGGGCCTGGAAGATGTTGCCCGTGGCCCGGACGTCCAGCGTGCCGGGGAAGCTGTAGGAACTGGCGAAGCTGATCTCGCTCGCCGTCGTGGTCGTCACGCCGCCGAAGGTGGTCGCGCCGAGGCGAAGCGTGCCCGCCGTGATCCTGCCCAGCATGCCCGCCGTCACCTGGAAGGGCTGGGGCGAGGATGGCCCGGGGAACACCGCCATGCCCACGGAGGCGTCGGGCGCGATCTCCACCAGGGGGGCAGTGATACCGGGAGCCGGGCCGGAGGAAGGCGGGGATATGGTCAGCGAGCCCACGCGGAAGGTGGCACGCTGCGTCGCATTGATCGGCATGTTGAGCACGACGTTGCCGGCGGTGCGGATCGCGAAGCTCTGTCCGGTGAAGGGGCTGCCGAAGGTGCCGACCGCCAAATTGCTCACCCCGTTGTCGAAGGCGAAGTCGCCGGGCACGAAGATGTTCGTCAGCGATGAAATGCGGTTCGGCAGGCTCGCCGAGGCGCCGTTCAGCAGCGCGTCGCCGCCGGATTGGACAGAGAGCGTGCTGCCCAGGATCTGCCCGCCGGTCTGCCGGATGCCGCCCAGCCCCGCGGCGAGGGTGATGAAATCGCCCCCGCTCAACGAGCCGATGCGTCCGCCGAGGGTCATGCCCGCGTTGGCGCTGGAATTGGGAAAGCCGTTCGTGAAGTCGAAGCCCGCGAGCAGGGAGATTTGCGGATTGAAGCTCGGCTCCAGCTCGACATAGCTGCCGGCTTCCGTGCGGATGGAGCCCGAGGCGCGGATCTGCACGCCGCCATCGCCGATGACATGGCCCGTCGAGGTGATGTCGAGGTCGCCGCCCACCACATCGATGACGGCGGCGGCGCTGCGCGATTCGAAGGCCCCGGTAATGCGAAGGGACTGCGTGTTCCGAACGGAAGCGCTGCCCTCGCCGATCATTTGCGTGATGGTGCCGATCTGGTTGTCGCCCATCAGCGTGATGCTGTTGAAATAGCTGCGGGCAGCGAGGGTGGGCGTGATCAGGCTCGACCCGGTCGTCTGGAGCAGGGAGCCGTTGGCGATATCGATGGTGGTCGTCCCGCCAACACGGATCGTGCCCTGCAACGTCATGTCGTTCGCGTAGTTGCCGCGCCCATAGAAGGTCAGGTCGCCGGCGATGGTGGAGGTGCCGAGGACGTCCACCGGGTTTCCGCCCTCGCCAGAGGCCAGGACCACGTTGCCGCCGGAGACGATGTTGAGCTGCCCGGCGGCCAGTTCGCCGCTGGTCTGGATGATGCCGCTTGTTCCCGCGGCCAGTTCCACAGCGGCGCCGGAACTTCCGGAAAAGTCGGAGATGAAACCCGCGAGCTGGATGCCGCCAGCAGCGGCCGGGTTGGGCGCGCCGGCCGTGAAGTCGTAGCCGGCCTGCATGCGGATGCTCGGCGCGCTGACACTGCCTCCGCTCCCGAGGATGATGTTTCCCGACGCGCGCAGGAGCGCGACCGCGCCGTCCACGTTGCCGAAGCCACCCCCCCCGCCGACGGCACTCGCGATGGTGAGGTCGCCGCCGACGACATCGATGCTGGCATAGGCGTTGGAGCCGTTGCCGACATTGCCCGTGACGCGCAGCGATCCGACGTTGCGGAACCGGTTCGCGCCGGTGGAGTCCATGCCCCGCAGTTCCAGGACATTGTTGTCGTTGAGCAGCTCGGTATCGGTCCCGGTTTGCGTCACATTGAGCGCGCCACCCACGAACCGCCCCTCGGTGTTGGAGGTGGCGATGCTGCCCTGAGTGGTGATGAGGTGCGTGCTGTCGACCTGGACCAACGCGCCGAGCTGGATGCCGGTCGTGAAGGACCGCCCGGTGAGGGTGATGTTGCCCCCCCCCGCCGTCACGGGGGCGTTGATGAACAGCGTGCCGCCCTCGCCCTCGGCTGAGAGCGAGATGTTGCCATTCTGGGTCTGCACCGCGCCGGCAATGGTGACGAGGCTACCCCCCGAGGCCTGGCCGGTGACGGTGATGTCGCCCCCGACCGCCGTCATCGGGGAGTTGATGGTCAGGAAGTTGCCCGAGGCCGTGAGCGAGATGCCGCCATTCAGGGTGAGCAGCGCGCCGGAGATGGTGATGTTGGCGCCCGTCATCGTCAGGTTGCCGCTGGCGAGGGTGATCGGCGCGTTGACGAAGATGTCCGTCCCCGCCGTGAAAGTGAGGCCGCCGATGCTCGTCCGGTTGATCGCCGAGTTGACGGTGATCGTCTGCGTCGCCTGAAGCTCGATGGTGGAGCCGTTGAAGATGGGGTCGTTGACGATGCCGGCCGCGATGACGGAGGTCGTCGGCGGGCTGGCGGAACCCAGGATCGCGCCGGTGAAGTCCGTGGTGGACGTGTTCACGGTAGGATCGCCATCGGCGACGATGGTGATCGTGGTCGGGTCGATCAGGAAGGTTCCTCCCCTTCCGTTCGGCCCCGCGCTGACGTCGACCCGGCCCATGATCGCCAGGCCCTGCTGGCCCGAGATCTCGATGAAGCCGCCATTGCCGCCCTGCGGGCCGCCGCGCGCGGAGATCGTGCCGGCGTGGACGGTGTACTCCGACGAATTGACGACGACGGTTCCGCCGTTCCCGCGCTCGGTGGCATCGGCCCGGATCTCGGCGCCCTGAGCCACGCCGGTGCGGCGCGCGAGGCGCGTGGTGTTGCGCGGGGCAATTCCGCCGACGGCGATCGTGCCGCCGCCCGTGCGGCCCGAGGCATTCACGCGCGCGGTCGAATCCACCAGCGTCCGTTCGCCGAGAATCTGGATGTCGCCGCCCCGCGTGCCGGCCGCGAGACCCTCCGCGCTGACCTGACCCTCGATGCGCACGGCGCCGCCATTGCCCGTCACCACCACGCGGCCGGTGCGGCGCGTGGCGGCGTCGGTATTGGCGGCGATGCGGCCGCCGGCGCGCACCAGGTCCTGCACGATGCCGTCCACCGCCGAGGCGGTCAGCACCACCGTGCCGCCGGTCGCCGTCACGGTGCCGGTATTGGTGACCAGCGCCTCGCCATTCGTGGGCGCCTGCCGCACGGGCGAGGTGACCTCGAGCGAGAGCAGTCCGTCGCCATGCAGATCGACCACCGAGGTCTCGGCGCCCGCCAGAACCACGCGGCCCATGCGCGCGCGGATGACGCCGCGATTGGCCACCTGCGGCGCGACGAGCGCGGCGAGGCCGGCCTCGCGCACCGTGATGGTGCCGTTGTTCTCGATGCGCGCATCGGGGCGGCCGGGCTGGTCGAAGTTCATGCGCCCGCCGCGCATGAAGGCCTCGTTGGAGATATTGGCCGTCGAGACCACGAGGCCCGCGGCATTCACCGTCGAGCCCTGGTGGAAGACCACGCCCGACTGGTTGACGATGGCGATCTGGCCATTGGCCGTGATCTGCCCGGCGATCTGCGAGGGGTTGGGCGAGATCACGCGGTTCAGCGTGATCGAGCTGCTGGATGGCTGCTGGAACTGGACGGCCTGGTTCCGCCCGACATCGAAGCTCTGCCAGTTGATCGCCGCGCGGTCGGTGGTCTGGTTGATGACGGTGCGCCCGGCATCGCCGCCGATCGTGGCCGAGCCGGCGACGACCGCGCCGCCCTGCGGACGCGCGTTGGCGGCGGGCTGAGCCTGGGCGAGCGCCGGGAAGATGAGCGCCGTACCGGCCAGCAGGGCGGCGCGGAGGGTCTTCGGGGAGGTGGCCATCATGGGATGCGATCCTCCGTCAGAAACGCGCGAGGACGCGCCAGAAGAACGCATCCTCGTGCAGCGCCGGGACGGCCGGGCCCTGGGGTTGGCGGGTGGCGCGCCGCACGCCCTCGAACTGCGCCTCGAAGCGCTCGTTCACCTGCATGCGCAGGCCGAGCCCGAAGGAGTGGATGCGGCGGTCGGGGTCGGCGGGCTGGTTCTCGAAGGTCCAGCCGGCATCGGTGAAGAGGTAGTAGGTCGGCGCCAGCCTGAGCCCGACGCCGAAGGCGCTGAGCTCATGCGTGGTGGAAAGCTGCACCTCGCCGGAGACGGCGATGGCGCTGTCGCCCGTCACCTCGCCGGCATAGAAGCCCCGGCCCAGCCGATTGCCGCCCATGTAGAATTTCTCGGCCAGCGGCAGGATGTCGTTGGACCATTGCCCCGCGACCGAACCCTGCAGCGAGATCAGCGCGCCCGCCCAGGGCGAGAAGAGCGCCTGGGTGCGCGTGGCCTCGCCGTTCAGCTTGGTGAAGTCGCCATTGGCGCCGAGGCGCGAGGGGTTGCGTCCGACCGAACCGCCGACGCCCTGGCTTAGCCGCAGGCTGATGAAATTCGTGGCCGGCCGGCTCTCGCCCGCGAAGAGATCGAAGGTGGTCCAGTCGGCGCCGGCGCGCAGCATGCGCAGGCTGTCCTGCGAAAGGCGCGCGCGCTGTCCGCCTGTTCCGTCCACCCAGATCTGGCTGTCGATCGTATCGAAGGCGCCGACGAGATTGAGCGTCTGCGAGCGGCGGCGGATGATCGGATAGGAGAGCGAGGCGCCAGCCACGGTGGAATCGCCCTCATAGCCCAGGCTGCGCAGCACGCCGGAGGGGTTGGAGGTGCCATGTCCGGCGTAGAGCCGCACCTGCAGGCCGGACCCGCCGATATAGCCGCGCCAGCTCGCCTGGCCGAAGATCTGCGTCGTGGCGCGCGCGTAGAACAGCGCCAGCTCCGTCTGCTCGCCGAGCGAGGTGAAGGAGTTGAACTGCACCGCGGCCAGGCCCTGCTCGGGGCCCGAGAAGCGCGGGCCGCGATTATCGGCCGTGACATAGCCCGTCACCGCCCGGCGCGAGAGCTGCGCCACCAGCGAGAGCGCGCCCGGCGCGGTCCCGGACGGGCGCAGCACGGTGCGGACGGTCAGGCCGGGGATGTCCTGCGCCAGCAGCAGCTGCCGCTCCAGCGTCGCGACGTCGAGCGGCTGGACGTTCACCAGCCGGTTCAGGAAGCGCAGCACCTGAGTGCCGGCGGGGCCCACATCGCCGTCGAGCTGGACCTCGCTGATGAAGCCCTCCGCGACCTGGAAGCGCAGCGTGCCATCGGGGCCCAGATTGGCGTCGGCGGTGACGAAGGCGAAGCCGCGCTCGCGATAGAGCGTGACGATGGCGGCGCGGGCATTTTCGATATTGGCGATGGGCACGGCCGGGCCGGTGACGTCGCCGACGGCAGCCTCGAGCTCGGCCGGGGTGAAGGCGGTGGCGCCGAGAAAGGTGACGCGTCCGACCGCCGCCTGCCCGGTCACGCCCTCGGCGGGGCGGGCGGCGGCGGGCGCGTCCAGGCCGGGGCCGACGCGGGGCAGGTTGAGCGGGGCGAGCTGCGGGATGGGCGTGCCGCCGGGCGGGATGATGCCGGGCGGCGGGACCTGCGCCAGACCAGCCGTCGCGGAGAGCGCCAGGATTGCCGCGATTACCGTGCCTTGGCGTGCCGAGACCGTCCTAGACTTCCGCATCAAGTCCGTCCCCCGGCTCAACTCTTTAAGGCCTGATAATTACTGTAAATTATATTCTTTATGATGATAGCCGATTCGACGGCAATGCAAGCCGCAGTTGATCCAGCTTGGGTCTTTGGCGCAGGCCTGTGTCGAGAGAGCATCAGTGGTCGATCTGGGCCTGAGAACATGATCGCTCGAATTCAGTAGAACGAAGAATAGGCGAAAATCATACAAATGACGGAGCGCCTCGCGCGCCGGCCCAAGCGAGGGTCGTGGAATTCGGCGGATGGGGCAGGGCAAGCGTGCACCCTTGTCCATCACGGATCGATATCGACATGTTGTGCCATGACGAATTCCATCGCCCGGCCGTCCGTCCCGCCAGGCGAGCTCCTCGCCGATGCCTGCATCCACGTCCTGGGCGTCACCGCTTCCGTGATCGCCTGCGTCGCGCTGGTGGCCGTGACGCCGAGGACCGCGAACGGGATCGCCCTGGCGGCCATCGGCCTCTACGCCGCCGGGCTGGTCGCGATGCTGGGCTGCTCCGCCGCCTATAACCTCGCCGCGGAGGGGCCGCGCAAGCAGCTGCTGCGCCGCTTCGACCATGCGGCGATCTTCCTGATGATCGCGGGCACCTATTCGCCCGTCTCGCTGCTGGGCATCGGCGGCGGCTGGGGATGGAGCGTGGCCGGCTTCGTCTGGGCGGGGGCGCTGGTCGGGGCCTCGCTCAAGCTCTTCTTCGAGCCGGGGAGCTACGAGCGCGCGGCGATCGCGGCCTATCTGCTGCTGGGCTGGGCGGGGATCGTGGCCATCGGGCCGATGCTGGCGGCGATGCAGGGCCTGGACCTCGCCTTGGTGGGCGCGGGCGGGCTGCTCTACAGCCTGGGCGTCATCGCCCATGTCTCGAAGCGGATGCCGTACCAGAACGCGATCTGGCACGGCTTCGTGCTGGCCGCGGCCTCCTGCCACTTCATCGTGGTGCTGCGGCTGGCGGCGGGGCTGGGCTGAGGCCTGGGCCCCTTCAGGGCCGGCTCAGCGGCGGGCCATGCCCTTCTTGATCTCGCGCTCGATCGCCGCGCGCTCGCCGGTGCCCACGCGACGGACGATCTCCTTCACGATCGCGACGGAAAGCCGGTGCCGCTTGGCGATGTCCGCCACTTCCGCCTCGGGGAGCACCACGGGCTCGGGAGCCTTCGGCGCGGCCGCGGGCTTTGCCTGATTCTTCACGACCATGATCTGTCCAGTTCCTGTGCCTCGTCCGGAGCGAGGGGGTTGAGGCGAGCTGTCCCGGCTTCGCCGCGGGACGTCACGGCACGAACGCAATGCGCCGAGGCGGCGGGCGCCGTCTCGGCAAAGCCTGGGCCAGCAATGGCCTAGGGCAGGCGGGACAGGATGGCGGCGAGGCGCCGCGCCCATTCCTCGATGTCTGGGGCGGTGCCGAGAAGATCCTGGCGGATCTCAATCAGGGCGGCTGGGAGGCCGCGCGCATCGCCATGCACGGGCACCGTATAGTCCTCGTTGAGGTCGATGCGATAGGGCTCGTTGTCGCCGACGGTCAAAGCGGCGTCGGCGCGCAGCCCGGCGAGAAGCCCGGCACCCAGCGTCGTGGCCTCGCGATAGAGCACGCCGGCCTGCCAGATCCGCCGCGCGCCGAGGAAGACCGGGGTGAAGCTGTGGATGCCGAGCACGGTGCTGGCGCGCCCGGCCGCATCGCGCCGGTCGAGGAACCGCGCGATGCGCGCCGCGAAAGGCGTGAAATAGGCCGCCTGGCGCTCCGCGACCTCCTGGGGCGTCAGATCCTGGTTGCCCGGAATGAGCGTGGCCTCGCTGACCGGGGGGATGCTGCTGGGCGCGCCGGGCGGGCGGTTGCAGTCGATGAGCAGGCGCGAATAGCCGGCGAGGAACAGCGGCGCATCCAGTCTTGCGGAAAGCCGCCGCGCGAGATCGGCCGCGCCGATGTCCCAGGCGATGTGGCGCTGGAGCTCGGCGGGCGGCAGGCCCAGCCCGTTGTAGCGGGCCGGGATGTGGTTCGAGGCGTGCTCGCAGATCAGGACGATCGGCGAGCTTCCACCCTCGTTCAGAACCGTGACGGCTTCGGGATCCGGCTGGGTCAGCTCACGACCTCGTCGGTGAAGACCTGGAAGTTCGTGAGGGTGCAGGGGCCGAAGGTCGTGGCGATGGCGACATCGGTCGCGTCGCGGCCGCGCGCCACCAGGATGCGCCCGATGCGCGGCCGGTTGTTGCGCGGATCGAAGGTGTGCCAGTGATCGTCGAGATAGACCTCGAACCAGGCGGCGAAATCCATCGGGTCGGCGACGGGCGGGACGCCGATATCGCCCAGATAGCCCGTGCAGTAGCGCGCGGGGATGTTCATGCAGCGGCAGAAGGCGACGGCGAGATGCGCGTAGTCGCGGCAGACGCCGATCCGCTCCTCATAGGCCTCGGAGGCGGTGCGGGTGGCGCGCGCATGGTGGTAGCCGAACTGGATGTGGTTGTGCACGAAGTCGCAGATCGCCTGCACCGTCGCCCAGCCGCCCGGGCTCGCGCCGAAGAGCGACCAGGCGGTGTTGGAGAGCCGGTCCGTATCGCAGTAGCGGCTGCCGAGCAGATAGACGAGGAATTCGTCCGGCACCTCCTGCACCGGGCGATGCGCGGCATGGGGGGCGAGGGCATCCCAGGCGCCGGGATCCTTCACGGTGAGGCGTGACGAGATGGTGATCCGTCCGGGCGGCGCGACGATGCGCGTGCAGCGGTTGCCGAAGCCGTCCACATAGGCGCGCCAGGGCACGGGCGGGTCGAAGGAGATCTCGGCCGGGCCGATCAGATCGGGCTCGCGCGAAGGATGGGGGCTGATCATCAGCAGCATGGGCGTGGCCTGGGGGCAGTCATAGGCGATCTGGCAGCCGGCGGCGATCCGCATGGAAGCTCCTGAGGAATGAATCGGGCAGCGCGGAGGGTCGGCGGCCGGCAGCTTAACCTCGGAGCCCCCGCCAAGGTTGTCGGAAGTCTGCGATCGTTTCGGCGCGCGGCCCGGGCAGGGCGGAACCTGCCCGGACAAGCGGCAGATGCACCCGGAAAGTGCCCCCCGATCCCGGCGGAGGTTGCGCGATGCGCCGGAATGCGGCCGGAATGGCGGCACGTGTCCGAATCAGAATCGTCTCGAGGGAAGTCCATGGATCTGCCGCTGGAAGGCATTACCGTCATCGAAGTGGGCCAGGCGCTCGCGGGGCCGCTGGCCGGCGCGGTGCTGGCCGATATGGGCGCCGACGTCATCAAGGTCGAGAAACCCGATGGCGGCGACGATGCCCGCCTCTGGGGACCTCCCTACGGACCGGACGGCGTGACCTCGCTCTATTTCCACGGGCAGAACCGCAGCAAGCGGTCCATCACCCTGGACCTGAAGAATCCCGAGGACATCGAGGCGCTGCACCGGATCTGCGCGACGGCCGATATCCTCATCCAGAACCTGCGCCCGGGCGTGGTGGACGAGATCGGCATCGGGCCCGAGGCCATGCTCGCCCGCCACCCGCGCCTCATCTACTGCTCGATCTGGGCCTTCGGCTTCGAGGGACCGATGAAGATGAAGCCGGGCTTCGATCCGCTGCTCCAGGCCTATGGCGGCATGCTGAGCGTGACCGGCCAGCCCGACGGCCCGCCGACCTTCTGCGGCGCCTCGATCAACGATAAGGCCACCGGCCTGTTCATCACCATCGGCGCGCTGGCGGCGCTGCGCTGGCGCGACCAGACGGGGAAGGGCTGCCTGGTGGATTCGTCGCTCTTTGAGACGGCGGCCTTCTGGGTGGAGGGGCAGATCAACACCTATCTCTCGACCGGCGACATCCCCAAGCGCCACGGCACCGGCGCGGCCGTCATCGTCCCCTACCAGACCTTCGAGACGGCCGACCGCCCGCTCTGCCTCGCCGCCGGCAATGACCGCTTCTTCGCGCGGGCGGCGAAGGTGCTGGGACATCCCGAATGGGCCGAGGATCCGCGCTTCGCCAAAGGGGGAGACCGGGTGCGCAACAAGGCCGCGCTCATCCCGCTCATCGCCGCCGCCTTCGTGACCAAGCCGCGCGATCACTGGCTGGAGGCGCTCGATGCGGTCGGCGTGCCAAGCGGGCCGGTGAACGACATCGCCGAGGTGACGGAGAGCGCGCAGATGGCGGCGGTGGGCCTACTGCGCGACCTGCCGGAGGGCGGGCCGAAGGTCGTCAGCCTGCCGCTGTCCTTCAACCGGCGCCGGCCTTTCCCGCGCCGTGCGGCACCCCGGCTGGGGCAGCACAATCGTGAGATCCTCGGGCGGGACTGAGGGCGGCGCTAACCTGGCGGCGCGATCGAATGCGCCGCGACTCTGTCGCCGTCAGGCCCGGAAAACGCGAAAGCCCGGCTCGGGTCTCCCCGGCCGGGCTTCTGCGATCCAACGCATGGCGAGGCGTGCTGGAGCCTCAGGTCACTTATGCGAATGACCATGCGCCGTCTTGGAGCTGGTCGCGGCATGCCCGCTATGCTCGTGTGCCGTCGTAGCGTGCTTCTTGGCCTCGTCGTGATTGCCGGTCTCATGGTGATGCGCCGCCTGCATCGCGTGATGTGCGGCGACCTGATGGTGGGCGGCCGCTTCGTGGTGGTGGGCGGCGGCGGGATGCTTCGCCTTGTTGGTGGACATGGCTCACTCCTCGATTTTGTTGTGGTACCGAGGAGTTAACGCGGCCGCGTCTGGCGCAGTTTCGCTAAACATCGTCCATCATCCGGGCTTGGCCTACGGCCAGCCCCGGCCGGCGGACCTGATGCCTCGCCATCCATCGCAATTCTTCAACTTTTCGGTGTCTGGAAGGCGAGGCCTAGAAGGGGATCTCGTCTTGCAGGATGTTGCGCAGTGCGGCCTGGCGCATGAGGGCAGGCTCCTTTCGCTTGGGGGCCACCCCCACCACCTCACCCTCGATCGGTAGAGCCCGCGCGGCCTCGATGTGGAGCATCCCTCTACGGACCGGGATCCAGCCGGCCACCGGGCTCGTATAGGAGCAGCGATCGCTGCCGATCTCCCATTCCTCCCCGGCCACCAACACCCGCGGATCGCCCTGCGCATTGGTTGTGACGACGCCGGCGGCGATCAGCTCCATGTCATCGTCTGGAACGCCGCTTTCCCAGATGAACATGGCCACGCCGCCCACGTGATATTCATGCCGTGAGCCCGGGATCAGGAGATCGCCGGATTTGATCCCCAGATGGCTCAGACCCTCGCCGATCATGTAGGCGCCCGCGCCGCCGGAGCCGAATAGCCAGGCGCGGAGATCGGCCACGTCGAACCTGCCCTCCGCGTCGGGGCAAGGAGGAATCTGGATGTCGTCTCTCACTGCCCGCTTGCCCATGTGCACCTCCTGCCTGCTTGATGTTGAGAACATAAGTGGAACATAGCGGGTGAGTCGAGTCCGGAATCGAGGGGCGAAAGCCGGCTAGGGAGGCTCCCTTGCACCACGCCTAGGGACTCGCCGAGCCTTCGGCGTGGTGAGCGCGGCGAGGGGAGAAGGGCTTTGGGAGATTGCCGCACGAGCCGATGCCATTCTTCATCGGGCCAGGCAAAGCGGGCGCGACTTGCCCGAGCATTTCCGCATCACCAGCAAGCCGAAGCCAGAAGTCGGTATCGGTGGCCGCTGACGGGATGCAGAATCCGTCGAGGGAACGCAAAAGCTCGTTATTCCTGCCGGAGCCAACCGCTCGATATTCCTGCGCCCCGTGCGCCTCACAACGAAAAGCGCCCGCCCTCACGAGGGGGACGGGCGCCTTTCTTCGATCGCCGATTTATCTGAACATGTTTACTGACGGGGATAATTCCTCCCCGGTCGCGGCATCTAGCCGCACCTTGAAACTCTGGCCCTGGACGGGGAGGATTTTGACCTCCCAGACGACCTGGCCGCGATGAGTTTCCAGCTCGGCTGCGATCATTCGCCCGCGATGGCGGCGCTCCAGCTCGGGCAGCAGATCCGAGATGGAACGCACCTGCCCTCGCTCCACCGCCACGCGCACAATCTCACGCTCGCGCTCGCCAGCCGCGGCAGGTTGCAAGGGGACAGTGGCGAGACCGAACAACATCAGCAAAGGAACAGCTCGAAGAAGCATTTCGTCTCCTGTCAGATGGGGCGGAAATTTCCGTTTCCCATTAATGCGAGATCGAAACTGAACCTATGATAAACAGAAAGTTCATAATACGTTCAGTATTATTGCCGAATATCCCGGTTAATGAAATATATCAATATAATTAATATAGTAAAACTTAATATAAACGAAATATGATTGAGAATTTATGAATACATTAATTTGCGATATTTAGGGTAGCGATAGGCGTCACTCATTTCATTATCGATGACAGAAGTTGGACTGGGATCGATACCGCAGAAACGCGAAAAAACCCCGGTGCCGGCCCTCCCGGCCGAGCTTTCAGATCGCCGGAATGACCGGATGAGTCAGGGTGGGCGCACCGCCCCATTCCGCAGGGGCGACGTCACGACGTTTCAGGCATCGCAGGGCGACCGCGAGAACCGAACGACCCGTCCGGAAAACCAACCGGAAACTCGCAACTCGGCCGATGAGGGAATCGGGCGGAAGCCAAGGAAAGAGTTAGGTGGTGTCCCCAACGGGATTCGAACCCGTGCTGCCAACGTGAAAGGCTGGTGTCCTAGGCCTCTAGACGATGGGGACATACCGTGCCGCGCGGCTTAGAGGCGATGTTGCGCGCGGTCAATCCTGGCAACCATCCTCGCGCCAAGTGATTCTCGTAGGATGACGTTTTCCGCCCCTTTGCGCCGCGCCGTGCTGTCCACCGCGGCGCTGTTTCCGCTCGGCGCCTGCGCGCCCACCCGAATCGCCGGCGCCTTGACTCCGAAAGGAGGCACGACGCGCGAGCAGGGCATCGCCTACGGTCCGCTGCCCCGCCATCATTTGGATCTCTATGCCCCACCCGGCCTGCCCGAGACCGCGCCGCTGCTGGTCTTCATTCCCGGCGGCGGCTGGCGTGCGGAGGAGCGCGAGGATTACCGCTTCGTCGCCTATCCCCTGGCCGGGCTGGACTGCCGCGTGGCGGTGGTCGACTACCGCCTCTGGCCGGAAACCCGCTTCCCCGGCTTTGTGGAGGATACCGCCCTCGCGACCCGCTTTCTCGCCCGGCGAGAGCCTCGGCGGCGCCTGATCCTGATGGGGCACTCCGCGGGCGCCTTCAACGCGGGCTGCGTGGCGCTTGACCCACGCTGGGGTGCACAGGACCGGGTGGGGGGCTTCATCGGCCTGGCCGGCCCCTATGATTTTACCGCGGACGAGGTCGACCCGCCTGGCATCTTCGCCGACGCGCCGCATGTGCAGGCCGCTCCAGGCGCGCTGGGGCCCGCAACGCCGCCGATGCTGCTCCTGCATGGCGAGGCGGACACCATCGTCCGTCCAGGGCACTCCAGCGATCTCGCCGCCCGGGCCCGAGCCGCCGGGCGGCCGGTGCGCCACGTCACCTATCCCGGCATGGGCCATATCGGCGTCCTGGCCGCCCTGGCCGCGCCCGTCCGCGCCCTGGGTCTCGAGGGCGGGGACGTGCTCGGCGAGGTGCGGGCCTTCCTGGCTCAGGCCGGCGGCGTGGTCTAACCGCTCGTCCCGTCCATGGCGTCCAGCACGTGCAGCGAATAGGTCATCGCCGCGCCGGCGTTCAGCGCGATGGCCACACCCAGCGCCTCGGCGACCTCCTCCTTTGTCGCGCCCGCGGCCTTGGCCTTGCGCGCATGGGCGTCGATGCAGCCCCCGCAACGCGTTGTGACGGCCACCGCGATGGCGATCAGCTCGCGCGTCTTGGCGTCGAGATGCTTCGTCGTCGCGGCGCCTCGGCTGAGGGCGGAAAAACCCTTCACGGCCTCGGGATGCAGGGCGGTGAATTCCTTGCCCCTTGCGCCCAGGGCGGCGTGGTAGCCGTCCCAATCCTCGATCCGGGTATCGGTGGTCATTCCGCAGCTCCCTTCAAAATGAAAAAGGCCCCCGCCGGAGATCCGACGAGGGCCTGATTTTACTGAGCGGTGTTCGCGATCACTCCGCCGTCGCTTCCGGCTCCTTCTCCGCCTCGCCATCGCCTTCCGGCTTGGGCAAAGCGGCGACCGGCGCCTCGGCGATGTCGAAGGTCAGCCCGCCTTCGGACAGGTTCACCTTCACCGAGCCACCCTTCACCAGCCGCCCGAAGAGCAGTTCCTCGGCCAGCGGCTTCTTGATGAACTCCTGGATCACGCGGGCCAGCGGCCGCGCGCCATAGAGCGGGTCGTAGCCACGCTCGGCCAGCCACTCCTTGGCCGCGCTCGAGAGCTCGATCGTGACGTTGCGGTCGGCCAGCTGGGCCTCGAGCTGCATCACGAACTTCTCGACCACCTGGGCGACGATCTCGGCCGAGAGACCCGCGAAGGGGATCACGGCGTCGAGGCGGTTGCGGAATTCGGGGGTGAACATCCGCTTCACCGCCTCCTCGTCCTCGCCCTGGCGCACCGGGCTGCCGAAGCCGATGGTCGACTTCTGCATGTCCGCCGCGCCCGCATTGGTCGTCATGATGAGGACGACGTTGCGGAAATCGACCGTCTTGCCGTTGTGGTCGGTCAGCTTCCCGTGGTCCATCACCTGCAGCAGGATGTTGAACAGGTCCGGATGGGCCTTCTCGATCTCGTCCAGCAGCAGCACGCAATGCGGATGCTGGTCGATGCCGTCGGTCAGCAGGCCACCCTGGTCGAAGCCCACATAGCCCGGCGGCGCGCCGATCAGCCGGCTCACGCTGTGCCGCTCCATGTATTCGGACATGTCGAAGCGGATCAGCTCGATGCCGAGCGTCTTGCTGAGCTGCTTGGCCACCTCCGTCTTGCCGACGCCGGTCGGGCCGCTGAACAGGTAGTTGCCGATCGGCTTCTCGGGATCGCGCAGCCCCGCGCGGGACAGCTTGATCGCGGAGGACAGCGCCTCGATCGCCTTGTCCTGCCCGAAGACCATCGCCTTGAGGTCGCGCTCCAGGGTGCGGAGCGTCTCCTTGTCGTCGGCCGAGACGGATTTGGGTGGGATGCGCGCGATCTTCGCGACGGTCTCCTCCACGTCCTTCAGGGTCACGGTCTTGCGACGCTTGCCCTCGGGCAGCAGCATCCGCGAGGCGCCGACCTCGTCGATCACGTCGATCGCCTTGTCCGGCAGCTTGCGGTCGTGAATGTACTTCGCGGAAAGCTCCACCGCGGCGCGGATCGCCTCGGGCGTGTAACGGACCTTGTGGTGCTTCTCGTAATTGGTCTTGAGGCCCGTGAGGATCTTCACGGTGTCCTCGATCGTGGGCTCGTTCACGTCGATCTTCTGGAAGCGCCGCACGAGCGCGCGGTCCTTCTCGAAGTGGTTGCGGTATTCCTTGTAGGTCGTGGAGCCGATGCAGCGCAGCGTGCCCTGGGCCAAGGCCGGCTTGAGCAGGTTGGACGCATCCATCGCGCCGCCGGACGTCGCGCCCGCGCCGATCACGGTGTGGATCTCGTCGATGAAGAGGATGGAGGCCGGCTGGGCCTCCAGCTCGTTCACGACGGCCTTCAGCCGCTCCTCGAAGTCGCCGCGATAGCGTGTGCCCGCCAGCAGGCTGCCCATGTCGAGCGAGAAGATGGTGCTCTTGGCGAGCACCTCCGGCACGTCGCCCTCGACGATGCGCTTGGCCAGGCCCTCGGCGATGGCCGTCTTGCCCACGCCCGGATCGCCCACATAGAGCGGGTTGTTCTTCGTGCGCCGGCACAGGATCTGGATCGTGCGCTCGATCTCGATGTCGCGGCCGATCAGCGGATCGATCTTGCCGGCCAGCGCGCGCTTGTTGAGGTTCACGCAATAGGTGCTGAGCGCATCCTGGTTGCGGTTGCCGCCGCGCGGCTTCTCCTCGCGGTCCTCCTTGCCGGCATTGTCCTCGGGCGTCGGCGCCTGGCCCTGGACGGGGCGGGGCTGCGAGCGGCCGGGGGCCTTGGCGATGCCGTGGCTGATGAAGTTCACCGCGTCCAGCCGCGTCATGTCCTGCAGCTGCAGGAAATAGACGGCGTGCGACTCGCGCTCCGAGAAGAGCGCCACAAGCACGTTCGCGCCCGTGACCTCGTCGCGGCCGCTGCTCTGCACATGGATCGCCGCGCGCTGCACGACGCGCTGGAAGCCGGCGGTCGGCTTCGGATCGCCCGTGCGGTCGCTGACGAGGCCGGCGAGATCCTTGTCGAGGAACTCGGTCAGCTCGCGCTTGAGCTTGTCCCCATCGACGCCGCAGGCGCGCAGCACGGTGGTCGCATCCGCATCGTCACAGAGGGCGAGGAGGAGATGTTCGAGAGTGGCGTATTCGTGGCGGCGGTCATTGGCCAGACCAAGCGCACGATGGAGCGTCTGCTCGAGATTGCGGGATAGCATGGTTCAACGCTCCCCTAGCGGGTGCCGGATACCGGAATGGCATCGCGGCGGGTTTACAATGATGTGGTGGCTCTCCCCCTGCCGACACATCCGACGTCAACGCATAAGACAGTTGCGCGGGGCGGTTCCGCACGTCTTTTTTTGTATCATTCTTTCTCGATGGTGCACTGGAGCGGGTGCTGGTTCTGGCGAGCCAGATCCATCACCTGCGTCACCTTCGTCTCGGCGACCTCGTAAGTGTAGACGCCGCAGACCCCGACTCCACGGCGATGGACGTGCATCATGATGCGCGTCGCCTCGTCGCGGTTCTTCTGGAAAAAGCGCTCGAGCACATGGACGACGAATTCCATCGGCGTGTAGTCGTCGTTCAGCATCAGCACCTTGTACATCGCGGGCTTCTTGGTCTTCGGCCGCGGCTTCACGACCACGCCGGTGGACGGGCCCCCGTCGCCGTCCCGCTTGTCCGGATCGGACATCGTGATCCTGGTCATCTCTCGCTTCCGGTCGTGCATAGCTGGCTCATCTGTGAGGAAGGATATCGGGAGCCGGGAGCCCACGGGAAGGGGTTGAAAGCGTCACATGGCGGAATGAATAAAAGGAAAAGGCCCGCGCGCCATCCATATGGCGTGCGGGCCCTCCATCAGGCATGAGCTTTTCCCGCCGCGGACGAGACGTCCACGGCGGGGTTGTCCGGACGATCAGGCCGCGAGCGGCTTGGTCATCTTCTCCATGGCGAGCGTCACGCGGGCCGAGATCGGCTCCATCGCGGTCTCGGCCAGCTTCAGCGAGGCCTCCTGCAGCTTGGTGGCGTCGGCCACGGCGCGCTCGAAGGCCGTCTTGGCGAAGGAGGCCTGGAAATCGGCGGCTTCCTTGAGGCTCTTCAGGGCGGAGAGGGTCTTGGTCGCCTCGATCGCCTGCTCGGAGAAGGACTGGAACATGGTCACCGTCTGGCGGGACAGGTCCTGCATGCCGGCCATATAGGCCTGCGTCGCCTTGCTGACCGCCTCGAAGTTGCCACGGCCGAACTCGACCGCCTCTTCGGAGGCCTTCATCAGGTCGCCGGCGGTCTTGTTGGCCGTCTCCATCGTCTTCTCGACGGCGACGCGGGCCTGGGCCACGCCATCGGTCGCGATCTGCTTCGCCTGGGCGGCGCCGGTCTGGGCGGCGTCGGCCATCGTCTTCTTCATGTCGGCAACATTGGCCATGGTCTTAATCCCTTTGCATCGCCGCCCTGATGCAGGGAGGCCTGTGATCTCGGTCTGGTCGTGCGTTCCAGTCATCCGTTGGCCGTTTGCTGCAGCGCAACATGACGAGGCCGATTTATGGGGTCGTCCGGTCCAATGCAAGGACTTTTTGTGCGGTGCACAAAAATTTCTCCACCCGCGATCCCGGCCGGGCCCTGGTCCTTTCCGGCGGGCTTTCGTTCGAAACGGATGGACAAACCGGCCCTCGACTGTTTCTTTGCATTTCAGCGCGGGCCGAACCTTGGGGGAGGCGACGTCCGTGTTCGCTTTGGGGAAAGCCGCATGACCACATCCACCATCCTGCGCGCCGTGGCCGGCGCTCTCTTCGCCGTGGGCCTTCTCGCGGCGCCGGCGAGCGCCCAGATCACCGCGAGTCCGCGCTATTCGGGCATGGTGGTGGATGCGAGGACCGGCAATGTGCTGATCGCCGAGGCCGCGGACGAGACTCGCCACCCGGCCTCGCTCACCAAGATGATGACCCTCTATATGCTCTTCGAGGCGATGCAGGCTGGCCGCTTCCGCCTCAGCACGCCGATCGTCGTGAGCGCCGAGGCCGCCTCGCAGCCGCCGACCAAGCTCGGCGTGCCGGCCGGCGGCAGCATTTCCACCGAGAGCGCCATCCTGGCCCTGATCACCCGCTCGGCCAACGATATCGCGGTGGCCGTCGGCGAGGCGCTGGGCGGCGACGAGCAGAGCTTCGCGCGGATGATGACGCAGCGCGCCCGCTCGCTCGGCATGTCGCGCACCACCTTCCGCAACGCCTCCGGCCTGCCCGACCCCGACCAGGTGACCACGGCGCGCGACATGACGCTGCTCGGCCGGCGCCTGATCCAGGATTTTCCGGAGCACTACCACTACTTCTCCATGACCCACTTCGCCCATGGCAGCCGGCTGATCCGCAACCACAACGGCATGCTGCGCGACTATCCGGGCGCCGACGGTATCAAGACCGGCTACATCACCGCCTCCGGCTTCAACATCGTGACCTCGGCCCAGCGCGAGGGCGTCCGGCTGGTGGGCGCCGTCTTCGGCGGCAATTCCTGGGCCCAGCGCAACGGCCGCATGGCCGAGCTGCTGGATGCCGGCTTCTCCCGCCTGGGCGTGCGCGACGTGCCGGCGCCCACCGTGATGGCCGCCCTGCCGCCCGCGCGCCTGGCCCGGCATGACGCCACTGTCGGCCCCGGCCCGCGCCGCGCCGGCACCTTCCGCCAGGCCGCGCTCCGCGAGCCGGTTCCCGTCCGCCGTGGCGCCGCCGCGCGTCAGGCGACGGCTACCCGCTCCGGCGCTCGCGTGCGGACCGTCCAGGCGGCGTCGGCCCCGCAGCGGGCCGTCCGCGCCACGGCCGCGACCCGTCCGGCGCCGGCCCGCGCCACGCGCTCCCGCTCGGCGCAGCAGTCCCCTCCGACCCGCGCGGCGCAGGCCCGCGCGATGCCGACGCCCGCCGTCCGCACGGCCCAGCGTGCCACCCCCGCGCGGGAAGTCCAGGCGACGCCGCCTGCGCGCACCCGCGCCGCCTCGGCCGGACGCTCCGGCCAGGATCCGGGCTGATCTCCGCTCGGGCGGCGGGCTGTGCGAAATCTCGATGAAACCCGCGAAGCCATGACTTGCCGCGACCGGCTTGGGCATGGCAACAGCTTGGACCGACTGAACAAAGGGGACTCACTGTGCTGAAGCCGCTCAAGAAGGCCGTCATGCCCGTTGCCGGCATGGGCACCCGATTCCTCCCCGCCACCAAGGCCATCGCGAAGGAGATGCTGCCGGTCGTCGACCGTCCGCTGATCCAATATGCGGTGGACGAGGCGCGCGCCGCCGGCATCGAGCAGTTCTGCTTCGTCACCGGGCGCGGCAAGATGGCCATCGTCGAGCATTTCGACGTCCATTTCGAACTGGAGCGCATGCTCGAGGAGCGCGGCAAGGCCAAGGAGCTCGCCGAGCTTCGCGCCCAGTCGCTGCCGCCCGGCAGCATCACCACCACGCGCCAGCAGGTGCCGATGGGCCTCGGCCATGCCATCTGGGCCGCGCGCAGCTTCATCGGCGACGACCCCTTCGCCATCTTGCTGCCCGACGACCTGATGATGTGCGACGTCTCCTGCACCAAGCAGCTCGCCGACGCCTATCGCGAGACCGGCGGCAACGTCGTGGCCATCGAGGAAGTTCCGATGGAGCGCGTCAACAAGTATGGCGTGATCGACATCGAGAAGGACATGGGCCGTCTCGTCTCGGTGAAGGGCCTCGTGGAGAAGCCCCCGATCGACCAGGCGCCGTCGAACCTCACGATCATCGGCCGCTACGTGCTGATGCCCGAGGTCATCGCCCATCTCGCAAAGATGGAGCTGGGCGCGGGCGGCGAAGTGCAGCTGACGGACGGCATGGCCAAGCTCCTCGGCCACCAGCCCTTCCACGGCCTGCGCTACGAGGGCAAGCGCTTCGATTGCGGCGACAAGATCGGCTATCTGGAGGCGCAGATCGCCTTCGCCCTGAAGCGCCCTGATCTTGCCCCACAAGTGCGCGAGTTCCTGACGAAGTATCGCTGAACGGGGACCTGCGATCCTCGCGGGATCTTGAATGTTCGGGGTTGCAGAGGGTTCGGCATGAGAATCGCGATGATCGGGGCCGGCTATGTCGGCCTGGTCTCTGGCGCCTGTTTCGCCGAATTCGGCGTCGACGTGGCCCTGGTGGACACCGATGAGACCAAGGTCGCCGCGCTCAAGGCCGGGCGGATCCCGATCTACGAGCCCGGCCTCGAAAACCTCGTGGCCGACAACGCCCGCGAGGGACGCCTCACCTTCACCACCCGCCTCGACGAGGCGGTCGCCGGCGCGGAGGTCGTCTTCCTCGCCGTCGGCACGCCCACCCGGCGCGGCGACGGCCATGCCGACCTCTCCTATGTCTTCGCCGCCGCCGAGCAGGTGGCCCGCGCGGCCCGCGGCCCGCTCGTGCTCGTCACCAAGTCCACCGTCCCCGTCGGCACGGGCCGCGAGGTCAAGAAGCGCGTCCAGGCCGTGCGCCCGGACCTCGACATCACCGTCGCCTCGAACCCCGAATTCCTGCGCGAGGGCGCGGCCATCGCCGATTTCATGCGGCCCGACCGCATCGTCCTCGGCGTCGAGGAGGGCGCGGCGGGCGAGCGCGCGCTCGCCGTCCTCAAGCGCCTCTACCGCCCGCTCTATCTGATCGAGACGCCCATCGTGGCCACCGGCCTCGAGACGGCCGAGATCATCAAATACGCCGCCAATGCCTTCCTCGCGCTCAAGATCAGCTTCATCAACGAGGTGGCCGACCTCTGCGAGAAGGCGGGCGCGGACGTGCAGCAGGTCTCGCGCGGGATCGGGCTGGACGGGCGGATCGGGCGGAAATTCCTGCATGCGGGGGCGGGCTATGGCGGCTCGTGCTTCCCCAAGGACACGCTGGCCTTCGCGCGCACCGGCCAGGCCCTGGGCGCGCCGCTGCGCCTGGTGGAGACCACCATCGCAGTGAATGACGACCGCAAGATCGCCATGGCCGACCGCGTGATCGCGGCCTGCGGCGGCGACGTGGCGGGCAAGACGATCGGCATTCTGGGCCTGACCTTCAAGCCCGAGACCGACGACATGCGCGACGCGCCCTCGCTGGAGATCGTGCCGCGGCTTGTGGCGGCCGGGGCCATCTTGCGCGCCTATGATCCCGAGGGGATGGAGGTCGCCAGGCCGCTGCTGCCGGCGTCGGTGCAATATGTGCGCAATGCCATCGAGGCCGCGACGGGGGCCGAGGCGCTGGTGCTGCTGACGGAGTGGAACGAGTTCCGCAACATCGCGCCGCAAAAGCTCGCAACCGCCATGGCGGGTCGCATCCTGCTGGACCTGCGAAACGTTTACGATCCGCCCGCGATGCGCGAGGCTGGATTCACCTATCACTCGATCGGACGACCCTGATGGCCGCCTTCTCCCATACCTTCGACAAGACCTCGCTGCGCGAATACGACATTCGCGGAATCGTGGGGAAGACCCTGCATCCGGCGGATGCCTTCGCGATCGGCCGCGTCTTCGGAACCATCGTCGCGCGCGCCGGCGGGAGCCGCGTCGCCGTCGGACGCGACGGGCGCCTCTCCTCGCCGGAGCTGGAGAAGAGCCTGGTGGGCGGTCTCGTCGCCTCGGGCATGGAGGTCGTCTGCGTGGGCGTCGGGCCGACGCCGATGCTCTATTTCGCGAGCTACGACCAGAAGGCCGACGGCGCCGTGATGCTGACCGGCAGCCACAATCCGCCCGACTACAACGGCTTCAAGATGATGATCGGCAAGAAGCCGTTCTTCGGCAAGGACATCCAGACCCTCGGCGCCATGGCGGCGAGCGGCGATGTCGTCCCCGAGACCAAGGGCTCCTCGCGCGAGGTCGATGTCAGCGAGACCTATATCGAGCGCATGGTGAAGGACTATGCCGGCGGCGCGAAGAAGCTGAACGTCGTCTGGGATCCGGGCAATGGCTCGGGCGGCGCGGTGACGGAGCGGCTGGTGAAGCGCCTGCCCGGCACGCATCACCTCATCAATGCCGAGATCGACGGCACCTTCCCGAACCACCACCCCGACCCGACGGTGCTGAAGAACCTCGAGCAGATCATCGCCAAGGTGAAGGAGACGAAGGCCGATCTCGGCATCGCCTTCGACGGCGACGCGGACCGCATCGGCGTGGTGGACGGCGAGGGGCACATGCTCTTCGGCGACCAGCTGCTGGTCGTGCTGGCGCGCGACGTGCTGAAGAGCCATCCGGGCGCGACCATCATCGCCGACGTGAAGGCCTCGCAGGTGCTGTTCGACGAGGTGGCCAAGGCCGGCGGTGTGCCGATGATGTGGAAGACGGGCCACAGCCTCATCAAGCAGAAGATGGCCGAGACGGGCAGCCCGCTGGCCGGCGAGATGTCGGGCCACACCTTCTTCGCCGACAAGTGGTACGGCTTCGACGACGCGCTCTATTCCGCCGTCCGCCTGCTCGACATCCTGGCGCGCAGCGACGAGAGCCTGGCCGATATGCGCAAGGCCCTGCCGCAGGTGATCAACACGCCGGAGCTGCGCTTCAACTGCGAGGAAGAGCGCAAGTTCGAGGTCATCGAGGAGGTGAAGGCCCGCCTCGCCTCGGCCGGGGCCAAGGTCCAGGCGGTGGACGGCGTGCGCGTCCTGACCGAGGACGGCTGGTGGCTGCTGCGCGCCTCCAACACCCAGGCCGTTCTGGTCGCGCGCGCCGAGGCGAAGACGCAGGAAGGGCTGGAGCGGCTGAAGGCCCAGCTCGTGCACCAGCTGGAGGCCTCCGGCCTCGCCGCGCCGGATTTCTCCGGCGAGAATGCGGGGCACTGAAGGTACGGGCGGCCGCTTCACCGCGCGGGCGATCGCGCCGGCGCGGATCGGCGTCAAACTCCGCATTGACGCGCGGTAATCCGCGCGGCCAACTCTCCTGAACGAGGGCCGCCAGAAGGCGGCTCCGACAGGAGGTGTCCGATATGATTGCCCGCCGTTCCCTTGCCGTGGCCGGTTTCGGCCTTGGCCTCGCCCCCGCCATCCTCCGCGCCCAGGCGTGGACGCCGAACGGCCCGATCCGCGTGGTCGTGCCCTTCCCGGCGGGCGGCACGACGGACGTGCTGGCGCGCCTTTTCGCGCAGCGCCTGACCGAGACGATGGGCGTCTCCGTCGTGGTCGAGAATCGAGGCGGCGCGGGCGGTTCCATCGGCGCGGATGTGGTGGCGAAGGCCGCGCCCGACGGGCAGACGCTGCTCTTCCACAACCTCACCTTCAGCACGACGACGGCGGCGATGGAATTCGCCAATCGCGCGCCGCATTCCATCGAGCGCGACTTCGCGCCCATCAGCCTCGGCGCGAATGTGCCGATGATGCTGCTGGTGGCGCGCGACGTGCCCGCGAACAACATCGCCGAGTTCGCGGCCTGGGCGAAGACGCAGCCCACGCCGCCCTTCTACGGCTCCACGGGGCCCGGCAGCACGATGAACCTCGTGGCCGAGGTGCTGAAGCGCGACGGCGGCTTCAACATGGAGCACGTGCCCTTCCGCGGCGCGGCGCCGCTGGTGCAGGACATGCTGGCCGGCCGCATCCAGTTCGGCGGCGACCAGCTTTCCTCCTCGCTGCAGAACATGCGCAGCGGCGCGCTCAAGCCCATCGCGACGCTGGCCGCCACGCGCGCGACGGCGATGCCCAATGTGCCCACGGTGCGCGAGCAGGGCTTCCCCAATGCGGAGCTGCTGGGCTGGAACGGCTATTTCGCGCCCGCCCGCACGCCCGAGCCGATCCTCGCCCGCCTGCAGGCGGAGATCGCCGCGGCCTCGCGCCATCCCCCGCTCGCCGCGCGGATCGCGGAGCTGGGCGCCGAGCCCGGCGGCAATAGCAGCGCCGAGTTCACCCAGCAGGTGCACAGCCAGGTCGCGGCCGTGCGCCCGCTGGTGCAGACGCTGAATCTGAGGGTCGAGTGATGCTCTCTCGCCGGCTTCTGACGGGCGGGCTGCTCGCCGCGCCTTCCCTCGCGCGCGCCCAGTCCTGGACGCCGACAGGCCCGATCCGGCTCATCGTTCCCTTCGCCGCGGGTGGCACGACGGACATTCTCGCGCGGCTCTACGCGCAGCGCCTGTCGGAGAATATGGGCGTGGCCTTCCTCGTGGAGAATCGCGGCGGGGGCGGCGGTTCCATCGGCGCGGATCTCGTGGCGAAGGCCCCGCCGGACGGGCAGGTGCTGCTGTTCCACAACTCCACCTTCTCGGCGACGACGGCGGTGATGGAGTTCCAGAATCGCGCGCCGCATTCCCTCGAGCGCGACTTCGCGGCCATCAGCCTCGGCGCGCTGGTGCCGACGGTGATCCTGGTTCACCCCTCGGTGCCGGCGACCAACCTCGCCGAGTTCATCGCCTGGGCGCGCGCGCAGCCCAAGCCGCCCTTCTATGGTTCGACCGGGCCGGGCAGCGCTGGGCATCTGACGGGCGAGGTGCTGAAGCGCGACGGCCAGTTCGAGATGGAACACGTGCCCTTCCGTGGCGCCTCGCTGCTGGTGCAGGAGATGCTGAGCGGGCGCATCCCCTTCGGCGGCGACCAGCTGTCCTCGGGAATGCCGCATATCCGCGCGGGCTCGGTGCGGCCCATCGCCATCCGCTCGACCGCGCGCAATCGCCTGCTGCCGGACATCCCGACGGTGCGCGAGCAGGGCTTTCCGAATGCGGAGATCCTGGGCTGGAACGGCTTCTTCGCCCCGGGCCGCACGCCGGAAGCCATCCTGATCCGCCTGCAGGCCGAGATCGCGGCGGCGGCGCGGCATCCGCAGGTGGCGGCGCGGATCGATGAGCTGGGCGCCGATCCCGGCGGCAATTCCAGCGCGGAGTTCACCACGATGGTGCATGGCCAGGTGGCGGCGCTGCGGCCGGTCGTGGCCTCGCTCGGATTGCGGATGGAGTAGGCGCCGGATTGGCCGCGCCTTATCTCCGTCCTAGGCTCCCCGCAACAATTGCGGAGAGAGACGTCATGCCGAGCCTCGAAGTCGATGGCTACCCCGTATCCTATGCCGAGGCGGGGAGCGGCGCGCCGCTGCTGATGATCCACGGCACGCTGGGCGACCAGCGCAGCTTCGGCCCCCAGATGGCGGCCTTCGGCGCGAAGTACCATGTGATGTCGCTCAGCATGCGGCATGCCTGGCCCGGCAGCTGGGAGGAGGGCGGCAACTTCACCATCGACCGCCACGTCGAGGACGTCGCCGGCTTCATCAAGGCGCTGGGCGCGGGGCCGGTCTATCTGCTCGGCCATTCGCGCGGCGGGCACATCTCCTTCCGCGTCGCCGAGCGTTATCCGGAACTGGTCAAGGCGCTGGTCCTGGCCGAGCCGGGTGGCGAGCTGGATGAGAGCCTCGGCGGTGCGCCGGCCAGCGGCAAGCAGGCGGCGGGATTCACGGGCGCGGCCCAGAAGATCGCGGCCGGCGATATCGACGGCGGGCTGACGATGGTTGCCGAGCAGACCGGCGGCCCCGGCGCCTGGGAGACCCGGCCCGAGGAGAAGAAGGTGATCGGGCGCGACAATGCGCGCACCCTGCTCGGCCAGATGAACGAGCAACGGAAGCCCTATTCCGCCGAGGCGGCCAAGGCGGTCCGTATACCGACCCTGCTGCTCGGCGGCGCCGACAGCCAGCCGAATTTCGCGAAGATCATCGACGCGCTGATCCGGTTCATGCCGGACACGCGGCGCGTCACCGTGCCCAAGGCGACGCATGGGCTGAACTACGACAACCCGGAGTTCTTCAACGCGGCGGTGCTGGACTTCCTCGCGAAGCACTGACGCGAGGGGCGCGGCCCCTCGCGTTGGAGAGATCGAGGGGCAGAACCCCTCGGTCCTTCACGCCGCCTTGCTGATGTTCCAGTAGACCGGGATCGCGGCGTCCAGGATGCCCGAGATCCGCGCCGTGTGCCCGCGCACCAGGCTCATCATGCCGATGGGCAGATAGGGCACCACCTCCAGTGCGCGGGCCTGCGTCGCCGTCGCGATGCGGCGACGCTCCTCCAGCGAACCCGCCACCGCGAAGGCGTCGCGCAGGCGCTCCATTTCCGCATCCTCGGGCCAGCCGGGAAGGGCGGTCCGCGCGCCCGCCGAGCGTAGCGCGATGTGGCTCACCGGGTCCATCAGATCCACCGCGGCGGGGGCCGAGACGAAGAGGCTCCAGCCGCCCTGGCTCGCCGGATTCTTCGACAGCCGGCGCGTCACCAGCGTCGCCCAATCCATCGCCTGGAGATCGACGTTCATGCCGAGCCGCCGCATGCGGTCGGCGGCGACGCGGCCGAAGGTGCTGCTGATCGTGCTGTCCTGCGCGTCCAGCACCACCACCGGCGAGCCGTCATAGCCCGACTGCTGAAGCGCGGTGCGCGCCAGGTCCATATTGGGCGCGATCCAGCCCTCATTGGTGTGGAAGGGCGAGGCGCAGGGGAAGAAGCTCTTGCAATCCTGCCAGCGCGCCGGGTCGGGCATGTAGGCGGGCATCATCTCCGCCGGATCAACGAGCAGGCGCATGGCCTGGCGCAGCTTCACATTGTCGAAGGGCGCGACGGCGTGGTTCATCCGGAAGATCGGCTGCACGCCCGCGCTGTCCTGCGCGGCGAGGCGGAGATTGCGGTTGCGCTGGACCACGGGAAAGAGATCGGGCGGCAGTTCCTCGAAGATGTCGATCTCGCCGGTCTGCAAGGCGTTCAGCGCCGTCGCGGCATCGGGCAGGGAGAGCCATTCGATGGTCTCGACGCGCGCGATCTTGGCCCCCGCCAGGCCGTCCGGCGGCTCGGAGCGCGGCACGTAATCGGCATTGCGGCGATAGGTCACGCGGTCGCCGAGGCGCCAGTCCTCGCGCTTCAGGGTGTAGGGGCCGGAGCCGGTCGGGTCGGTGAGGGGGGTGGCGATCGGCGTGGCCGCCACGCGCGCCGGCATGATGAAGGCGGGCAGGCCTGAGGGCTTGGCGAGCGCATCGAGCACGAGGCCCCAGGGGCGCTGCAAGGTGAGGCGGAAGCGGGTTGCGTCCACGGCTTCGAGGCGGTTGCCCTCGGCCAGCATCTGCGCGCCATGCCCGTCGCGGATGGCCCAGCGGCGCAGCGAGGCGACGACATCCGCGCTGGTGACGGGCGCGCCGTCATGGAAGCGCAGATGGTCGCGGAGGGTGAAATCCCAGGTCAGGCCGTCGGCGCTGGTGCTGTGGCTCGCGACCATCTGGGGCTGCGGGCGCATCTTGGAATCCAGCGCGAAGAGCGTGTCGTAGACCATGTAGCCATGGTTGCGCGCCATGTACTCCGGGCTGATGAAGGGGTCGATGCTGCGAAGATCGCCGAAGAGCTTGATGCGCAACACGCGCGGGTCGCCGCGGTTCTGCGCGAAAGCGGGCGCGGCGAGCGGAAGCGTGGCGGCAAGACCGGCGAGACCGCGGCGGCTGATGGACATTTGAACCTCTCCCAGAACCGGCGTCGTGGCGCCGTTTCAGGGAGCGTCCGTCACCGCGCGCCGCTTGTCCAGGAGGCCACGCACGGCGGCCTCGCCGGAGAGCCAGGCCCCGGCGACGGTGCCGGCGAAGCGCGAATGGCAGGCTTCTCCCGCGAAGCGCAGACGGCCACCGCCGAGCGGTAGGGAAAGCCGCGCGCGGGATTCGTGATGGCCCGGCCGCGCATGGCTGTAGCTGCCGCGGAACAGCGGGTTCGTGCCCCAATCGGTGATGACGGCCTGGCCCAGAAGCTTCGCGCCGCGCGCGCCGAACATCGCCGCGAAATCCGCGCGCGCGGCGGCTTCCGTCGCCGCCGCGCCTTCCTTCGCGAGCTCCCAGGCGCGCGATCCGCCGACGAAGCCGAAGATCTGGTCCCGTTCGAAGGGCCGGAAGATCCAGCTCATGGAGGTGGTCGTGTCCGGCCCGATCAGCCGGCGCGCCGAATGGAAGGGCTGCATGCCAAGCTGATCCGCGCCGAGCGTCCGGAAACCGTATTTGGTCAGCAGTCCGAGCGGCAGGCCGTGGATCGCCTCCATCGTCCCGGTGGGCAGCGCGGGCTTGAAGCGGATGCCGCCGGCCGCCAGCACGCCGGTCGAGACGGTGACGACGACGGCGCCCGCGCGCAGGCTGCCCCAATCGCCCTCGACGGTGACGCGGGGACAATCCCAGTTCACGCGCGTCACCGCGTGGTCGAGCCGGATGGGCAGCCCTTCCGCGAGCCGTGCGACCAGGGCGCCGACGCCCTCGCGCGGCAACAGGTTCGGCCCTTCCAGATCGACCGCCACATAGTCGCGCAGCGAGATCCGCGAGAGCTCCGCCGCATTGATCTGCGCGCCGAGCCAATGCGCGATGGTCTCGTTCCAGCGCCCGCCCTGCGGGGCGACCTCCGACACGGCGCGATCGGGATCGCTGGGCGCTTGTGCGATCGCCGTCTCGAAGGCGTCGCAGGCGCGGTCGTATTCCGCCATCTCGGCCCGCGTGGCGAAACGGTCGCCGAGATGCAGATGGCGCCCGCGCACCGTGTCGTGGTCGATATGCGCGCCGAGGAAGCGCGTCAGCGGATTTTCATCGGCCTGATGCAGCCAGGTCGCCCCATGATCGAAGGGCGCGCCCAGCACGTCCGAGGTCTGGGCCCGGCCGCCGATGCGGCTGTCGGCCTCCAGCACGACGCAGCTCTTCCCCGCGGCGATCAGCGCCCGCGCGGCGGCGATTCCCGCGCAGCCCGCGCCGATTACCACCACATCTGGATCATTCGGCCGCATCAACGCATCATGTCCTTCAAATTCGAGCGCTTTCGCAAGGACCGCCCATGCTCCAATCCCCTCCCGCCGAACCCGGCATGCGCGAAGACGAGGTCGATACCCCCGCCTTGATCCTCGACCTCGACGCCTTCGAGCACAATCTCGACACCATGGCCGGCTTCCTCGCCGGCACCGGCGTGAAGCTGCGGGCCCATGCCAAGACGCACAAGTCGCCGGTCATCGCCCGGCTGCAGATGGACCGCGGCGCCATCGGCCAGTGCTGCCAGAAGGTGGGCGAGGCCGAGATCCTCGCCTGGGGCGGCATTCCCGACGTGATGGTGACCAACCAGGTCGTCGGCGCGCGCAAGCTGGCGCGGCTCGCGGCGCTCGCGAAGATCAGCCGGGTCTCCATCTGCGTGGACGATCCCGCGCAGATCTCCGCCATCGAGGCGGCCGCCGAGGCCGGTGGCGTGCGCATTCCCGTGCTGGTCGAGATCGACGTGGGCGGCAAGCGCTGCGGCGTGGAGGCCGGCCCGCCGGCCGTGGCCCTGGCCGAGAGGATCGCGGCCTCGAAGCATCTCAGCTTCCTCGGCATCCAGGCCTATCACGGCAGCGCCCAGCACATCCGCGATCCCGAGGCGCGCATCGCCGCGATCGGCAATGCCATCGATGCCTCGCGCCGCACGGTGGAGCAGCTGCGCCAGCGCGGGCTCGACTGCCCCGTGGTCGGCGGCGCGGGCTCCGGCAGCTTCCGCACCGAGCTGGCGAGCGGCATCTACACCGAGCTCCAGGCCGGCTCCTACGCCTTCATGGATGCCGACTATGCGCGCAACGTCGATGCCCCGCCCTTCCAGCACGCGCTCTTCGTGTTGGCGACGGTGATGAGCGCGGCCTCGCCGCATGTCTCCGTCGTGGATGCGGGCCACAAGGCGATGCCGACCGACAGCGGCTTCCCGGTGGTCTCGGGCCGTCCGGGCGTGAGCTATGTCGGCGCCTCGGACGAGCACGGAAAGCTGACGGTGGAAGACCCCGCCTTGCGCCCGCGCCTCGGCGAGAAGCTGCGGCTGATCCCGGGTCATTGCGACCCGACGGTCGACCGCTATGACTGGTATGTCGGCGTGCGGAAGGGGCGGGTGGAAAGCCTCTGGCCGGTGGCCGCGCGCGGCGCGATGGCCTGACCGAACGCATCGATCCTGGCGGGTTCCGCCCGCCAGGATCGGGGCCTATCCCAGCAGCAGATCCCGCGCCTCGTTGATCCGGCTCGCGAGCCAGTCGCTGCCGCCACGATCGGGATGCGCGGACTGCATCAGCTTGCGATGCGCCGCGCGGATTTCCTCCTCGCTCGCACCGTCGCGCAGTCCGAGCACGGCCAGCGCCTCGGCGCGCGTCATGGGGCCGTCCGAGGCCGGGGCCGCATCGCGCCAGTCCGGATGCACCCGGTCCAGCCAGGCCTCCAGCAAGGGCACGCTGTCCGCGTCGTTCGCCTGACAATCCGCGAGCAGCGCCAGCAGATCCGCCCGGTCCATCGAGTCCAGGCTGCGCCCGGAAAAACTCCCCCGCCGCACCTGCCCCGACATGATCCCCGTCGCGAGGTCGAGCCGCATCTCCAGCGTGGCGGTCTCGACGCCGCTCGCATCGCCCGGCCGGCTGAAGGTCCGCCGCGTGCGCCAGCTCTTCCAGGCCTGGCGCAGCGCCGGGCCGAACATGATCAGCGCCCAGATCGCGCTCGCGCCGCGGCCGGTGAAGAGCATCAGCGCGAAGCCTGCCGCCCCCAGCGTTCCCAGGCCCCAGACCAGCGAGGCCTTCACCACCGCCGGCCGCGCATTCGCGAAGGCGTGGAGCAGCGCGAGCGCCCCCAGCATCACCAACCCGCCGATGGCGATCATGAGCATCCGTCAGCCCTTCGGCGCGGCGAGCTGACCCGCGATGCGCGAGGCCACGCCGCCCGGCAGCCGCGCCAGTGCCGCCCGCCCGCCGGCAGCGAAGACCGCGACGGCCCGCAGCAGGTCGCGCAGCGCGTCCGCGCTACTGGCATCGAAGGGCGCCCAGGCGCCGCCGGACAGTTTCGCGACCTGCCGGAAATTCGCCTCGGCCACGCGATCGCCTCCCTCCTGGAAGCAGAAGACCGGGGCGCCGTGCAGGCCGAGCTGGCCCGCCAGGTGGCAGATCGGATCGGCCGCCTCCTCGAAGGCGTCGCCCACCAGCACCACGGCGTTCACGCGCTCGCGCTTCGTTTCGGCCAGGGCGTGCTCCAGCACGCGGAGGATCTGCGTCTGCCCACCGAGCACGGTGACGCCCGACATCCGTCGCGCGAGCTCGGCCGTGTCGGTCAGGAAGGGCGTGGCCGCGAATTCCATATAGCCGCGCCAATAGGCGAGCTGCACCGCGAGGCCGCCGAGGTCGCGCGTGGCTGAGAACATCTCGGACTGCAGGTGGCAGGCGCGGTCCCAGGCGTGCTGGCGCGAGGCGGTGGCATCCACCGCGAAGATCAGCCGTCCGCCGCCCCGCCCCGTCCGCACGGCGGGCATGGAGGAGACCTTCCTCAGGAAGGCTTCGACGGCGGCATTGCCGGGTTTGGCCGGGAGCTGGGTCATCTGCCCTTACAGATGGTTCATAAGGACCCATCGCACCAGAGGGTGGCGCAAAGGCTCGCCGCGTTGCTAGGCTCGCATGCATGCGCAAGATTGTTCTCGCCGCCCTCCTCACCCTCCTGGCCCTGCCGGCCTTTGCCCAACAGCCGCCTGAACCCGCCGCCGTCGCCCAGCTGCGCCGCCTGCTCGGCGCGGGCGTGACCCTGGCCTATGGCTCGGCGACCGCCACGGATGTGCAGGGCGGCGCGGCACTGACCGCCCTGGTGCTGACGCGCGGCGCGGAGACGATCCGCGTCGCCGAGGCCCGGCTGGACGGCCTGCGCGAGGACGGGATCGGCCGCCTCTCGCTGCGCGGCATCGAGATCGGGGGCGGCCAGCTCTCCGCGACGCTGGAGCGGCTGGACCTGGAGGGGCTGGCGGTCCGACGTCGGACCGGCGGCGGACCGCCCAAGCCGACCGACGTTTCGGCCGATCTGCTGCGGATGGAGAACTGGCGGAGCCTGGGCGAGACGCCCGTGAATATCGGCGCCGTCAACGTCGAGAATTTCGGCGGCGGGCGTCCGGGCTCGATCAATGTCACGGCGCTGGAGGTCGGCGTCAGCGGTGCGGGGCCGGTGGATCGCGTCGCCGTCGCGCGCATCGCCGTGGCCGGGCTGGACGCCGCCGAGATAATGAGCGCGCTCATCGACCGGCGGCCGCCCGCGACGCTGCCCGGCCGCTCCAGCCTCGACATCGAGAGCGTGACCCTCAGCCAGGGCGGCACGACCTTCGCGCGTCTCGGCGCCCTGGCCGCGCGCGGCGATGTGGCGACCGGTCGCCCGAGCACGAGCTCCCTGGCCATCCGCGGCCTGGAGGTGAATCCCGCGCCGCCGCATGCCGAGTGGATGCAGCGCCTCGACTACAGCAGCCTGCGCGCCGAGGTCCGGATGGAGGTGACGCACGACCCGGCGACCAACGTGCTGGACATTCCGGTGTTCAGCATCGAACTGCGCGATGCCGGTGAGCTGAACCTCGCCTTGCGCGCCGACAACGTGCGCCAGGATCTGATGCTGCGCTCGCCAGGGGATATGCGCCTGATTTCGGCGCGGCTGCGCTATGCCGATCTGTCGCTGTTCCGCCGCTGGGTGCGCACCGCCGCCCAGCGCGAGGGCACGCCGGAGAACACCTTCCGCGACCGCCTCGCCCAGCAGGCCTCGGCGGCTCTAGCGGGGCCGACCCTGGCGGCGGCGCGCGATGCCGCGCAGCGTTTCCTGCGCGGCGATGCGACGGTGCTGGAGCTGGCCGCCAATCCGCGCGTGCCGCTGAGCCTGGGGCTCGCCCAGCGCAAGCCGCAGCGCAACCTCGCCGGCTGGCAGGACATGTTCGGGCTCACCCTTACTGCGCGGTGAGGCGCGCGGGGAGCACCTTCCCAGGCATGTAAGCTTTTGATGTGCAAACCCTTCCGGTTTGGTCATACCGATCGCTCCCTGGTTTGGAAGGTTTGCCCCCGTGTCGTTGTCACGCCGCCTGTTCCTGGGATGCGCCTGCGCGTCCGTCGCCGGCTCGCCGATCGGCGCGCGCGCCTCCTCCGCCGTGCCGCCGACCACCCTGGCGCCGGACCAGGCTTTGGCCCGCCTCATGGAGGGCAACCGCCGCTTCACCGCCGACAGCCCCCATGCCGCGCCCTCCCAGACCGAGAAGCGGATCCTGCTGGGGGAGGGACAGGCCCCCTTCGCCACGGTGCTGACCTGCGCCGACAGCCGCACCCCGCCCAACACGCTGTTCGACGAGGGGCTCGGCGAGATCTTCGTCATGCGCGTGGCCGGCAACACGCTCTCGCCCGCCATCCTCGGCAGCATCGAATATTCCAGCATGGCGCTGGGGGTGCCGATCGTCATGGTGCTCGGCCACGAGCGCTGCGGCGCCGTCGCGGCCGCGGTCGAGGTCGTCGAGCGCCAGGCCCTGCTGCCCGGCGCGCTGATGGCCATGGTCGAACCCATCCTGCCGGCGGCGCTGGAGGCCCGGCAATCCAACCCCGGCGATCTCGTGGAGGCGACCGTCCGCGTCCATGCGCTCCGCACGGCGCGGCAGCTGCGGGAGGTGCCCTCGGTGCTGAGCGCGCGCCTCGCGACGGGCGCCTTGCGCGTCGTGGCGGCGCGCTACGATCTCGACGACGGGAAGGTCGCCCTGCTCGACGGGTAGGCTATTGCAGGCTCAGCCCCGCGAAGCGCACCAGTGCGGCGTGGCGCTGGATCTCGCTGGCCAGCAGCGCAGTCAGCCGCTCCGGCCCTCCGCCGATGATGTCGAGGCCCTGCGCCTCCAGCCGCTGGCGGCCCTCGGGATCGAGGAGGATCTCGTTCACCAGCGCGTTCAGCGCCTGCACGATCGGCGCGGGCGTGCCCTTGGGCAGCATGAGGCAGAACCAGCTGCCGAATTCCAGGCCGGGCATGCCGAGCTCGGCCGTCGTGGGGACGTCGGGCAGCACGACCGAGCGGCGGTCGCTCAGCACGGCGATGGCCCGCACCTGGCCCGCGCGGATCTGCGGCTGCGCGCCGGTCACGAGGTTGAACATCACCTGGATGCGGCCGGCATAGAGGTCGGTGAAGCCCTGGCCGATGCCGTTATAGGGCACATGGACCATCTCGGTGCCCGTCGCCTGCCGGTAGAGCTCGCCGGCCAGATGCATGGAACTGCCATTGCCCGACGAGCCGAAGGACACCTGCCCCGGATGCGCCTTCAGATACGCCGTCAGCTCGGCGAGGCTGTGGACGGGCAGGGCGTTGTTCACGACCAGCACGTTGGGGACATTGCCCAGCAGCATCACCGGCTCGAAGTCGCGCTGCGGGTCGTAGGGAAGGTTCCGATGGAGGGCGGGATTGGTCGCCATGGTCCCGGCCCAGGTGAAGAGGATGGTGTGCCCGTCCGGGGCGGCGCGCGCACCCGCCGTCGCGCCGACATTGCCGTTGGCGCCGGGCCGGTTGTCGACCAGCGTGCGCTGGGGCAGGCGCTTGTCCATCTCCTGGGCGAGGATGCGCGCCAGGGTATCGGCCGTGCCGGCGCCGCCGGCCGCGGGCAGGATGATGCGCAGAGGCCGGTCCGGCCAGCCGGGCGGCAAGGTGACCGCTTGCGCGGCAACCGGCATCGCGGCGAGGCCGCCGATCAGCATCCGGCGTGGCAGGGTCATGGAATTGGCTCCGTCGGCGCATGGACAGGCTGGCATGATGCCACCATGATTTCGGCGACGCAGCAAAGTCCTCACCGGATGATCCCCTTCGCATGAACCAGACCGCGCGGATCGCGATGCCCCTCCCCGACGAGGCCGGCCTCGCCGCGCTGGAAACGCGGATCCGGCGCGATCTGGAGCTGCTGACGCTGCCGGCGTCGAACTGGGTCCCGCCGCTCCAGCGCGATGGCGTCGCGGTGCGGGACGTGGTGGTCGTCGGCGCGGGCATGGCCGGCATCGCGGCGGCGGGTTCGCTCATCATGAAGGGCATCGGCAATATCGCCGTGCTGGACGCGAATGCGCCCGGCCAGGAAGGCCCCTGGTGCACCATCGCGCGCATGGACACGCTGCGCTCGCCCAAGACGCTACCGGGGCCTTGCCTGGGCATCCCCTCGCTCACCTTTCGCGCCTGGTACGAGGCGAGCTTCGGCAACGAGGCGTGGGAGAGTCTTTATAAGATCTTCAACCGTACCTGGCAGGACTATCTGAGCTGGCTGCAGCGCGTCCTCGCGCTGCCCGTCACGCATGGCGCGCGGGTGACGCGCGTCGCTCCCGCGGAGGGCCTGCTGCGCTTGACCGTGGAGCAGGCCGGCGGCTCGCGGGAGATCCTCGCGCGGCGCGTCGTGATGGCGACCGGGCGCGGCGGCGCGGGCGGGCTGGACCTGCCGCGCTTCGTGGATCCCGCGCTCTTCCCCGACCTCGCGGGGATGGCGCTGGGGCCCATCGATTTCGAGCCGCTGCAGGGGCGCAGCATCGGCATCGTCGGCGGCGGCGCCTCGGCCTGGGACAACGCGGCCGTGGCGCTGGAACGCGGGGCCGCGCGCGTCGACATGTATGTCCGCCGCGCCGTCCTGCCGCAGATCAACAAGGGGCGCGGCAGCGCGGGTGCGGGCTTCGCGATGGGCTGGGACAGCCTCTCCGTCGAGGAGCGCTGGAAGCTCGCCGCCTATATGTATGACAGCCAGGCGCCGGTGCCGCACGAGACCGTGCATCGCGCCCTGCGTCAGCCGGAATTCCACATCCATCTCGGCACGCCGACGCAATCGGCGCGTCGCGAGGGGGATCAGGTGGTGTTGCGTCTCGGCGCGGATGGCGCGCGCGAGGAGCGGCATGATTTCCTCATCGTCGGCACCGGCTTCAGCGTGAATCTGGACCGCGTGGCGGAGCTCGCGGATTTCGCGCCGCATGCCGCCCGCTGGCAGGATGTCTACACGCCGCCGGAGGAATTGCGGCGCCCGGATATCGCGGCCTGCCCCTTCGTCGGCGCGGGCTTCGAGCTGCTGCCGCGCGATGCCTCCGCGCCGCCCGAGCTCGGCCTGATCCACCTGATGAACTACGGATCCAACGCGACGCATGGGAATGTCGCGAGCGACATTCCGGCCATCGTCACCGCGGGCGAGAAGGTGTCGGTGGCGATCCTGCGCCATCTCTTCCAGGCGACCTTCCCCGTGCTCATGCGGGACCTGGAGGCCTTCGACGAGCCTGAATTGCTGGGCACGCCCTTCTATGTGCCCCGATGAACCGGAGACCGGCCTGATGCGTGACGTGATCGACGAGCTGATGGGCATCCAGCCCGGCTCGAAACTGGATGTGCTGCGCGCGCTGCGGCCGGATGTGCGCCTCGCCACCCAGGCGGGCGAATTGGCGATCTTCGAGAGCGAGAGCGGCCTCACGACGCGCGAGCGCCATGCCGTGGCGCTGCACGTCGCCGAGCTGAACAAGGACGCGGCGCTGGCCGCGCATCATCGCGGCAAGGCAGGCGAATCTCCGCGCCTGCCGCTGCTGATCGCGCATGCGACGATGCTCACTTTGACGCCCGACCAGGCGACGCCCGAAGACATCCAGACCCTCCTCGCCGCCGGCCTCGCGCCGCGTGACGTGGTGATGCTCTCGCAGCTCATCGCGCATGTGAATTACGAGGCGCGGCTGCTGGCCGGCCTGCGTCTGCTGGAGGGCGTGTGATGCCCAGCACCCACGATTTCGGCTTCACCATCGACACGCTGGACTGGAAGGCCTGGGCCCCCGTGCTCGATCTCGCGCGGGCCACGCCGGACGAGATCAAGGTGCTGGAGGAGAGCCATCCGAAAGCGAAGGTCTCGCCCTACTACCTGCTCCTCGTGCAGGAGGCCGAGGTGCTGCGGCAGCGCTCGAAGCTGTTCAACACCATCATGTACGGCCCGCGCGGCGCCTCGCGCGCCGATCGTGAACTGGCCGCCACCGCGGAATCCCGCGTGAACGGCTGCCCCTATTGCGCCAGCGTCCATGCGCAGCGCTTCGTGCAGATGAAGGGCGACCGGGAGCTCATGCTCCGCCTGCTGGACGAGGGTGTCCGGACGCCGATGCCCTCGAAGCAGCGCGCCATCGTCGACTACGCCGTGAAGCTCGGCGCGACACCTTCCGCCGCCAACGCCGAGGACCTCGCAAAGCTGCGGGCCGAGGGGCTGGACGATGCGGAGATCCTGGACATCACGCTCTCGGTCGCGATGTTCGCCAATGCCAACCGACTGATGCAAACCCTTGGGGAGGCCGTCCGGCCATGAACGATATGTCCACGCAGGAAACGCTGGTCGAGATCGCGCACCGCGTCCTGCCCGCCGGCAACTTCGGCAATTTCGCGAGCGACATCGCCCTCGTCAAAGGCGCGGGCGGCCATGTCTGGGATGCCGAGGGCAATGAGTATATCGACTACCTGCTCGGCTCGGGCCCGATGTTCATCGGCCACGCCCATCCCGAGGTGACGGCGGCGGTGCTGGAGCAGATTCCGCTCGGCACCACCTTCTTCACCAACAACCCCGCCGGCATCCGTCTCGCCGAGAAGATCGTGGCCGCGCTGCCCTGCGCGGATCAGGTGCGCTTCCTCGCCTCGGGCACCGAGGCGGACATGTATGCGATGCGCGTCGCCCGCGCCTTCCGCGGCCGCGACAAGATCGTGAAGTTCGAGGGCGGCTATCACGGCATGAGCGACCACGGGCTCATGAGCCTCGCGCCCAAGCGCCCCGGAAACTTCCCCCTCGCCATCCCCGACAGCCCGGGCATTCCCGCCAAGGTGCGCGACGACGTGCTGGTCGCTCCTTATAATGATGCCGCGCATGTCGTCGCGTTGATCGAGGCGCATCACGACGAGATCGGCGGCGTCATCGTCGAGCCCTTCCAGCGGCTCATCCCGCCGGTTCCCGGCTTTCTCCAGGCGCTGCGCGAGGTCACGGCCCGCTTCGGCATCCCGCTGATCTTCGACGAGGTCGTGACCGGCTTCCGCTTCGCCTATGAGGGGGCGCAGAGCTATTACGGCGTGACGCCGGATCTCTGCACCCTGGGCAAGATCGTGGGTGGCGGCTTCCCGCTTTCCGCTCTGGCCGGGCGTGCCGACATCATGGCGCATTTCGACAAGGCCAAGGTCGGCGACGAAGGCTTCCTGATGCAGCTCGGCACGCTCTCGGGCAATCCGGTCGCCTCGATCGCGGGCCTCGTCACGCTCGACGTGCTGAGCCGTCCGGGGACGTATGAGAAGGTCTTCGCCCGCGGCCGCGCGCTGATGGACGGGCTGACGAAGCTGATGGGCGAGAAGGGCATCCCCGGCCAGATCGTCGGCGAGCCGCCGCTCTTCGACATAGTCTTCGCCGAGGGCGAGGTTCGCAACTATCGCGACATGCTGCGCGTCGATCTGAAGCTGCAGAACCACGTCAACAAGCACTTCCGCGCCAACGGAATCCTGAAGGGCGACACGAAGTTCTACATCTCGACCGCGCATACGGATGAGGATGTGCGCAAGACGCTGGAGGTCTTCGCCGGCGCGCTGCGCACGTTGTAAACGTCGTATCGGCGCCTTGACTTCGGAAGGTCCGGACCGGGCCCGTCTGCTGGGCAGGAAATTCCATGTCGCTCCTTCCGTCATCGGTCGACCGAAAGATCCTTGAAGACCAGGTCGTGGCCCTCCGCGAGGCGGGCCGCGACGCCGAGGCGGTGCAGCCTTTGCTCCAGCTTCGCGAGGCCTGGCCCGACCATGCCGCCTATGCCGATCACCTTCTCCAACTCTACATCGCGCTGCGCCGCTGGCCCGAGGCGGAGGAGGCCACCGTCCTCGCGATCGCGCGGCACGGAGCTCCCTTGTCGCGCCTGAACCGGCTTGCGCGATGCCGCTGGCATCTGGGCCAGGCGGCGGAAATCCGGACGATGTTCCTGCCCAGTCCGGGAGGCGCCGTTCCGGATGCCCAGTCGCACCTGCTTCTGGTCCTGGCGTCGTTCGGGCTCGGGGATGTCGCCACCGCTCTTGGCCATCTGGAACAGCTCGTCGAGATGGCGGGCTCCGACATGGCCAAGCACGATAGCGCGCTCAGCCGTCTGCTGGCGGCCAGCGCCGCCAGGGGCGGAGCCGCTCCCTATTTCGCCATCGTCGACGGCGGATCGCGGATCGGCACCGATCGCAACGCTTGGCTCAAGGCGGGCATCAAAGGCGCTGATTTTTTCTCGGATTGGCCGCGCAAGCTCGATTATGCGCGGCAACTGAGGGCCGACGAGCCGCAGGATCCGCAGGCGGCGTTTCATGAGCTCGATGCCCTGATCTCCCTGAGTCGCTTCGACGAGGCGAAGGCAGCGCTCGCCGCGGCCCGGCAGGCGCCTTCAGCCGCCATGCCGGAAGATCGCCTCGAGGGTCTGGCATGCCGTATCGACGCCGCGGAAGGTTGGGTCAGGCACATCGCGCCGTCACGGCCGGAGTTGAGCTTCGAGGCGTTGAACCTCCGGCTCTGCGCCGGTCTGGCGCTGCGTCGTTACGGCGAGGCCCGCGAAGTCGCGGAGCTGGCGATCCGGACTCTCGGCCGCCATTCCTGGTTTCTTTCGGCGCTCGCGCGCTGCAAGCTTGCGACCGGCGAGCCTGAAGAAGGCCTGTTTCTGCTGGCCGAAGCGGCCGATGGCGGAGGCGCCTATCACCTCGTCCGGCTGGCCCAGGCGAGATTGCGCCAGGGGCAACGCGAGGAGGCCCTGGGCCTTGTCCAGAGACTTCAAGGCACCCATTCCGGGGTCTACGCCGTGGAGAAGATGGCGAAGGAACTCGGCGACGTTCCGCCGCCGGTCGCAACGCCGGCGGTCGCCCCCCCTGGCCCCGAAACCTGGCTCCACGGCGGAGATCATGGCGATCTGATCTACGCTCTCGCCGCCATGCAATCGGGCGGCGGCGGGGCGCTCTATCTGACGCCCTATCCGGAAACACGAGACGCCATGGACGAAAGGAAGATCGAGTTCCTGCGTCCGATGTTGCTGGCGCAAAGCTATATAGCCGCCGCCGAACCCTGGCGCGGACAGGCCGTGACGCGCGATTTTCTTCTGATCCGGCAAGGCTGGCGGCCGGATTCCAGTCTTTTCGACGACCACTGGCGTGCCGTGCTTCCCTCGGCGCCGGAGCCAAGGCGTGCCTGGCTCAGCATTCCCGGCCTGTTGCCGCATGGCCGCCCCGTGTTTTCCCGCTCAGGCCGCTATCGCAATCCGGCCTGGGACCCGTTCTGGACCGAATTGAAGGCCTCGGCCCCGGACGCCATTTTCGTGGGAACCCGCTCGGAATTCGACGAGTTCGGCCATGGCGAACATTTCTATGCCGAGGACGCCCTGGCGATGGGGCGAGTGATTGCCGGCGCGTCGATTTTCGTGGGCAATCAATCCTTCCCCTATGCCGTCGCGGAAGGGCTGAAGGTGGGACGCCTCCTGGAGGTGTGTCCGGCCATTCGAAACTGCAGCCTGCCAGGGGCCCTGGCGCTGGCCTTCGATCCCTGAGCCCGCGGCGCCGCCATGCTACAGGCAGGGGCGGGACACCCGTCTTCCCGTCGGGGCGCAGGGGCAAAGCCCCTGCGGTTGTCCGTTACGCGGGGCGCACGCCCATCGCGATCGTGCGCTCGTCCATCCGCGCGGCATAGGTCAGGCCGCGCTTGGTCGCCCAGGTGTGGTTGAGCTGGACCAGCGGCATGATCGGCACCTCGCGCGACACCCAGCGGACCATGTCCTGCAGCGCCTTCTCGCGCTCCGCATTGTCGATGATGGCGACCGCGGCATTGGTCATGCGGTCCAAATCGGCCGAGGAGAAGCGACCGGAATTGCTGGCGCCGGTGCGATTCTCGCGGCTGTAGGTCATCATGATGTTGGTGAGCATGTAGCCGGCCTCGGCCGTCGTGCTGCCCCAGCTCGTCAGGCGGATGGCGAAGTCCTGGCGGTTGCTGCGCGACGAGAAGCTGGCCCAGGGAACCGCCTCCACCTGCGTCTGCACGCCGATGCGCGTCCAGAACTGCGCCACGGCCTGCGCGATGCGGCTGTCGTTGGGGAAGCGGTCGTTGGGCGTGTGAAGCGTCAGCTTGAAGCCGTTGGGATAGCCCGCTTCGGCCAGCAGCCGGCGCGAATGCTCGATATTGGGCGTCGGTACCGCCACGTCGGGCGCATAGCCGAAGGTGCCCGGCGGCAGCCACTGGTTGGTGGCCGTGGCCTGGCCCTCCATCACGCGCTCGGCGATGTTCTGGCGGTTGATGCTGCTGGTCAGCGCCTGGCGGACGCGCACGTCCTTGAAGGGATTGACCGGCAGGGGCTGGCCGTTGTTGTCGGTGACGAAGGGCAGGTTCCCGTCGCGCGAGAAGTCCGGCATCAGATAGGCGCAGCGCAGGCCGACCGTCTCCGCGATGGAGCTCTTGGGATCGCGCTTCAGCCGTGCCAGATCGCTGCTTGCCACCTGGTCGATCATGTCGAGATCGCCGGAGAGCAGCGCGGCCGAACGCGCGGCGTCATTGGCGATGAAGCGGTAGGAAACGCGGGCCCAGGGCTCGCGGGCGCCCCAATAGTCGTCGTTGCGGGCGAGCTCGGTGCGGTTGTTGGGCTCGTAGCTGACGAACTTGTAGGGGCCGGTGCCGATGGCGGCCTTGCCGCTGTTGTAGTCCTCGGTCGAGGCGCCTTCGCCCACATGCTTGGAGATGACGAAGATGGCGGCGAGATCCGTCGGCAGGATCGGGTTGGGGGCGTGCGTGTGGAAGCGCATGGTCAGCGGATCGACGATCTCGATCCGCTTGAGGCTGCGCAGGAAGCCGCCGAAGCCGCCCGGGCTGTTGGGCACGTTGGGCGCGCGGCCATAGGTGAAGGCGACGTCCTCGGCGGTGAAGGGGCGGCCGTCATGCCACTTCACGCCCTCGCGCAGCTTGAACTCCCAAAGCGTCGGCTCGATCACGCGCCAGGAGGTGGCGAGGCCCGGGACGAACTTCGCGTCCGGCGTGCGGTCCACCAGCGCCTGGAAGATGTGCAGCGCGAGGGAGGAATTGGGCGCGGCATTGAAGAAATGCGGGTCGATCGAGGTGATGGAGCCACCCGTGGCGATGGTCAGGGTGCGGTCGGCCTGGGCGGAGGCGAGCGTCGGGGCGGCCGCGCCGGCAAGGGCGGCGGCGCCAAGGGCGCGGCGGCTGAACATGGTCATGGAGGCTCCTCCAGTCGGGGAAAGGTGGAGGACTTGTTAGCCCCATAGCCAGGGTCAGGCCAAGCTGCGATGCCCGATGAAGCCGTGCACCGCCTCGGTCAAAGCCGCCGCCAGCTTGGAGCGGTGATTGGCCCGGCGCAGCAGCGCCTCGTCCTGCGGATTGGAGAGGAAGCCGCATTCCACCAGGGCCGCCGGCACGTCGGGCGCCTTCAGTACGACGAACTGCGCCCGGCGCAGGGGTTGGTTGAGCAGCGCGACCTCACCGTCCAGCGCGTTCACCGCCAGGCGCGCCAGCCGTTCGGAGCCCGCCCGCGTCTCGCGACGCATGAGGCTGAGCAGGATGCGCTGCACCTCCGGCGAGACGGAGGGCAGGCGGAGACCGCCGGCGCGGTCGGCCAGGTTCTCGCGCCGGGCGAGGGCGGCGGCCAGGGAATCGGTGGCCGTTTCGGACACCGTGTAGACGGAGGCGCCGCGCAGGGTCCGCGACTGGCCGGCCGGCATGGCGTCGGCATGGATGGAGAGCAGGAGGGCCGCCTCGCGGCTGCGGGCGATCTCGACGCGCCGGGCCAGGGGCACGAAGACGTCGGAGGTGCGGGTTAGCGCGACGCGACAGCGGCCGCCCACCTCCAGCATGCGCTTGAGCTCGAGCGCGATGGGCAAGGTAATGCGCTTTTCCTGGGTGCCGTTGGGGCCGATGGCTCCCGGATCGGCCCCGCCATGGCCGGGGTCGAGCAGGACCAGCGGCAGGCGCAACAGGTCACGGGAAGGCGGTGCACGCCGGCGCGGCGCGGCACGCGTCTGTGCGTCTGCTCCGGGCGTCAGGGCCAGACCCATCAGCGCCGCGAGCCAAGCTCTGCGATCCAAAACCCCCATAGGCCGCAACCCCCATCGCGGTGAGGCATGTTTACCGAGAAAAGGCGTGTAAATCCAGAGGAACTGCTTCCTGGACGGGCAGGACGCATTGCCTTTGGGCAGGGAAATATGACGCAAGCGGATCATAAGGACCGGACTTGTCCACAGGCCGCCTTGTGAGGCCTGTCCCGTCCGCCTATGCTGACTTGCCCCAGCGATAGGTGCTGCGGGCGGAACAGGGGCAGTTGGCGCGGTTTGCGCGCCGAGCCCCGGTCGCGGTCCGCCGGATGGACGCCCCCATGGACCTTCCAGGGGAGACGCTCCGAAGAAAGGGCCCCACCCGTTCCGCCGGCGTGCCCGCGGTGCAGGCTGGCCTCGCAGTGACGCGCTTGTCCCGCCTGCCGCAATATCGCCCGCCCGTGAAGGGCGCACATCCGTGGGGGCGAGTCATTGGGCGCGACGCCCCGTTGCCTGCCGGCCGCCTCCGCGGCGCAGGACAAGGGCCGCTCCCCCGAGTGAGGACGCAAGCGCATGTCTAGGACATCGCCGCCGGTCGGCCCGCACGCGGAATCCACACACCTTTTCCGCCGCCGGCCGGGTGCTCGCATGCCCCGCCGCGGTGCGGAGTTTTTCTCACATGACCAAGCGCATGTTGATCGACGCGGCCCATCCGGAAGAAACCCGGGTCGTCGTGATGGATGGCCATCGGGTCGATGAATTCGACCTGGAGGCCGCCAACCGGCTGCCTCTCAAGGGCAATATCTACCTCGCCCGCGTCGTTCGCGTGGAGCCGAGTCTTCAGGCCGCCTTCGTCGAATACGGCGGCAATCGCCATGGCTTCCTGGCCTTCGGCGAAATCCACCCCGATTATTACCAGATCCCCGTCGCCGACCGTCAGCGGCTGATCGAGGCGCAGGAGGCCGAGGCCCGCGAGGATGCCGAGGCCGAGGCCCGCGACGATGAGCGCCGGGCCCAGGCCCAGGCCGCCCGCGCGGCCGCCCAGGCCTCGCGCGTCGCCAAGGCCGAGGCCGCCGGCGAGGAAGCACCGGCGGAGGAGAATCCCGTCGAGGAGCTCCCCGAAGCCCTTCCGGAAGAGCTGACCTCCGAACAGCCCACCGCCGAGGAGATGGAAGCCGACATCGTCGCCCAGCTCGAATCCCAGGGTCAGCCGGATGCGGCCGAATCGGATGACGAGAACGGCAGCCGCGTCGAGATCCTGCCCCCCTCCGACGCGCCGCCGCCCGAGACCATCGGCGAATCGGCCGGCGATGCCGAGGGCGAAGCCGAGGCCGAGCAGGAGGAGGAGCGCCGCGAGCGCCGCTCCACCCCGCGCTTCCTGCGCAACTACAAGATCCAGGAGGTCATCCGCCGCCGGCAGGTCCTCCTCATCCAGGTCGTGAAGGAAGAGCGCGGCACCAAGGGCGCGGCGCTCACCACCTATATCTCTCTCGCCGGCCGCTTCTCGGTGCTGATGCCCAACAGCCCGCGCGGCGGCGGCGTCTCCCGCAAGATCACCTCCAGTTCCGACCGCCGCCGCCTGCGCGAGGTGATTGAGGAGCTGGAGATGCCGCATGGCATGTCGCTCATCGTCCGCACCGCGGGCGCCCAGCGGCCCAAGCCCGAGATCCGGCGCGACTGCGAATACCTGCTGCGCCTGTGGGACGACATCCGCGAGCGGACGCTGACCAGCACGGCGCCGGCGCTGATCTACGAAGAGGCCGACCTCATCAAGCGGTCCATCCGCGACGGCTATGCCCGCGACATGGACGAGATCATCGTCGAGGGCGATGCGGCCTACAGCCAGGCGCGCGAGTTCATGCGCATGCTGATGCCCGAGCACGCCCGCAAGATTCAGGCCTATCGCGACGGCACCGTGCCGCTCTTCTCGCGCTTCCAGGCCGAGGCGCAGCTCGATGCGATGCACGAGCCGAACGTGCAGCTCCGCTCGGGCGGCTACCTGGTCATCAACCAGACCGAGGCGCTGGTCGCCATCGACGTGAACTCCGGCCGCTCGACGCGTGAGCGGAGCATCGAGGACACCGCTCTGCGGACGAACCTCGAGGCCGCCGACGAGGTCGCCCGGCAGCTGCGCCTGCGCGATCTCGCGGGCCTGATCGTCATCGACTTCATCGACATGGACTCCAACCGTCACAACGCGATGGTGGAGAAGCGGATGAAGGACGCGTTGCGGACCGACCGCGCGCGCATCCAGGTCGGCCGCATCAGCCATTTCGGCCTGCTGGAGCTGTCGCGCCAGCGCCTGCGCCCGTCGCTGGCCGAGACGACCTTCGTCACCTGCCCGCATTGCCTGGGTCGCGGCACCGTCCGCGGCCTGGAGAGCAGCGCGCTCGCCGTGCTCCGCGCGGTCGAGGAGGAGTGCGCCAAGCGCCGCGCCGCCGAGATCACCGTGCGCGTGACCTCGGCCGCCGCGCTCTATCTGCTGAACAAGAAGCGCGATCGCCTGGCCGATATCGAAGGCCGCTGGGGCGTCTCCGTCCTGTTCGACCCGGACGACACGCTGCACGGCGCGGAGACGCGCATCGAGCGCAGCAAGGTGCCGCCCGCGCCGATCGAGGAGGGGCGTCCCGCCGCGCTGCGCATGGACTATGCCGCCGAGGAAGAGGCCGCCGCCGTCGTGGAGGAGGCCGAGGAGACCGAGGCCACCGAGACCACGGATGCCGCCGAAGCCGGGATGACAGAGGAGGAGCGGGCCCGCCGTCCGCGCCGCCGCCGTCGTGGCCGTGGCCGCCGCGAGGGTGGACCGGAGCGTGCGGATGGTGCCGAGGAGGGCGCGGAAGCGTCGGCCGAAGGCGCGTCCGAGACGGAAGTCGACGCCGAGGACGCCCCGCCGGCCGAGGCCGATGCGGAAGCCGAACCCTCCGAGAGCGACGAGTCGGCGCGCCGCCGCCGTGGCCGTCGCGGCGGTCGTCGCCGGCGTGAGGGCGAAGGCCCCGTGGCCGAGGCTGAGGCCGAGGCGCCGGAGGCTCCCGTGGGCTATGCCGGCCCGACGCCCGCCGATCCCTTCGCCAATACCTCGGACAGCCTGATGGCGGCGATGGATGCGGCCGAAGCCGCCGCCGAAGCGGCCCTAGCCCCGCGCCCTGCTGTCGAGGCGGTTGCCGTGCCGGAGATCGAGCCGATCGAAGCGGTGTCCGTCGCGGTGGAAGCGCCGGTCGCCGAGGTCGTGGTCGCGGCTCCCGAGCCGGTGGCCGAGCCAGTCGCTGCGGAACCCGTCGCTGCCGGGCCGGCGGTTGCCGAAGCCGCCGCCATCGAGGTTCCGAAGCCCGAGCCTGCCCCCGAGCCGGTCGTCGCCGCGGCGAAGCCCGAGCCGGTGGCGGAGACCGTCATCGGTCCGGCCATCCAGCCCAAGACGGTTGAGGAAGCGGCGGCCGGCGCCGCGCCCCGCCGTGGTGGCTGGTGGAAGCGTTGAGCGGCACGGAGCCGCCGGTCCTCGTTCGTCGCGAGGGGCCGGTGGTTCATGTGACGCTCAACCGTCCCGCCCGCCGCAATGCGATCGGCGGCGGGATGGGCGAGGCGCTCGACGAGCTCATCGCCGAACTGCGCGGCTCGTCCGAGGCGCGCATCGTGGTGCTGCGAGGGGCCGGCGGGCATTTCTGCGCCGGTCTCGATCTCACCGAGATGGCGCAGGGCACCCCCGAGGAGCGGCTGGCGGCGCAGCTCACGCGCAACCGCCGCATCGGCGCGCGCTTCCAGGAGCTGTCGGAGCTGCCGCAGGTGGTGATCTCGGCGATCGAGGGCGCGGCGCATGCCGGTGGCCTAGGCTTCGTCTGCTGCTCGGACATCGCCTTCGCGAGCGCCGAGGCGAAGTTCTCGGCGCCCGAGACGCGGCGCGGGCTGGTGGCGGCGCAGATCTTGCCCTGGGTCGCGCGGCGCATCGGCCGTTCGAACGCCACGCGCATGGTGCTGGAGGCCAATGTCATCGACTCGGCCACGGCGCTGCGCTGGGGGTTGGTACATGAGGTCGGCGCGGATCGCGCCGCGCTCGACGCGCTGGTGGAGCGGAGCGTGGCGCTGATCCTGGAGGGCGCGCCGGGCGCGCTCGCCGAGACCAAGGGCCTGCTGGCCGCGCTCGGCCCGCTGGCGCCGGAAAGCTATGCGGAGATGGGGGCCAAGGCCTTCGCGCGCACGGGCTCCGGCCCGGAGGCGGTGGAGGGCATCGCGGCCTTCAAGGAAAAGCGGAAGCCGAACTGGGCAGCATAGCCGCCCAGCGTCTGAGGGCGAAGAACGCTAGGGCCGGAAGCGAAGCGTCTCCGTGCCGCCACCGAAGGCACCCATGATCGTCCATTGGCCGACCATCTCGCCATCGGGCTTGATCTCATAGATGCCCATGCTCGGCTGGTTGCCCAGGCTGAACGCCGTGGCGAAGGTCAGGCCGCTGACCATGCCCACGCCCTCGATCGTCTCGGTGCCGATCGTCCAGGTCAGGCGGAAGCTGAGCAGGCCGATCTGCTCGAGCAGCAGGGTGCCGGTGTATTGCGCGCCATCGGGATTGGCGCCCGTGACGTCATAGGTCCCGGCGCGCTGCGCCGCGGCCGGATGCGCTGCCCCCAGGCCCAGTCCGAGAGCCAGGATCGCGGCCAAGATCAGTCGCTTCATCGACACACCAGTCCCTCAGGCGAGCGGCCGACGGGACCGCTTGCGGCTATTTCACGATGGCGACCCGCAACGAGTTGGTGGATCCCGGCGTCCCGAAGGGCACGCCTGCCGTCACCACCACCTCGTCGCCGGGCTGCACGAAGCCTTCCTGCTGTGCCGCCCGGCAGGCTCGCGCCACCATTTCCGTCATGGAGTGGATATCCTGAACCACCAGCGGATGCACCCCCCAGACGACGGCGAGCCGGCGCGAGGACTGCACGAGCGGTGTCAGGCCCAGGATCGGGCAATGCGGCCGCTCCCGCGCGGCGCGCAGCGTGGTGGAGCCAGTGCTGGTGAAGGTGGCGATGACCTCGGCGTCGATGGTCTGGGCCACCTGGCGTGCGGCGGCGGCGATGGCGCCGGAGCTGGTGCTCTCCGGCGCGGGGCGATTCGCGTCGGTCTGGGCGCGCCAGTCGGGGTCCTGCTCCACCCGGGCCACGATACGGTCCATGATGTTCACGGCTTCCAGCGGGAATTGTCCGGCGGCCGTCTCGGCCGAGAGCATCACCGCATCGGCCCCGTCGAAGACGGCGGTCGCGACGTCCGAGGCCTCGGCGCGGGTGGGCGAGGGCGAGGTGATCATGCTCTCCAGCATCTGGGTCGCGACCACGACCGGCTTGCCAAGCTTGCGGGCCGCGCGGACGATGCGCTTCTGGACGAGCGGCACCTCCTCGGGCGGCATCTCCACGCCGAGATCGCCGCGGGCGACCATGACGCAGTCGGTCAGCTCCAGGATGGCGTCGAGGTTCTCGACCGCCTGGGGCTTCTCCATCTTCACCATGACCCAGGCGCGGCCGGCGCAGATGGCCTTGGCCTCCGCCACGTCCTCGGGGCGCTGCACGAAGGACAGCCCGATATATTCGACGCCGAGCGGCAGCACGAAGTCGAGATCCGCGCGGTCCTTGGCGGTCAGCGCCGGGATGGGCAGGGCCACATCCGGCACGTTCACGCCCTTGCGGTCCGACAGCGCGCCGCCGACCACGACCTCCGTCTCCAGGTGGTCGTTCTCCACCTGGCGGACCACGCGCAGCCGCAGCTTGCCGTCGTCCAGCAGCAGGGTCGTGCCGATGCGCGCGGCGTTGATGATCTCGGGATGCGGCAGCTGGACGCGCTTCACGTCGCCGGGGGTGGGGTTGAGGTCGAGGCGGAAGCGGCTGCCGGTGGCGAGCTGGATCCGGCCCGCGCCGAACTTCCCGACGCGCAGCTTCGGGCCCTGGACGTCGGCGAGGATGCCGATGGGCCGGCCGGTCTTGCGCTCCACCTCGCGGATGATGGCGATGCGGGCGGCGTGGTCCTCATGGCTGCCATGGCTGAAATTGAGGCGGAAGACGTCGGCGCCCTGGCGGAAGAGCTTCTCGATCATCTCCAGCGAGGAGCTGGCCGGGCCGAGGGTGGCGATGATCTTGGTGCGGCGGTGGCGGCGCATGGGGATGCGCGGGCGCACGGAGTTCTCCGAAGCGCGCGGGGCCGGTGGCGGCGCGCCGGGGGAGCGGAGCGATTCGGCCTCGATGCCGAAAAGTTCGGCCACGTCGTCCACCCGGTCGGTGGGGACGCGCTTCCACTGGCTGACGGCCGCCGTGGAGATGTTGAGGGCGGTGGCGATGCGGGTGACCGCTCCGCGACGGGCGAGGATATCTTCAAGGACGGGATCGCGCATGCGGCTTACGTTATCATTCATAAGCCAGACCGCAAGCTAAACCTGAGATGACTTCCGGTTGCTAAGTTAAGTAACCAGCAGAATGCGCACGTCATTGACGTTGGTAAGGGTGGGGCCGGTGCGGATCAGGCTGCCCGCGGCCTCGAAGACATCGTAGCTGCGATGCGCGGCCAGGGCCGTGCGCGGATCCAGCCCGGCCTGGCGCGCCGCCTCCAATGTGCCGGGCCCGGCAATGGCCCCCGCCGCGTCGGACTTGCCATCGATCCCATCCGTATCGGCGCAGAGCGCCCAGGTCCCCACCGCGCCGTTCAGCGCCAGCGCCATGCCGAGCAGGCATTCGGTCCCGCGCCCGCCAGCGCCCTGGGTGCCGGGCGCCATGGTGACGGTGGTCTCGCCGCCGGAGAGCAGCACGCAGGGCGCGCCGAGGGGCAAGGCATGGGCCGCCACGCTCCGGGCGATGCCGGCCAGCGCCTGGCCGACGGTGCGGGCCTCGCCCTCCAGCGCATCGCCGAGGATGAGGGGGGTGAGGCCCAGGCCGCGCGCCGTCTCGGACATGGCCTGCAGGGCCATCAGCGGGGTCGCGATCATGCGCAATTCGTGATGGGCGAGGCGCGGGTCGCCGGGCTTGGGCGTCTCGTCGCGGCCCTCGGCGAGGTGGCGCATCGCGGCCTCGGGCAGGGGCATCCTGTAGTGGGCGACGAGGGCGCGTGCCTCGGCGAAGGTCGAGGGATCGGCCACGGTGGGGCCGGAGGCGATGACCTCGGGGTCGTCGCCCGGCACGTCGGAGATGGCCAGGGTCAGCACCCGCGCGGGTCCGGCCGCCAGGGCCAGCCGCCCGCCCGAGAAGGCGGAGAGATGCTTGCGGATGCAGTTCATCTCATGGATGGGTGCGCCGGAATCCAGCAGGGCCTGGTTCACGGCGATGAGCTCCTCCAGCGTCAGCCCCTCGGCCGGAAAGGTGGAGAGCGAGGAGCCGCCGCCCGAGATCAGCGCCAGCACGAGATCGTCCGCCGTCAGGCCGCGCACGGCCCCCAGGATCTCGGCCGCCGCCGCCGCGCCTGCGGCGTCGGGGCGGGGATGGGCGCCGAAGCGCAGCGCGATGCGGCGATGAGACGGCGGGTCGGGCAGGTCCGCGCCATGGGGGGCGATGACGAGGCCGCTCAGCGCCACCTCGGGCCAGGCACGCTCCACCGCCAGGGCCATCTTGGCCGCGGCCTTGCCGGCGCCGACCACGACGACGCGGCCTTGTCTCGGCGGCTCGGGCAGATGCGCGGCCAGGACGGCGAGCGGATCCGCCGCGCTCACCCCCGCCTCGAACAAGGTCCGCAGGGCCGATACCGCCCGCGCCTCGGTCCAGTTTGACGTCATCCGACCCTCGATTTCCCTTCCGCATCATGGCCCTGGGGGGAGGGGGCGCGCAATTCCGGCGCCCCATCTTCTTGCCGCGGCGCAATCATGCCAAGAAACCCGGAACCAATCGTCCGAGGAGCCCTCATGCGCAAATATCGCATCGCCGCCATTGCCGGAGACGGGATCGGCAAGGAAGTCATCCCGGCCGGCCTCGAGGTGCTGCGCGCGCTCCAGGCCCGCGCCGGCGACTTCGAGCTGGAGGTGGTGGACTTCCCCTGGGGCAGCGACTTCTACCGCGAGACTGGCCGCATGATGCCGGAAGACGGGCTGCACCAGCTGCGCGGCTTCGACGCCATCTATTTCGGCGCCGTGGGCGACCCGCATCTGCCGGACTCCCTGACGCTCTGGGGCCTGCGCCTCGCGATCTGCCAGGGCTTCGACCAATATGCCAATATCCGCCCGACCCGTGTGCTGGCCGGCCTGCTGAGCCCGCTGCGCGGTGCCGTGCCCGGCTCGATCGACTGGGTGATCGTCCGCGAGAACAGCGAGGGCGAATATGCCGGCCATGGCGGCCGCGCCCATCAGGGCCATGACATCGAGGTCGCGACTGAGACCTCCATCTTCACCCGCGTCGGCGTCGAGCGGATCATGCGCACCGCCTTCCGCATCGCCGCCAGCCGGCCGCGCAAGTTCCTGACGGTCGTCACCAAGTCCAACGCCCAGCGCCACGGCATGGTCTTCTGGGACGAGGTCGCGGCCAGGGTCGCGAAGGACTTCCCCGAGGTGACCTGGGACAAGGAACTGGTGGACGCCATGGCCGCGCGCATGGTGCGCAAGCCGGCCAGCATCGACACCGTGGTCGCCACCAACCTGCATGCCGATATCCTGAGCGACCTCGCGGGCGCCCTGGCCGGCTCGCTGGGCGTGGCGCCGACGGCGAATCTCGATCCCGAGCGGCGCGCGCCCTCGATGTTCGAGCCCATCCACGGCTCGGCCTTCGACATCACGGGCATGGGCATCGCCAATCCGGTCGCCACCTTCTGGACCGCCTGCATGATGCTGGAGCACCTGGGCGAGAGGCCCGCGGCGGACCGGCTGATGCGCGCCATCGAGGTCGCCACGGCCAATGGCGTGGTCACGCCCGATCTCGGCGGCAAGGCCAGGACGCAGGACGTGACGGATGCCGTCGTGGAAGCTATCCGTAGCGCCAACGACTGAGGCCGGCGCCCGGGGCTCATCCTGGAGGCCGGACCTGATAGGTCGAAGGAAACCTCCATGATCGCTCGCCGCGCCGCGCTCGGACTCCCCCTGCTGCTCGCCACCCCGGCTTTGGCCCAGGTGGGGAGTTCAGGGGCCTTTCCCCAGCGGCCGATCAGCCTGCTGATCCCCTTCGCGGCCGGCGGGCCGACCGACATGATCGGCCGGCTCCTGGCGGAGGGCATGTCCAAGGAGCTCGGCCAGCCCGTCGCGGCGGAGAATGTGACGGGCGCGGGCGGGACCATCGCGGCGGCCCGCGTCGCCCAGGCGCGGCCGGACGGCTATAACATCCTCCTCCACCACATCGGCCTGGCCAGCGCGGCGACGCTCTACCGCCGGCTGCCCTTCGACATCCAGCGCGGGCTGGCGCCGCTCGGCGTGGTCTCGCAGACGGGGATGACGCTGGTCGCCCGGCCGGATTTCCCGGCGGCCGACCTCGCCGCCTATATCGAGACGATCCGCCGGCGCGGCGACGAGCTGAATCTCGGCCATAGCGGGCTCGGCGGGTCCAACCAGCTTTGCGCTTTGCTGCTGCAGCATGCGGCGGGCAAGAGCGTGACCAATGTGGTCTTCCGCGGCAGCGCGCCGGCGATCACCGAGCTCATGGCCGGCCGTCTCGACATCACCTGCGACCAGGCGACGGTGACCGCGCCCTTCCTGCGTGACAACCGCATCCGCGGTTATGCGGTGACCACGCCGCAGCGCGTCCCCGGCCTCGAATTGCCGACCACGACGGAGCTGGGCATCCCGCTCACCATGTCGGCCTGGCACGGGCTCTATGCCACGGGCGGCACGCCGCCGGAGGTGCAGCAGCGCCTCGCCCAGGCCATCCGCGCGGCCCTGCACGAGGACCGGCTGAAGACGCGCTTCGCCGAGACCTTCACCACGGTCGCGGCCGATCGTGAGGCGGATCCCGCCTATCACGCGAATTTCCTGACCAGCGAGATCGAGCGGCTGCGCCCGCTGATCCTGGCCGCCGGGCAGTTCGCGGACTGAGTTTTTCGCACCGCAACAAGGGCAGCAACATTGACCTATCCCGCGCGCAGCGCATGGGAGGATTGCCGAGTTTCCCGATATGCGCGGCGTGTTGTTGCTCTAACCTCTGATCACACGCAAGATCATTGCGCGGCGGATCAACGAACCGAAGAAACGAAAAGCGAGTGTCATGACCGAGATCACCATCACGCGGACCCGCAGCCCGGCCGCCAAGCCTGCCGATGCCTCCCTGTCCTTCGGCAAGGTCCTGACGGACCACATGTTCATGATGAACTACACGGCCGGTAAGGGCTGGCATGACGCGCGCGTCGTCCCCTACGGGCCGATCTCGCTCGATCCCGCGACGCAGGTGCTGCATTACGGCCAGGCGATCTTCGACGGGCTGAAGGCCTTCCGCGGCCCCGACGGCCAGATCCGCCTCTTCCGCGCCCAGCGGCACGCCGAGCGGCTGAACAAGTCGGCCCGCGCGCTCTGCATCCCCGAGATGGACGCCGATCTCGTGCGCCGCTCCTTCGAGGCGATCGTGGCGGTGGACAATGAATGGGTGCCGCACGCCCTGGGCACCTCGCTCTACATCCGCCCGACCGTGATCGCGACGGACGTGATGCTCGGCGTGCATCCCTCCAGCACCTACACCTACTTCGTGATCTGCTCGCCCGTGGGCGCCTATTACAAGGAGGGCGTGAAGCCGGTCCGCATCCTGGTGAGCGACAACCACGTGCGCGCGGTGCAGGGCGGCCTCGGCGAGGCCAAGACGGCGGCCAACTACGCCGCCTCGCTCTCGGCGCAGATGGAAGCCGAGGAGGCCGGCTACACCCAGGTGCTCTGGCTGGACGGCGTGGAGCGCAAGTACATCGACGAGGTCGGCACCATGAACATCATGATGCAGATCGGCGATGAGGTGATCACCCCGCCGCTGGCCGGCACCATCCTCGACGGCGTCACGCGCAATTCCTGCCTGCAGCTAATGCGCGACTGGGGGCTGAAGGTCTCCGAGCGCAAGATCTCCATCGACGAGGTGATGGCCGCGGGCCGCGCCGGCACCCTGCGCGAGATGTGGGGCACGGGCACGGCGGCGGTGGTCTCGCCGGTGGGCGAGCTCGGCTACAAGGGCGAGAAGCTGAGCATCGGCAATGGCCATACCGGCATGCTGACGCAGAAGCTCTACGACTCGATCGTGGGCATCCAATACGGCACCCAGGCCGACCCGCATGGCTGGACGAGCGTGGTGAAGCTGCCCGTCGAGGCTTGATTCCCGTCCTCGGACGTCGGCCGGCGGCATCCGCCGCCGGCCGCTTCGCGGCCGGATCCGTCAGGGGCGCGCTTCACGGTTGAATGCGCCGCCCTTTCGCGTATCTCTACGGGACAAGGAGTTCGTCCCATGCCCGCACCGCAGCCTGAAGCCGATCTCGCCCTCGGCGCCGCCGCCACGCTCGACGCCGTCGCCCGCGACCGCATCGAGGCGGCCGCCTTCCGCAAGCTCGTCGCCCATCTGCGCGAGCGCGACGACGTCCAGAACATCGACCTGATGAACCTCGCCGGCTTCTGCCGGAACTGCATGAGCCGCTGGTATCAGGAGGCCGCCGCCGAATCCGGCCTCGCTTTGGAGACGCCCGCCGCGCGCGAGATCGTCTACGGGATGGACTACAAGGCCTGGCAGGCCGCCCACCAGAAGGAGGCCTCGCCTGAGCAGAAGGCCGCTTTCGGCGAGACCATGGCCAAGCACGGGTAGAGGGGCTACCTCCCTCCGCCGATCAGTCTTTCGAGAAAGTTCCCATGTCCGACACCAATGACGATGCCGCGGCCAGCCGCGCCCGGCAGGCCGCGGATCCCGAATCCGATGTGGGCGGCATCGCCGCCGACCGGCTGCGCTCTATCATCGAGCGCATCGAGCGACTGGAAGAGGAGCGCAAGGCGCTCGCCGACGACATCAAGGATATCTATTCCGAGGCGAAGTCCGCCGGCTTCGACGTGAAGGTGGTCCGCCAGATCATCCGTATCCGGAAGCTGGAGCCCGCCGACGTCGAGGAGCAGGAGACGCTGCTCGACCTCTACCGCCGCGCGCTCGGCATGTAAGGCTCCCGTCCGGGCCCGCCCTCGCGGGCCCGGACGATCCGCCGCGGTTGCTTTTGCATCCGAGGCAACCGACCCCCCATGCTAGCATTGCATCCGAAGCGCCGACGCAAGGGAGAATGACGAAGCATGGACGGATTGATGACGCTCGCCGGGGATCCGGCGGCCTGGGTCGCACTCGGCACCCTCATCGTCATGGAAGTCGTGCTCGGCATCGACAACCTGCTCTTCATCTCCATCCTGACCAACAAGCTGCCCGAGCATCAGCGCGCCCGCGCGCGGTTCATCGGCATCGGCGCCGCCCTCGTCCTGCGCCTCGCGCTGCTGAGCCTGGTCTTCGTGATCGTCCAACTCGTCGAGCCGGTGCTGACGCTCTTCGGCCAGTCCTTCTCCTGGCGCGACCTGATCCTCATCGGCGGCGGGCTCTTCCTGGTCTGGAAGGCCACGAAGGAGATCCACCACAATGTCGATCCGGCGCATGCGCCGGATGTCTTCGACGGCGGGGGCAGCGGTGCCGGCGTCGCCGTGGCGGGGGCGGCCTATGCCGCGATCATCGGGCAGATCCTGCTGCTGGACCTGGTCTTCTCGCTCGACAGCATCATCACCGCCGTCGGGATGACGGACCATATCGAGATCATGGTGATCGCCGTCGTCGTCACGGTCGGCGTCATGCTCTTCGCCGCCAATCCGCTCGGCAACTTCATCGCCAAGAATCCCTCGGTGGTGATGCTGGCGCTGTCCTTCCTGCTGATGATCGGCATGACGCTCATCGCCGAGGGCTTCGGGGTGAAGGTGCCCAAGGGCTATGTCTATGCGGCCATGGCCTTCTCGGCGGTGGTCGAGGGGCTGAACATGATCTCGCGGCGGGCCAATGCGCGCAAAGCCGCCGCGAGAATGCCGGTCAGGCGCTGATCATTCCAGCTTGAGCCCCGCCGCGCGGACCAGCTCGCGCCACTGCGGGCCGTCGGCCTCCATCGCCGCGCGCATCTGCGCCGGCGAGGAGCAGACCGGGATCGCGCCCAGCCGCTCCACCGCCGCCTTGAAGGCCGCGTCCTGGCAGGCGCTGACGAGGACCGCGCCCATGCGTTCCACCACCTCGGGCGGCGTGCCGGCCGGGGCGGCGATGCCGTTCCAGGTCTGCGCCTGGAAGCCCGGCAGGCCCTGCTCGGCGATGGTGGGCACGCCCGGCAGCTGCGCCATGCGCTCGGGCCCGGCGATCCCGATCACCTTGATCGCCGGCCCGCCCAGATGCGGGATGATGTCCGAGGGATTGCCGAAATAGGCCCCGACATCGCCGGCGAGCACCGCCTGCATGGCCGGCGCGCCGCCGCGATAGGGCACATGCGTGGCCCGCAGCCCGACGCGGTTCAGCAGCAGCTCCATCGCCAGGTGATTGGAGGAGCCGTTGCCGCCGCTCGAGAAATTCAGCGCGCCGGGATTGGCCCGGACATAGGCGATGAACTCCTCCAGGTTGTTGATGCCCAGCCGCGCGGACACGGCCAGGACCTGCGGGTTCGAGCCCACGATGGAAACGGGTGCGATGTCGCGCGCGGGGTCGACGCTGAGCTGCGCCAGAGCGGGCAGCATCACCATCTGCGAGGCGCTGGCCGTCAGCAGCGTGTAGCCGTCGGGCCGGCTGCGGACCACGTATTCCACCGCGATCATGCCATTGGCGCCGGTGCGGTTCTCGACCACCACGGGCTGGCCGAGCCGGGCCGAGAGCCATTCGGAGGCGAGACGGCCGATCGCGTCGGTGACGCCCCCGGGTGCGAAGGGCACCACCACGCGCAGCGGACGATCGGGGAAGGTCTGGGCCAAAGCGGGGCTCGTGGCGAGCGCGGCGGCGCAGGCGAGAGGGAGTAATCGACGGAGGAACATGGGAGTCCTTTCTGGGTCGAGACAGCCTAGGCCGCTTAACCGCGAGCGAAGAAGCCCCGAAGCGGGAAGTTACATGTCACCAACGATGTACATGAAATCCGTGGGTATTTGTCGGATTCAGAGGCTTCCGCATCGATGGCGCCGCCGGTTCGCCTCGCCTACTCGATTTCGGCCGCGCGCTTCAGGCTGTTCATCATCGACATGCCCATCAGATAGGCATGGGCCTTGGCCGGATCGGAGGCCGCCTCGGCCATGCGGTTGCGGAAATCGGCCTGTTCCTCGGGGGTCTTGGCCTCGAGGTTCTTCTTGTTCTGGATGGTCTGGCGCTGGACATGCTCGACCGTGACGCCGCGGCGCTGGCGGTCGTAACGGTCCAGCACCGCCTCGTCGGCCTCGCCGCGGATCACCCGGGCCAGTTTCTCGACCAGGTTCACCGCGTCATGCACGCCGCCATTGAGGCCCATGCCGCCCAGCGGGTTGTTGATATGCGCGGCGTCGCCGGCCAGGAGCAGCCGGCCCTTGCGGAAGGTGGAGGCCACGCGCTGATGCACGCGGTAGAGGGTGCGGTGCTTGAGCGGATAATCGTCGCGGCCGGCCAGGATGCGGGCGAAGCGGGCGCGGGCGAATTCGTCCGTCTCCGTCTCCTCGTCGGGCACCTCGGCCGCCACGGGGAACATGGCGCGCCACACGCCGGGGACGCGGAGCAGGAAGAACCACTCCTCGGGATCGGCGTAATAGGACACGTCGGCGAGGCCGGGGATGATCGAGGCGAAGTCGAACTCGGTGGAGAGCACCAGGAAGCGCTCAGGCCAGGTGAAGCCCTCGAACTCGATGCCGGCGGATTTGCGCACGGCGCTGCGCGCGCCATCGGCGCCGATGATGTAGCTGCCCTGGATGCGCGTGCCGTCCTCCAGCACCGCCTCCACATGGTCGCCGTGGTCGATCGCGTCGGTGACCTGGGCGTTGAAGCGGATGGCGTAGCCGGGCCTGGTCTGCAGCAGGTCGTGCAGGATGCGCGTGAGCTTGAACTGCTCGCATTGCAGCCGGAAGGGATGGCGCGTGACGTCGGCCAGGATGCCGAAGTCGAATTCCGCGATGAGGCTATGGTCGCGCTGGCGGTATTGCAGGATCGGACCCTTGAGGCCCTGGCGGATCATCTCCGGCGCGGCGCCGAGGTCGTCCAGCATGTCGAGGGTGGGCGCATGGAAGGTGGAGGCGCGCATCTCGGTCGAGATGGTCGGCCCTGCCTCCAGCACCAGGACGGGAATGCCCTCGCGGACCAGCGCGGCCGCGGCCACGAGCCCCACGGGGCCGGCGCCGATGATGAGAACGGGCTTGTTTCCAGGCATCGGCAAGATCATCCGTGGATAGGGCGAAAGTCGTTCGCATTTCATGAGTGGGCAAATGAAGATGTCCACGGCCGAAGGCCGCGCCGGTTCAAGGTTCCGCAGTCATGTCCGGTTGGCAATACCTTACCACCGATTGACCCGGCCTGTACGTCCGATGGCCGCCAGGATTAACCTCCCCGGAACAATTGGAGGGTTCCGGCATGGATTTGCGCGACAAGATCAGGGGACGGCTGCGCCTGCCGCTCATCGGCTCCCCGCTCTTCATTATTTCGGTGCCCGCGCTGGTCATCGCGCAGTGCAAGGCGGGCGTGATCGGCGCCATGCCCACGCTGAACGCGCGCCCCGTCGAGCAGCTTGACGACTGGCTGGCCGAGATCACCGAGACCCTGGCCGCGCACGACGCCGCCCATCCGGACCGGCCCGCCGCCCCCTTCGCGATGAACCTCATCGTCCATCGGTCGAACGACCGGCTGGAGCAGGATCTGGCCCTTTGCGTGAAGCACAAGGTACCGATGATCATCAGCTCGCTCGGCGCGCGCGAGGAGGTGAACCAGGCCGTGCACAGCTATGGCGGCCATGTGATGCACGACGTGATCAACCAGGTCTTCGCCCATAAGGCGATCGAGAAGGGGGCGGACGGCCTGGTCCTGGTCGCGTCCGGCGCCGGCGGCCATGCCGGCAACCAGAGCCCCTTCGCAATTCTGCAGGAGACGCGCGCCTGGTTCGACGGGCCGATCGCGCTCTCGGGCTCCATCGCCCACGGGCGCAGCATCCTGGCCGCCGAGGCCATGGGCGCGGACTTCGCCTATATGGGCACCGCCTTCATCGCGACCGAGGAGGCCCGCGCGACGGAGGACTACAAGCGGATGATCACGGAATCCGGCGCGTCGGACATCGTCTACACGAACCTCATCACCGGCGTGCACGGCAACTACCTCAAGCCCTCGATCCGCAATGCCGGAATGGACCCCGACAATCTGGAGACGGGCGACAAGTCGCAGATGAACTTCTCCTCCGACCGCAAGAAGAAGTGGAAGGACATCTGGGGGGCGGGGCAGAGCGTCTCCGGCATCGAGGCGGTGGTGCCGGCCGCCGATCTGATCGCGCGGCTGCATGGCGAATATCTGGAGGCGCGGCGGAAGATCGGCGCGCCCTCGCCGCTGCTCAACCCGAATTGGGCGCGGGTGCCCGAGACCGCCTAGCCCAGACCTTTCCGCGCGGCCGACGGGGTCAACCACGCACTGCCTTCGTGGTTGACCCCGCGACTTTTTGTGCGGTGCGGCAAACTTCTTGACGGCATGGAAACTTGCCGGTATCCATCGGCGAAACTCATAAGTTTCCGATTGGAATGCCGCAATGCCCGTCTCTTCGGTCCGCCGCTCTTCCGGCCTGCTTCCCCTCGCGCTGGGTGCGCTGCTGCTGACGGCCTGCGACGAGAACCAGGTGGCCACGCCGGCTGCGGCGCCTCCGCCGCCCAATGTCACGGTCGTGGCCCTTCGCCAGCAGGCCGTCGCCATCACCACCGAGCTGCCTGGCCGAACCGCCGCCTTCCGGACCGCCGAGGTTCGCCCGCAGGTCGCCGGCGTGATCCGCGAGCGGCTCTTCACCGAGGGCGCCGAGGTCGAGGCCGGCCAGCCGCTCTATCAGATCGACCCGGCCCCCTATCAGGCTCAGCTGGACAGCGCCCAGGCGACCCTGCAGCGCAACCAGGCCGCCGCGGCCTCGGCCGGGGTGACGGTGAACCGTTACCGCCCGCTGGTCCGCGCCCGCGCCGTCAGCCAGCAGGATCTCGACCTCGCGGAGGCCGCGCTGCGCCAGGCCCAGGCGGATGTCGCGTCAGGCCGCGCCGCCGTCGACACGGCCCGCATCAACCTCGACTACACCAAGGTCACCTCGCCGATCGCGGGGCGCACCGGACGCTCCAGCGTCACCGTGGGCGCCCTCGTCACGGCGCAGCAGGCCGCCGCGCTCGTCACCATCACCCAGCTCGATCCGATCTATGTGGACGTGACCCAGCCGGCCGCGCGCGTGATGCGGCTGCGGCGCGAACTGGCCAACGGCACGCTGCGGCGCGATGCCGATGGCCAGGCGGTGGTCCATCTGACGCTGGAGGACGGCACCGAATACCCCCAGGCCGGCCGGCTGCAATTCTCCGAGGTCATCGTCGATCAGGGCACCGGCTCCATCACCATCCGCGCGGTCTTCCCCAATCCCAACGGCCAGCTGATGCCCGGCCTCTTCGTGCGCGCCCGCATCGAGGAAGGCGTGACCGACCGTGCGCTGCTGGTGCCGCAGCAGGCGGTGACGCGCACGCCGCGCGGCGAGGCGACGGCCATGGTCGTGGACGCCGAGGGCACCGTCGCCGCGCGCATCATCAACGCCGAGCGCGCCATCGGCACGGCCTGGCTCGTCACCGAGGGGCTGGCCGAGGGTGACCGCGTGATCGTGGAAGGCCTCCAGCGCGCGCGGCCGGGCGGCAAGGTGAACGCCACCGAGACGACGCAGCAGGCGCTGAACGAACGCGGCGCGGCCCCGTCAGGCGCCGCCCCGGCTGCCGGAAACTAGGCGCGCATCATGGCCCGTTTCTTCATCGATCGCCCGATCTTCGCCTGGGTTCTCGCCATCGCGACGATGCTCATGGGCGTGCTGGCGATCCGCTCGCTGCCCGTCGCGCAATATCCCTCCATCGCGCCTCCTTCCATCTCCATCTCCGTCGTCTATCCCGGCGCCTCGGCCGAGACGGTGCAGAGCACCGTCGTGCAGATCATCGAGCAGCAGCTCAGCGGCATCGACAACCTGCTCTACTTCACCTCCGAGACCGGCAAGGACGGCAGCGCCTCCATCACGCTGAGCTTCGCCCAGGGCACCGATCCCGACGTCGCGCAGGTGCAGGTGCAGAACAAGGTCGCGCTCGCCACGCCGCGCCTGCCGCAGGCGGTGCAGCAGCAGGGCCTGCGCATCGCCAAGGCGACGCGCAACTTCCTGCTGGTGGCCGGCTTCGTCTCCACCGACGGGCGCCTGAGCAACATCGACATCGGCGACTACATCGCCTCCACCGTGCAGGATCCGCTGAGCCGCACGCCGGGCGTGGGCGACTATCAGCTCTTCGGCGCGCAATACGCGATGCGCGTCTGGGTCGATCCCGTGAAGCTGATGAACTTCAACCTCACGCCAGGCGACGTCTCGGCGGCCATCCAGGCGCAGAACGTGCAGGTCGCCTCGGGTGAGCTCGGCGCGCTGCCTTCGGTGCAGGGGCAGCAGCTCAACGCCACCATCATCGGCCCCACCTATCTGCAGACGCCCGAGCAGTTCGGCGCGATCCTGCTGAAGGTGCAGCCGGACGGCTCGCGCGTGCTGCTGCGCGACGTCGCCCGCGTCGAGCTGGGGGGCGAGAACTACGCCATCAGCTCGCTCTACAACGGCAATCCCGCGGCCGGCATCGCCATCAAGCTCGCCAGCGGCGCCAATGCGCTCGCCACCGAGCAGGCCGTGCGCGCCACCATCGAGCGGCTGCGCCCGACCTTCCCGGCCGGCGTGGACGTGGTCTTCCCCTACGACACCACGCCCTTCGTGCGGCTCTCCATCGAGGAGGTGGTGAAGACGCTGATCGAGGCCGTCATCCTCGTCTTCCTGGTGATGTTCCTCTTCCTGCAGAACTTCCGCGCGACGCTGATCCCGACCATCGCCGTGCCGGTCGTGCTGCTGGGCACCTTCGCGGTGCTGCTGGCGCTCGGCTACAGCATCAACACGCTCACGCTCTTCGGCATGGTGCTCGCCATCGGCCTGCTGGTGGACGACGCCATCGTCGTCGTCGAGAACGTCGAGCGCCTGATGGAGGAGGAGGATCTCTCCCCGCTGGAAGCCACGCGCAAGTCGATGGAGCAGATCACCGGCGCGCTGGTGGGCATCGCGCTGGTGCTCTCCGCGGTGTTCCTGCCGATGGCCTTCTTCGGCGGCTCGACGGGCGTGATCTACCGGCAGTTCTCCATCACCATCGCCACGGCCATGGGCCTGTCGGTGCTGACGGCCGTCATCTTCACGCCCGCGCTCTGCGCCACGATCCTCAAGAAGCCCACCAAGGCGAGCCATGAGAAGCGCGGCTTCTTCGGCTGGTTCAACCGCAATTTCGACCGTGGCGCGCATGGCTATCAGCGTGGCGTGGGCTATGGGCTGAAGCGGCCCAAGCGCGTCCTGCTGATCTATGCGCTGATCGTCGCGGGGATGGCTGTCATCTTCCTGCGCCTGCCCACTTCCTTCGTCCCCGACGAGGATCAGGGCACGCTCTTCATCCAGGTTTCGGCCCCGCCGGGAGCCACGGTGGAGCGGACGCAGCGCGCGGTCGACGAGGTCACGCGCTATCTCCTGGAGGACGAGAAGGACGTCGTCTCCTCGGTCTTCGGCATCACCGGCTTCAGCTTCGGCGGGCCGCGGCCAGAATTCCGGCATGGCCTTCGTCAGCCTCAAGCCATGGGGCGATCGTCCCGGGGCTCAGGGCAGCGTGCAGGCTTTGGCGGGACGCGTGATGCGCCGCTTCGGCGGATACCAGGATGCGATGATCTTCGCCTTCGCGCCCGCCGGCCATCTCCGAGCTCGGGCAATGCGACGGGCTTCGAGTTCCCAGCTGCTGGATCGCGGGCGGGCTCGGCCACACGCGGCTGCTCGCGGCGGCGTAACCAGCTGCTCGGTCTCGCTGCGCAAAGCCCCGTCCTGGTCGGCGGTGCGGCCAAACGGGCTGGACGACGAGCCGCAATACCGCCTCGTCATCGACTGGGAGCGCGCGAGCGCGCTCGGCCTGTCGATCGCCAGCATCAACACGACGGTCGCCTCGGCCTGGGGCTCCAGCTATGTCAGCGACTTCATCGATCGCGGCCGGGTGAAGCGCGTCTTCATCCAGGGCGAGGCCTCCTCGCGCATGCTGCCCAACGATCTCGAGAGCTGGTTCGTGCGCAATGCGTCCGGGCAGATGGTGCCCTTCTCCGCCTTCTCCACGCGCGGAATGGGCCTTCGGCGCGCCGAAGCTGGAGCGCTTCAACGGCGTCGGCTCCTTCCAGATCCAGGGCAATGCGGCGCCGGGCTCCAGCACCGGCGCGGCCATGGCCGAGATGGAGCGTCTGGCGGCGCAATTGCCGCCGGGAACCGGCGTCGACTGGAGCGGTCTCTCCTACGAGGAGCGCGCCTCGGGTTCGCAGGCCGCGCCGCTCTACGCGCTGTCGCTGCTCGTTGTCTTCCTCTGCCTGGCCGCGCTCTATGAGAGCTGGGCCATTCCGGCGGCGGTGATGATGGCCGTGCCGCTCGGCGTCCTCGGCGCGGTCACCGCCACCTGGGGCTTCGGGATGGCGAACGAGCTGTATTTCCAGGTGGGCCTGCTCACCACCGTCGCCTCACCGCGAAGAACGCCATCCTCATCGTGGAATTCGCGAAGGAGGAGTTCGAGCGCGGCAGCAACCTGCTGGATTCCGCGCTCTTCGCGGCCCGGCAGAGGTTGCGACCGATCCTGATGACCTCGCTGGCCTTCGGCGTCGGCGTGCTGCCGCTGGCGCTGTCCACGGGCGCCGGGCGCGGGCGGACGCAATGCCATCGGCATCGGCGTGGTGGGCGGTGTGGTCAGCGGCACGATCCTCGTGCTGCTCTTCGTGCCGGTCTTCTTCCTGGTGGTGCTGCGCCTGTTCCGCGTGAAGTCGAAGCTTCATGACGGAGGCCAAGCCGAGCGCCGCCGCCCAACCGCAGCCCGCTCCGGGGAGAGTGACCATGCGCCGTTCCTTCCTCGCACTGCCGCTCGCGGCGGTGCTTCTCTCCGGCTGCAGCCTCATCCCCGACTTCGTGCGGCCGGCGCCTCCCGTGCCCGACCGCCTGGCCGGAGGGGCCGGCCTATCGCCGCCCGCCCGTGGCGGTGGCGGCCAATGCCGATCCCACCGTCGCGGCGGATGCGATCGGCTGGCGCGAGGTGCTGCGCGACCCGCAGCTCCAGCGCGTCGTGGAGCTGCGGCGTCGCCAATAACCGCGACCTGCGGACCGCGGCGCTCAACGTGGCCCAAGCCGAGGGCCGAGTACCGTATCCAGCGCGGCGAGCTCTTCCCGCAGGTCGGCGCGTCCGGCTCGCTCACCGCCCAGCGCATTCCCTCGAGCTTCGGCGGCGGCGGCGCATCACCAGCCGGTCTGGTCCGGCGGCATCGGCTTCACCTCCTAGAGGTCGATCTCTTCGGCCGGTGCGCAGCCTGAGCCAGCAGGCCTTCAGCAATATCTCGGTTATGACGAGACCGCGGGCGCCTCGCAGATCAGCCTCATCGCGCAGGTGGCCAATGCCTGGCTCGCCTTGCTCGGCGACCGTGAACTTCTGGCCCTGACCGAGCAGACCCTGGCCAACCAGCAGGACGCGCTGCGGCTCACCCAGGCCGGCTTCGACGGCGGCAACGCCACGGCCCTGGCGCTGCGCCAGGCGCAGACCGCGGTGGAGGACGGCGCGGGCGAGCCTCGCGCAATACACGCGCCAGCAGGCGCAGGATACGAATGCGCTGAACCTGCTGGCCGGAACGACGGTTCCGCCAACCTGCTGCCTTCCGCGCCCATCGACGGCTATGTCGTGGCCGAGGTTCCGGCGGGGATGGATTCGCCGTGCTGATCGCGCGTCCGGACGTGCTGGCGGCCGAGCACAACCTGCTCGCCGGCCAATGCCAATGTCGGCGCGGCGCGGGCCGCCTTCTTCCCTCCCTCACGCTGACGGGCAATGGGGGCACGGCGAGCACGAGCTTCAGCCGGCTCTTCGCGGAGGGGGACGGCGAGCTGGAGCTTCGCCCCGCAGATCAACGTGCCGATCTTCTCCTTCGGCGTACTGCAGGGCAGCCTCGATGTTGCCAAGGTGCAGACGCAGCTCCAGGTCGCGGAATATGAGCGGCACCATCAGACCGCCTTCCGCGAGGTGGCGGACGTCTGGCGGCGCGTGGCACCTATGACCAGCAGATCGCAGCGCAGACCGCGCTTGTCGCGGCCTATGCCGACGCCTTCCGCCTGTCGCTGCTGCGCTTCCGCAGCGGGCTCGACACCTATCAGGCGCCGCTGGACTCGCAGCGGCAGCTCTTCACCGCGCAGCAGGAGCTGATCTCGCTGCGGGTGCAGCGGCTGCAGACGCTGGTCACGCTCTACAAGGCGCTGGGCGGCGGCTGGTCGGAGACGACCCGCGTGCGGGGCCAATCCTGATGGCAAAGCCTGCGCGACGGGGAAAGTGATGCGGCGTCGGGGGCGGGAAAGTGAGCGAATTGGGCCATGCAGAGAGCTGGTGCCGGTGGGCGGCCGCCCGCGCCTGCCCGAGCCGCAGCGTCGCCAGGCGCTGATCCGCGCGGCGGAGAACGTCTTCCTGAACAGGGCTATGCCGCGGCGAACATGGATGACGTCGCCCGTGGCGCGGGCATGTCGAAGAAACGCTCTATCGGCTCTTCGCCTCGAAGGAGGCGCTCTTCGAGGCAGTCATGGACGACCAGATGGCGCCGTTGCTGGTGGCGATGCCGGAAGAGACGGAGGGCGAGCTCCGTCAGGGCCTGATCGCGCTGTTGCAGCGCGTGGCGGGCTATCTCCTGACGGAAAGAAATGTCTCGTTCTGCCGGCTCATCATCTCGGAAGTGAAGCGTGTGCCGGGGGTGACCGAGGCGTTCTGGCGCGCCACGAAGACTCACGGCGAGGATGCGGTGGAGCAGTTCCTGGCCATCCATGTCGCGTCAGGGCGCCTTCGGTTGGAAGACGTCCCCGATGGCGGCGGGGATGCTGTTCGGGCTCACCATCGGCGAGCCGCATATGTGGATGCTGCTGGGACAGCGCTCGGCGCTGGATCAGGCCGAGATCGCCCACCGCGTCGCCATCGCGGTGGACATCTTCCTCGACGGAGCGCTGATCCGCGAGTCCTGACCGCCGTTACGGACGGCGGTGCGGGCGTTGGCCCGGCTGATGCTGGGTGCGGAAGGCCTGGTCCGCACGCTGCTTCTGCTCCGTCGACATGACGTCATAGAGGCCGCGGAAGGCCGTCGCGAGCTTCATCCGCTCCTGGGCGTTCTGCTGCGAGATCTGCGCGAAATCCATCATGTTGTCGGCCGCACTCATCTGCGCGAGCAAGGTGCCGCGCTGGGTGTAGCGCTGGCGCATCGCCACGGCGTTGTCGCGCGTGACCTTGGCGAATTCCTGCCACTGCGCATCCTGCGCGGGGGTGATGCCGAGCTGCGTGCGCAGGCTCGCCAGATGCGTCTCCACCCGCTGCATCATCTGCTCCTGCGTCAGATGCTGGGAGCGGCGCGCGGGGTTGGCCGCCGCGGGCGGCGTCTGGGCGGAGGCCGCCCGCGGCTCCGGGGATTGCGCCGGAGCCTGGGCCTGCGCCGCGAAGGGCAAGCCAAGGGCGAGTGCGAAGGTTGCCGCGCGGCTGATCGGGAAGATCTTCATGGGTGCATTCCTCACTTGTAGCCGTAATAGCCAGGAGGGGCGGCATAGCCGGGCGGCGCGTCATAGCCCGGCTGAGGCGCGTAATAGGCGGGAGGCGGGGCGACCTGCTGCTGCTGCAGCGCCAGCGCGCCGCCGAGGACACCCAGGCCCAGCAAGGCGCCGCCGATAATCGCGCCGGTGTTGTCCCGGCGATGGTAGCCCCGGTCATAACCGCGATCGTATCCGCGCGGCGGACCGCGATCATATCCGCGTCCGGGCGGCGGACCGCCATGCCAGCCGCGGTCGTGGCGCTGCGCCAGGGCCGGCCCGGCGGACAGGGCCATGACGCCGGCCAGTGCCGCCGCCATCAGGGGCTTGTAGCCTGTCATTTCGCGTTCCTCTGCATCGGCATTGTCAGGACTGCAACGAAACACCCGGCGCGAAGTTGCCGAAAGGCTTCCAGGATGTCAGGCCAGCTCGTCGATTTCGGTCGCGTATCGCTCGATCACCTGACGGCGCTTCACCTTCATGGTCGGCGTCATCAGCCCGTTCTCGACGGTGAAGGGATCGGGCAGGGCCTTGAAGCGGCGGATGCGCTCGATGGGCGAGAGCCGGGCGTTCACGCGCTTCACCGCGTCGCCGATTTGCGCCTCGCGCCCCTCGGCCGCCACGATGAGCGCCACCAACCCCCGCCATGCCCTCGCCCGCCGCGACGACCTGCGCGACCTCGGGCTCGGCGGCCAGCAGGCTCTCGATCTTGGAGGGGGCCACCATGTCGCCGCCCTTGAGCTTGAGGAAGTCTCGCTTGCGGTCGGTGATGTGGATGCGCCCCTCGCGCAGCTCCGCCACGTCGCCCGTGTGCAGCCAGGCCAGGCCGTCATCGGACGTGACGGCGATGGAGCGGGCGGTGGCCTCGGGATTGTTCCAGTAGCCGTCCATCACGAGGTCGCCGCGGACCAGCAGCTCGCCGTCGGTGGCGATCTTCACCGCCACGCCGTGCAGGGGGCGGCCCACGCTGCGGCGGTCGTTGTCCCAGGGCAGGTTCACGCTGACGACGGGGCCGGCCTCGGTCTGGCCATAGCCCTGCAGCACCGTGACGCCGAGGCCCAGGAAGAAGCCCGAGAGATCGGGATCCAGTCGCGCCCCGCCCGAGACCAGGGCCTTGATGCGCCCGCCGAAGCGCGCGCGGACCTTCTCGCGCACCAGGCGGTCCAGCACCTTGTCCATCACCCATTCGATCGGGTTCAGGCGGCCGTCGAGCCGCTTCAGCCCGAGCGCCAGCGCTTTGTCGAAGAGCTTCTGCTTGCCGCCGCCCTCCTTGGCGACCTGGGCGGAGACCCGCTCGCGGATCACCTCGAAGAGGCGGGGCACGGTGGTGATGAGGTGCGGCTGGTGCTCGGCGAAATCGGCCAGCAGCTTGTCCGCCCCGCGCGAGAAGACGAGCTCCACCCCAGCGGAGGGCATGAGATAGCCGCCCACCGTGTGCTCATAGGCATGCGACAGCGGCAGGAAGGAGAGGTAGCGGCCCTGCTCCCGGATGTGCAGCCGACGGATGATCTTCCGCACGGCCGCGCAATTGGCGAGCATGGAGCGGTGCGGCAGCATCACGCCCTTGGGCGCGCCGCCCGTGCCGGAGGTGTAGATCAGGCAGGCCAGCCGCCCGTCGGGGATCTGCTCGACCTCGGCGATGAGGGCAGGGAGGTCGGCCGGCGCCTCCAGCGCGGACCAGGGGGTAGTGCCCTCGGCCGGCTCCATGCAGATCAGCACGTCGAGCCCCGCCACCTGGCCGGCGGCCGAGCGGATGCGGTCCGCCAGCGCCGCGGTGGAGGACACGACGGCGCGCGCGCCGGAATCGCGCAGGATATGGGCGTGGTCGGCCTCGGTATTGGTCGTGTAGGTCGGCACCGAGACGGCGCCGATGGACATCACGGCGGTATCGGCAATCAGGAATTCCGGGCGATTCTCGCTGACCAGCAGAACGCGGTCCCCGGGCATCACGCCGAGTCGCCGCAGCCCCGCGGCGGCATTGGCCACGGACTGCGCGAAGGCGCCGCGACTCAGCTTGTGCCAGCCCTTGTCGCGCCAATAGCCGATCATCGGCAGGTCCGGCGCCTCGACGGCCAGAGTGAAGAGCAAGGCGGGGAGGCTCTTGGCCTCCTCGATTCCTGTGGTCATTCCTGGACTTCCCGCTTGGCCACGCCGTCAGGGGGCATATATGTGAGAAATGCGAATGATCCCAGGCCGCGCGCCCGAAATGCTGCGCTCTCCCCTTGATGCCAGCACCGGCGAGGCGGCTCTCCCGTCCTGGGACCTCTCCGATCTGTATAAGGGCGAGGATGACCCCGCACTGAAATCCGACCTGGATCGCGCCGATGCCGAGGCCCGCGCCTTCCAGGCGAAATACGCAACGAAACTCGCCGGCCTGTCGGGCGACGAGCTGGCCGGGGCCATCGAGGCCTGCGAGCGGATCGAGGAATTGCTGGGCCGGGCCATGAGTTTCGCCTCGCTGATTTTTGCCGGCGACTCGCTCAGCGGCGGCAATGGTCGCTTCTATCAGACGATGCAGGAGCGGGTGACGGAGATCTCCTCGCACCTCGTCTTCTTCTCGCTGGAGCTGAACCACGTCGAGGAAGCGGTTCTCGAAGCGAAGCTGGCCTCCAGCCCGAAGCTGGCCACCTGGCGCTCCTGGCTCGCCGATCTGCGCGTCTGGCTGCCGCACCAGCTTTCCGACGAGATGGAACGGCTGCTGCACGAGAAGGAGGTGACGGGCCGCGCCGCCTGGAACCGCCTCTTCGACGAGACGCTGGCGACCATGACGGTCACCGTCTCCGGCGAGGAGCTTTCCGTCTCCGCCGCGCTGAACAAGCTGTCCGACACTGATCGCGCCGTGCGCGAAGCGGCGGCCAAGGGCGTCTCCGAGGCCTTCGGCAGTCGCATCCGCCTCTTCAGCCTCATCACCAACACGCTGGTGAAGGACAAGGAGGTGATGGACAAATGGCGCAACCACGCGCGCCCCGGCTCCTCGCGCAACCTCGCCAATATGGTCGAGGACGAGGTGGTGGACGCGCTGGTGACGGCCGTGACCGACAGCTTCCCCCGCCTTTCGCATCGCTACTACACGATGAAGGCCAAGTGGCTCGGCCTGCCGAAGCTGCAGCACTGGGACCGCAATGCGCCGCTCCCGCGCGACGACGACAGCAAGATCGCCTGGCCGGATGCCGTCAGCCGCGTGCGCAGCGCCTATGCCGGCTTCAGCCCCGAGATGGAGAAGCTGGCCGCGCCCTTCTTCGAAAAGGCCTGGATCGACGCCGCGCTGCGCCCCGGCAAGTCGAGCGGCGCCTTCGCCCATCCGACCGTGCCCTCGGCGCATCCCTATCTGCTGCTGAACTATCACGGCAAGGCGCGCGACGTGATGACGCTGGCCCATGAGCTCGGCCACGGCGTGCATCAGCGCCTCGCCGCCGCGCAGGGCTATTTCCGCTCGTCCACGCCGCTGACGCTCGCCGAAACCGCCAGCGTCTTCGGGGAGATGCTGACCTTCCGCGCGCTGCTCGATGCCGAGACCGATCCGGCGAAGCGCCGCCTGCTGCTGGCCGGCAAGGTGGAGGACATGCTGAACACGGTCGTCCGCCAGATCGCCTTCTACAAGTTCGAGACGAAGGTCCATGACGAGCGTCGCAACGGCGAGATCTCGCCCGAGCGGCTGGGCGAGATCTGGATGTCCATCCAGACCGAGAGCCTGGGGCCGATCTTCGAGTTCACGCCGGACTACGCCTCCTACTGGGCCTATATCCCGCACTTCGTGCACACGCCCTTCTACGTCTACGCCTATGCCTTCGGGGATTGCCTGGTGAATGCGCTCTACGGCGTCTTCCGCGACGGCTCGGTGCCGGGCTTCGAGGGCAAGTATATCGAGATGCTCAAGGCCGGCGGCACGCTGCGCCACAAGGAGCTTCTGGCGCCCTTCGGCCTGGACGCTTCCGATCCGGACTTCTGGAAGAAGGGCCTCGACGTGATCTCCGGCTTTATCGACGAACTGGAAGCCTCTCCTTGACCGAACGCGAAGGCAATTTCTTCGGCGAGGTGCGGCGCATGGTCCGCACCTCCGGCGCGGTCACGGGCATCGCGGCACGCGTCGCCGGCCAGCGCTTCCTCGGCCTCAAGACCGACAAGGGCGCGCATGCGGAGGATCTGAAAGCCATCCTCGGCGGGCTCAAGGGCCCGATGATGAAGGTGGCGCAGTTCCTCGCCACCGTGCCCGACGCCCTGCCCGAGGAATATGCGCGCGAGCTGGCCACGCTGCAGGCGAATGCGCCGGCCATGGGCCCGGCCTTCGTGCGCCGCCGCATGCAGACCGAGCTCGGCCCGCAATGGCAGTCGCGCTTCGCGACCTTCGGGCTGGAAGCCGCCGCCGCCGCCAGCCTTGGCCAGGTGCATCGCGCCACGCTGCATGACGGCCGCGAGGTCGCCTGCAAGCTGCAATATCCGGACATGCCCTCCGCGGTGGAGGCGGACCTCAAGCAGCTCAAGCTCGCGCTCAGCCTCTACCGCCGCATGGACAGCGCGCTGGACAATGAGGAGGCCTTCGTCGAGCTGAAGGACCGCCTTCGCGAGGAGCTGGATTACGAGCGCGAGGCCGCGCATCAGCGCCTCTACGCCCTCATGCTCGCCGACACGCCGAATGTGAGCGTGCCCACGCCGGTCGAGGAGCTGACCACGCGCCGGCTGCTGACCATGACCTGGCTGCCGGGCGAATCCATCCTCCAGCGCATCTCCGAGGATCCGAGCCCGGAGGAGAAGAACGCCTATGCCCGCGCGCTCTTCGCCGCCTGGTATGTGCCGCTCTACCGCTACGGCGTGATCCATGGCGACCCGCATCTGGGCAATTACCAGGTGCGGCCCTGGGACCAGGGCATCAACCTGCTCGATTTCGGCACGGTCCGCATCTTCCCGCCGAGCTTCATCACCGGTGTGCTGACGCTCTATGAGGCGGTGCGCGACGGCGACGACGAGAAGGCGGCCGAGGGCTTCCGCATCTGGGGCTTCCGCAACCTGTCCAACGACACGATGCAGGTCCTGAAGAAGTGGGCGACCTTCCTCTACGAGCCGCTGATGCAGGACCGCGTGCGGCCGATCACCGAGACGGAAGACCCGATGTTCGGCCGCAAGATCGCCGAGGAGGTCCACCAGGGCCTCAAGCGGACCGGCGGGGTGCGGATTCCGCGCGAGTTCCCGCTGATGGACCGCTCGGCGATCGGCCTCGGCAGCGTGTTCATGCGCCTCGATGCCCGGCTGAACTGGCACCGGCTGTTCCACGAGCTCGTGGACGACTTCAACGAGCAGGAGCTGGCCGAACGCCAGGCGGCGGCCCTGGCCGAGGCGCGGGTGCCGGCGACGGTATGAGAAGATCGAGGGGGTGGTCTTTCTTATACCGCCAGTAAGCGGACGGGACAGCCCCATTGCTTCGCCTCCAGAAAGCGCGAGTCCAGTTCGTGCCACCGATCAGATCGCAGGTCCAAATCGCGGACAGGGTTCGGCTTATGGCGAACACAGCTGGGCTAAATTGCCGACCGCCCCGGGTTGGGGTCAAGGGTTCGAATCCCTTTGGACCTCCAGCTCTTTCCCCGAAAAAACATTCTCTTATCGGTCGGCTCTGCGCTGGGGTCCAAGTGTGGCCGCGGTCAGGAAGACACCTTGATGGTTCGCTCGCGGACCAAGGGGGCATTCCGCTCTCCGGAGCGCAGATAATCTCCGAACCTTGAGGGTAGGCCGATTCTACCCTCATGCCTTAGGTCGTGTGGACTCTAGGGATTCCCGAAACGTTGGTTGGGTGATTCAAGGCTGCCTTTGGGGAGGCGGCCTTGGGCGTTCTGGATCGTCTGGTGTTGAGCGACGCGGCGTGGGAGCGGATGGCGCCGCTGATCATCGGTCGGCCCGACCAGAAGGGCTCAACCCGGCCGCGACAACCGCATGTTCGTCGAGGGCGTGCTGTGGATCGTGCGAACGGGTTCGCCCTGGCGCGACCTGCCCTACGTCTTCGGCGAGTGGAACAGCGTGTTTCGCCGGTTCAGCCGCTGGAGCGACAAAGGCGTGTGGCGGCGCATCTTCGAAGCGATGTCGGACGATCCTGACTTCGAATATCTGATCATCGACAGCACCATCATCCGCGCCCACCAGCACGCCGCCGGCGCCCCAAAGGGGGGGTTGAAGATCAGGCCCTTGGCCGCTCCCGCGGCGGCCTGAGCACCAAGATCCACCTGGCCGTCCGAGGCCTGGGCGTCCCTGTTCGATTCGCCTTGACCGGCGGGCAACGCGGCGATTGCCCGCAGGCCTACGCTCTGATCGAGGGCCTTCCCGCGGATGTCGTCATGGCCGATGCCGCCTACGACGCCGACCCGCTGCGCGAGGCGATCGCGGACAAAGGCGCCATCGCCGTCATCCCGAACAACCCGTCGCGTGCCCGCAAATACCCGCTCGACAAGCACCGCTACGCCCAGCGCCATCTGGTCGAATGCTGCTTCTCCAAGCTTAAGCAGTTCCGCCGTGTCGCCACTCGCTACGAGAAAACCGCGAGGAACTACCTCAGCGTCGTCACTCTCGCTGCTACCATCCTGTGGCTACGATAACTGTCCACACGACCTAGACGTCCCGCACGATGCGGCTGACCATCCGCATCAGGCCACGGGTCTGGCGGAGTTCTCATTGTTCCAGAACATGGCGACGAGATTACACAGGCTGCGAGACTTTAGTTTCACGCTGTAACCGTTGAATTTCCTCGGGTTTCAAAAATCTTCCGGCCGAAAACTGCTAATTCACTCCTCCGGGGATTCGGCCCCTGAATCGACCTGCGGAGACATCAATTTCGACGTTGGACTTGGCGTTGCCGCGGCTTGGGACGTGCAGCAAGAGACCTCCGGGAGCGTCTTCAGACTTGCGATCGATCGGACGCCGAGGGCAATTTGCCGTCTATCGGACGGCCGCGACACTGAAAAAAGAGTGAGTGCCAAGCTCTTAAACGTGCAGCGCTTCGGTGCGATGTCTTCAGGGCGCCGTGCCCGCCTCTATGGGGCGTCAATAAAATATTAAATCAAATCAAACGATTGATCCATTCGCTCGCGAGCTCCCCGGTTTGGATGAAACGAAGCGGGGGGCTTTGATGGCGCGGCTGCACTTTTCAAACTTGCACTCACCCACCCCCTCACACTTGCAAACACCCGAGCCTTTGCACGTGCAGTCGCCCTCCTCTATAAACTTGCAACGGCTCGGCTCCTTGGACGTGCAGTCATACGGATTCGAAGTTAGGCGAGGATGGCGATGAGCGGTTCTGAAGGTCTGCAGCGTGGCACCGAACAAGCGGAGCGTCTGGCCCAAGCTCTGCAGGGCCTTTCGGTCTTGCAAGGAAGGAACCAGCGCGTCTTCCGCTCGTCCGAGTTCGACGTCGGCAAGCGGACCCTCCTGACGAAGCTGGGGTTTCTGCAATCCATCACCCGCGGCTGGGTGATGTCCTCGGATCCGCATGCAGCACCCGGTGATTCCACGCCATGGCACGCCTCATTCTGGCAGTTCTGTGCCGCCTATTGCGAGGATCGGTTCGCAGATGACTGGCACCTGTCGCCGGAACAGTCGCTGCAGCTGCACGCGGAGAATTCCACCATACCCCGGCAGGTGGTGGTCTTCTCCACCAAGGGCGGCAACAACCGCTTGAAGCTCCCTTTCGAGACCTCGCTCTTCGACAGCCGGGAGCGCACGGCCGTTCCAGCATCGCTACTCGAGGTGAAGAACGGCTTGCGCCTCTTCACCCTGCCAGCTGCCCTCGCCAGGGTTCCAGAAGGCTTCTACGGCCAGGCACCTGTCGACGCGGAGGTCGCCCTCAAGAGCCTGAATGGCGCCTCGGATTTGCTGGCCGTCCTTCTCGATGGCGATCACTCGACGGTGGCGGGCCGCTTGGCGGGGGCGCTTCGCCATGTCGGTCGCGGGGATCTCGCGGATCAAATCGAGATGACCTTCCGCCGCGCCGCTTACGACTATCGCGAGACCGACCCCTTCGTGACGCCGCCGAGATCCGGTCCGCTGCGGGGATACGTCGCGCCCATTGTCGGCCGGATCCGCACGTTGTGGGAGACCAGCCGTCAGAGGGTCATTGACGCATTTCCGCAGGCTCCGGGGCTTCCGGAGGACCACGATGCCTACCTGCGATCGGTGGAGGACATCTACAAATTCGACGCCTACCACTCCCTCAGCATCGAGGGATATCGGGTTACGCCTGGCCTGATCGAGCGGGTTCGCTCGGGTGAGTGGAGGCCCGATGAGCACACCGGTGACCGTGACCAGCGCAACGCCATGGCGGCACGCGGCTACTACCTCGCCTTCGAGCGGGCCAAGGGCGTGATTAGCGGAATCCTTGAAGGGGGATCTCCCGGCGAGGCCATGCGCCGCGCCCACCTCGAGTGGTATCAGGATCTGTTCGAGCCCCTGGTCGATGCGGGTGTGCTGACGAGAAAGAGCACCATCGGCTACCGGGATCACTTCATCTACCTGAAGACCTCCCGTTACGTGCCCCCGCAGAAGGATCTGCTCCCCGAGGCCATGTCCGAGCTTCTGGACCTGCTCTCGAATGAGCCCGAAGCGAGCGTGCGGGCCGTCCTTGGCCATTGGCTGTTCGGCTACATCCACCCCTTCCCCGACGGCAATGGACGGACGGCGCGCCTGCTGATGAATGCCATGTTGGCGTCGGGCGGTTACCCTTGGACGGTCATCCGCCTCGAAGACCGCGACGACTATCTGCGGGGGCTGGATGCCGCGAGCATCGAGGGAGACGTCGGCCCCTTCGCCGATTTCATCGCCGATCGGGTGCGGCTGGCGATGGAGACGTATCGCCCGGCCGATGGTCCTCCCAGCTAGGGCCCAGCCGTCCGTTTGAGTCTGGCCCACCCAGGATAGGAGGCTCACGGCCTCTTCCACGGCCCCCGCAGCACCCGTCTCGCTCCGTGGCTCCGTCTCCATGGTGTCCCGGACCCGCACCGACACTTTCATCGCCCCAAATTACCATCCGGCGATGAGTAGACCGGCCCCTCCTGTATGAGCGCAACTTGCATAGGTCTTGAGCGCCTTGCTGCCGAGCAGGAGCGAGGCACGCTTCGTAGCCCGCGATTTCAGCGCGTCGACGGCCTGCTATAACGATAATGAGTGATCGCCTTCATCGCTCTGCACGGGAGTATGGAAATTCACACCGGGGCCCGAATGCCGCTAGATTGGGGTGGGCCGATTCATGGGGCCGGGCCAAGCAATCTGCCTATCGTAACCACAGTCTAAGGACTTCGTTTGAGCGTAGCTCCAACCATCAAGGATGACCGCCTTCTTGAAGACCGCTGCAAGCTCGGTGCCTTCTATACGCCGGAACGTCTCAGCCAGATACTAACCGACTGGGTTATCCGCTCACCATCGGACACCATCCTTGAACCCAGTTTCGGAGCTGCGGCTTCCTCCAGGCCGCGCGCAACCGCCTTGTCGAGTTAGGGCGTTCCGACCCAAGGCCGCAGATTTTCGGCTGCGATATCGATCCGGTCGCCTTCGAATATCTCGCTAACACGCTTGGCGCGCCCATCGATTTGATGCGTTTCGTGCAGTCTGACTTTCTCGCTGTCGTGCCAGGCGGTTCCTGGCCGGAAGCCTTCTCAGGAATCGTAGCTAACCCACCTTATATTCCTTACCAGATTTTGACAGCAGAACAGAGAAACGATCTTTCTAGTCGGAGATGGTGCATCGACGGAATTGGAGGCCGAGCGAGCTTGTGGGATTATTTTATTGCCCACGCTGTATCTTTTCTTGGGTGCGGCGGGCGAATGGCCTGGGTTCTGCCTGGGGCTTTTTTGCAAGCCGACTATGCTAAGCTGATCGGCAACTATCTAGCTGCATCGTTCGAGCGCACCGCTGCGATCATCCTACGGGAGCGCATATTTATGGTCCGGTCATCGACTTCGCCCGGATGCTGAGCCTCGAGGACGACGTCGTGCTGGTGGCGACCGGCAACAGCGCAGCCATGGAGCGGCTGCTTCGCCCTCACGTGCGGCGTGCCGTTGTCGCAAACTCCCGGCTCGTCCGCGCGATCGCCTATGCCCGCGTCAAGACGGACAAGATCGACGCAGCAATCCTCACAAAGCTACACGCTGCGGGCTTCCTGCCGGAGGTCTGGATCGCAGACGACGCCACCCTTACGCAACGTCGGCAGGTTGCCGAACGCACGGTCGACCGGCGTCGAGTCCTTGCTGATGGGCTGTCGGACGAGCGCTGCGAGTATCTGATCAAGGACCGGCTGTCCTTCATGCGCTTTCTCGGCCTGGGCCTGGCCGACCCGGTGCCGGACGCCAACACGATCTGGACCTTCGGTGAGGCAATCAAGCGGCCGGGCGCGGTGGACGCGCTGTTTGCACGCTTCGATGCCACGCTTCGATGCCACGCTGCGGGCGAGCGGCTACCTGGCGTTTGCTGCCCAATCTGGGCCAAGCCTATCGGCGCAGCGTCGAGCGCCTCAGGGAGGCCCTGGCCGCAGGTGACAACCCCGCAGCACTGGAAGCCGCCCGCAACCTCATCGACCGCGTGGTGATCCACCCCGGCCCTCGCGGAAAACCGCCCCGTATCACCGTCGAGGGTCAACTCGCCCGCATGCTCGCCGCAGCACAGTCAGACCTTTCGCCCCACGCAACACAAGCCATTGCAAATGCCGCAAAAGCTGCGGTTAAAGAAGATCGAGGGGCTCCGCCCCTCGCGCACCCTGCCAGGGCTTTTGGCCCTGGACCCCCCAACGGATGGAAGATCCAGGAAAATCACTTTCCCGGCGGGGAATTTGAGGGGCAACGCCCCTCAAACTTTCAGAACGAATAGCCCAGCGCGATCGTGACCGCGTGGCTCTGCCCGCCGCCGCCCTGGTAGCTGCGGACATCGTAGTCCACCAGCACCGAGGCCGCGCCGCGCTGCACGCGCACGCCGGCGCCGCCGCGGAATCCGCTCTGGATGCGCGTGCCGACGGGGCCCGTCACATAGGCCTCCGGCATGAAGAGCCGCTCCGACAGGCCGATGGTCATGTTGCGGTTGTCGTCGCTGAGCGCGAAGTCCCAGCCCGCGCGGAGCTGGGGCGTGACGCGCCAGCCGCCCTGGAACTGCATCGGATGGCTGCCCTGCATGCCCAGGCTCAGGATATTGGCCGTCGCCGTCTGCCGCGGCACCGAGGCATTGGCGTGCACGGCGTCGGTCTCGGTGTAGCGGTCCACGCTCATGCTGCTGTGGGTGAAGCGGGCCAGCGGGCCATAGACGAAGCCGCCGCTGCGGAAGTTATGGCCGGCCGAGAGGGCGACGAGATGGCCCTCGCCACCCGGCTTGCCGCGGCCGGTCAGCCCGTAGATGCCGGTGTCGCGCCGGATGTCCCAGTCGCCGAAGACGTAGCTGTACTGCAGGTCGAGGTAGGAATTGCCGTGCGTCGCCGTGATGAAGGGGCTGATCGCGCCGCCCGTGCCGTCGATCCGCGTGCCGCCCCAGAGGGAGGCGGAGCTGTCGAAGTAGCTGACGCTCAGGCCGGCGCGGAGGTTCGGCGTGAAACGGTAATCCATGCCCGCCGTCGCCGCGCGGACCGAGGGATCGGTGGAGGCGCGACCGAGCGAGCCGCCCGTCGGGCCATAGGCGTAGGCGGCCATACTGTTCGAGCCGAGCGAGGAGAAGTTGAAATTGCCGGCCACGAAGGTGTTCCAGCGCGGCTGGACGGCTGGAACCTCGGCGCCGTCGCCGCGCGGCATCATGTCCTGGCCGGTGCGCAGACCGAAGAGGCGGGTGTCGGCATGGCCCAGCAGGGTGCGGCCGACCGCCATGGCGCTCTCGCCGGTCGCGCGGGCCAGCGGCAGCGCCGTGACCTCGAGCGACTGCAGGGCGAGGGGATCGACATAGGTCGGCAGCGTCACCCGATAGACCAGGAACATGTTGTCCACGTCCTGCCCGGAGGGGTCGGAATAGGAGGCGCCGTTCATGCTGCCGTTCCGGGCGATGAAATCGCTGTCGTTGGCCACGACGAGGAAGAAGTCGTTGGGCCGGCGCCGGTCGAGCACCGGCAGCAGGGTCATCGCCTCCCACTTCTCGTAGAGGTTGTTGGAGTTGTTGGGCGCGCCGTTGCGCAGGCCGAAGCGGCCGAGCTGAGTGCCGTCGTTGATGTTGATGAAGGGCGTCGTCGCGGCGGGCGTGATGCCGGAGGCCAGCACGCCGCCGGGCGCCACCGGCGTGGTGCCCTCAAAGGCCGTGCCCTTGATGTTGGTGGCGCCGCTCGTGTCGACCAGCAGGATCTGGCGATAGAGCGAGGTCGGCGTCGGGTAGGTGAAGCCGTTGCCGCTGTCGCGCGCGATCATCAGGTACTGGCTGCGGTTCAGCGCCAGCACCTCGGACTGCGCGGCGACCAGGGTCGTGCCGTTGGCCGCCGTGAAGCGCGGCAGCTGGACCACGTAATGGCCCGTCTCGACCGGCGCGGCGGGGTTCGAGATGTCGTAGGTCAGCAGCCGCGTGTTGTTGCGGGTGGCGGCAGAGCCGCCCGTGCCGCCGTCCTGTCGGGCGGCGCTTTGCAGCACGGCGGTGAGCTGGCGCCCGTCGGGGCTGATGGCCAGGCCCTCGAAGCCCTGGTTGTTCTGGCGGCCCGTCACCGGGTCGGCCGGCACCGGCGCCGCCTGGCCCACGGGCGGGTTGTTGGAGGCGAAGTTCGGCTGGCCGTTGCGGATGGGGATCAGTGCGTTGGGCGGGCGGATGGCGCCGATCAGCGTGCCGTCGGCCCGGTAGCGATAGATGTAGGGGCCGTACTCGTCGCTGACATAGAAGGTGCCGTCGCGACCGCGGACGATGCCCTCGTTGTCCAGCGTGACGCGGCCGTTGCTGCCGGTGGGCAGGATCGGGAAGCCGTTGCCGGCGGCGCGGAAGCCTGTGGGATCCAGGCCCGTGGTCGGCACGCCGTTGTTGTCGCGCAGGCCGATGGTCTGCTGCAGGTTCAACTGGATCTGGTTCTGCTGGCCGGTGCTGCCGCTGGTGCCCAGCGGCGTGAAGGCCACGCCCATCTGCTGGAGGCGGCCCTGGTAGTCGATGGTGCCGGCGATGTTGTAGCCGCGGTCGGGCAACATGAAGAAGACGCCGGAATAGCTGTCGCCGTTGCGGCGCCAGCGGGTGAGGTCGGCCACCATGCCGGAGCCGAGGCTGCCCAGCGTGTCGCCGAAGCCGTCACGCAGCTGTGGCGAGACGCGGCCGACGCCAGCGAGGCCCTGGTTCTTGAAGGTCTGGCCCCGGAAGGAGACGCTCTGTGCCGAGGCGCCGTGGGCGGTGGCCAGGGCTGCGCAGCCTGCGAGGAGCAGGCTGCGCGGTGATGGGAATTGCGGCATCGGAGGCCCTTTGCGGGTGTCGTTACGCGCCGGAACACATCCAATAGGGCGGCTACTGTCGATGGACGTTTCGTTACTGAACTGTGAAGAAATGCCGTCCGGCAGGTTCTGGCCGGCCTCCCCGGAGGGCGGCGGCGAGGATGTCCGCGCTTTCCAGCCTCACTGCTGTCCGACGCATGGGTTCTGTCGAAGGAAGATTTTTCGCGCCGATCCCCGCCATGCCTGCGGGCCGTCCGAGTCCCGTGCGGGTCACTTGCATGTGGCGTTGCGGCATGGCTATGCAGGCAGGAAGTTTTTAAAAGTCTCGGGGGGTATTACCGACATGCGTCTGGCCGTTCTGAAGGAAACGAAGGCGGGCGAGGCCCGTGTCGCCGCCACGCCGGAGACGGCGAAGAAACTGATCGCCCTCGGCCTCACCGTCGCGGTCGAGGCGGGGGCTGGTCTTGCCTCCGGCTTCCCCGATGCCGAATACACCGCCGCCGGGGCCGAGCTCGCCCCCGATGCCGCCGCCGCGCTGAGCGGCGCGAAGATCGTCTTCTGCGTGCGCGCCCCCGACGCGCCGCTGCCCTCCGGCACGCTGCTGATCGGCACCCTGGCGGCCGATGCCGATGCGGTCGCGGGCTATGCCCAGGGCGGCATCGAGGCCTGCTCGCTGGAGCTCGCCCCGCGCATCACCCGCGCCCAGAGCATGGACGTGCTGAGCAGCCAGGCGAACCTGGCCGGCTACCGCGCCGTCATCGAGGCGGCCAACACCTTCGACCGTGGCTTCCCCATGCTCATGACGGCGGCCGGCACCATTCCCGCCGCCAATGCCTTCATCATGGGCGCGGGCGTGGCGGGGCTGCAGGCCATCGCCACCGCGCGGCGCCTCGGCGGCCGCGTCTCGGCGACCGACGTGCGCCCGGCGGCCAAGGAGGAGATCAAGTCGCTCGGCGCCAGCTTCGTCGGCTATGAGGACGAGGAGAGCAAGTCGGCCCAGACCGCCGGCGGCTATGCCAAGCAGCTCTCCGCCGATTTCTACGCGAAGCAGGCCGAGGTCGTGGCCGCGCATATCGCCAAGCAGGATGTCGTGGTCTGCACGGCGCTCGTGCAGGGGCGCAAGGCGCCGATCCTGGTGACGTCCGAGATGGTCGCCAGCATGAAGCCCGGCTCCGTGATCGTGGACATCGCCTCGGATGCCGGCGGCAACTGCGCGGCGACCGTGCCCGGCCAGATGATCACCACGCCCAATGGCGTGAAGATCCTGGGCTTCAACAACTGGCCCGGCCGCATTCCCGCCGCCGCCAGCGCCCTCTACGCGCGCAACCTCCTCACCTTCCTGACCACCTTCTGGGACAAGGAGGCGAAGGCGCCGAAGCTGCCGGCCGAGGACGACATCGTCATCGGCGTGACGCTCACCCGCGGCGGCGCCGTGGTCCACAAGAACTTTCTCCCCGCGACCGCGGCCTGAGGAGACGCAGATGAGCACCCAGACGGACATCGCCAATGCGGCGCACGCGCTTTCGATCCGCGCGGCCGAACTCGCCGGGATGGCCCGCAGCGCGGCGGCCGCCGTGCAGCCCGTGGCCGAGCATGCCGAGCCCTTCCTCCTCCTCCTGACCGTGTTCCTGATGGCCTGCTTCGTGGGCTATTACGTGGTCTGGAACGTCACCCCCGCGCTGCATTCGCCGCTGATGGGCGTGACCAACGCCATCTCCTCGGTGATCGTGGTCGGCGCCATCCATGCGGCGGCCTCGGCCGAGAGCGGGGCCGCGCGCTTCTTCGGCTTCCTGGCCGTGATGCTGGCCGCCGTGAACATCTTCGGCGGCTTCCTGGTGACGCGCCGGATGCTCGCCATGTTCCAGAACAAGAAGAAGGCCTGATCCCATGGCGACGATTTCGAGCCTCGCCTATCTGGTCGCCTCGGTCCTCTTCATCCTGGCGCTGCGCGGCCTCTCCCACCCGACCACCTCCCGCCAGGGCAACCAGTTCGGCATGATCGGCATGGGGATCGCGATCGTCGCGACCATGCTGAACTCGCACATGGATTTTGGCGGCTTTGTGCTCATCATCGCGGGCCTGGCCATCGGCGGCAGCATCGGCGCCTGGCTGGCCAGCCGGATCCAGATGACCTCGCTGCCGCAGCTGGTGGCGGCCTTCCACAGCCTGGTGGGCATGGCGGCCGTCTTCGTGGCGGCCTCGGCCTTCTACAGCCCCGAGAGCTTCGGCATCGGCACGCGGGGACATATCCACGCGCAGTCGCTGATCGAGATGTCGCTGGGCCTGGCCATCGGCGCCGTCACCTTCTCCGGCTCGGTGATCGCCTTCGCCAAGCTCGACGGACGCATGTCGGGCGCGCCCATCCTCTTCAAGGGCCAGCACATGCTGAACGCGGCGCTCGGCGCGCTGCTTCTGCTGCTGGTGATCCTCTTCGTCGTGACGGGTTCCTCGGTCCTCTTCTGGATGATCGCGCTGCTGGCCTTCGGGCTGGGCTTCCTGCTGATCATCCCGATCGGCGGGGCGGACATGCCGGTCGTGGTGTCCATGCTGAACAGCTATTCCGGCTGGGCGGCGGCGGGCATCGGCTTCACCATCGGCAACACCCTGCTGATCGTGACGGGCGCGCTGGTCGGCGCCTCGGGCGCCATCCTGAGCTACATCATGTGCAAGGGGATGAACCGCTCGATCATCAACGTCCTGCTGGGCGGCTTCGGCTCGGAGAGCGGCGCGGTGGCCGCCGGCGGCGCGGCGACCGACCGCGCGCCGGTGAAGGCGGGCAGCCCCGAGGACGCCGCCTTCATCATGCGCAACGCCCAGAAGATCATCATCGTGCCCGGCTACGGCATGGCGGTGGCCCAGGCGCAGCAGGTGGTGCGCGAGATGGCGGATCTGCTGAAGAAGGAGGGTGCGGAGGTCTCCTACGCCATCCACCCTGTGGCGGGCCGCATGCCCGGCCACATGAACGTGCTGCTGGCCGAGGCGAACGTGCCTTACGAGGACGTGCACGAGCTGGAGGAGATCAACCCCGAATTCGCCGAGGCCGACGTGGCCTATGTGATCGGGGCGAATGACGTGACCAATCCGGCCGCCAAGACCGACAAGTCCAGCGCCATCTACGGCATGCCGATCCTGGACGTGGAGCGGGCCAAGACGGTGTTCTTCGTGAAGCGCGGCATGGCCAGCGGTTATGCCGGCGTGGACAACGAGCTCTTCTTCCGGCCGAACACGATGATGCTCTTCGGCGACGCCAAGAAGGTCACGCAGGAAATCGTACAGGCGCTTCAGCGCTAAGCGCGACTCGCCGCCGAGTCGGGCCGGCCAGCCTTCGGGCTGCGCCGGCCTTTTTCATGTCCTGGAGAGGCGCAAACGCCAAAAGCGCCGTCCCGGCATTGCCGGGCGGCGCTTGTAACGTCTGTCTGAAAAGAGGGCCGGCTTAAACCGGCCCGCCGCTCAGAAGCCTTCGCGCTCGATGCGCTTGCGCTCGACCTTGCGGGCGCGACGGACCGCTTCGGCCGCCTCGCGCGCACGGCGCTCCGAGGGCTTCTCGTAGTGCCGGCGAAGCTTCATCTCGCGGAACACACCCTCACGCTGCAGCTTCTTCTTGAGCGCCTTGAGCGCCTGATCGACATTGTTGTCCCGAACGACGACTTGCACGCGGGCGTATCTCCTGCTGGCCTCATCCGGCCCTGAAATGCGGTAAGACCTCGGTGCGAAGTCGCGCCGAGGCCGAGGCAGCGACATAACACAACCAGCGCAGCGGCGGGAAGCCCTCAAATGGGGTAAAGTTGGAAACCGTCCCGTGCCAGCCCAGACAAAGGAAATAGTGCCGCATGGCCATCCTGAAGATAGCCCGAATGGGCCACCCGGTTCTACTCGCCCGCGCCGACGAGGTCACGGATCCGACCGCGCCGGAGATGCAGCGACTCATCGTCGACATGGCCGAGACTCTCGCGGACGCCGGCGGCATCGGGCTCGCCGCGCCGCAAGTCCATGTGCCACTGCGTCTTTTCCTCTGGCGCGACGGGCCGGCGCTGCGCGTGCTGTTCAATCCGGCGATCGCCCCCCTCGGCCCTGAGACCGAAGCCTCCTGGGAAGGCTGCCTGTCCATTCCCGGCCTGCGCGGCCGTGTGGACCGTCCGGCGCGCGTCGCCTGGAGCGGCCTGGACGAGAGGGGCGAGCCCGTCTCCGGCGAGGCACAGGGCCTTCCGGCCCGCGTGCTGCAACATGAGAATGACCATCTCGACGGCGTGCTGTATCTGTCGCGCATGAAGGACCTCACGCAGCTGGGCTTCACCGAGGAACTCGCCCGCCTCGCCGAGAGCCGGACATGAGCGAGTCGGACCTCCTGCGCGCCGTCGTCGCCCGTGCGGGGCGCGAGGGCTGGACGCCGGCCACGCTGCGCCACGCCCTGCAAGACCGCGGCGAGGCGCCGGAGCTCGCTTCCAGCCACTTCCCCCGGGGGGTGACCGGCGCGATCGAGGCCTGGATCGCGCAGATCGATGCGGAGATGGAGGCGGCCGCCGCGACGGAGGATCTCGCCGCCCTGCGAACCCCCGCCCGGATCCGCCGGCTGATCGAATTGCGCCTGCACCTGCTCGAGCCCGATCGCGATGCCATGCGCGGCGCCGTGGCGCTGCTGGCGCTGCCCTGGAACCTGCTCACCGGCCTGCGCTGTGCGGCGGCCAGCGCCTCGGCGATCTGGCACGCGGCGGGAGACGAATCGGCCGATTTTTCCTGGTACACGCGGCGAGCCACGCTGGTGGCGGTGCAGGGGGCGGTGCTTGCTTTCTGGTTGCAGCCGAACCCTCCCACTATAGAAGAAACTTTATCGTTTCTTGACAGACGTTTGGCAGGATTACCTAAACCCCATCCAAAAGCCGTGTGATCGGGCTTCGCGCTTGGCATTGATCCGTGTAAAGGGCGATGCTGATAGGCCGATTCGCGCCATCCGTCTGGATCCGCCAGGGGGTGGCTGGGCCAAACGAGATCGGGAGTATGGGCGGTATGACGCCTTCACGTAAGCTTATGGCCGGCCTGGCCGCCGTCATGCTGACGCCCAGCCTTGCTTTCGCGCAGAGCTCGGTCTGCGTGCAGCCGGTAGAGAAGACGGCGTTCGACATCCGCGCGCTGCAGAGCCAGCTCATGGTCGTCGCGCTCACCTGCGGCCAGCAGGACGACTACAACACCTTCGTGACGCGTCATCAGAGCGACCTGGCGGCCGCCTTCCGCAATGTGGCGAGCCATTTCCGCCGCACGGCGGGTGCCTCGCACCAGCGCCTGCTCGACCAGTACATCACCAACCTCGCCAATGGTCAGTCGCAGGTCGGCATCTCGCGCGGATCCTTCTTCTGCCGCGAACAGGCCCCGATCTTCCAGCAGGCGACGGCCGCGACCTCGCCGGCCGAGCTGGCGCAGATCTCCCTGGCGCGGGAAGTTCCGCAGGCCCTGACGACCCCGGCCTGCCCGGATCGGCCGGCCGCCGCGACGCCCCGCGCGCGCACCACGCGCCCGGCAGCGCAGCGCGCCGCCGCGACTCGCTGAGTTCAGGCCACCACGACCGATAGGAAAAGGGCGCCGCGAGGCGCCCTTTTTCATGTCCGCGATCCGGAACGGAAAAGGGACGCCTCGCGGCGCCCCTTCCCAATTCCTGCGAGAGGAACGTCCTGCTTAGCGCAGGACGATCTCGACGCGGCGGTTCTGCGGCTCGCGCACGCCCATCGCCGTCGGGACCAGCGGACGATCGAAGCCGAAGCCCTGAACCGTGATCTCGTTGCGGGCGATGCCGCGGCGGACGAGCTCGGCGGCAACCGCTTCACCACGACGCACCGACAGGCGCTGGTTGTAGACGGCCGTACCGGTGCGGTCGGCGTGGCCGGACACCTCGATGCGGGTCGAGCTCACGGCACGGGCATTGGTGGCCGCCTCGCCGATGATCTGGCGGGCGCGATCCGTCAGGTCCGCGCGATCCCAGTCAAAGAAGACCAGGTAGGTGCGGGCCGGAGCCGGCGCGGCAGCGGCGATCGGGGCCGTGACCGGCGCCGGGCGCGGCGTGTTGAAGGCATAGCGCAAACCGGCAAGGGCGGAGTGGTTGGTATAGCCGCTCTTGACGGCGCCTGAGGCGAAGGTCGCGCCGGTGTTGGTCGCGAAGGCGTGCGCGTTGAAGGAGGCGTCCTCGGCCCGGAGGTAGCGATACTCCAGCGTGACCGACAGGCCGGGCATGGCGGAGACCGGGAAGGCCAGGCCGCCGATCGCCTGATAGGCGAAGACGCCCTGCGTATCGGAGGACACCAGGCCCGCCCCACGGCCGGGGCTCACGGCGGCGACCGAATCGGCGTTGCGCCAGATATAGCCCACGCCGCCGCCGACATAGGGCGTGACCCAGGGCGCGAAGGGCAGGGCGATGTCATAGAGCACATTGCCCATGACGCCGTAGGACTGGGCCGTGCCGGACCCGTTCACCGAGCCCGCGCTAGCGGCCTCATTGCGGCGGTAGTTGCCCTCGAGCTCGACGCGCAGACCGAAGCCGAAGCCCCAGCCGATGGAGGCGACGGCTGCCAGGCCGGTCTCGAAACCACCCGTGCCGGTCGTCGGGAAACCATTGGCGCGCGCGCCAGCCGCGAGGGGACGATCCGACAGGAAGGTGCCGTTCTCGACGAAGTTCATGCCGGCGCCGGCGCCGACATAGAGGCCGGTGATGGGCTGGGCCTGGGCCAACATGGGGAACGCGAACACGCCCGCGGTCAGAACCAGCTTGGGGAAAGTCATTCTGTTTGTCTCCTGGAGGCCATCTGGTGGCCATCTCATGACGACATAGACGATCGCATCATGATCGAAGGAATGTTTTCGCTGCGGTGCCGCATATCGGCGGATATTTCCTCTAAGCGTGCATATTTTGCCACAACCGGGCGAAAGCGCAGGAGATTCGAGGAAGAGGGCAAGAAGGGAATGGGCAAAAAGAAAGGGGCGCCTCGCGGCGCCCCTTCCCAATTCCTGCGAGAGGAACGTCCTGCTTAGCGCAGGACGATCTCGACGCGGCGGTTCTGCGGCTCGCGCACGCCCATCGCCGTCGGGACCAGCGGACGATCGAAGCCGAAGCCCTGGACCGTGATCTCGTTGCGGGCGATGCCGCGGCGGACGAGCTCGGCGGCAACCGCCTCACCACGACGCACCGACAGGCGCTGGTTGTAGACGGCCGTACCGGTGCGGTCGGCGTGGCCGGACACCTCGATGCGGGTCGAGCTCACGGCACGGGCATTGGTGGCCGCCTCGCCGATGATCTGGCGGGCGCGATCCGTCAAGTCCGCGCGATCCCAGTCAAAGAAGACCAGGTAGGTGCGGGCCGGAGCCGGCGCGGCAGCGGCGATCGGGGCCACAACCGGAGCCGGGCGCGGCGCGTTGAAGGCATAACGCAGACCGACCAGGATCGAGTGGTTGTAGTTGGTCGGCTTGTAGGTGCCGGCGGCCACCGGACGGCCGTTCGTCAGCGCGGTCGTGGCGAGTTCCGGCTCGAGCGTGCCGAAGAAGCGGTACTCGGTCGTCAGCGCCAGGCCGGGGACCATGGAGTCGAGGCCGAAGGCCACGCCGGCGATGCCCTGGTAGGCGAACTGGCCATCACGATCGTCCGTGCGAATCTGCGCGGCGCCGTTGCGGCCGTTCACGTTACGCCAGTCGTTCCAGGCATAGCCCACGCCCGCGCCGACGTAAGGGACAATGCCCACGCCGCCAACGTTCAGGTTCAGGAAGTTGAAGTCGTACAGGGCGTTCGCCATCGCGCCGTACTGGTGGATGGTGCCGCCGGTCGACCGCGCGCCCGTGATCCGCTGCACGCTGTTGTTGCGGTAGTTGCCCTCGATCTCGACGCGCAGGCCGTTGCCGAAGCCCCAGCCGATGCTGCCGAGCGCGGCGTAGCCCCAGTTGGACTTGACGTCGAAGGTGCCGTTGGCGGCCGCGCCGCCGGGGCCGCGCAGGCGGAGGCTGTCGTCGCTCGGCGCACGGTAGTTCGCGCCGACGCCGCCACCGATGTAGAGGCCGGTGATCGGCTGGGCCTGTGCGGCCATGGGCAGCGACAGAACGGTCGCGGCCAGAAGGGCCTTCTTGAGGCTCATCCTCGTTCTCCTTGAATACAATTCGTTTGTTCGGTCGCTGCACAGTGAACCCGTCGGGAACAATTCCGCGCTGCGTGACTGCAACCTAACAACAAGACCGCCGGATTGCATCACCTTGTCCACCAATTCCCGGAGGCTGTGGCCAAAACGCAACATGGCCCCTGGCCTTTCCGCCACAGGGGCGGTGGGAAGCTTCAGAAAGCCTCGGGCTGGGCATCCCCGGCCAGGGCATTCATGGGAAGAAGACGGTTGGCATGGCCGAGCTTGCGGCCCGTCCTCGCCTCGGCCTTCCCATACCAATGCGCGACCACGTCCGCGCGCGCGACGAGCGCCGGCCAGGCGGCCAGCCCCTCGGGGCCCACGAGATTGCGCATCACCGCGTCCGCGTGGCGCGCGGGGCTGCCCAGCGGCAGTCCTGCGACGGCGCGGATATGCTGCTCGAACTGCCCGCAGAGGCAGGCATCCATGGTCCAATGGCCGGAATTGTGCGGCCGCGGCGCGATCTCATTGCCGAGCAGCGAGCCGTCCGGCAGCAGGAACATCTCCAGCGCGACCACGCCCACCAGCTCCAGCGCGGCGGCGACCTGCGCGACATGGGCGCGGGCGGCTTCGGCCGCGGCCGGCGGCAGGCGCGCCGGGGCGAAGGAGAGGGCCAGGATGTGGTTGCGGTGCTGGTTCTCGATGGCGTCATAGGTCGCGACCGTGCCGTCGAGCCCGCGTGCGGCGATGCCGGAGATCTCGGCCGAGAAGGGCACGAAGGCTTCCAGGATCAATGGCTTGGGCGACAGGCGCGCGAAGGCGGGGGCCACGTCCTCCGGCCGGCGCAGCACAGCCTGGCCGCGCCCGTCATAGCCCAGGCGGGTGGTCTTCAGCACTGCCGGCAGGCCGATCTCGGCGATGGCGTCCCGCAGCTCCGATTCGCTGTTCACCTCGCGCCAGGGGGCGACCGGCACGCCGGCCGCGGCGAGGAAGCGCTTCTCCGTGATGCGGTCCTGGCAGACGGACAGCGCCTTGTTCCCCGGACGGCAGGGCACGCGGCCTTCCAGCGCGCGCAGCGTCGCGACGGGGACGTTCTCGAACTCGAAGGTCACGACGTCGACCGACTCGGCGAAACGGGCCAGGGCCTCCAGGTCGTCATACTCGGCCAGGGTGTGCGCGGCCGAGACCTGCATGCCGGGCGAATCGGCGTCCGGCGCGAAGACATGGCAGCGATAGCCCAGCCGCGCCGCGGCCAGGGCGCTCATCCGGCCAAGCTGTCCGCCACCCAGGATGCCGATCGTCGAGCCCGGAGCCAGGGGGGCGGGCATGGGTTCAGGCGGGGTCATGGGGAACGCTTTCGGTCTGCCGGGCGCGCCAGGCGTCGAGCCGCTCCGCCAGCAAGGGGTCGGACAAGGCGAGGATGGCGGCGGCGAGCAGCGCGGCGTTGATGGCGCCGGCCTTGCCGATGGCCAAAGTGCCTACCGGCACGCCGCCGGGCATCTGCGCGATGGAGAGCAGGGAATCCATGCCCTTCAGCGCGTGGCTTTCCACGGGGACGCCCAGGACGGGCAGGGGGGTCATGCTCGCGGCCATGCCGGGCAGATGCGCGGCTCCGCCGGCGCCAGCGACGATGACCTTCAGGCCGCGCCCGCGGGCCTGTTTCGCGTAATCGAAGAGCCGCTCGGGCGTGCGATGGGCCGAGACGACGCGGCACTCATGCGCGATGCCAAGCGCGGTCAGCGTCTCGTCGGCATGGCGCATCGTCTCCCAATCGGAGCGGCTGCCCATGATGATGCCGACGAGCGGCGCGGAGTCAGTTGGATTCATGTCGGTATCGCGGCCCGCTCAGGCGATGATGTCGGGGACGAGCTGCCCCTCCAGCCAGGAAATTTCGTCTTTCAGCTTCAGCTTGCGCTTCTTCAGCCGCTGCAGCTGCAATTGGTCGCCGAGGCCGCTGACGAGGCGGGCGATGACGGTGTCGAGGTCGCGGTGTTCGCTGCGCAGCTCATGCAGGCGTCGCAGCAGGGCCTCTCGGTCTTCCAGCATCAGTTCGGCCGCATCCTGGATACAGATTCATTCGAGGGGAACGAATTCACTCGCCTGCCCGGCCCCATGGGGGATAGCATGGCTGGATGCGGTAGCAACAGCCGCATGAACAGGCGACGTCCCCGGCGAGGCCGACACGTTCCCGCCAGAGGCGATCCCGTAGCAGAGGAAGCCACTGCATGATGCACGCGCCGAGGGTGCGAGCCCTGGAATCCCGCCACGCAGATCTGGAGACGCGCATCGCCGTCGAAGGCGCCCGTCCGCGCCCCGACATCGAAGCCCTCGCCCGTCTGAAACGGGAGAAGCTGCATCTCAAGGAAGAAATGGAGAAGCTTCGCCGCGCCCATTGAGGGCGCGACTTCTTCCGGAATTCACTCGGAATCGAAGGGCGTGGGGGGCGGCGTCGGAATGGCGATGCCCTCTGCGCGCATTCGGTCCTGCGCCGAGGTCACGGCGGCGTTGAGTGCGCCCTGGCTGCACAGCCCCAGGATCACAGGATCGCGCGGCTTGATGTTCGCGCTGTTCCAATGGTTGCGGTCGCGCACCTTCTGGATGGTTTCCTTGGTGGTGCCGACCAGCTTGCCGATCTGCGCCTCGGTGAGCTCGGGGTGGTTGCGCAGCAGCCAGGCGATGCCGTCCGGGCGATCATTGCGCTTGGCGACCGGCGTGTAGCGCCCGCCCTTGCCGCGTCCCTTGGCCACCGGCAGCGCGTTTGGCGCCAGCGTCAGGCGGGCCGAGCCGTTGGCCTCCGCGCGCACGATGTCTTCCCGCGTCACCTGGCCGTTGGCGACCGGATCGTAGCCGATGATGCCCTGCGCCACCTCGCCATCGGCGATGGCCTGGACCTCGAGCGGGTGCATCTGGACGAAATCGGCGATCTGTTCGAAGGAGAGCGAGGTCTTCTCGATCAGCCAGACGGCGGTGGCCTTAGGCATCAGGGGCGGGAGGGCCATGACGGTGCTTCCATGGGTGAGGGGGCGGCGCGGACGGGCACGCGCCCGAAGGGGCGGCTCTTCTGTCGCAAGCCCTATAGTCGCAGGGCCCGTTTGGGCCAAGCCCTGTAACGAATTCGGAGAAAAGCGATGTTCGAAGAGGAGGCGCGGCCCAGGCCCATTCAGCGCTTCGTGCCGGCGCCCCTGCAGGATTGGGCGGAGACGGAATTGCGCGCCTATATCGCGGATCTGCAGGCCGAGATCGCCCGGGCCGAGGCCGCCATCGCCGCCCGGTCGAACCAGCGGGCGACCGCGGATGCCTTCTTCCGCCCACCCCCTGCCGGCTGAGGCGCGATCAAAGAAAAGGCCGGCGGGTGTGTCCCGCCGGCCTTCCCGTATTCACTCCGACGCCAAAGATCAGGCGGCGTGGGCGACCTGCTCGATCGCCGGCTGGCGCTGCGGCGCGGCCTGGATCTCGATCCGGCGGGGCTTCAGCGCCTCGGGCACCTCGCGCTTCAGCGCGACATGCAGCAGGCCGTTCTCCATCTGCGCGCCCTGGACCACGAGGTGGTCGGCGAGGACGAAGCGGCGCTCGAAGGCCCGGCCCGCGATGCCGCGATGCACGAAGCGGCGCTCCTGACCCTCGGGCTGCTGCGGCGCCTTGCCGCTGATGGACAGCTGGTCGTCGCGCACGACGAGATCGATGTCCTCCGCGCCGAAGCCGGCCACGGCCATGGTCAGCACATAGCTGTCCTCGCCGGTCGCCTCGATGTTGAAGGGGGGATAGGTCTGGCTCTCGGCCTGGCTGCGCGCACCGTCGAGCAGGCGCGCGACGCGATCAAAGCCGATGGCGCTGCGGAAAAGGGGAGAGAAATCAATGGCGTTCATACTGAACCTCCTGCTGTAGCAAGGTCCTGTTGAGCGTCCCGCCGCCGCCATCCCCATTCGGGCGATGCCTGCATCCGGATCCGCGCCGGAGCCCGCTTGGGCACTCCGGTGAGGGGGAGATGTGAAGCGCGCCGGCGCGCTTCAAGAGGTTCCGGCCAAAAATGAAAAAACCGCCCAAGCCATTGGCCGGGGCGGTTTTTCCTGAAGCGAAAGGCTTAGTTCAGCCCTTGCGCATGCCGATGCCGGCGAACTTGCGGTTGAACTTCGCCACCTGGCCGCCCGTGTCCATCAGGCGCTGCACGCCGGTCCAGGCCGGGTGGCTCTTCGGATCGATGTCGAGGCGCAGCGTCTCGCCCGGCTTGCCGCCCGCGGTGCGGGTCGTGAAGGTCGTGCCGTCCGTCATGATGACGTGCAGATCGTGGTAGGCGGGGTGGGTGTCGGGCTTCATGGCGCAAGGGCTTTCGGGGATGCGGCAGGCGCGATGGCGTCCCGCCGTGGGTCGCGGGGAATTAGGCCATCAGCCCCGGCGGTGCAAGGCTAAAGGCGCCGGCCCGCCCCCTCTTCATCCGGGCGCCGCCGGCCTAAACACGTTCCGAGGACAGGAGCAGAGGGTGCCATGGAGTGGGTGATACCGGCAGTGGCCGTGCTGCTGTTGATTGGCGTCGTCGTCGTCCGGGGGCGGATTCTCTCGCTGCAAAGCGCGGCGGCCGGCATCTGGTCCGGGCTCGATGCGCTGCTCCAGCGGCGGCACGACCTCATCCGCCCTCTCGTCGAAATCGTCCAGCGCCATGCGCCCCGCGAAGGCAGGCTGGTGGACAAGGTGCTCGCCGCCCGCAAGCGTGCCACCGCGGCACATGCCCCGCCGGCCATCGGGCGGGCCGAGGGCGTGCTGGGTGTCGAGGTCCAGGCGCTGTTCGAGCGGGCGGAGACGCTTCCCGACCTCGGCTCCCGTGCCGAATTCCGGCGGATCAAGGCCCAGTTCGAGGATATGGGGCGCCGGATCGCGGCGGCTCAGGGCACCTACAACGCGGCGGCGCGCAGCTACAACACCGCGCGGCTCGGCCTCCCGGGCGCCCTTCTGAGCTTGTTGATCCGCCTCGAGCCGCTTGAATATTACGGCGGGGCGGATGCCGCGACGACGGAGCGCGCGTCCGGCGCGGCCGAACCCATGGGCCTTTAACCCAGCTTTAACAAAGGCGTCGGAGAATACCGGCTTGCCCCCATGGCGGGGGCCAGAGGCATCGGGTGCAGGGCAGGCGGGCCGAGGACCGCGTCGCGGCGGAATTGCGGGAGCTCCTGGCGCAGCTCGAGAGGAGCGGGCTGGCCGAGCGCCGGGCGGACGTCCGGCTGCTGATCGCAAACTCCCGCTCGCTCCTTCATGCCCGCCGCCGCGCCCTCCCGTGTGGGCTGCCGGAGCGCGAGGCGCCTTCCGCGCGCAAGCTGGCCGGCAAGCTCGGCACGCTCCTGTGGATCGTCCTGGATATGCTGGTGCTGGCCGGATTCCTTTGGGGAATCTGGTCGGTTCTGCGGCCAGACGAGCTGACGCCCGAGACCGTGCTGGCCCTGGCCGGCCCGATCTGGATTCTGCTGCGGCTGCCTGCCGCGCGCGAGGGGCTGCACGAGGCCGCTGCCCATCTGATCTACCATCTGGCCTGGGGCTATGACTGGTTCGCCGAGGCCTTCGGCCGGGCGGCCCAGCGCCGGCTCTCCGCGCGTCTGGCGGCGCGGGAGGTGATGTGGGCCTGGAGCCGGCATCGGCGCAGCCTGCCGCACCGGCCCGGCTTGCGAGACGTGGAGGCCTTCCTGGATCTCGCCTATGGCCTGCACGCCACCGAGGCTTTCCGTCGCGGCGCCCGGCATCTGGGCGAGGCGGCTGGCCGAAGGGCCGGGATGCGGCTGGCGGGCCTGCGCTGGTCGGTGCTCATCCGGCTTTTGGCGGGATCGCGGCCTCCGGCGCATTCTGGCCGGAACGCAGCGACGAGGCCCCGCTGGTGACGGCCGAGCTGGAGACGGCATCGTCCCCGCCCCGTGCCGAGCCGCGAACGCTTCCCCAGCGACGAATCGATCTCGCGGAACTCATCCGCAAGAAACGGCAGGAGATCACCAACGCCTATGGCTGGAAATTGAAGACCGAGGCCGAGATCGCCCAGCGCGACAGCTACCTGCGTCAGACCCGTCAAGAGCTCGGCGATCTGGAGCGCGAGCTGGCGGCGGAGGACGCGTGAGGCTGTCCTTGGCGAGGAAGACGGCTTGCCGATTCACGAGGGGACGAATCGAAGAAGGCCGGCGAGGGGATCCTCGCCCGCCTTCCCCGCCGGATCCAAACGGCCGCAGGCGCTCGCCGTGCAATTCAGTTGGTGTGGGAGCCCGGCGCCGACGGCGCGCCGGGGCGGCGCTGGCTGTTGGGATTGGCCGGCGTCACCGCCTGGTTGGTCGGCGCCGTCGAGGTCGCCGGGCGATCGACGCGCCGGCCGGTGGGATTGCCCGTGGTGCCCGGCGAGGCGGGCCCGCGTCCGGTGATGCTGTCCACGCGCGCGCTCGGATCCGAGCCGGGCGGCCGAGGCGTATCGGAGCCGTTGCCTTGCGCGAAGCTGGCCATCGGCAAAGCGATCATGGCGGCGGCCAAGATCGTCATCAACGTTCGACGATTCGTCATTTGCGGTTTCCTTCCTTGCGTTTCGTAAATCCCAACGCCGGCGCGGGGAGGCGGGTTGCCCGCGGCCGGAGACGGCGCCCCTAATCGTCGGTGGGATTCGCGATGGTCCCCGGCGCTTGCGGCCCGCCGCGCGCCTCGTCCTCGGGACCGATTCGGCGGCTTTCCAGCGCGGCGATCGTCGAGCGCCCGCTTTCCGTCTCGCGCTGGACGAGCCGCTCGACCCATTCCGACGAGGAAAGCCCCTGTTCGGCCGCTGCGGCCTCGATGCGGGCCAGGATCGCCGGGCTGAGGGAGAGGAGATTCTGGGGCATGCCCCTGCAACGCGAGGCGCGCTCAGACGTTGCGCGCCCAGACATCGCACAACGATGGCGGTACGAAATTCGGCGATGCATGAAGGGATCAGATGGTGGGCGCGACAGGGATTGAACCTGTGGCCCCTGCCGTGTGAAGGCAGTGCTCTACCGCTGAGCTACGCGCCCATCCGATCGGCGCTCCCTTTGCGGCGGATGGCGCCGGGTGTCAAGACGGTTGCGTTCACAAGGGGATGTGCCCACCAATGAGCTTCATGCTGTGGCGCATCACACTAGGCTTGGCGTTCCTGGCCGGACCCGCGGCGGCGGAGCCCTGGCGGGCCAGCTACGCCTTCGCCGCGGCCGGCATCACGGTGATGGAGGCCGAGGTCGATCTCGAGATCGGCGGGCCCGGCGCCCCCTATACGATCGAGACCCGAACCAGGGCCCGCGGCCTCGGCACGCTGTTTTTCCGGGGCGAGCAGGTCGCGCATAGCGAGGGCAGCTGGCGCGGGGCGAATCCGCTGCCGCGGCAGCACCGCAGCAGCGGCAACTGGCGCGGCAGCCCTCGGCGCACCCTGCTCAACTACACCGCCAGCGGAACGCCGCAGGTCGGCCTCCTGGAGCCGGCGCAGGACCTGGAGCGCACGCCCATTCCGCCCGAGGCCCTGCCGGGCACGCTGGATGCGCTCTCGGCCATGCTGAAGCTCTCGCGCCAGGTGCGGGACACGGGACGCTGCGAGGGCCAGGCGCGGATCTTCGACGGGCGCCGCCTGACCCAGCTCAACGTCACGACCGATCCCGTGCGCGACCCCGCCGGGGGCGGGCAGCCGAGCTGCGTGATCGAGAGCCAGATCGTCGGCGGCCTGCCGGTGGAGCGGCCGGAGGATGCGCGCCCGATGCGCAGCGTGGTGCATTTCGGTAATCCGGCGCAGCCGGGCGCGCCGCTGCTGCCGATCCGGATCGAGCTGGCCAGCCGCTGGTGGGGGACGATCCAGGTCACCCTGCGCCAGGTGACGCGCGGGTGAGGGGCCTTCAGGGCGCCCCGTAGGCCTCGATGAGCAGTCCCGGCAGCTCGGCCGGGGTGGCGCAGGTCAGGTCCGCCCCCGTCCCGTCGCCATATCCCCAGGCCGCGAAGACGCTGCGCACCGAAGCCCCCGCCGCCGCGCGGATGTCGTTCTGGTGGTCACCGATCATGGTGGCGTCGAGCGGATCCACCCCGAGCTCCTCCAGCACGCCGCGCACATGGCCGGGATCGGGCTTCTTCACGGGCAGGCTGTCGCCGCCCAGCACCAGCTCGAAATAGCCGCCCAGCTTCAGCGCATCGAGCATCACCCAGGTCGCGGAAATGGGCTTGTTGGTGCAGATGGCCCGCTGCCAGCCTTCCTTTCCGAAGGCCTCCAGCGCCTCGACCATGCCCGGATAGGGCCGGGTGAGGACGGCGCTCTTGGGCTCGTAATCGGCCAGGAAGTGCTTCACCGCCGCGTCGGTGAACATGGTCCCCCGGGCGGCGAAGGCCTTCTCGACCAGCGCGCGCGCCCCGTCGCCGATCATTTTCGTGACCTCCGGCAGGGGGAAGGGGGCCAGGCCGTAATGCGCCATCAGGCGATTCAGCGAGGCATGGAGGTCGGGCGCGCTGTCCACCAGCGTGCCGTCGAGGTCGAAGATCGCGAGGGGCATGACTGATGAGGTAGCGCCGAAACGCCCCGCAAGAAAGCGTCAGGGGGGTAAGGGTTGCGGTGCGGGGGGCGGGGCGGCTAGGCCATGTCCATGCGCACGGCCATTATTCTCGCAGCGGGACAGGGCTCCCGCATGAAATCCGCGATGCCCAAGGTGATGCACCGCATCGCCGGGCGGCCCATGATCAACCATCTGATCGCGGCCTGCGTGCCCGCCTTCGATCGCGTGATCGTCGTCATCGGCCCCGACATGCCGCAGCTGGCGGCTGCCGTCGCGCCCCATGCGACGGTGATCCAGGTCGAGCGGCTGGGCACCGGCCATGCCGCGCGTATGGCGGCGCCGCTGCTCGAGGGCGAGACCGGCGACGTCGCCGTGCTCTATGGCGACAATCCTCTGGTCACGACCGCGACGCTGGAGCGGCTCGTGGCCGCGCGCCTCGGCACCGACCTGGCCCTGCTGGCCATGCGCCCGGCCGATCCGGCGCGGTATGGCCGCGTGGTGCAGGATGCCGCCGGCGCCGTGGAGCGCATCGTCGAATGGGCCGATGCCAACGAGGCCGAGCGCGCGATCGGGTTGTGCAATGCCGGCGTGGTCTGCGCCGCCTGGCCCGACCTCTCGCGATGGCTGGCCGGGTTGAAGAGCGACAACCGCCAGAGCGAATTCTATCTCACCGATGTGGTCGGCGCGGCCCATGCCGAAGGTCGGCGCGCGGTCGCCGTCGAGGCGCCGGAGCGCGAGCTGCGCGGCATCAACACCCGCATCGAGCTCGCCTCGGCCGAGGCCGAGGTGCAGGCCCTGCTGCGAGAGGCGGCGATGCTCGGCGGCGCCACGCTCGTCCATCCCGAGAGCGTGACGCTCAGCCACGACACCAGGCTCGGCCAGGATGTGGTGGTGGAGCCGCAGGTGGTCTTCGCGCCGGGCGTGACGGTGGAGGATGGCGTCGCCATCCGCGCCTTCAGCCATCTGGAGCAATGCGTGGTGCGGACGGGCGCGATCATCGGGCCCTATGCGCGGCTACGCCCGGGCACCGAGGTGGGCGTGGGCGCGCATGTGGGCAATTTCGTGGAGCTGAAGGCGGCGCATCTCGGCGCGGGGGCCAAGGCCAACCACCTGACCTATCTGGGCGATGTGACGGTCGGTGCGGGCGCGAATATCGGCGCGGGCACCATCACCTGCAATTACGACGGGGTGAACAAGCATCGCACCGAGATCGGCGCGGGCGCCTTCATCGGCAGCGACACGGCGTTGGTGGCGCCCGTGCGCGTGGGCGCGCGGGCGGTCACGGCGGCGGGCTCGGTCATCACCGAGGATGTGCCGGACGACGCGCTGGCCATCGCGCGGGGGCGGCAGGCGAACAAGCCCGGGCGTGGGGCGAAGGGGAAGACGTAGCATGTGCGGAATTGTCGGAGTGGTGGGCCGCGAGGATGCGGCCCCGCGTCTGCTCGATGCGCTCAAGCGCCTCGAATATCGCGGCTATGACAGCGCGGGCATCGCCACGCTGGTGGACGGCCATGTCGAGCGGCGGCGCGCCGAGGGCAAGCTCCACAACCTCGCCACCGTGCTGGAGGCGATGCCGCTGCCCGGCACCACCGGCATCGGCCACACGCGCTGGGCCACCCATGGCGCGCCGGTCGAGCGCAACGCGCATCCCCATGCGACGGCGCGCGTGGCCGTGGTTCACAACGGCATCTTCGAGAACTACGCCGAGCTGCGTGAGGAGCTCGAGAAGCAGGGCCAGGTCTTCGAGACCGAGACCGATACGGAAACCTTCTGCCGCCTGCTCGACCATCTGCTGGCCGGCGGCGCCACGCCCGAGCAGGCGGCCGCCGCCGCGCTCAAGCGCGTGCACGGCGCCTTCGCGGTCGCGATGATGTTCGCCGGCGAGCACAAGACGCTCATCGCCGCGCGGCAGGGCGCGCCGCTGGCCATCGGCTTCGGCGAGGGCGAGATGTTCGTGGGATCCGACGCGCTGGCGCTGGCCCCGCTCACGCGCCGCATCGCCTATCTCGAGGAAGGCGACTGGGCCGTGCTCAACGCCGACGGCGCGCGCTTCTTCGACATCCACGACAACCCGGTCTCGCGCCAGGTGCGGACCACGGCGGTCTCGGGCGCGGCGACGGGCAAGGGCAACTACCGCCACTTCATGGAGAAGGAGCTGCACGAGCACCCCGCTGTGATCGGCGACACGCTGCGGCAGTATCTCGACCCGCGCACGCTGGAGGTGAACCTCCCCCGGCTGCCCTTCGATGCCGTGAAGGTGCCGCGCTTGACCATGACGGCCTGCGGCAGCGCCTTCCTGGCGGCGCAGGTGGGGCGCTATTGGATCGAGCAGCTGGCGCGCATCCCCGTCGATGCGGATGTGGCCAGCGAGCTGCGCTACCGCGACCCGCCGCTGCCCGAGGGCGGGGCCGCGATCCTCGTCAGCCAGTCGGGCGAGACGGCGGACACCATGGCCGCGCTCAAGCTGCTGCGCGAGAAGGGCCAGAGCGTGCTGGCGGTGGTGAACGTCCCCGAGAGCAGCATGGCGCGCGAGAGCGACGCGACGGTGCTGACGGTGGCGGGCCCCGAGATCGGCGTGGCCTCGACCAAGGCCTTCACGGCGCAGCTTTCGGTGCTCGCCTGCCTCGCCATCGGCCTGGGTCGCGCGCGGCGCGAGCTCAGCACGCTGGACGAGGGGCGCCTGACCAAGGCGCTGCTGGAAATCCCGCACAAGGCGGCCGCGGTACTGGATCGCGATGCGGAAATCCACGCGCTGGCGGCCGAGGTGGCCAAGGCGCGCGACGTGCTGTTCCTGGGCCGCGGTTCGCTCTTCCCCATCGCGATGGAGGGCGCGCTGAAGCTGAAGGAGATCAGCTACATCCACGCCGAGGGCTATGCGGCGGGCGAGATGAAGCACGGCCCCATCGCGCTGATCGACAACCAGGTGCCGGTGATCGCGATCTGCCCCTCGGGGCCGCTCTACGAGAAGACCCTGTCCAACCTGCAGGAGGCCTCGGCGCGCGGCGGGCGGATCATGGCCTTCACCGATGCGGCGGGCGCGCCGAGCCTGGAGCGCTTCGCGGAACGGGTGATCGTGCTGCCGGAGATCGATCCCTTCGCGCAGCCGATCCTCTACGCGATTCCGGTGCAGCTGCTGGCCTATCATGTGGCCGTGCTCAAGGGCACGGATGTGGATCAGCCGCGCAACCTGGCGAAGAGCGTCACGGTGGAGTGAGTTACGAGGCGGGCCGGCGCAGCCGGTCCGCGCTCGCCTCGATCAACGCGGACAGCGCCAGGGCCGGCCCGCGCCGCGCGCCCATCACCACGAATTCCACCTCGCCCAGCGCCGGCAGGCCGCGCCCCTGAAGCGTGACCAGCCCGGCCGGGACGAGGCTCGCGGCATGCGGCGCCACGCCGAGCCCGGCCTGGGCCGCCGCATCCACGCCCGTCTGCGTGCTGCTGCTGCAGACCAGGCGCCAGGCGCGGCCCTCGCGCTCCATCGCCTCCAGCACCCGGATCCGGGTGATGCTCGGCGGCGCCAGCAGGATCAGCGGCAGCGGTTCGGCCGGATCGGGCTCGAAGCCGGGGCGCGCGATCCAGACCAGCGGCTCCTTCCACACGCTCCGGCCGCGCGGATCGCCCTCCTGCCGCTTGGCGAAGAGCAGGTCCAGCTCGCCCGCCGCCAGCCGCGCATGCAGCTCCCCGCTCTGGCCGACGGTGAGTTCGAGGTCCACGCGCGGATTCTCGCGGGTGAAGTCGCGCAGAATTTCGGGCAGGCCCTGGAGCAGCACGTCCTCCGAGGCGCCGAAGCGCAGCTTCCCGCGCAGCTTTCCCGCCGTGAAATGCCGCCTCGCCCGTGCTTCGGCATCCAGGACCGAACGCGCGAAGCCGAGCATCGCCTCGCCATCCTGCGTGAGCTGGACGCGATGGGTGTCGCGCAGGAAGAGGCGGCGGCCGCAGCCCTCTTCGAGCTTGCGGACATGGCCGCTGACCGTCGATTGCCGCAGTCCGAGTTGGCGCGCCGCCGCGGAGAAGCCCCGCCGTTCGGCCACCGCCTGGAAACTGCGGAGAAGCAAGGGTTCCAGCATGCAATCCCCTTTGTTCATCGCGATTTACGATCACCATCAACATGGTAAGCGTACTTCCGAATATCATGCCGAGGCGCAGATTGTCCCGCATGCGCTTCAAGCTCCCCATCGACGGCTTCGTCCTCGCTCTGCTCTCCACCGTCGCCCTGGCGTCGGTCTTCCCGGCGCATGGGCAGGGGGCGGAGCTCATGGGCTACGCGGCCAATATCGCCATCGCCTTCCTGTTCTTCCTCTATGGCCTGCGCCTCGCGCCAAAGGCCGCGCTGGAGGGGCTGGCCCAATGGCGGCTGCATCTCGCCGTGATGGCCTCCACCTTCGTGCTCTTCCCGTTGCTCGGCCTGATGCTGAGGCTGCTGCCGGATTCCGTGCTGCCGCCGGGCCTCTATGCCGGCATCCTCTTCCTCTGCGTGCTGCCCTCGACGGTGCAGTCCTCCATCGCCTTCACCTCCATCGCCGGGGGCAATGTCGCGGCGGCGGTGTGCAGCGCCTCGGCCTCGAACCTGCTCGGCATCCTGCTGACGCCGGCGCTGGTGGCGCTGCTGATGCATGGGGCGGGCACGGGCGTCTCGCTCGGCGTGCTCGGCGATATCGCCACGCAGCTCTTCCTGCCCTTCGCCCTCGGCCAGATCCTGCGGCCGAAGCTCGGCGCCTGGGCGACGAAGCACCGCTGGTTGCTGGGGAAGATGGATCGGGTCTCGATCCTGATGGTCGTCTACGTCGCCTTCAGCGAGGGCGTGACGAGCGGCATCTGGCACCGGCTCGATACCGGGCAGCTCGTCGTGCTGCTGGCGATCTGCGTGGCGCTGCTGGGCGCCGTGCTGGGGCTGACCGTGCTGGCGGCGCGCCTCCTCGGCTTCAGCCGGGCCGACGAGATCGTGCTGGTCTTCTGCGGCTCGAAGAAGAGCCTCGCGAGCGGGTTGCCGATGGCGAGCGTGATATTCGCCGGCAGCCAGGTGGGGCTGATCGTCCTGCCGCTGATGCTCTTCCACCAGATCCAGCTGATGGCCTGCGCCTGGCTGGCGCGTCGCTACGCCGACGGCAATCCGGAGCCCGCCGCCATTCCGGCCGAATAGTCAGTCGTCGAGGATCGCGACCGCCCGCGTCCAGCCCGCGCTGCCGCGATGCACCTTCACGGGGAAGCAGGCCACGGTGAAGCCCGTGGCCGGGAGCTGGTCCAGGTTCGCCAGCTTCTCCAGGTGGCAATAGCCGATCTCGCGCCCCGCGCGATGACCCTCCCAGATCAGCGAGGCGTCGCCCGTCTCCTCGACGCGCCGCTTCGTGTGGGAGAAGGGCGCGTCCCAGGACCAGGCATCCGTGCCCACGAGGCGCACGCCCTGTTCCAGCATCCACAGCGTCGCCGCCCTGCCCATGCCGCAGCCCGTGTCGATATAATCACTCTCGCCGTAGCGGGCGCCGGCGGCGGTGTTCACCACGACGATCTCGAGCGGCTCCAGCTTGTGGCCGATGCGGTCCAACTCGCGCTTCACGTCGTCCGGCTGGCACACATAGCCGTCCGGCTTCGCCCGGAAATCGAGCTTCACGCCGGGGCGAAAACACCAGTCCAGCGGTACCTCGTCGATCCGCCAGGAGGGCTCGCCGCCCGGCACCGTCCGCTCGTTCATGCGCGAGAAGAAATGGTAGGGCGCGTCCAGATGCGTCCCGTTATGGGTGCTGATGTTCACCTGCTCGACGGCGGCGTATTCGCCCTCGGGCAGCGCCTCGACCGGCACGCCCATGTAGTCCGCCATGGCCGGGGCGCTCATCTTGTGGTCGATATACTTTATCTCCGGCAGCATGCGCGCCGGGTCGCTCGCGATGCCCGTCCTGAGCGCCACGGACAGATCGATGATGCGGCGCGGCATTCCCGTTTCCTCTCCCTTTTGCCCGGAAGGCTAAGCTTGCGGCCCGGGCACTGACAATCGCCGCGGAGGAGCCTATCTTCCGCCGGAAGGACGGAGGACATCCAGATGCTCGATTCAATCTCCAAGCTTGCGCTCAAGGATCCCGACCTGCTGCGGCAGGCCAATTACATCGGCGGCAAGTGGGTCCAGGCGGACTCCGGAAAGACTTTCGCGGTGCGCAATCCCGCCACGGGCGAAGTGGTCGGCCACGTGCCCGCCATGGGCAAGGCCGAGACGCGCCGCGCCATCGAGGCCGCCGAGGCCGCCTTCGCCGGCTGGCGCAAGATGCTCGCCAAGGACCGTGCGACCATCCTGCGCAAGCTCTTCGAGCTGATGCTGGCCAATGCCGATGACCTCGGCGCGATCCTGACGGCCGAGCAGGGCAAGCCGCTGGCCGAGGCCAAGGGCGAGATCGTCTATTCCGCCAGCTTCATCGAGTGGTTCGCCGAGGAGGGCAAGCGCATCTATGGCGACATGATCCCGCCGAACGCGCCGGGCCGCCGCATCCTGGTGATGAAGGAGCCGATCGGCGTCTTCGCCGCCATCACGCCCTGGAACTTCCCCTCGGCCATGATCACCCGCAAGGCCGGCCCGGCCTGGGCCGCCGGCTGCACGGGCGTCATCCGCCCCGCCAGCCAGACGCCCTTCTCGGCCCTGGCTCTGGCGGTGCTCGCCGAGCGCGCGGGCATGCCGGCCGGCGTCTGCAACGTCATCACCGGCCCGGCCGGCGAGACGGGCGCGGAGCTGACCTCCAACCCGATCGTGCGCAAGCTGACCTTCACGGGTTCGACCGAGGTGGGCCGCATCCTGCTCGCCCAATGCGCGACGACGATCAAGAAGACGAGCATGGAGCTCGGCGGCAACGCGCCCTTCCTGGTCTTCGACGACGCCGACCTCGATGCCGCCGTGCTGGGCGTCATGGCCAGCAAGTACCGCAACACCGGACAGACCTGCGTCTGCGCCAACCGCGTGCTGGTGCAGGAAGGGGTCTATGACGCCTTCGCCGCCAAGCTGAAGGTCGCCGTCGAGGCGCTCAAGGTCGGCAACGGCATGGAGCCGGGCATGACCCAGGGCCCGCTCATCAACGCCGACGCCGTGGCGAAGGTGGAGGAGCACATCGCCGACGCCACCGGGCGCGGCGCGAAGGTGCTGAGCGGCGGCAAGCGTCACGAGAAGGGCGGCAACTTCTTCCAGCCCACCATCCTGACCGACGTGCCGCACGACGCGCTGATCTTCCGCGAGGAGACCTTCGGCCCCGTCGCTCCGCTCTTCAAGTTCAAGACGGACGAGGAAGGCGTGGCCCTGGCCAATGACAGCGAGTTCGGCCTCGCGGCGTATTTCTACGCCCGCGACGTCGGCCGCATCTTCCGCGTGGCCGAGGCCATCGAGGCCGGCATCATCGGCATCAACGAGGGCATCATCTCCACCGAGGTGGCGCCCTTCGGCGGCGTGAAGCAGTCCGGCCTGGGCCGCGAGGGCAGCAAGTACGGCATCGAGGACTACCTCGAGGTGAAGTACCTGGCCCTGGGCGGCATCTGATGCGGCTCGCCTGGATCGTCCAGTACGTCCCCGACGTCCAGGCGACCGTGGATTTCTACGAGAAGGCCTTCGGGCTGACGGTCCGCTTCGCCTCCCCATCGGATTCGGGTGGGCCCGATTTCGTGGCGATGGAGACGGGCGGCACCGTCCTCTCCTTCGCCCGGGAGGACTTCGTCGCGCCCCAGGGCATCCCCTTCACGCCGACGCGGCCCGATGGGCCGCCGCCGGCGCAGGAGATCGCCTTCGAGGTCGATGACGTGCCGGCGGCCCATGCCAGGGCCATCGCGGCCGGCGGCGTAGAGGTCGCGGCGCCCCAGCTGAAGCCATGGGGGCAAAGCGTGTCATACCTGCGCGACCCGAATGGCGCGCTGGTCGAAATCTGCTCGCCAATTCCTACATTGGCATAGTTATTTTCACGCGTGATTCAGACCTCCGGCGCCTTCGCGCCTCGGTCATCACGCTCTGTCTCCGAGGCGCATCATGACCTACGATTTCGACCTCTTCGTCATCGGCGGCGGTTCCGGCGGCGTCCGGCTCGCCCGCATCTCGGCGGGCCACGGCGCGCGCGTGGGCGTGGCCGAGGAGCGCTTCTGGGGCGGCACCTGCGTGAACGTGGGCTGCGTGCCGAAGAAGATCATGGTGAACGCCGCCGAATACGGCCAATGGGCGGAAGACGCCGCGGCCTTCGGCTGGAACATCGAGAATCACGGCCACGACTGGAAGAAGCTCGCCGCCGCCCGCGACGGCGAGGTGGCGCGGCTCTCCGGCATCTATGGCCGCATGCTGGCCGGCGCCGGCGTCACCAGCTTCGACGCGCGCGCCACCTTCATCGACGACCACACGCTGCAGGTCGGCGACCAGGTCGTGACGGCCGAGCGCATCGTGATCGCGACCGGCGGCACCGCCACGCGCCTCGACATCCCCGGCGCCGAGCTGGGCATGATCTCGGACGGGCTCTTCACCCTGCCGGAGCTGCCGAAGAAGATCGCCGTCATCGGCTCGGGCTATATCGCCCTGGAATTCGCCTGCCTGCTGCGCGGGCTGGGCGCGGAGGTCGAGGTCTTCTTCCGCGCCGAGCAGCCCTTGCGCGGCTTCGATGGCGACGTCCGCTTGGCCGTGACCGAGGCCATGACGGCCCAGGGCATCGTCATGAGCTCCGGCTGCGCGCCGACGCGCATCACCCGGGTGGACGGCCAGCTGATGCTCACCCTCACCAACAACTTCATGCGCGAGGTGGACGCCGTCTTCTTCTGCACGGGACGCGAGGCGAATACCCGCGGCCTCGGCCTGGAGAAGGCCGGCGTGACCGTGAAGCCGAACGGCGCCATCCCGGTGGATGACGACCACGCGACCAACGTGCCGCACATCTACGCGCTCGGCGACGTGATCGACCGCATCAACCTCACCCCCATGGCGACGGCGGTGGGCCATGCTTTGGCCGACACGCTCTTCGGCAAGAATCCGCGCCGCGCGAGCTACGAGAACGTGCCGACCGCCATCTTCACCTCGCCGCCCATCGGCACGGTGGGGCTGTCGGAGGAGGAGGCCGCCAAGCGCGGGCCGGTGGACGTCTATGTCAGCAAGTTCACGCCCATGCGCCACACCATCAGCAAGCGCGAGGGCCGCAAGACCCTGATGAAGCTGATCGTGGACCAGAAGAGCCAGAAGATCGTCGGCGCCCATATGCTGGGCGAGGACGCGGCCGAGATCATGCAGGGCATCGGCATCGCCGTGGTGATGGGCGCGACCAAGCAGGATTTCGACCGCACCATCGGCATCCACCCGACGGCCGCCGAAGAGTTCGTCACGCTGCGCACGCGGACCCGCGTGGCGGGCATGCCTGCCGCCCAACCTGAGAAAGCCGCCGCCGAGTAGCGTTTGCGGTGATCCTGCCGTAACCTCACCAGCCCATTACCTTGGAGTTCGTGCCATGGCGCGCGACTGGCGCCCCGCCTCCTGGCGGCAGATGCCCATCCGGCAAGTGCCGGATTATACCGATCCCGCGGCCCTGGCCGCGATGGAGGCCAAGGTCGCGACCTTTCCGCCCCTCGTTTTTGCAGGCGAGTGCGAGCGACTCAAGGCCGCGCTCGCCTCAGCTTCCCTAGGCCAGTCCTTCGTCCTCCAAGGGGGCGACTGCGCGGAGAGCTTCGCGGATTTCCGCGCCGACACCATCCGCGACACCTTCAAGGTGCTGCTGCAGATGGCGGTCGTCCTGACCTTCGGCGCCGGCATGCCGGTGGTGAAGCTCGGCCGCATGGCCGGCCAGTTCGCCAAGCCGCGCTCGTCGGACGTGGAGAAGGTCGGCGACGTGACGCTGCCCTCCTATCGCGGCGACATCATTAACGGCGCCGCCTTCACCGAGGCCGCCCGTTCGCCCGATCCGGCGCGGATGGAGTTCGCCTACCTCCAGTCGGCGGCGACGCTGAACCTGCTGCGCGCCTTCGCGACCGGCGGCTTCGCCGATCTGCACCAGGTCCATCGCTGGAACCTCGACTTCGTGGCGCGCTCGCCGCTGTCCAAGCAGTATGAGGGCCTGGCGTCGCGCATCGACGAGACGCTGAGCTTCATGGCCGCCTGCGGCATGAGCAGCGACAACGCCCCGCAGATCCGCGAGACGGCCTTCTACACGAGCCACGAGAGCCTGCTCCTCCCCTATGAGGAGGCGCTGACGCGCGAGAGCTCGACCCATCTCGGCAAGACCTATGCCTGCTCGGCGCACTTCCTCTGGATCGGCGACCGCACGCGGCAGTTCGACGGCGCGCATGTCGAGTTCCTGCGCGGCGTGGCCAACCCGATCGGGATGAAGGTCGGACCGAGCATGGAGATCGACGACCTTCTGCGCCTGACCGAGATCCTGAACCCGAAGAACGAGGCCGGCCGCCTGACCCTCATCGCCCGCATGGGCCATGAGAAGGTCGAGGCCAAGCTGGCCCCGCTGGTGCGGGCGGTGACGGCAGCCGGGCGTCAGGTGGTCTGGCTGACCGACCCGATGCACGGCAACACCACCACCCAGAACGGCTACAAGACGCGCAGCTTCGACGCGATCCTCTCCGAGGTGCGGCGCTTCTTCGACGTCATGGCGGGCGAGGGGGCCATCGCGGGCGGCGTCCATGTCGAGATGACCGGCAACAACGTCACCGAGTGCATCGGCGGCGCCCACCGGCTCACCCCGGCGGATCTCGGCGAGAACTACGCCACCTTCTGCGACCCGCGGCTCAATGCCGAGCAGTCGCTGGAGCTGGCCTTCCTCATCGCCGAGGAGCTGAAGGCCCACCGCCAGCGGCCGGAGCGCCCGATGGTGCAGGCCGCGCAGTGAGCAAGGCCGCGCGGCCGGAACTCGAGCGCGACATCACGGCGCGGACCGACAGCTACTTCAATCGGACCCGCGCCATCGTCGAGAAGTTCGGCGACAGCCGGGTGACATATGCGGTCTTCCTGCGGCGCCCGGTGATCTCGGCGCCGCGCATCGCCGTGGAATGGCTGCAGACGGTCGCTCAGGCGCGCGGCACGCCGTTCGAGATCGAGCTGAAATACCCGGAAGGGACCTGGGTGGGCGCGGGCGATCCACTGCTCTACCTCACCGGTTCCTTCGCGGCCCTGACCGATCTGGAGACGCTCTACCTCCAGAAGCTCGGCCCGCCCTGCGTGGCCGCACACAACGCCTATCAGATGTGCCTGGAGCTGCCCGAGGCGGCCTTCCTCGCCATGGATGCCCGCCACTGCGCCGGCTTCGAGATGCAGGACATGATGGCCTATGCGGCCTCGGTCGGCAGCGCGGCGGCCAAGCGCGAGGGGGCCAAGGGCTTCATCGGCAATGCCAATGACGCGACGGCCCATTGGTTCGGCAGCAGGACCGGGCGCGGGACCATGCCGCATGCCCTGATCGGCTATGCCGGCTCCACCCTGCGCGCCGCCGAGATGTTCCACGCGACCTATCCGGACGAGCCGCTGACCGTGCTGGTCGACTACTTCGGCATGGAGATCACCGATGCGCTCTCCGTGGCGCGGCGCTTCCCCGAGCACGCCGCCGCCGGCCGCCTCGCCGTGCGGCTCGACACCCATGGCGGCCGCTTCCTCGAGGGGCTGGACCCGGCCGAGAGCTATGCCGTGCTGGAGCGCCACGCGCCGGCGGCCATCCGCCGCTATCGCAGCGATTCCGAGCTGCGGCACCTGGTCGGCACGGGCGTTTCCGCCGCCGCCATCTGGCGCACGCGCGAGGCGCTGGACGCGGCGGGCTTCGACAAGGTTCGCATCGTCGCCTCCTCGGGCTTCTCGGTCAGCAAGTGCCGGGTGATGAACGAGGCGCATGCGCCGGTCGACGTCGTCGGCACCGGCAGCTTCATCCCCAATAGCTGGAGCGAGACCTACGCCACGGCCGATATCGTCGATTACGACGGCACGGCGCGGGTGAAGGTCGGCCGCGAGTTCCTGCTGCGGGACGGCCGGCGCCGGAACGGCCACTCCGGGGTCTGACGGCTGGGGTTTGACTGCGGGGGCCTGACGGCTGGGCGGATATCGGGCCGGGCATGACCGCCGGGGTGGTCGGCCCCGCTCGCAAGCCTCGTTGACCCTTTACCGCCGCCCGCTTACTTCCTGAGCATGACCGACCGCATCCGCATCGCCCTGGCGCAGATGAACCCTCACGAGGGTCAACTGCGCGCCAATGCCGCGAAGATCCGCGCCTTGCGGGCCGAGGCCGCCGCCGCCGGCGCGGACCTGCTGGTCACGCCCGAATTCAGCATCGCCGGCTATCCGCCGGAGGATCTGGTGCTCAAGCCCGCCTTCCGCGCCATGGCCGAGGCCGAGATCGCGGCCCTGGCCGCCGAGACGGCCGATGGCGGCCCCGGCCTGATCGTCGGCGGTCCCTGGCAGGATGGCGACAAGCTCTACAACGCGGCCTTCCTGTTGGACGGCGGCAAGATCGTCGCCCGCCGCGCCAAGCACGAGCTGCCCAATTACGGCGTCTTCGACGACAAGCGCGTCTTCGATGCCGGCCCTGCACCGGGCCCCGTGGTGTTCCGCGGCGTCCGGATCGGGCTGATGATCTGCGAGGACTGGTGGTTCCCCGCCGTCGCCGAGACGCTGAGCGAGAGCGGGGCGGAGCTGCTGCTCTCCATCAACGGCTCGCCCTTCGAGATCGACAAGGCGCAGTCGCGCGTGGATCTCGCCGTGGCGCGGGTGGTGGAGACGGGGCTGCCCTTCGTCTTCCTCAACCAGAATTGCGGCCAGGACGAGCTGGTCTTCGACGGCGCGAGCTTCGTGCTCAACGCCGATCGCAGCCTGGCCGTGCGCATGCCCTCCTTCCAGGCGGCGCTGACGATCACCGACTGGTCGCGCGAGGCCGAGGGCTGGCACTGCGCCCCGCAGCCCATCCCCGCGCCGCTCGACCGTGACGCGCAGATCTATGCCGCCATGGTGCTCGGCCTGCGGGACTATGTGGAGAAGAACGGCTTCCCCGGCGTGGTGCTGGGCCTTTCCGGCGGCATCGACTCCGCCATCTCGGCCGCCGTCGCCGCCGATGCGCTGGGGCCCGAGCGCGTGCGCGCGGTCATGATGCCCTCGCCCTATACCAGCCAGGAGAGCCTGGAGGATGCGGCCGAATGCGCGCGGCTGCTGGGCATCCATTACGACACCATCCCCATCGGCCCTGCCATGGCGGCCTACGAGGCGATGCTGGCGCCGACCTTCGGCAATCGCGAGCCCGACATCACGGAGGAGAACCTCCAGTCGCGCATCCGCGGCGTCACGCTCATGGCGCTGTCGAACAAGTTCGGCAACATGCTGCTGACGACCGGCAACAAGAGCGAGATGAGCACCGGCTACGCCACCATCTATGGCGACATGTGCGGCGGCTATTCCGTTCTGAAGGACGTCTACAAGACCGACGTCTTCGCCGTCTGCCGCTGGCGCAACGCGAACGTGCCGGAAGGCGCGCTCGGCCCCCAGGGGCCTGCCATGCCCGAGCGCGTCATCACCAAGCCGCCCAGCGCCGAGCTCAAGCACGACCAGAAGGACCAGGACACGCTGCCGCCCTACGAGGTGCTGGACGCGATCCTGAACGGCCTCGTCGAGGAAGAGCGCAGCGTGGACGACCTCGTCGCCCAGGGCTTCGAGCGCGCGCTGATCCTGCGCGTGTGGAAGCTGCTGGACCGCGCGGAGTACAAGCGCCGCCAGGCGCCTCCGGGCGTGAAGATCGGCCGCCGCGCCTTCGGCCGCGACCGCCGCTACCCCATCACCAATGGCTTTACCGGACTGATCTCTTGAACATCACGGACGAAATCCTCGGCAAGGCCGACGGCATCGAGGTCCGCATCATGGACCTCTCCGGCGCCAACGGCTCCGAGCCGCTGGAGACGGTGCGCGACTTCACCTCGCTTGCCCACGCCAATTCCTTCGCGCGCCGTTACGTGCGCGATTCCATGGAAATATGCCGCCCTCGCGGCGGCAATGCCGAGGCCGCGCGCGAGGCCTGGTTCGCCTTCGGCGAGGACGCGGTGATCACCGATGCCGAGGGCCGTGCCATCGAGGGCGGCTGGAACAGCGGCAACGAACTGGCCGACTTCGCCGCGACCCCGCCGCGCGACCGTGAAGACCGCAACTGGCGCATGATCGACCCACGTAAGCTCGCTGCCGAAGAAGACGACGACGGCGACGAAGCGGAGACCGAAGAATGAAGCTCCGTTTCGCACCCTCGCCCACGGGCCATCTCCACGTCGGCAATGCGCGCATCGCGCTCGCCAACTGGCTGGTCGCGCGCAAGCTCGGCGCCGAGCTGGTGCTGCGCCTGGACGACACCGACACCGGGCGCAGCAAGGCGGAATACGCCCATGCGATCGAGGAGGACCTCCGCTGGCTCGGCCTGGATTGGGACAGCATGTTCCGCCAGTCCGACCGCCTCGCCCTCTACGAGGCGGCGGCGGAGCGGCTGAAGAAGAGCGGCCATCTCTATCCCTGCCTCGAGACGGAGGAGGAGCTCAACTACAAGCGCGAGCTCCGCATGAAGCAGGGCCGCCCGCCGCTCTACGACCGCGCCGCGCTGAAGATGACCGAGGAGCAGCTCGCCCGCGCGATGGAGAACGGCAAGCGCCCGCATTGGCGCTTCAAGCTGGCCGGTTCCAGCATCGACTGGGATGACGGCGTGCTGGGCCGCCGCTCGGTGAAGCTCTCGGCGGTCAGCGATCCGGTGCTGATCCGCGCCGACGGCTCACCGCTCTACACCTTCACCTCCGTGGTGGACGACCTCGAGACCGGCGTGACCCATGTGGTGCGCGGCGAGGATCACATCACCAATACCGGCGTGCAGCTCGACATCTGGCGCGCGCTCGGCGGCAAGTGGCTGCACTTCGCGCATCTGCCGCTGCTGACGGATGCCGATGGCGGCCCGCTCTCCAAGCGCATCGGCTCGCTCTCGCTGCGCCAGCTGCGGCGCGACGGCGTGGAGGCGGCGACGATCACCGGCTATCTCGGCGCGCTCGGTACCTCGCATGACGCGCGTCCGGCCAAGCCCGAGGAGCTGCTGGAAGCCTTCGACCTTTCGGCCGTCTCGCATTCCTCGCCGCGCTTCGATCCGCGCCAGATGCTGGCGCTGAACCGCAAGCTGCTGCACGGCATGCCCTTCGCCGAAGCCAAGCCGCATCTGCCGCCCGGCGCCGATGCCCATTTCTGGGACGCGGTGCGCGGCAATCTCGACCTCATGCCCGAGGCCAAGCATTGGTGGGACGTGGTGCGCGGCCATATCGCGCCCATCGAGCAGCCGGAGGAAGCGCCCTTCCTCGCCCAGGCGCTGGACATGCTGCCCGCCGAGCCCTTCGACGCCAACACCTGGGGCGCCTGGACCGACCTGCTGAAGACCGCCACCGGCCGCAAGGGCAAGGCGCTCTTCATGCCGCTGCGCCTGGCGCTGACCGGCGAGGATCACGGCCCCGACCTCAAGACCCTGCTTCCTTTGATGGGACGCGCGCGCGTCGCCGAGAGACTTTCCGCATGAGCACCCTTCGCTTCCACAACAGCCTGACGCGGCGCGAGGAAGAGTTCCGTCCGCTCGATCCGGAGCATGTGAAGCTCTACGTCTGCGGCCCGACCGTCTATGACCTCGCCCATCTGGGCAATGCGCGTCCGGTCGTTGTCTTCGACGTGCTGGCGCGGCTGCTGCGGCGCATCTATCCGCGCGTGACCTACGCGCGGAACATCACGGACGTGGACGACAAGATCAACGCGCGCGCCCGGGAATCCGGCGAGCCGATCTCGGCCATCACCTCGCGCACCACGGCCGATTTCCAGGCCGACATGGCCGCGCTCGGCAATATCCCCCCCGATGTGGAGCCGACCGCCACCGGCCATATCGCCGAGATGATCGCACTGATCGAGAAGCTCATCGCGAACGGCAATGCCTATGCGGCGGAGGGCCACGTGCTCTTCAGCGTCGGCAGCTTCGCCGATTACGGCAAGCTCTCGGGCCGCAACCAGGACGAGCTCCTGGCCGGCGCGCGCATCGACGTCGCGCCCTATAAGCGCGACCCCGGCGACTTCGTGCTCTGGAAGCCCAGCCACGCGGACACGCCCGGCTGGGACAGCCCCTGGGGCCGCGGCCGCCCGGGCTGGCACATCGAGTGCTCGGCCATGTCCTGGAAGCATCTGGGCGAGCAGTTCGACATCCATGGCGGCGGGGCGGACCTGCTCTTCCCGCATCACGAGAACGAGGTCGCGCAGTCGCGCGGCGCCTTCGGCACGCCCTTCATGGCGCACACCTGGCTGCACAACGGCATGCTGCTGGTGGACGGCGAGAAGATGTCCAAGAGCGTGGGCAATTTCTTCACGCTGCGCGATATCCTCGCCCAGGGCCCCTGGGTCGGCGAGGCCTTCCGGCTGCTGCTGCTGCGCACGCATTATCGCTCCGCGCTGGACTACAACCAGGCCGCGCTCGACGAGGCCAAGCAGGAGCTGGACGACAGCTACGCCATGCTCGCCCGCGCGCCCGCCGTCTCCGAGGCGGCCGTCATCACCGAGATGGCGGCCTGGGCGCTGGAGCCGCTGCAGGATGACCTGAACACGCCGCTGGCGCTGTCCCGTCTGCGCGACCTGCGCACCCTGGAGAACGCGGCGACGGTCGGCGGTTCCTCCGCCGCCGTGCTGGGGCGGGCCGGGAAGTCCTGGTCGCTGGTGCCGGGGCAGGCGGCGGCCGCCTTCCGCGAGGCGGGCGCGCTGCTCGGCGTGGCGCAGGGCGATCCCAGGGCCTGGCTGCAGGGCGGACTAGACGGCGAGGCCATCGAGGCCGCCATCGCCGCCCGCGCCGCTGCCCGCAAGGCGCGCGACTTCGCCGAGGCCGACCGCATCCGTGACGCGCTGCTGGCCGAGGGCGTGGTGCTGGAAGACAGCGCCGCCGGCACGGTGTGGAAGCGCGCTTGACCCTCCCCACGTGGGAAGGCTGCAAGAAGGCTCTCCCACAGGAGCAATGACATGAATCGACGCCTCGCCTTGATCGCCGCCGCCCTCGCGCCCACGGCTGCCGCCGCGCAGCATGCGGGCCATGGCGCGCCTGCGCCCGCACCCGCCGCCGGCGAGCCCGCCAGCAATGCCGAGTTCCGTGCCGCCAATGCGCGCATGCACGGCGCGATGGACATCCCGCTCACCGGCAATGCCGACCGCGATTTCGTCGCCGGCATGATCCCGCATCACGAGGGCGCCATCGCCATGGCCCAGATCGTCCTGCGCCACGGCCGCGACCCCGAGGTGCGCCGCCTGGCCGAGGGCATCATCACCGCACAGGAAGCCGAGATCGCACAGATGCGCGCCTTGCTCGCCCGCCTGTGAGGGAGGAGGGCGCCGCACCGCTGGTCGCGCCGGAAGGCGAGACCCCTATCGTGGTGCTCGTGCGCCCGCAATTGCCGGAGAATATCGGCACCACGGCGCGCGCCATGGCCAATGGCGGACTGTTCCACCTGCGGCTGGTCGCGCCGCGCGACGGTTGGCCGAAGCCGCGCGCCTGGGCCGCGGCCTCGGGCGCCGACCGCATCCTGGATGCGGCGCAGCTCTTTGACACGGTGGACGCGGCCGTCGCCGACTGCCACCGCGTGATTGCGACCTGCCCGCGCCCGCGCCACGTCGTCATCCCGGTGCTGACGGCCCGCGCCGCCGCGACGGAGCTGCGCGCGATCAATGGCGGCGGGCAGCGCGTGGCCATCCTCTTCGGCCCCGAACGGGCCGGGCTGGAGGCGGAGGATCTCGCGCGGGCGGATACGCTGGTGCGCTATCCGCTCAACCCGCAATTCAGCTCGCTCAACCTCGCCCAGGCGGTGATGGTGATGGCCTATGAATGGTGGGTCGCCGCCGATGCGACGCCGCCGCGCCTGCTCCAGACGCATAAGACCCAGGTGGCCACCAAGGGCGAGCTCGACAACTTCATGCGCCACCTGACGGAGGAGCTCGACGCCAGCGGCTTCCTGCGCAACGCGCCCAAGCGCGACGGCATGGTGCGCAACCTGCGCCACTGGTTCGAGCGCGGCGAGATCACCGAGCAGGAGGTCCGCACGCTGCACGGCGTGGTGGCGGAGCTCTCGCGTGGGCGCATGGTCCGTGGGCGGCAGGAGAAGGACATGCTGCCGCAGGATGAGGAATAGGCGGGCGCCTTCCGCTTCTGCATGCCGCCGATGACGGGGTAGATCTTCATCGCCCTACCGGAGCGCAAGGGCTAAGCGGCCACTTGGCCGAGGATCCATTCCCGAAAGACCTGGAAGGCCGGATCCGCGCCGAGTTCGTGGCGATAGGTCAGGTAGTAGCCGGTCTCCCGCCGCAGCACCGGGGGGAAGGGCTCGAAGAGCGTGCCCGCCTCCAGGTCCCGCGCGAGGTGCTGGCGTTGGCCCAGCGCGATGCCATGGCCGGCTTCCGCCGCCTGGTAGGCGACGCTCAGCTCCTCGAAGACGAGCTGAGCCTTGCCGGTGATCCCGGGCACGCCGGCGCAGGTGAACCATTCCGGCCAGTCGCGGGGGAACCAGCGCAACGCGATGAGCGGCAGGCCGCGCAACGCCTCGACGGGGTAGGGCGCGCCCTTCGGATCGAGCAGGGAGGGCGCGCAGACGGGGCACAGCTCGTCGCGGAACAGCAGCTCCGCCATCTCGCCGCGCCAGGGTGCCTTGCCGTAGCGGATGCGCGCGTCGAACCGGCCGGCGCCCGGACCCGCGCGGTCATGCGCGGAGGCGAGCCGCAGATCGACCTGCGGGTGCATGGCATGGAACTCCGGCAGGCGCGGCACCAGCCAGCGCGAGGCGAAGCCGGAATAGGCCTGCAATACGAGCACGCGCCCGCCCGACCTCTGCGCGGAAAGCGCCGCCGAGGCCTCGGCCATCCGGTCGAGCGCCGTGCCGATCTGCCGGGCGAAGGCCGCCGTGCCCTCGCAGGGGATGAGCCCGCTGCCGGTCCGCTCGAAGAGGGGGAAACCGAAATGGGTCTCCAGCGCCGCGACCGCCCGGCTGACCGCGCCCTGGGTCACGTGCAGCTCCTCCGCCGCGCGCGTGAAGCTGAGATGGCGCGCGGCCGCCTCGAAGACGCGCATGGGGTTCAGGGGCGGATGACGGCGCGGGTTATGAGTTTTGCTCATGGTGCGCTGACTATTACTGGTTTGCCGGCCCCTTCAAGGGGCGCGAAGAGACTGCACGGCGAAACGCGCCGTGAGGAACGTTCGATAACATGCCGCAAGACCTGCCGAGTGCTCCCGACCTGCCCTTGGCGGGCCTGCGCGTGCTGGCCCTGGAGCATGCCGTGGCCGCGCCCATCGCGACCCGCCAGCTCGCCGACCTCGGCGCCGAGGTGATCAAGATCGAGCGGCCGGGCGTGGGTGACTTCGCGCGCGGCTATGACGGGGCCGTCCGGGGGATGTCGTCCTTCTTCGTCTGGCTGAACCGGGGCAAGAAGAGCCTCACCCTCGACGTCAAGAAGCCGGAGGCGGCGGAGATCCTGTCCCGGCTCGTGGGTGCGACGGATGTGCTCGTGCAGAACTGGGCGCCCGGCGCGACGGAGCGGCTGGGCCTCTCCTACCAGGCGCTGGCCCCCCGGCATCCCGGCCTGATCCTCTGCGACATCTCCGGCTATGGGGAGGGCGGACCTTATGCGGGCCGCAAGGCCTACGACCTCCTCATCCAGGCGGAGGCCGGGCTGATGAGCGTGACCGGCACGCCGGAAATCCCCGCCCGCGCCGGCATCTCGGCCGCGGACATCGCCACCGGCATGTACGTCTCCTCCGGCATTCTCGGCGCGCTGGTGCGGCGGGGGCACAGCGGCGCCGGCGCCCACCTGCAGGTCGCGATGCTGGATGCGATGGCGGAGTGGCTCGGCAATTCGCTCTACCACGCGGCCTATGGGGAAGGGCCCCCCGAGCGCCGCGCCAGCAGCCATCCGGGGCTGGCGCCCTATGGCGTCCATCGCACGGCGGACGGGCAGGTGATCTTCGGCATTCAGAACGACCGCGAATGGCCGGCCTTCTGCGCCTCGGTGCTGCTGCGGCCCGAGCTGGCGGCCGATCCCCGCTTCGCCACCAACATCGCCCGCGTCCGGAATCGCGAGGCGATGACGGGGGCGATCGAAGCGGCCTTCGCCGGGCTGTCCAGCGCCATCGTGACGGAGCGGCTGGAGGCGGCAGGCATCGCCAATGGCCGTATGAACGATGCGCGCGAGGTCTGGGACCATCCTCAGCTCCGGGCGCGGGATCGCTGGCGCGAGGTCGGCACGCCAGTCGGCCCGGTGCGGGCGATGCTCCCACCCGTCAGCTTCGGCGATGTCGAGGCGGTGATGGGGGATGTCCCCGCCCTCGGCGCCCATACCGATTCCGTGCTTGCCGGCCTGGGCTACGGGCCGGCGCAGATCGAAGCCTTCCGCGCCGCCGGCGTGGTATGACCCAGGAAGAGGAAACGACCATGAAGAGACGCCTCATGATGGCGGGCGGGCTGGGGGCGATTGCCGCCCCCTCGCTGGCGCGCGCCCAATCCGCGGCGACGAGCCTGCGGATGATCGTGCCCTATGCGGCGGGCGGCCCGACGGATATCCTCGCCCGCATCCTGGCCGAGCATGTCGCCGCGCCCCTCGACCAGCGGGTGGTGGTCGAGAACCGGACCGGCGCCGGCGTCGTGGTCGGCACCGAGGCCGTGGCGAAGGCGGCGCCGGATGGGCTGACCGCGCTGCTGACCACCGTGGCCCATGCGGTGAACCCGTCGCTCTTCCCGAACCTGCCCTACGACACGGAGCGCGACTTCGCCCCCGTGGCGCTGGTCGCGAAGGTTCCGCTCGTCGTGCTGGTCCGCAAGGATCTGCCCGTCCGCGGCGTGCCGGACTTCCTCGACTGGATCAGGTCGCGCAATGGGCAGGCGATCTATGGCTCGGCCGGCGTCGGCAGCGCGCCGCATCTCGGCACCGCGCTCCTGCTGATGATGGCGGGGCTCCAGGCGGTCCATATCCCCTATCGCGGCTCCGCGCCGGCCATGACCGATCTCGCGGCGGGGCGGATCGACTTCTACCTCGATGCGGCCGCCAGCGGGCTGGCGCAGGCTCGCGCGGGCATGGGCCGGGCGATCGCCTGGTCCATGCTGACGCGCGGCGAGATCGCGCCCGAGCTGCCCACCATCGCGGAGGGCGGCGTGCCCGGCTACGAGGCCTATACCTGGAGCGGCCTCTTCCTGCCGGCGGCCGCGCCGCGCGAGGCGGTGACGCGGCTCAATGCGGCGACCCTGCGGGCCATGGGCGATGCGCGCCTGCGCGCGCGCTTCGCGGAACTCGGCGCCGAGCTGGCCGAGCCGGCGCCCCCCGAGGCGCTGGGCCGCTTCCTGCGGGAGGAGATCGCCAAATGGGGCGAGGTTGTCCGCCGGTCGGGGATGAACACGCAATGAGCACGAACCCGACGACCAAGCCGGCGGCCCCCTTCGATCCGCGCAGCCACCGCATGGTGGCCGAGCAGCGCTGGTTCGAGGATTTCCGCATCGGCGAGCGATTCCCGCTGCCCAGCCGAACCATGACCGACGCCATCTTCCTGGCGTTCCAGGCGGCCAGCGGCGACAACCATCCGATCCATTACGACCGCGAATACTGCCGGGCGCACGGCCTGTCGGACATGCTGGCGCATGGCTATCAGGTCGCGATCCAGACGGCGGCGGGGGCCGGCCTTTTCCCGCATCTCGTCGAGGACTCGCTCAAGGCCTTCCTCGAGCAGTCCAGCCGCTTCCTGCATCCGGTCGTGGTCGGCGACACGCTCTACCCCTGCCTGGAGGTGGACGAGCTGAGCACCAACCGGACCACGGGCGTGGTGGGGCTGCGCAGCACCATCCACAATCAGGCAGGTGTCATGGTGCTGGAGGGGCGGCACCGCTACCTGCTCCGGCGGCGCACACCCGTGGCGGGATGATGCGGCGGGGGCGAGCCTTAGGGATCGCCTCTGGAACTTTTGTTTTCCGAGAATCGTCACCCGGTCATGCCAGGCGGCATGACCGGGATCTGCTTTAGCCGAGTTGCTTCGCCAGCTTCCGCGCCAGCATATAGCCGATGCCGCCGCCAAGGGGCGCGGCCGGCAATACGAGCAGCCAGCCCATATGCACGCCTTCCGAGACGGCGATGAAGCCGATGCCCAGCATCAGTCCGCCGATCAGGCTGCCGACGACGCCGGCCGTCAGGCCCAGGATCAGGATCTCTTCGCGTGTGACCATGGCGCCCGGAGTAGGGGGAGGAGCCCTGGTTTGACAAGCCCGACCCCGCCGCCTAAGACCCGCCCATTCCTGGGAAAGAGGACACGCCTTCGGGGCGTGCGCCCGCTTTGCTCGTGAGAGCAGGGACTACCGGGACAATCCGCTGGCCTGAGAATGGGTCCGCATCAAAGAAGGTCCCGCGCCGGAAGGCTGCCGGGAAAGCCGTGCATGACCAAGCGTCTCGCTTCCAAGTACAAGATCAATCGCCGCCTGGGTGAAAACCTCTGGGGCCGCGCCAAGAGCCCGGTTTCCAAGCCCCGCAAGGGTGAGCAGGGCGCGCGCACCTACGGCCCCGGCCAGCATGGCCAGCGCCGCAAGAACAAGCCGACCGACTTCGGCATTCAGCTCATGGCGAAGCAGAAGCTGAAGGGCTACTACGGCAACATCGGCGAGAAGCAGTTCCGCAAGTATTATGACGAGGCCGTGCGCCGTAAGGGCGACACCTCCGAGAACCTGATCGACCTGCTGGAGCGCCGGCTGGACACCATCATCTACCGCATGAAGTTCGCGGTGACCCCGTTCGCGGCGCGCCAGTTCGTGAACCACGGCCACGTGACGATCAATGGCAAGCGCCTGAACATCTCGTCCTACTCGGTGAAGGACACCGACGTGATCGAGGTCAAGGAGAAGTCGAAGCAGCTGACGATGGTGCTCGATGCCGCTCAGGAAGCCGGCCGCGACGTGCCGGAGTACCTCGAGGTCGATCACCGCGCCATGAAGGGCCGGATCCTGCGCTCGCCGAAGTTCAGCGACGTGCCGTATCCGGTGCAGATGGAGCCGAACCTGGTCGTCGAGTTCTACTCGCGCTAATTCGCTTCCGGCCTGTCCGGGATTTTTGGAGGGCGGCGCAGGGGGAAATCCCAGCGCCGCCTTTCTGCTTTTGGGGCTCGGCGAAGGGCGACGCGGCGACAGCTCCTCCGGACCCCGACGCGCGCCTTCGCCCCCGGGGCGCAGGGCTGCGCCGCAGGGCTGGATCTTCATCGGTGGTGGGGAATTTGATCAGGCCTGTGTCGTTCTGCCGCTGCGCAACGCGCTGAGCGGATCACGCGGCAATTTCCAAGGCCGGGGTAGACGCGGCCAGCCGGCGGTCGGGCGCAGCTACGAAATGCCGGGCGAGGGATAAACTCAACCTCGCGCGTGGCTTGCCTGTGCCTCGGGCCTCAATGGCCTGCGGGACGTGCTCGCCGCCCCGCAGGTGTGGAGTGAGGCCTCAGGCCTCGGTCTTGGTCGCGATGCCCTTGTCCTGCATCAGCGTCTGCAACTCGCCCGACTGGAACATCTCCATCACGATGTCGCAGCCGCCGACGAACTCGCCGCCGACATAGAGCTGAGGGATGGTCGGCCAGTTGGTATAGGCCTTGATGCCTTCGCGGATCTCGGCGTCCTCGAGGACGTTCACGCCCTTGAAGGGCACGCCCGCATGGCTGAGAATCTGCACGACCCGCGCTGAGAACCCGCATTGCGGGAAGACCGGCGTGCCCTTCATGTAGAGCACCACGGGGTTGGCGTTGATCTCGGCTTCGATGCGCTCGGTCACGGTCGTCATCTGTCGGTTCCTTGTCGAATGATCACTCGGGCGCGCTGGTCTGGAGCGCGAGGGCATGCAGCACGCCGCCCATGCGGCCCTGGAGGGCCGCATAGACCAGCTGGTGCTGTTTCACCCGCGACAGACCGCGGAAAGATTCGGAGACGACCGTGGCCGCATAATGGTCACCGTCGCCGGCCAGGTCCTCGATCGCCACATGCGCGTCCGGCATGGCGGATTTGATCAAGGCCTCGATTTCGGCCGGCTGCATCGCCATTCGCTCACATTCCCCGCATCAGTTCCGGCAGCGTGGCTTCGTTCGCTGCCGTCAGTTCATCCACCGATATGGCATCGCCGCCCGGAATCACCAGAGTTTTCCCGCCCGAACGTCCGAGGGCAAGGGCTGGAACGCCGTTTGACTTCGCAGCTGCGAGAAGTGCCGCGCCATCCGCCGTGGCGACGACGTAGCGGGACTGGTCCTCACCGAACCAGAAGCCGTGGTCGCCCGAGGCCCGGAGCGTCGCGCCGACGCCCGTGGCCATGCACATCTCGGCCACCGTCACGAGCAACCCGCCATCGGCGCAGTCGTGGCAGGCGGCCACGCGGCCGGCGAGGATCTCGGCGCGCACGAAGTCGCCGTTGCGGCGCTCGGCGGCCAGATCCACCGGCGGGGGCGCGCCCGCCTCCTGGCCGGCGATCTCGCGCAGCCAGAGCGACTGGCCGAGCCAGCCGGCCGTCTCGCCGATCAGCACCAGATCCGTGCCCTCGGGCAGGCCGAGGCCCACCGCCTGGGCCACATCCTCCAGCACGCCCACGCCGCCGATGGCGGGGGTGGGCAGGATCGCGCGGCCCTCGGTCTCGTTGTAGAGCGAGACGTTGCCGCTGATCACCGGGAAGTCGAGCGCCCGGCAGGCCGCGCCCATGCCGCGCACGGCCGAGGCGAACTGGCCCATGATCTCGGGCTTCTCGGGATTGCCGAAGTTCATGTTGTCGGTGATGGCGCGGGGCAGGGCGCCCACGGCCGTGATGTTGCGCCAGGCCTCGGCCACGGCCTGCATGCCACCGGCCTCGGGGTCGGCCTGGCAATAGCGCGGCGTGCAGTCCGTGGTCATGGCAAGGGCGCGGACATGGCCCTCGATGCGGACCACGGCGGCATCCGCCTGGCCGGGGCGCTTGGCCGTCTGGCCGCCGACCTGGGCGTCGTATTGGTCCCAGATCCAGCGGCGCGAGCAGAGGTCGGGGCAGGCGACGAGGGTCTTCAACGCGTCCAGCAGGCTGACCGGGTTCGCCACGTCGCCCGAGTTGATGACGGGCAGCTTGGGCGTCTCGGCCGTGGGGCGGCGGTAGAGCGGCGCCTCGGATTCCAGCGGCGCCAGCTCGATATCGGCCTCGACGAGACCCTTGTGGCGGATCACGATGCGGCCCGTATCGGTCAGGCGGCCGATGATCGCGAAGTCCAGCTCCCATTTACGGAAGATGGCCTCGGCCAGTTCCTCGCGGCCCGGCTTGAGCACCATGAGCATGCGCTCCTGGCTCTCGGACAGCATCATCTCATAGGCCGACATGCCCTCCTCCCGCTGGGGGACATGGTCCATGTCGAGCTCGACGCCCATGCCGCCCTTGCCGGCCATCTCGACGCCCGAGGAGGTCAGCCCGGCCGCGCCCATGTCCTGGATGGCGACGATGGCGTCGGTCGCCATCAGCTCCAGGCAGGCCTCGATGAGCAGCTTCTCCGCGAAGGGGTCGCCGATCTGGACGGTGGGGCGCTTCTCCTCGCTGTCCGCCGAGAACTCGGTGGAGGACATGGTGGCGCCGTGGATGCCGTCACGCCCGGTCTTGGAGCCGACATAGACCACGGCGTTGCCCAGGCCCGTGGCGGCCGCGGTGAAGATGCGGTCGGCCTTGAGGATGCCGACCGTCATCGCATTGACGAGCGGATTTCCGTTGTAGGCGGGATGGAAGTTCACCTCGCCGCCCACGGTGGGGACGCCCACGCAATTGCCGTAGCCGCCGATGCCGCGCACGACGCCGTCCATCACCTGGCGCGTCTTGGGCAGCTTGGGGTCGCCGAAGCGCAGCGCGTTGAGGTTGGCGATGGGGCGCGCGCCCATGGTGAAGACGTCGCGCAGGATGCCGCCCACGCCGGTCGCGGCGCCGTTATAGGGCTCGATGAAGCTCGGGTGGTTGTGGGATTCCATCTTGAAGACGGCGGCCAGGCCCTCGCCGATCTCGATGACGCCGGCATTCTCGCCGGGGCCGACGAGGACCCAGGGGGCCTTGGTCGGCAGCTCCTTCAGCCAGACGCGGCTGGACTTGTAGGAGCAGTGCTCGCTCCACATGACGGAGAAGATGCCGAGCTCGGCAAGGGTCGGGTCACGGCCGAGAATGGCGAGCGCGCGGGCGTATTCGTCCGGCTTGAGGCCGAACTCGGCGGCGAGCTGCGTGGCACGTTCGGGGGCGAGGGGAGGGACGGAGGCCATGGCTGTATTTCGGGCCGCGCGCCGGGGTTGTCCAGCGTCCGAAAGCTCATGGCCCGCACGCTTTCAGCGCGGAGGGGTGGGAGGCCGTGCCTCCCACCCGGTTTTCAGGCCGCGGCGAAGCTCTCGGCGAGCGAGGTGAACATCGGCAGCCCATCCGTCCCGCCGACCAGCGGGTCCACGCAGTTCTCCGGATGCGGCATCAGCCCCATCACCCGCAGGTTGGGCGACAGGATGCCGGCGATGGCGTTGAGGCTGCCATTCGGGTTCCCGCCCTCGTAGCGCAGGGCGACGAGGTTCTCGCCCTCCAGGCGGGCCAGGGTCTCGGCGTCGCAGAAGTAGTTGCCGTCGCCATGGGCCATGGTCGCGCCGAAGACCTGGCCGCGCTGGAAGTGATGCGTGAAGGCCGTGTCCGCACGCTCGACCCGCATCTGGCAGTTCATCGCCAGGAAGCGCAGCGAGGCGTTCTGCAGCAGCGCGCCCGGCAGCAGCCCGGCCTCGGTCAGCATCTGGAAGCCGTTGCACACGCCCAGCACATGGCCGCCGCGCTCGGCATGGGCGCGCACCGCCGCCATGATGGGCGACTGCGCGGCCATCGCGCCGCAGCGCAGGTAGTCGCCATAGGAGAAGCCGCCGGGCAGCACCACGAGATCGGTGCCGGTGGGCAGCTCGGCGTCGCGATGCCAGAGCATGGTCGGCTTGCGGCCGGTGGTGCGCTCGAGCGCGATCGCCATGTCGCGCTCGCGATTGGTTCCGGGGAAGACAACGATGGAAGCCTTCATGGGGTCATGTCCTCACGGCTGCTGGAGCGAACGGGAAAGAGGTGGTGCCAGGCGGCGCCGGGCAGCCGAGCGTGATCGATGGGGCGCCATTCGAGGGGCTCCCAGGTGATGGGCTTCTCGGCCAGGGCGGAGAGGGCCAGGCCCGCCATCATCAGGACGGGCGCCAGCAGCATCGAGCCGAAGAACAAGGTCAGCGCGGGCAGGCCGCGCATCCAGCGGCGGGGCAGCAGCAGGGCGAGCGCGACGGCGAGGGGCAGAGCGATCAGCGCCATTGCGCCGAAGACCGCCGAGAAGATCCCCGCGGGCAGGACGATCAGCACGAGCAGGGCCCAGATCACCGCCATGCCGCATCATCCCCGCCAGACCCGCAGCCAGTGCAGGCCGCCGAGCAGCAGCGTCGTGCCCACCGCCGCGATGGCGGCGGCCGTGACCCAGCGATCGAAGCTGGCGCGCTTGCCGGCAAGCCAGCCGATCCGCACCGCGGGCTTGGCGGCGGTCATCCTCCGCTCGCGCCAGCGCATCCCAATGAAGACGAGGACGGTCAGCACGACCATGAGGAAGACCGAGGCCTTCACCATGGCGGAAAGAACCAGCCGAAGGGGTTGGACAGCCCATCGATGAAGAAGCTGATCGGCCAGAACAACCCGCCGAGGAAGGCAAGCGACAGGTAGAAGAAGATCTGCGTCAGCGGATGCGTCGGCCCCAATCCCGGGCCGAAGGCCAGCCAGGCGACCGTGGTCAGCAACCGCCAGGACGTGAAGACGGCCGTGACGATGATGAACCAGCGCAGCGAGGTTTCGCGCGTGATCACATGATCTCCACGGTGAAGCTCTCGATGACGGTGTTGGCGAGCAGCTTGCGCGCCATCTCCTCGCCGGCGGCCTTGGCCTTCGCGGCATCCGTCTCGGCGGTTTCGACGATCATGACCTTGCCGGTGCGGACCTCGCCCACGCCGGTAAAGCCGAGGCCGCCGAGCGCGCGCTCGATCGCCTTCCCCTGGGGGTCCAGCACGCCGGCCTTGGGGAAGACGGTCACTTTCAGTTTGGTCATGCGATCCCTCGCGAAACTCGTGTCGACATTACTGCATCTGCTCCGGACCTTTGACGTCCCGGATGCCGGCCTCGGGCAGGATGCCGAGGCGGCGCGCCACTTCCTGATAGCCTTCCTCGACCTTGCCGAGGTCGCGGCGGAAGCGATCCTTGTCCATCTTCTCGCCGGTCTTGCTGTCCCACAGGCGGCAATTGTCGGGGCTGATCTCGTCGGCGAGGACGATGCGCATCTCGTCGTTCTCGTAGAGCCGGCCGAATTCCAGCTTGAAGTCGACCAGCGTGATGCCGACGCCCAGCAGCAGGCCGGTCAGGAAGTCATTCACCCGCAGCGCGAGCTGCACCATGTCGTCCAGGTCGTGCGTAGCGGCCCAGCCGAAGGCGGTGATGTGCTCCTCGCTGACCATCGGGTCCTGCAGAGCGTCGTTCTTGTAGTAATACTCGATGATCGAGCGCGGCAGGCGCGTGCCTTCGGCGATGCCCAGGCGCGTGGCCATGGAGCCGGCGGCGACGTTGCGCACCACGACCTCGAGCGGAATGATCTCCACCTCGCGCACGAGCTGCTCGCGCATGTTGAGGCGGCGAATGAAATGCGTGGGGATGCCGATCTCGCCAAGCCGGACCATCAGGTATTCGCTGATGCGGTTGTTGAGCACACCCTTGCCGGTGATGATGCCCTTCTTCTGGGCGTTGAAGGCGGTGGCGTCATCCTTGAAGTATTGAACGATCGTGCCCGGCTCCGGACCCTCGAAGAGGATCTTGGCCTTGCCCTCATAGATCTGGCGTCGGCGAGCCATGGTGATGGTCCTTCATCTCGTGATTTGGGCATATAGCAGGCTTGCCCATGCGTGCCACGCGGATCAGGGCAGCGTAAGCCCGGCGAAGGCCGTGCGGTCCGGCGGGCCCGGCGCGAAAAGCCACTCCTTGCGTCCGTCCTGGGCAAGGCCCAGCAACGAGGCGCAGACCGTTCCGAAGCCGCCGAGCGGTGGGACATTCAGCGCCTCGCCCGGGCCGCCCTCGGAATCGGCGAGCAGCGCGGACCAGCTGGACCAGTCCGGCGGCTCGGGCGGAGGTGCGGCGCGGAAGCGGGGCAGGTGCCGCGCGGTGCGGGGGCTCGCGAGGTCGTTGGGCGGATGGGCCGTGACCATCGAGATGCCCTCCAGCAGTTCCGTCACCTCCGGCGCGCCGCTCCCCAGGCCTGCGACGAACCAGGCCGTCCGGGCATCGGCGATGACGAGATTGAAGGTGCGGTAGAGTCCCGCGTCCAATCGACCGATGGCCGAAGCGGCCTCGGTGGCCGTGGCGGATTCGAGCGCGATCAGGGGCAGCTCGCCACGCGATCGCTTGTCCGGCGCGGGGCCAAGGCTGCCCGGCCGGTTGAGGACGGCGGCGACCACGCCGGATCGGTTCATCGCCATCCAGGTGCCGCCGGCCGTGGCGTCGCGCCCGCCCAGGATGCCGGGCCAGAACTCGGCCGGGCGGTCCCATCGGCGGTCGATCCGCTCGTCGCGATGGGCGGCCAGAAGCAGGGGCCAGGCGGCACCGGGGCGGCGCAGCAGGATCACGGTGCACATCTGGGACTGATAAAACAGAACGCGCCCTGGCGATATCGCCAGGGCGCGGAAAGCTATGCCGGATCAGCCGGCCAGACCGCCCTCAGTTCGGCGGCCTCCGCCGCTCCCGACTACCAGCGGCGGCCATAGCCGCCATACCCGTAGGGCCGGCCATAGGGACGGCCGTAGCCGTATCCATATCCGTAATACGGGCGCGGCGCGTAGTAGCGCGGCGGCGGCACGAAGATGGGCGGCGGCACGTAGACCGGCACCGGCGGGACATAGACCCTCGGCGGCGCGTAATAGGCCGGAGGCGGCGGCGCGTAGTAAGCCGGGGGCTTCTCGATCCACTGGGCCTGGGCAGCACCCGCCCCGACGCCGAGGGCGGCGAGGCTGGCCATCATCACATTCCGGATCATCCGCATTGGATTGTCCTCCTTCATTCCCTCGAATGTAGCACCGCCTTGGTGGCGGAAGCGTGGCAATTTGTCACGTCAGCGGCGCCCGTGGTGCCCGCCGCCACCGCCGCGGTATCCACCGCCGCCGCCGCCGCCGCCACGATATCCACCACCGCTCAGGACAGGGCCGCCACGATAGCCTCCGCCCCCGCCCCAGCCACCCGGCCGGGGACCCGCCCAGCCATAGCTGCGCGGCGCAGGGGCGATGTAGCGTGGGCCGCCGCCATAATAGCGCGGCCCACCACCGTAATAGCGCGCACCGCCGTAGCCATAGCCGCCGCCATAACCGTAACCATAGGCTGGCGCGACATAGCCGCCGGCATAGACAGGGCCACCTACATAGCCGGCGCCACCACCGCCATAGACGGGGCCGCCATAGCCCGGCCCGTAATAGGGCGCGCAGCCGACCAGCGACGCCATCAGGCCCAGTACCGCCAGAGCGCGAAACCGGCGCATGGCTTGTTCCTCCGGGGCTGCGAAGCTTGCCTGTCGAAGCGGGGGTGCCTGATGCAGGGGTGTCGCAGCATCTTCAACTCGGAAGCGATGCGCGGGTTGGATCTACGTCTTTCCCGACGCTTCTTCGTCGTCTTCATATGGGAAGACCGCAATGGCGGAACCATGGCGCGATTGCGCCAAATTTCTGCGCTTTTCCTCAACCGGGATGCCGCCGCGGCGTCGCGCGCGGCGGGGGGGCGGGAGGATGGGACGTGACCTGCGAATGGGACCGCGCCGGCGTGGCGGCATGGGGGGTGGGCGTAGCCCGTCGCGCCGTCGATGAAGGGGCGGGTGCATGCCGCGAATGCTGCGCCGCTCGGGGAGAATGCCGCGCCGGGCTGGCCTCCTCGGCGTGGCGGGGCGGCTGTCCGCCTCCGGCCCGGGCGCGGTTCAGGCGCTCATTCATCGAATCCATATAACGACGAACGGATTCGGGATCGGAGGCACGGGACGGGGAGCGGCCCGGCGAGGTGTAGGTCGGGGCCACGAAGCCAGGATCGGCGGGCGTTGCGTAGGCTGGATCGCCAAAGCCGGGGACGGCCGGGGCTCCGCCCAGCGTGTCGCCGGAGGGCGGCGTGCCGCAGCCGACCAGCGAGGCGAAAGCCCCCAACACGATCCATGCCCGAAACCCACGCATTGCCCAATTCCCTCACTGAAGTTCCGGCGCGGCGATGGATCGCCAGGCGGAAGCTTCCAGACCGGAGCTTAGGGCATCGCGGCAGCGAGGCGGAAATGCGGTCGAAATCCGCCGGGGCTTAAAATCCGCCGGGCGGGATCCGCATCTTAGGCGCCGGGCCGCGCATCGCGGCCTGGAGCATGGTGTCCAGCGTCGAGAGGAAGCGCGAGCGGTCGGCCTGGGTCATCGCCGCGGCCCCCCCCGTGCGGTCGCCGGTGGAGCGCAGGTGCTCGGCCACGGCGCGGCCGGCCAGGGCGCCGCCGATATTGTCCGTGGTCCAGGGGCGCCCCTTGGAGTTCAGCGCGGCCGCGCCTTTCTCCAGGCAGCGCGCGGCGAGCGGAATGTCCTGGGTGATGCAGACGTCGCGGGCGGTCATGCGCTCGGCGATCCAGTCGTCGGCGACATCCGCGCCCTCGGTCACGATCACGCGATGCAGCAGCGGATGCTCGGGGATGCGAAGGCCGCGCGCGCCGTTCGAGACGACGTGGACAGGGACGTTCAGCCGCAGTGCGACCTTATAGGCCTCGTCGCGGACGGGGCAGGCATCGGCGTCGATATAGAGCTCGGTCAGGCTCGGCTTCCTTGTCCCGGGCGATGATCAGGGGGACGCAGGCCCGGTGAGGGGCCTGCGCCGGGTCTCAGCCGAAGACGCGGGCGAAGATCGTGTCCACGTGGCGGAAGTCGACCTGCGGGTCCATCGCCTTGTCCAGCGCCGCGCCGTCCATGACGGCGGAGACCTCGGGCTGCACCAGCAGGTTCTCGCGGAAGCGCTGGGCGTCGGCCTTGCCGAGCTTCAGCCAGGTGGCCATCGCCGCCTGCTGGACCGCCGCATAGGCGCCCTCGCGCGACATGCCCGCCTGGGTCAGCGCCAGCAGAACCTTCTGGCTGTGCACGACGCCGCCGAGGCCTTCGAGGTTCTCGTCCATCCGCTCGGGATAGATGGTCAGCTTCTTCATCATCCCGGCCAGGCGCATCAGCGCGAAGTCGAGCGCGATGGTGGCATCCGGGCCGATCACACGCTCGACGCTGGAATGGCTGATGTCGCGCTCGTGCCAGAGGGTGATGTTCTCGAGCGCGGGTATGGCGTAGCCGCGCACCAGGCGGGCGAGGCCGGTCAGGTTCTCGCTCAGCACCGGATTGCGCTTATGGGGCATCGCGGAGCTGCCCTTCTGGCCCTTGTGGAAGAACTCCTCCGCCTCGCGGACCTCGCTGCGCTGCAGGTGGCGGACCTCGGTGGCCAGGCGCTCGACCGCGCCGGCGACGACGGCCAGGGTGGCGAAGAAGGCCGCATGCCGGTCGCGCGGGATGACCTGGGTCGAGACGGGCTCGACCGCGAGGCCCAGCTTTTCGGCCACGAAGGTCTCCACGCGCGGATCGACCGAGGCGAAGGTGCCGATGGGCCCCGAAAGGGCGCAGGTGGCGATCTCGGCGCGCGCCGCGATCAGCCGCTGACGGTTGCGGGAGAACTCCGCGTAGTGGTTGGCGAGCTTGAGGCCGAAGGTGGTCGGCTCGGCATGGATGCCGTGGCTGCGCCCGATCGTCGGCGTGAATTTGTGCTCAATGGCGCGCGTTTTCAACGCGTTCATGACAGCTTCGACATCCGAGATGAGCAAATCTGCCGCCCGTGTCATCTGCACGGCGAGGCAGGTGTCGAGCACGTCGCTGCTCGTCAACCCCTGATGCATGTAGCGCGCATCCTCGCCGATGCCCTCGCCGAGCCAGGTCAGGAAGGCGATCACATCGTGCCGCGTGACGGACTCGATCTCGTCGATGCGCTGGACGTCGGCGGCGCCCATGGCGGCGACCTTAGGGCCGCCCCCGGCGCGGATCGCCGCGGCCGCTGACGCAGGAATCGTGCCGAGTTCGCCCATTTTCTCGGCGGCCAGGGCCTCGATCTCGAACCAGATGCGGTAGCGCGACTCAGGGGACCAGATGTCGGCCATCGCGGGGCGGGAATAACGGGGGACCATCGGAGCCTCTTTCGGATATCGGGCCGACATGTCGCGCGTTGCACCGTACCGAGCAAGCAGGCTTGGCCCGGAGGGCTATTTCTGTCATTTGGGCAATGATTGAGGCTCCGGCCAAATGTTGCAAATTTAAAATGTGAAGGAAGCCGCCTATGCCAGATTGGTTTGTACCGCTCCTCCAGGTCCTGATGATCGACATCGTCCTGGCGGGCGACAACGCCATCGTCGTGGGCATGGCCGCGGCGGGACTTCCCTCCGAACAACGTCGCAAGGCCATCTTCTGGGGCATCGTCGCTGCGACCATCATGCGCATCGGCTTCGCCAGCATCACGGTCCAGCTGCTGTCCATCGTGGGCATCACCCTGGCGGGCGGCGTGCTGCTGCTCTGGGTCTGCTGGAAGATGTACCGTGAGCTGCGCGACGGCGGGGCGCACGCGCATGGAGACGAAGAGGCCGGCGCTCAGAATGCCGATGGCACGCCGCGCAAGACGATGCGCCAGGCCATCACGCAGATTCTCGTGGCCGATATCTCCATGAGCCTCGACAACGTGCTGGCGGTGGCGGGCGCGGCGAAGGATCATCCCTATGTGCTGATCTTCGGCCTGGCCATCTCGGTCGTGCTGATGGGTGTGGCGGCGACGCTGATCGCCAACCTGCTCAACAAGCACCGCTGGATCGCCTGGGTCGGCCTGATCATCATCCTCTACGTGGCTGGCGACATGATCTGGTCCGGCACGCATGAAGTCGCCGACCGCCTGCCGGAAGCCTACGCCTTCCTGCTGCTGCCGCTGGGCTATCTCGCTCTGCCGGGTGTCTTCCCTGCCTGGCTCTGGGCGGGGGCAACGATCCTCCAGATCGTGGTGGTGACCGTGGTGGTGACGCTGATGGCGGATGCGGTGAAGCGCGCCATCCAGCGCAACAACAACTAGGCGTTACCTTTCCGAAACATTACCTTCCTGTAAAGACAGGGTGGGTCAGCGAGGGTAGTTTTCGCGGATTCACCCTGGGGGAAGCTGAAGATATGGACCTCGCCTCTTTTGCCGCGAGTTGGAACTGGGTGACGCTGTCGGAGATCCTCGGCGTCAACCTCATCCTTTCCGGCGACAACGCCGTGCTCATTGCCCTCGCCGCGGCCGGCCTGCCGGCCGCCCAGCGCGGCAAGGCGATCATGTTCGGCATGGTGCTGGCGGTCGTGCTGCGCATCGTGCTCAGCCTCGGCGCCGTCTATCTGCTCGCCATTCCGGGCATCATGCTCGCCGGCGGCCTGGTCCTGCTCTGGATCGCCTACACCTTCTTCAAGGAGCTGCGGGCCAAGGACAAGGACGAGGCGGACGGTCATACCGACGCCGCGCCCAAGACCATGATGGTCGCGCTGCGCCAGATCGTGATCGCCGACGTCTCCATGAGCCTCGACAACGTGCTGGCCGTGGCCGGCGCCGCGCGCGGCAATATGGAGATGCTGATCATCGGTCTGATCATCTCGATCCTGCTGATGGGCGTCGCCGCGACGCTGATCGCCAAGCTGCTCGAGAAGTTCCCGGTCATCGCCTATATCGGCGTGGCCCTCATCGTCTATATCGGGTTTGAGATGATCTATCACGATGTACAGCACTTCACCGCCCACGCCGCCGAGGTATCCATCGGTCTTCTGACGCCCCTGAAGCTGGCTCTGTTCGCTTGATGCGGGGCTTCGCGTTGCTGGCGGTTCTCGGTCTCGGGGCCTGCGCCATGGAGGATTCGCCGCCGTCGGTGGCGCTTCTTCCGGCGCCGATCTCGGTGGCCTCCGCGCCGGAGCTCCTGGCGCGGCGGCTTCCCACCGAGGCGGCGGGCTTCCAACGCGGCGCCACGGTGCCGCTGCGGCAGCCGCATCCGGGCGTCGAGGTGGCCTATGCCACCCCGGGCCGGACGGCCGCCGGCTTCGTGCAGGTCCTGCGTCCGCCGACCGATCCGGCGGCGCTGCCCGACGGGATCGAAGCCCCCGCCGTGCAAAGCGAGTACCAGCGTTCCATCGCCGAGGCGGCGCGCGGCGCGGGGCAGCATCGCCGGTTGCGGGTCGTCAACGAGATGAACCAGCCGGAGGAGAATCCTCTCTTCCGTTGCGCGGAGCTGGAGGGCACCTATGGGCGCCAGCCGGTGACGAGCATGATCTGCGTGGGCGCGGCCGGTGGCCAGCTCCTGCGGCTGCGGGCCTCGATGCCGCGGCGCGATCCGCCCCTCGCCGATCCGCGCGCTTTCCTGCGCGACATCGTGGCGGGGCTCAGGGTTCTTCCCTGAACCGCTGATAGATCGGCTTCAGCAGGAACGGGCTGAGGAAGAGCGGGAACTGGAAGAGCACGAAGGTCAGGATGATGTTCGGGTCGGCCGTGGCGGGAATCACGGCCAGGTAGAGCGCCATGTTGCGGTTGCCCGCCATCAGCCCGGCCGAGAGCGCCATCCGTCGGCCAAAGCCGGCGAAGGCCAAGGCGGTCATGGCATTCATCGCCAGCGAGCCGGCGAAGGCCACGACGATCCCCGTCAGCACCAGACCGGGCGTGGCCAGAAGCTGGCCCAGCACGCCGTCCATCACCCCGAAGCCGTAGAGCACCACCAGCAGGACCACCGCGCCATCCACCGCGCGGCCCCAATGCTGCAGCCGCGCCGGCCCCATCCACTGCCGCAGGAAAATCGAGATCACCAGCGGCAGCCCGACTAGCAGCGCCAGGCGCAGCATCAGCCCCGGGATGGAGATGGCGAGGTCGATCCCCAGCAGCCCGAGCGCCAGGGGCGGCGCGGTGAAGGGCAGGATCAGCGTGGAGAGGATGGCCACGACCAGCGCGATCTCCCCATCCAGCCCGACCAGCCGCGCGAAGGCGGGCGAGGAGGTGGCCGCGCAGCCCGTCGCCACGATCACCAGCCCCGCCGCGAAGGGGCCGCCCAACCCCAGGCCGCCGAGGACGGCCCAGACGATCAGCGGGCAGAGCACCAGCAGCCAGGCCAGCAGCGCCGTGACCAGGGCGGGCCGGCGCAGATAGCCGAGGACCTGCGCGGGATCGACCCGGAGCAGCACCAGCACCATCAGCAGGAAGACGATCGGCGTGATGACGCCCCGCGCGGCCGAGGCCAGGGGCGGCACGAAAAGCCCGGCGAAGATGCCGGCGGCGAGCAGGGCCGCGCCGCGCAGGGCCGACCACTCCAGAAGGCGACGCATCGATTCCAAGGAGTTGCGGACCTATTCCCCAGAGAGCGGCAGGCGCCCGCGGGGCGCGCGGTTGGTTGCCGTGGAACGATGTTCTATAGGCTGCTGGGTGTCCGCACCATCAGCCCCACCCCCCCATGATTACCTGGCCCGGCTGAACAGCGAGCAGCGCGAGGCCGTGGAGACGCTGGACGGCCCCCTGCTCGTCCTCGCCGGCGCCGGCACCGGCAAGACCCGGGTGCTCACCACCCGCTTCGCGCATCTGCTGATGACCGGCCGCGCGCAGCCGCACCAGGTTCTCTCCGTCACCTTCACCAACAAGGCCGCGCGCGAGATGCGCGAGCGGGTCGGCACCATCATCGACCGCCCGGTCGAGGGGCTGTGGCTCGGCACCTTCCACGCGCTGGCCGCGCGCATGCTGCGCCGCCATGCGGAGCTGGTGGGCCTCACCTCCAGCTTCACCATCCTCGACACGGACGACCAGACGCGCCTGCTCAAGCAGGTGATGGAAGCCGAGGGCATCGACCTCAAGCGCTGGCCTGCCAATGGGATGATGGCGATCCTCCAGCGCTGGAAGGATCGAGGCCTGACGCCGGGGCGCATCCCCGTCGCCGAGACATCGGACTACGCGGACAACCGGGCGGAAAAGCTCTACGCCGCCTATCAGGCGCGGCTGGTCACGCTGAACGCCTGCGATTTCGGCGACCTGCTGCTGCACATCACCGAGATCCTGCGCACCAATGCCGAAGTGCTGGAGCGCTACCACCGGATGTTCCGCTACATCCTGGTAGACGAGTACCAGGACACCAATCTGGTGCAGTACCTCTGGCTGCGGCTGCTCGCGCAGGGGCACAAGAACATCTGCTGCGTGGGCGACGACGACCAGTCGATCTATTCCTGGCGCGGCGCCGAGATCGAGAACATCCTCCGCTTCGAACGGGATTTTCCGGGAGCGGTGACCGTGCGGCTGGAAAGCAATTACCGCTCGACGCAGCACATCCTCTCCGCCGCCTCCGGCCTCATCGCGCGCAACGAGGGCCGCCTGGGCAAGACGCTGCGCTCCGGCCGCAAGGACGCCTCGGGCGAGAAGGTCCGCGTCGTCTCGCTCTGGGACAGCGAGGAGGAGGCGCGCATGGTCGGCGGCCGCATCGAGGCCGCGCGGCGCGAGGGCCAGCAGCCCGGCGAGATCGCCATCCTGGTGCGCGCGGGCTTCCAAACCCGCTCCTTCGAGGAGCGGCTGATCACCCTCGCCATTCCCTATCGCGTCTATGGCGGGGCGAAGTTCTACGAGCGCCTGGAGATCCGCGACGCCATCGCCTATTTCCGCGCGCTGTCGCAGCCCGCCGACGACCTCGCCTTCGAGCGCATCGTGAACACGCCCAAGCGCGGCCTGGGCGACACGGCGATGGCCGCCTTGCACCGGCTCGCGCGCGAGCAGCAGGTCCCGCTGCGCTTCGCCGCCGAACGCCTCATCGAGGGCGACGCCATCCGCCCCCGCCCGCGCGCCGCCCTGCGCGAACTGCTCCAGGGCCTCGCCCGCTGGAACGCCGCGCTGGAGAAGGAAGGCCATGTCGTGGTCGCCGCGCAGGTGCTGGAGGAGAGCGGCTATGTCGAGATGTGGAGGGCCGATCGCAGCCTCGAGGCGCCGGGCCGGCTCGACAACCTGAAGGAGCTCCTGCGCGCCATGGCGGAATTCGCCACGCTCGGCGCCTTCCTGGAGCACATCGCGCTCGTGATGGACGTGGACGACGCGGCCGAGGGCGAGAAGGTCAGCCTCATGACGCTGCACGCGGCCAAGGGGCTGGAGTTCGAGATGGTCTTCCTTCCCGGCTGGGAGGAGGGGCTCTTCCCCAGCCAGCGCAGCCTCGACGAAGGCGGCGCCAAGGCCCTCGAGGAGGAGCGCCGCCTCGCCTATGTCGGCATCACGCGGGCCAAGCGGCTCTGCATCATCAGCCACGCCGCGAACCGGCGCATCTACGGCAACTGGACGAGTTCCATCCCCTCGCGCTTCCTGGACGAGCTTCCGGAAGCCGAGATCACGCGCGAGGGCGGGGTGAAGCAGCAGCGCCCGGTCATGCCCTCCTCCGTCTTCGCCGCCGGCGCCCTGTCCAGCACGCGCCGCCCGCGCGTGATCGAGGCCGGCGCCTGGGAGGTCGACCAGCGGCCCGAGGCGGAAAAGGCCTTCCAGCGCGGCACGCGCGTCTTCCACCAGAAGTTCGGCTACGGCCGCGTGACCGGGGTGGATGACGACAAGCTGGACATCGAATTCGAGAAGGCCGGCGCCAAGCGCCTTTTCTCCCGTTTCGTCGAACCCGTCTGAGAACCCGCATGAAGAAGCACCCCGCCCAGCTTGAGACCCTCGTGCTCGACCAGCTGCCCGACGAGGCCGTGCCCGCCTACGAAGCGGCGCTGCTGGCCGTGAGCGCGACCGTCGCGCTGTTCCGCGACGAGCCCAGGGACACCTGGCGGATCGAGGCCGTGCGCGAGGTCCTGGCCGACCAGGACGCGCTGACCGCCGCTTTGGCGCTCGCGGCCGGGCTTTCGGGCCACGAGGTGGTGTTGGAGCGCGCGCCGGTGGAGGCCGATGGCTGGCTGGCCCGCACCGTCGAGGCCTTCCCCGAGCAGGAGATCGGCCAGCGCTTCCTCATCCGTCCGACGCATGTGCCGCAGGGCCCGGTCTATGGGCGCATTCCCCTCACGCTGGATGCGGGCCTGGCCTTTGGCTCGGGCGAGCATTCCTCGACCCAGGGCTGCCTGATGGCGCTGGAGGACCTGGCGCAGGCGCCCCACAACGTGCTGGACGTGGGTTCGGGCAGCGGCATCCTGGCGATGGCCGCCTGCAAGATGTACGGCGCGAAGGCGCTGGCGACGGATATCGAGCCGTGGTCGGTGCGGGTCGCGGAAGAGAACGTGGTGATGAACGGGCTGCGCGGCCGGATGGAGGTGATCCTGGCCGATGGCTACCGCCACCGCGCGATCAAGACGCGCGCGCCCTTCGACCTGATCTTCGCGAATATCCTGGCCCGGCCGCTCTGCGCGATGGCGGGCGATCTGGGGCGGCATCTGCGCCCGGGCGGCCGCGCGATCCTGGCGGGGCTGCTGGGGACGCAGGTGCGGATGGTGCTGGTGGCGCATCAGCGGGCGGGGCTGGTGCTGGAGCGGCGGATTGATCTGGCGCCGTGGTGCACGCTGGTTCTGCACAAGCCGGGCTGAGGTTCCCGACATGCCCTCGCCCCGCGCCCGCACCCTCCACATCGCCCCCGGCATCCTCCCGCCTGGCCCGCTAAACGCCATCACCGACGTCGCCGGCGTCACGGTCGGCCAGGTCACCCTCATCGAGGGCGATTCCATCCGCACTGGCGTCACCGTCATCCGCCCGCATCCCGGAAACACCTTCCAGGACAAGACCCCCGCCGGCTTCGCCGCCGGCAACGGCTTCGGCAAATTCGCCGGCTCCACCCAGATCGAGGAGCTCGGCGAGATCGAGACGCCGATCGTCCTGACCAATACCCTCTCCGTCGCCGAGGGCATGGCCGGCCTGGTGGAATGGACCCTCGCCCAGCCGGGCAATGAGCGCGTCCTCTCCGTCAACGCCGTGGTCGGCGAGACCAATGACGGCGTCGTCAACGACATCCGCGGCCGGCACGTCACCAAGCAGCATGTGCTCGACGCCCTTGCCGCCTGCACCGGCGGCCCCGTCGCCGAGGGCTGCGTCGGCGCCGGCACGGGCACCCAGGCCTTCGGCTGGAAGGGCGGCATCGGCACCAGCTCGCGCGTGCTGCCGCGCGGGCTCGGCGGCTACACGCTGGGCGCGCTGGTGCAGACGAATTACGGCGGCGTGCTGACCGTCGCCGGCGCGCCGGTTGGCCAGGCGCTGGGGCGGTATTACCTGCGGGACCGGCTGGACGATCGCGGCGGCGACGGCTCCATGATGATCGTCCTCACCACCGACGCGCCGCTCTCCGACCGCAACCTCGGCCGGCTCGCGCGCCGCGCCTTCCTCGGCATCGCGCGCACGGGCTCCTCGATGGCGAATGGCTCGGGCGACTACGCCGTCGCCTTCTCGACGGCCGAGGCGGTGCGCCGCACGCCGGCCCAGCGCCAGGGCGTGGCGGCGGTACTGGACCTGCCGAACGACGCGATGTCGCCGCTCTTCCACGCCGTCGTGGAGGCGGTGGAGGAGGCGGTCTACAACGCCATGCTCCAGGCCGTGACGATCACCGGCCATGAGGGCCGCCGCCTGGAAGCCATCCCGGCCTCCGAGGTGGAGCGCATCGTCCGGCACCACGGGCTCAACCGGGGCTGACGCCGATGGATGAGGTCGAGCTCCTGTCCTATGACCCCAGCTGGCCGGCCCGCTACGACGCGGAGGCCGAGCGCCTTCTCGCGGCGCTGCCCGAGGGGCTCGTGCTGCGGATGGAGCATTTCGGCAGCACGGCGGTGCCCGGCCTATTGGCCAAGCCGGTGATCGACATTCTCGTGGCCGTCACCTCCATCGAGGAGGCGCGCGAGCAGGCCGTGGGGCCGATGGAGGCGCTGGGCTACGCCTTCTGGGCCGAGAATCCGCGCCGCCACCGGCTCTTCTTCGTGAAGGGCCTGCCGCCGGCCGCGGCGCGGCGGTCGCATCACGTCCATATGATCGAGCCCTCGCCCGAGATGTGGGACCTGCTGCTCATCCGCGACATCCTCCGCGACGATCCGCAGGAGGCCGCGCGCTACGCCGCGCTCAAGCGCGAGCTGGCCGTGCGGCACCGCGAGGACCGCGAGGCCTATACCGGGGCCAAGGCCGGCTATATGGCGGGGCTGCTCGCCAGGGCCCGCGGGGGTTCGGCCCCCGCGTCGTAGCGCCGCTGCGCCGCCAGCACCTCGTCCATATGCCGCTCGCCCCAGACGCGCAGCGCATCCACCGTCGCCGTCAGCGTCTGCCCCAGCGGCGTGATGGAATATTCCACCGTCACGGGCACGGTCGGAAAGGCCTGGCGGCTCACCAGCCCGTCGCGCTCCAGGCTCTTGAGCGTCTGGGAAAGCATCTTCTGCGACAGCCCCTCGATCTCGCGGCGCAGGCGGTTGAAGCGCACCGGCCCGCCCGTCAGCAGGCCAAGCACCAGCACCGCCCACTTGTCGGCCACGCGGTCGAGCACGAGGCGTGTCGGGCAACCGGCGGCATAGGGGTTCCAGGGGCGCAAGGCGGTTTCTCCGAGGTGACCAGGTGAGAAGAAAGTGCCTTCTTCCCCTCGATGGGACATTAGGCCACCTGGTACCTATTGGAAACCAATAGGATGACGATCATGAACATCGCCCTCATCGGCGCCACCGGAAACGCCGGCTCGCGCCTCCTCGCCGAACTGACCCGCCGCGGCCACACCGTCACCGCCATCGCCCGGAACGCGGGGAAGGTGCCGGCCCAGCCCGGCGTCACCGCCAAGGCCGGCGACGTCTTCGACCAGGCCGGCCTCGCCGCGCTGCTGGCCGGCCATGACGCGGTGATCAGCGCGGTCCATTTCACGGCCAGCGATCCGCGCAAGCTGATCGAGGCGGTGCGGGCCTCGGGCGTGACGCGCTACCTGGTGGTGGGAGGCGCCGGCAGCCTGGAGGTGGCGCCGGGGGTGAAGCTCATCGACACGCCGGAGTTCCCCGCACAGTACAAGGCCGAAGCCGCGGCGGGCGGCGCCTTCCTCGATCTGCTGCGTGACGAGCGCGCGCTGGACTGGACCTTCCTCTCCCCCTCGGCGCTCTTCGTCGCCGGCGAGCGGACGGGGCAATTCCGCCTGGGGACGGACCAGCTTCTCGCCAGCCCGGCCGGCAGCAGCATTTCCTTCGAGGACTACGCTGTCGCCCTCGTCGACGAGCTGGAGCGCCCGGCCCATTCCCGGCGTCGCTTCACCGTCGGGTACTGAGCCCCGACGCGGCGGGTGTTGGCGGTGGGCCTGCGCCGGCCTTTGATGCGCCTCCACGCAGAGAAGGCGACTCCATGCAGACCCGCAGCCACACCGTCACCTGGGATGTTCCGGAAGGGCCCTCGCCCTTCGCCGGGATGAACGGCCTGGATGCCATGCAGGCGCAGATCGCCGAGGGCGCGACGCGCAGCCCGATCTTCGCGCTGATGGGCATCCGCCTGGTGCGCGCCGAGCCCGGCCTCGCCGTCATGGAAGGCGTGGTCGGCGAGCAGCACTACAACAGCATCGGCATCGCCCATGGCGGCTATGCGGCGACGATCCTGGATGCGGCGCTGTGGAACTGCGTGCGCACGACGCTGGAGGCGGGCCACGGCCACACGACGCTGGAGCTGAAGGTGAACTACGCCAAGGCGCTGACGGTGAAGAGCGGGCTCGTGAGCTGCGAGGGCAAGGTGGTCAGCCGTGGCGGGCGCATCGCGATCTCCGAGGCGCGGCTGACGGGCGATGGCGGCAAGACGCTCTACGCCTATGCCTCCTCCACGCTGATGATCCTCAAGCCGTAGGACACGCGGTCTAATCCACCCGCACCGCCTCCACGCGCCGATTCAGCGAGCGGCCGGCCTCGGAGGCGTTGTCGGCGATGGGCTCGTTCTGGCCGCGTCCGTCCGCGGCCAGCCGCGCGGCCGGCACGCCGTTCTGCACGAGCCAGGCCTGGACCGAGGCCGCGCGGCGCTGCGAGAGCGGCACGTTGATATTGGCCCCGCCCTGGTTGTCGGTGTGGCCGACCAGCCGCAGCCGCATTGCCGGATCGGCGGCCATCGCCTCGCGCACCTGGGTCAGCACCGGTGCGGCCGAGATGTCCAGGTCGGCGGAATTCGTGCGGAAGGTGATGTAGAGCGAGACGCGGCCCTGCTGCCGCAGCGCCGCCGCGACCGGGGCCTGCATCGGCGCGCCCACGGCGACGTTCTGGCCGCCCAGGAAGCGGAAGCCCGCGGGGTACTCGCCGTAATTGATCGTCGTCACGCCGTTGGACGTGCTGCCGGGATAGCGCGGGTCGCCCGGCTGCATCTTGAGCTCCACGAGCCCGCCCGTCACCGGCACCACCCCCGCATGCCGCGCCGCGCGGCAGGTGCCGCTGTCGGCGGTATAGGCGTTGGTGCCCCAGACGGCGGAGGTCCGCAGCACCGCCTCGCCCGTGCAGATGCAGCGCAGCGTCTCGGTCGTGCCGGCAAAGGCGCTCATATTGTCGGGGCAGAGCTGGGGGCCGCTGGCCTCCATCCCCTCGAAGCGGAAGCTCGCGCCGTAGTTCTGGTAGTTCTGGCTCTGCACGCCGTTGCGCGTGGTGCCGACATAGCGCGGCAGCCCGCCCAGCATGCGGATCGAGACCTGGCCGCCTGGGCCGCGCAGCGCGCCGGCATGCAGCGCGGCGCGGCAGGTCGCGCTGTCGGCGGTATAGGCGTCGCTGCCCCAGACCGTGCCGCCGGCGGCCATCGCCTGGGGCGAGCAGGCGCAGCGCAACACCTCGGCCGAGCCGTCATAGGCGCTCATATTGTCGGGGCAGGCCCCGCTGCCGGCGGGGGCCGCGCCCTGGGCGCCGGTCACCGTCTCGCCCTCGAAGCGATAGCTGGCGGCATAGGGGCCGTAATTGGAGGTGGTGAGCCCGTTGCGCGTGCTGCCGGCATAGCGCGCCTCGCCCGGCAGCATGCGGATCCGCACCGTCCCGCCCGAGCGCCCGGCCACCCCCGCATGCAGCGCGGCGCGGCAGACGTCGCTATCGGCCGTATAGGTGTCGCTGCCCCAGACCGAGCCGACGCCGCCGGAGGGGCAGGCGCAGCTCAGCACCTCGGAGGAGCCGGCATAGCTCGCCATGGTGTTGGGGCAGCGGCCCACTTCCGTAGCGGCGGAGGAGTCCTGGGCGAAGGCGATGCTCTGGGGGTAGCTGCCGTAGTCGCGCGTCTCGACGCCGTTGCGCGCGCTGCCGCGATAGCCCGGCAGCCCGGCGGTGATCCGCAGGCGCACATCGCCGCCCTTGGCCGTCACCGCGCCCGCATGCCGGGCCGCGAGGCAGACGGCGCTGTCGGCGGTGTAGGTGTCGGTGCCCCAGACGCTGCCGTCCTGGCTGAGCGCCTCGGCCGGGCAGCGGCAGCTCATCTCGGCGCGGCCCAGCGAGGCGCCGTCCACCGTCGGGGGGCAATTGGGGAGGGATTGCGCGCCGGCCGCGCCGGTCCATCCGAGCAGCGCCAGGGGCAGCAGCAGGGACAGCAGCAGAAGACGGCGCATCATGGTGGTTTCCCCTCGGTCGTCGCGAAAGCATGCAGGGGGGCGGACGGCAGGCGACAGGGGAGGATTGTCGCGCCTGTCGCGCCCTCAAGCTCCGCCCCTGCTCAATTCCTGGGCATGCTTGGGGCGAGCCTGAGGATTCGTCCTGGAATCGCCTTGCCTCCGGCCCGATCGGGGGGCATGTAGGCGCCTGCCTGTGCATCCCGCGCGGGAGAGAACCCGATCCTCGGATCGGGTCGCCGAAGGCGCAACCGGCCCCCGGAAACGCTCAGGCAAAAGGGCCGCGTGGGATTGGGCGCTCTGGAAAGTTCGTCCTCCGAAAGGGGCAGGCGACGCCGACGGAGTAAGGAGGTCTTCACCGGCTTCTGAATCTCTCAGGTTCCATGGACAGAGGGGGGTCACAAACTCAACCGCCGCGCGAAGCGGCAGGGGGATGCGTGACCGATTCCGAAGTTCTGCTCGAAACACCTCTGGCATCCCTGCACCGGGAATTGGGCGGCCGCATGGTCCCCTTCGCGGGCTTCAGCATGCCCGTGCAATACCCCGCCGGCATCATGGCCGAGCACTTGCACTGCCGCGCCCAGGCCGGCCTCTTCGACGTCAGCCACATGGGCCAGGCCGAACTGATCGGCGAGGGCGCCGCCGCCGCGCTGGAGAAGCTCACCCCCGCCGATGTCCAGGCGCTCAAGCCCGGCCGCCAGCGCTACGGGCTGCTGCTGAACGAGGCCGGCGGCATCGTGGACGACTTCATGGTCGCCAATCTCGGTGACCGGCTGTTCCTGGTGGTCAACGCCAGCCGCAAGCACATCGACCTGCCGCTGATCGAGAGCGTGCTGCCCGCCGGCGTGAAGCTGAAGCCGCTGCCCGACCGCGCGCTGATCGCCCTCCAGGGCCCTGCCGTCGCGACGCTCCTCCCGACGAGCCTGACCTTCATGGGCATCGGCGAGATCGAGATCGCCGGCATCAAGGTCCTCGCCAGCCGCAGCGGCTATACGGGTGAGGACGGCCTCGAAATCTCCGTGCCCGCCGACCAGGCCGAGAAGCTCGCCCGCGCGCTGCTCGCCATGCCCGGCGTCATGCCCACGGGCCTCGGCGCGCGCGACAGCCTGCGCCTCGAAGCGGGGCTCTGCCTCTACGGCAACGACCTGGACGAGACGACGAGCCCGGTCGAGGCCGCGCTCACCTGGTCCATGGGCAAGCGCCGCCGCACCGAGTGGAACTTCGTCGGCGCCGATGTCGTGCGCGGCCATCTCGACAACGGCGTGAAGCGCCTGCGCGTCGGCATCCGGCCCGAGGGCCGCCAGCCCGCGCGCGGCCACACCGTCATCCAGAAGGACGGCGTGGCGGTCGGCGAGATCACCTCGGGCGGCTTCGGCCCCTCGGTCGGCGCGCCCGTCGCCATGGGCTACGTCACCCGCGAGGCGGCCGCCGATGGCACCGCCCTCGACCTCATCGTGCGTGACAAGCCGCTGCCCGGCCGCGTCGCGCCCATGCCTTTCCAACCCCATCGCTACGCCCGCTAGGAGCCCCGCCATGTCCGAGATGAAATTCTCCAAGGACCACGAATGGATCCGGATGGAGGGCGGTATCGCCACCATCGGCATCACCGACCACGCGCAGAACGCGCTGGGCGACGTGGTCTTCGTGGACCTGCCCGAGATGGGCCGCGTCGTCACCGCCGGCGAGGCCATCGCCGTGGTGGAGAGCGTGAAGGCCGCCTCCGACGTCTATGCGCCGATCGCCGGCAAGATCGTCGAGGTGAACTCCGCCCTCGTGGATGACCCCGCGAAGATCAACGTGGAGCCGACCGGCGAGGGCTGGTTCTTCCGCATCGAGCTCGACGGCGAGCTGCCGGACGACCTGATGGACGCCGACGGCTACGCGGCTTTCGTGGACACGCTCGGATGAGCGCGCTCCAGGAACTCGCCGCCCTCGAGGATCAGGGCGAATTCATCCGCCGTCACATCGGCCCGACCGAGGCCGAGGTGGCCTCCATGCTGAAGACCGTGGGCTGCGACGACCTGGAGCAGATGACGGCGCGGACCATCCCCGCCGACATTCGCGGCATGACGCTGGACGGCCTGCCGCAGCCGGTGAACGAGGCCGGCGCCCTGGCCGAGCTGCGTGCGCTGGCCGAGCGCAACATCCGCAAGCGCAGCCTGCTGGGCATGGGCTATCACGGCACGCACACGCCGCCGGTGATCCTGCGCAACATCCTGGAGAATCCGGGCTGGTACACGGCGTACACGCCCTACCAGGCCGAGATCGCGCAGGGCCGCCTCGAGGCCCTGGTGAACTTCCAGACCATGATCGGCGAGCTGACGGGCCTGCCCATGGCCGGCGCCTCGCTGCTCGACGAGGGCACGGCGGCCGCCGAGGCCGTGACGCTCGCGCATTCCTCGCAGCGCAATAAGGGCGACACGCTCGTCGTCGCGACGGATTGCCATCCGCAGACCATCGCGGTGGTGCAGGTGCGCGCCGAGCCCGTGGGCATCAAGGTCGTGCTGGCCGCGCCCGCCGCGCTCGCCGCGACCATCGCTGCCGAAAAGCCCTTCGCGGTGCTGACGCAATATCCCGGCACGACCGGCGAGCTGCGCGACATCGCGCCCGAGATCGCCGCGGCCCAGGCGGCCGGCGCGATCGCCATCGTCGCCGCCGACCTGCTGGCGCTGACCCTGGTCAAGCCGCCGGGCGAGATGGGCGCCGACATCGTCGTCGGCTCCTCGCAGCGCTTCGGCGTGCCGCTGGGCTATGGCGGCCCGCATGCCGGCTATATGGCGGTGAAGGACGGGCTGAAGCGCCTGATGCCGGGCCGCCTCGTCGGCGTCTCGGTCGACACGGCCGGCGCGCCCGCCATGCGCCTCGCGCTGCAGACGCGCGAGCAGCACATCCGCCGCGAGAAGGCGACGTCGAACATCTGCACCGCCCAGGTGCTGCTGGCCGTGATGGCGGGCATGTATGCCGTCTGGCACGGGCCGGAGGGGCTGAAGAAGATCGCGCGCCGCGTCGCGCTGCAGGCGCGCCTCGTCGCCGGGGCCGCCGAAGAGGGCGGCTTCAAGCTGCGCCACGCGGCCTTCTTCGACACCATCTGCATCGAGACGGGCGGCAAGACCGGCGCGATCATGAAGGCGGCGCTGGACGCCGGCTTCAACCTGCGCCGCGTGGACGACAATGCCGTCGCCATCGCGCTGGACGAGACCGTCAACCGCGCCGATCTCACCGCGCTGGTTGCGCTCTTCCATGGCGGCGATCTCGCCACGCTGGCCCCGGCCGGCGGCGAGCCCGTGGCGCTGGTCCGCACGACGCCCTTCCTGGAAGCGGAGGTGTTCCAGTCGCACCACGCCGAGCACGCCATGCTGCGCTACATGAAGCGGCTGGAGGACAAGGACGTCGCGCTCAACCGCTCGATGATCCCGCTCGGCTCCTGCACCATGAAGCTGAACGCGACGGCGGAGATGATCCCGATCACCTTCCCGGGCTTCGCGGACATCCATCCCTTCGCGCCGATCGACCAGGCGCAGGGCTATCTCGCGATGATCCGCCAGCTGGAGGCGTGGCTCTGCGGCGTCACCGGCTTCGCGGCCGTCTCGCTGCAGCCCAATGCCGGCAGCCAGGGCGAATATGCGGGCCTGCTCGCGATCCGCTCCTACCATGCGGCGCGCGGCGATCATCACCGCAACATCTGCCTCATCCCCTCCAGCGCGCACGGGACCAATCCCGCGAGTGCGGCGATGGCGGGCATGAAGGTCGTGGTGGTGGCGAGCGATCGCGACGGCAGCGTGGACCTCGCCGACCTGCGGACCAAGGTGGAGCAGCACGGCGCGAACCTCTCCGCGCTGATGATCACCTACCCCTCCACCCACGGCGTCTTCGAGGAGAAGATCCGCGAGATCTGTGCGCTCATCCACGCGCAGGGCGGGCAGGTCTATATGGACGGCGCCAATATGAACGCGCAGGTGGGGTTGACCTCGCCGGCGACGATCGGCGCCGACGTCTGTCACCTGAACCTGCACAAGACCTTCTGCATCCCGCATGGCGGCGGCGGCCCCGGCGTGGGGCCGATCGGCGTGGCGGCGCATCTCGCCCCGCATCTGCCGAACCACCCGCTGGTGGCCGAGGCCGGTCCGGCGACGGGCTTCGGCCCCGTCTCCGCCGCGCCCTTCGGCTCGGCGGCGATCCTGCCCATCAGCTACGCCTATATCCGCATGATGGGCGGCGAGGGTCTCACCCGCGCCACGCAGATCGCCATCCTCAACGCCAACTACATGGCGATGCGGCTGCGCGATCACTTCCCGATCCTCTACCGGGGCGGGCAGGGCATGGTGGCGCATGAGTGCATCCTGGACTGCCGCGGCTTCCAGCAGGGCGGCGGCGTGATGGTCGAGGACATCGCCAAGCGCCTGCAGGACTACGGCTTCCACGCGCCGACCATGAGCTGGCCGGTGACCGGCACGCTCATGGTGGAGCCGACGGAGAGCGAGACGAAGTCCGAGCTCGACCGTTTCTGCGACGCCATGATCGCCATCCGCGGGGAAATCCGCGCGGTGGAGCAGGGCCGCATGGACCGCGCCGACAACCCGCTGAAGAACGCGCCGCACACCTCGGCCGAGGTGATGGCGAGCGAGTGGACGCACCCCTACACCCGCGAGGAGGCGGCCTTCCCGCTGCCTTACGTGAAGGCCCATAAGTACTGGCCGCCGGTGAAGCGCGTGGACAACGTCTATGGCGACCGCAACCTGATCTGCACCTGCGCGCCGCTCGAGGCCTATGCGGAAGAGATGCAGCTCCAGGCCGCCGAGTAAACGAGCGGCGGGGGAGCCCCGGCTCTCCCGCCCTCCCGCGACATTACGCGCCCGGCCGTCGCACTTGTCCCTGCCGCCGGCCGCGCGATAGTCTTCCCCGACCAGCCAGGCCCCCACCGACGCCGTCAGAGCATCGGAAGGCCCGGACATCGGGGGGAACGAAGAATGGCGACAACGCGCCGGAATTGGCTCGCGGCCGGTGCCGCGATGGGCCCCGTCTCCTGGGCCATGGGCGCGCGGGCGCAGCCGGCGGGCGCGCCGCTTCGCCTCGGCGTCATGAGCGACATGGCCGGCCCCTATCAGGATCTCAGCGGCCCCGGATCGGTCGCCGCCGTGCGCATGGCGGTGCAGGAAATCGCCGGCGCGGACCTGCGCGTCGAGGTCGTCACGGCCGACCACCAGAACCGCCCCGACGTCGCGACCAATATCGCCCGGCAATGGTTTGACCGCGACGGCGTGGATGCGATCATCGACGTCCCCGGCAGCGCGGCCGGCCTGGCCGTCTCGACCATCGCGCAGGAGAAGAACAAAGTCTTCCTCGCGTCCAGCGCCGGCACGGCCGAGCTGACCGGCGCGCGCTGCTCGCCCAACACCGCGCAATGGACCTACGACACCTACATGCTGGCCAATACGACCGGCGCGGCGACGGTGCGCACGGGCGGCGACAGCTGGTTTTTCATCACGGTGGACTACGCCTTCGGCCACTCGCTGGAGGCTGAGACCTCGCGCTTCGTGCAGTCGGCGGGCGGCCGGGTCCTGGGTTCGTCGCGCTTTCCCTTTCCGGGGACGACGGATTTCTCGTCCTTCCTGCTGCGCGCCCAGGCGAGCCGGGCGAAGGTGGTGGGCCTCGCGGCCGGGGGCAGCGACCTCATCAACCTGGTGAAGCAGGCCGCGGAATTCGGCCTCGCGCAGCGCGGCACGCGCATGTGCTCGCTGATGATGTTCATCACCGAGGTCCATGCGCTGGGGCTGCCCGCCGCCCAGGGCCTCATCTGCGCCGAGACCTTCTACTGGGACCTCAACGATCGGACGCGCGCCTTCAGCGAACGCTTCCGCGCGGCCTCGCGGCTCGGCGCGCCGACGATGATCCATGCGGGCTGCTATTCGGCGGCGCTCCATTACCTCAAGGCGGCGCGCGACCTTGGCGTCGCGCGCACCCGCGCCTCGGGCGCGGAGGCCGTCGCGCGAATGAAGGCCATGCCGACGGAGGACGACTGCTTCGGCGCGGGGAGCCTGCGCGAGGATGGCCGCAAGCTGCATCCCGCCTATCTCTTCGAGATCAAGACGCCGGCGGAATCCCGCGGCCCCTGGGACTACTACAAGGTGCTGCAAACGCTGCCGGGGGATCAGGCGTTCCGCCCATTGGCCGAAGGCGGATGCCGGCTGGTCCGCACCTGACCCCGCCGCGGCGACCCTTTCAAAACAAGGAGGACATGATGAGCAGTCAGACCACGATGGCCCCGCCGAAATCCGAGGCCGAGCCCGTCAAATTCGTGATGGCGACCCAGGACAACACGTCCTACGTCCCCGGCCGGCGTCCCTTCTTCAAGTATCGCGACCTCGGCATCGCCGATGCCACCCAGGGCCGGCTGCGCGCCCAGGTGATGACGGCGATCACCGGCATGACGGAGCCCACCGGCTGGCACTATCACGTCTGCGACGCGCAGTTCGTCTATGTCCTGCGCGGCTGGGTGGAACTCGGCTTCGACAACGACGTCCGCCATCGCTTCGGGCCGGGCGACGCCGTGCTCATCCCAGGCGGCATGAAGCACAACGAATTCGCGACCTCGGACGATGTCGAGATCCTCGAACTGTCGATCCCCGGCCCGATGGACACCAAGCCCTGCGATCCGCCCCCGTCCTGAGCGCGACCGGACGCCCCGGCTGACCTGCCGGGGCGAGGGGCGTCACTCCCGCCAGGGATGCTGGTCCCAGAGGGACTGGTAGTTCCGCTGCAAGCCGCGCAGTTCGGCGAGGTATTCCGCCGGATCGAGGAAGCGCAGCGGCAGATTCTGCTGTTCGGCGCTGGCCTTGAACTCCGGATCGTCCACGGTCCGGCGGATGGCCAGGGACAGCCGCGCCAGGATTTCCGGCGGCAGGCCGGCGGGGGCGGCCATGCCGCGCATGGAGCCCTCCATCACATCGAAGCCGAGCTCCTTGAGCGTGGGCACGTCGCCGAGCGGGGCCCAGCGCGTCGCGCCCATCTGCGCGAGCGGGCGCAGCACGCCCTGGCGCGACTCGTTCACCCCCTCGGCGACGTTCATCACGGCGAGCGGAATGGAACGGGAGAGCAGGTTCTGCTTCACCTGGGCGCTGCCGCCGAAGGGCACGTGCAGGAAGCTGGCGCCCGAGGTGCGCTCCAGCGCCAGCATGGCCAGGTGGTCGTCCGAGCCGACGCCGGTGGTGCCGTAGCCGATGGCCCCCGGCTGGGCGCGGGCGGCGGCGATCAGCCCGGCGAAGTCGCGGATCTCGGAATCGCCGCGGACCCAGAGGCCGCCCGGATCGTCCACGATATTGCCGATGAGGGAGAAGTCCTCCAGCCGGAAGCGCGTGCGCCGCTCGATCGGCAGAGTGACGATATGGGGCGTGTTGATGAAGCCGATGGTCAGCCCGTCCGGCCGGGCGCGGGCCAGTTCGGTGAAGCCGATCTCGCCGCCGGCGCCGGGGCGGTTGAGCACCACGACCGTCTGGCCGAGGTCCTTCTCCATGTAGCGCGCGATGGTGCGGGCCGCGGCATCCGTGCCGCCGCCCGGCGCGAAGGCGACGATCATGGTGAGCGACTTGTCCGGGCGCCAACCGCCCTGCGCGAGGGCGGGCGCGGCCAGCAGAGTCGGGGCGGCGAGCAAGGTGCGACGAGCGATCATGGATGTTCCTCCGCCACGGAGGATATAACGGTTCCGTGACGAAGAAAAAGCGCGGCCCGGCCTAAGCGGCCAGCGTGTTCTTGTGGATCTGGCCGTCCTTCATGATGAGCCGCAGGTTGCGCTCCGGCTCCGCGAGGAGGGCGAGGTTGTCCAGCGGATTGCCCTCCACCAGCAGCAGGTCCGCGAAGGCCCCGGCCTCCACCATGCCGAGCTTGCCGTCATAGGGATTGCGGGGGCCGGACATCGCCATCAGCTCGCCATTGGTCGCCGTGGCCATGCGCAGCGCCTCGGCCGGGCTGTACCAGCGCGTCAGGTGGCTGAGCATCAGGCCCTGCCGGGTCGCCAGCGCGGCCGAGAAGAGCAGGTCCGAGCCGAAGGCGGTCTTCACGCCGTGGCGCCGGGCGAGGGTGTAGATCCGATCGGTGCCGGCATAAACCTCCCTTTGGTCGCGCTCGCCCTGCGTGGTCGGGGCGGCTTCGGGGGCGAAATCGCCCTGGCCGAAGGGCTGGGTGCTCAGCCAGATGCCCTTCTCGGCCAGGCGCGCGGCCGTCGCCTCGTCCATGAGATGGCCGTGCTCGATGCAGCGGACACCCGCCTCGACGGCGCGGGCGACGCCGGCCGAGGTGTAGGCGTGGACCATCACATAGCTGCCCCAGTCCGAGGCGGCGTCCACCGCGGCGCGGATCTCTCCCTCGGTGAGGGTGAGGGCGTCGAGCGGGCTGCGCGGGGTGGAGACGCCGCCGGTGGTCGTCAGCTTGATCTGGGACGCGCCCTGCAGGAGCTGCTCGCGCACGCGGCGGCGCATCTCGTCGGGGCCGTCCGCGATGCCGCTGCCGCCGGTCCGCTCCGTGGCGCTGCGACCGCCGCCGGGGCTGGGGAAGTCGCCGACGGGGCGGAAGTCGCCATGGCCGCCGGTCGAGGTGATCATGGCGCCGGAGGGGTAGATGCGCGGGCCGGGCACCAGCCCCTCGTCGATCGCCTGCTTCAGCGCGAAGGACGGGCCGCCGGCGTCGCGCACCGTGGTGAAGCCGCGCAGCAGGGTGCGCTTGGCCTCGGCGGCGGCGGTGAGCTGGATATAACCGGCATCGGCGGTCAGCAGCACGGGCAGCGGGATGCCGGCGAAGAGGCTGTGCCAATGCGCGTCGATCAGGCCGGGCATGAGCGTGCGGCCGCCGCAGTCGATGACCTGCGCGCCCTCCGGCGGGGCTGGGTTGCCTGGGGTGAGGGCGGCGATGCGGCCCCCTTGGACCAGCACGCGCAGCCCGTCGCGCAGGGCCGGCGAGGTGCCGTCGAAGAGGCGGAAATTCGTGAGGAGGAGCGGCCGTGGGGCGGCGGGCTGCGCGAGTGCCGGCGCGGCAACGCTGGCCAGCGAGGCGGCCACGAAGCCGCGGCGCGACATCTCCCGGCCGAGCCGGCGTGTCAGCGCGCGGATTTCGGGGCGGTGGCAGAGGCAGCCGGCATGTCCGGCCGGGGTGGCGGTTTCCGGGGCGCAGGCGAACATGGATCTTCTCCCAGAGGGGGTGAGCCGGGCGTCCCCCTTGGCCGCCAGCGTCCCACAGCTGCGGCGGGAGCACAAAAAAAGCCGGCCGCGGACCCAGTTCCTGGGTGCCGCGGCCGGCTGATCAGTGGCCTGAAGAAGCCTCAGTCGGCGGCGAGGGCCATCCGGCTGCGGTTGAGAATGGAGAGAACGTGGTCCTCGGCCATCTCGCTGATCGTCTCGACCTGGCTCGGCGTGAAGACGTGCCCGGCCTGGGGGATCGTGCGGAAGTCGATGGCGACGTTCTTCTGGGTGTTCAGCTTGTCCACCAGCTTCTGGACGCTGTTCAGCGGCACCAGCTCGTCATCCTCGCCATGCAGGATCATGCCCGAGCAGGGGCAGGGGGCGAGGAAGCCGAAGTCGTAATGGCTGGCCGGCGCGGAGATGGAGATGAAGCCGCCCATCTCGGGGCGTCGCATCAGCAGCTGCATGCCGACATAGGAGCCGAAGGAATAGCCGGCGGCCCAGAGCATGGAGGCATTGGGGTTGATTGCCTGCAGGAAGTCGAGCGCCGCCGCGGCGTCGCTGATCTCGCCGATGCCACCGTCGTACCGGCCCTGGCTCTTGCCCACGCCGCGGAAATTGAAGCGCAGCACCGAGAAGCCCATTTCCTGGAACTTCCCGTAGAGGCTGTGCACCACGCGGTTGTTCATCGTCCCGCCATGCAGCGGGTGCGGATGCAGCAGGAGCGCCACGGGGGCGTTCGGCCGCTTGGCATGATGGTAACGGCCTTCGAGGCGGCCGTCGGGGCCGGCAAACATGACTTCAGGCATCGGTGTCCTTTGTCCGTTTCATCGGTTGGGCGACACGAAGCCAGCCGGGGGAGCCCGGTGGACCTCATGCAGCCAAATTGGCGGTCGCTCCGCATCTGACGCTGCCCCGCAACATCGAATCCTTACCTGACGGAAGGATCGGGGCAGGGCGGCCCGCGTGGCTTTTCCCGAACCAATGGATCGCAGGAGCACGCCATTGACGCGCCACCTGACTGCCTCCAGACTTCCATTCCGCAGAAACGACCCACCGGGACAGCGGAGAGCTGGCGACACCGCCCCGAAATCTCAAGTTCGGACCGGAAAACAATCGCTTCGAGAGCCACGCTCGGTTCCCCGTGCGCGACGTCGTCATCATACTCAACCCGCGCTTGAATTTCATAATGGATTCATGCCGAGCGCCGCATGGCTGGGTCCGGGTAAATGCATGGCGCTCCAGGCAAATGTGAATCCAAAGGCTTTGGTCGAGTCTCTCAGAGACCAGGTCCGGAACGATGTCTTAAAAACTTTAATACTCCGTGAAACCCGTGAATTGACCTTCCGGTATCGCATCGCGACATCTGGGGCATGACCGCACTCGATTTCGATGCCAACGCCACCGAAGCCCTTCGCCCCGCCGCGCGCGACGCGCTGATCGCGGCAATGGAGGTGGGCGGGAATCCCTCGTCGATCCATGGCGGCGGGCGGGCCGCGCGGCGGATCCTCGAGCAGGCGCGCGGCGCCATCGCCCGGCGCTTCGGCACCGCGCCCGGCGATGTCGTCCTGACTTCCGGCGGCACGGAGGCCAATGCCCTGGCGATCCAGGGCCTGATGCGCGGCCGCTGGACGCTGGTGGGCGCCACCGAGCATCCGGCCGTCCGCGCGGCCGCGCCGGAGGCCAAGGAGATCCCCGTTCGTTCCGACGGGACGGTGGATCTGGACATCCTGGCGACCCTGCTGACCGAGGGACCGCCCGCATTGGTCTGCCTGATGGCCGCCAATAACGAGACGGGCGTGCTGCACCCCCTGGCCGAGGTGTCCGCGCTCTGCCACGCCCACGGCGCACTGCTGCATGTGGATGCGGTGCAGTCCGCCGGCCGCATCGGAATCGAGGCGATCGGCGCCGCGACCATCGCGATCTCCGCCCACAAGCTCGGCGGCGTACCGGGTGCGGGGGCGCTGCTTCTTTCGCCCGGCCTGCACCTGACGCCGCTGATCGCCGGCGGCGGGCAGGAGCGCGGACGGCGCGGCGGGACCGAGCCGCTGCCCGCCATCGCCGCCTTCGGCGCGGCCGTGGAAGAGAGCTACGACGCCAAGCGCATCGCCGGCCTGCGCGATGCCATCGAGGCCGGGCTGCGCCGCCTCGCGCCCGAGGTCGTCATCGCCGGCGCCACCGCGCCGCGCCTGCCCAATACCAGCCTCGCCATCCTGCCGGGCATCGCCGCCGAGACCCAGGTGATCGCGCTGGACCTGGCCGGCATCCGCGTTTCGGCCGGTTCAGCCTGCTCTTCCGGCAAGGTCGCGGCCTCGCATGTGCTGGAGGCGATGGGCTTTGGGGCGAATGCCGGCTGCGGCATCCGCATCTCGCTGCCCTGGAACGCGCCTGACGATGCGCCGGAGCGTTTCCTCGCCGCCTATGCCGCCATGCATGCCCGCCTCTCGTCACGCCGCGCCACAGCCGCCACATAGTCAGCCATGCGCCCGAACCGCCCCATCTATCTCGACCACCACGCGACGACGCCGCTGGACCCGCGCGTCCTCGCCGCCATGCGCCCCTGGTGGGAGGAGAATTTCGCGAACCCCCATTCCGTCGAGCACGCGCTCGGCCGCGCGGCGGAGGAGGCGGTGGAAGCTGCGCGCGAGCAGGTCGCCGAGCTGATCGGGGCCGATCCGCGCGAGGTGGTCTTTACCTCCGGCGCCACGGAATCCAACAACATCGCCATCAAGGGCGCGGCGCGTTTTGCTGGCACCGATGGCCCGAAGCGGATCATCACCCTCGCGACCGAGCATAAATGCGTGCTCGAATCCGTCCGCGACCTGGGCTCCGAGGGCTTCGAACCCGTCATTCTCCCCGTGCGGCCGGACGGCCTCCTCGACCTCGACGTGCTGCGCGAGGCCCTGGAGACCCCGACCCTCCTCGTCTCCGTCATGGCCGTGAACAACGAGACCGGCGTCATCCAGGACCTCGCCGCCATCGGCGCTTTGGTGAAGGAGGCCGGCGCCCTCTTCCACACCGACGCCGCCCAGGCCTCCGGCCGCATCCCCATCGACGTGGCCGAGATCCAGGCCGACCTGATGTCGGTCACCGCCCACAAGATCTACGGCCCCAAAGGCATCGGCGCGCTCTATGTCCGCCGCCGGCCGCGTGTGCGCCTCGCCCCCCTCTTCTCCGGTGGAGGGCAGGAGCGGGGGCTGCGCAGCGGCACCCTCCCGGCCCCCCTCATCGTCGGCTTCGGCGAGGCCGCGCGCATCGCCGCCGCCGAGGGCCTGCTGGATTCCGGCCGCATCGCCGGCCAGCGCCAGATCCTGCTGGACGGGCTGAACGCCGCCATTCCCGGCCTGCGCGTGAACGGCACGATGGAGGCTCGCGTCGCCGGCAACCTCAACCTCACCTTCCCCGGCGGGGTGGAGGCCCAGGCCCTGCTCGCGGCCCTGCCGGAGCTCTGCCTTTCCACCGGTTCGGCCTGTTCCTCGGCCGAGATCGCGCCGTCCTACGTGCTCGGCGCCATGGGGATTGCGGAGGCCGAGGCACGCGCCACCTTGCGTCTGGGGCTGGGGCGCTTTACCTCGCCCGCCGAGGCGGAGCAGGCTGCGCGCCTCATCGGGGCGGCTTGGCGCGGCCTCGTCGCCCGATCCCACGCCGCGGAGTAGACCAGAACCATGCCCAAGATGACCTTCATCGAGCGCGACGGAAGCCGTCGCGAAGTGGAAGCCCCCCTGGGCCTGTCCGTGCTCGAGATCGCGCATCGCAACGGCGTGGACATCGAGGGCGCCTGCGAAGGCAGCCTCGCCTGCGCGACCTGCCATGTCATCGTCGAGGGCGACTGGTTCAAGCAGCTCTCCGAGCCGACCGAGGACGAGGAGGACATGCTCGACCTCGCCTTCGACCTGCAGGAGACGAGCCGCCTCGGCTGCCAGATCATCATCACCGACGAGCTGGACGGCCTTGTCGTCAAGCTGCCGTCCGCGGCGCGTTGATATTGTGCGCGGGATCGAAGAGTTCGGCTCGGTAAACGGCCTGTTTCGCAAGCTCCGCGCCTCCTCTGGCGCGGATTGGAGCGGCTACACCTGGCATCCCTTCGTCCAGCGGCTGTCGGATGGCACGCTGCCGCTCAAGGCGTTCCAGACCTATCTGATCCAGGATTACCTGTTCCTGATTCACTTTGCCCGCGCCAAGGCGCTCGCGGTGGTGAAGGGCGAGAGCCTCGCGGCCATGCGCGGCAAGGCGGCCGCCGTGCTCGCCATTCTCGACGAGACGCTGCTGCACCTGAAGTATTGCGCGGAATGGGGCCTCTCCGAGGAGCAGGTCACGAAGATCCCTGAATCCATCGAGACGGTCAGCTACACGCGCTGGGTGATGGATCGCGGCCTGCACGGCGACATCATGGACCTCGAGATCGCGCTGGTGCCCTGCACCGTGGGCTATGGCGAGGTGGCCCGGCGCATCCTGGCCGACCCGAAGCGCCAGGTGGAGGGCAACCCCTACCAGTCCTGGATCGAGACCTATGGCAGTGACAACTACCAGTCCCTCGCCGAGGCCGCGGCCGACCGCATCGACGCGCTGGGCGAGAGCCATGGCGGGGCGGCTCGCTTCGAGACGCTGCTGCGCGACTTCTCCATGGCCGCGCGGCTGGAGCAGCGCTTCTGGCAGCAGGGCCTGGACGCTGTCCCGCCTGCCCATGATTAGTATCGCGCTGGCAACCGGCCGCACGGCGGCCGGCGCCGCCCACTCAACCGTGACGCCGGGAGTGCCCGTCTCGCGGCGAAGCCCAGCCCGCGGAGCGGGCGCCCGGCGTTTGAGGGCGGCAAAGTGAAAATCCTCGTCGCCATGTCGGGGGGCGTCGACTCCTCCGCCGTCGCGGCGCTGCTGCACGAGCAGGGGCATGAGGTGGTGGGCGCCACGCTCCAGCTCTACGACCACGGCGCGGCCATCCAGAAGAAGGGCGCCTGCTGCGCGGGGCAGGACATCCATGACGCGCGCAACGTGGCGGAATCCCTGGGCATTCCGCATTACGTGCTCGACCGCGAGCAGCGGTTCCGCGAGGCGGTGATCCAGGATTTCGCCGACAGCTACGCGCGCGGCGAGACGCCCATCCCCTGCATCCGCTGCAACCAGACGGTGAAGTTCCACGATCTGACGGAGCTGGCCGCCGACCTCGGCTGCGAGGCGCTGGCGACGGGCCATTACGCGCGCCGCCTCGACGGGCCCGAGGGGCCGGAGCTGCACCAGGCCGTCGATCCCGTGCGCGACCAGTCCTACTTCCTCGCGCAGACCACGCGGGCGCAGCTGGCGAAGACGCTCTTCCCGTTGGGCGGCTACGCGACCAAGGCGGAGGTGCGGGCCGAGGCCGTGCGGCTCGGCGTGGCGGTGGCGGAAAAGCCGGACAGCCAGGACATCTGCTTCGTGCCGACCGGGACCTATGCCGATGTGGTCGGAAAATTCCGGCCCGAGGCGCTGGAGCCGGGCGAGATCGTGGACACGGACGGCAACGTGCTGGGCACGCATCGCGGGCTGGCGCGCTACACGGTGGGGCAGGGACGCGGGCTCGGGATCTCGCGGCGCGAGGACGAGGCGCCGTTGTTCGTGTCGCAGCTGGACCCGAAGCGGCGGCGGGTTGTGGTGGCGCATCGCGAGGCGCTGGCGCAGGCCCGCATCCGGGTGGGGGATGTGAACTGGCTGATCGATCCGCCTCGCGGTGCCTTCCGATGCCACGCGAAGCTGCGCGGGCGCGAGCGGCCGGCGGGGATGATGGCGGAGTGGGATGGCGCGGAGCTGGTGCTGACGCCGGATGTGCCGGGGATCGCGGCGCCAGGGCAGGCGGCGGTGGTTTATTGGGGTGGGCGGGTGATCGCGGGAGGGGCGATCCGGATGTAGACGACAATCTGGAGTTCAGATGTCGTTGGCTATTTACCTTGATGGTAGACGTCGGTTCGATGCCTGCCCCCGTCCGGCGTCGAGCTACGTCGCTTCCCTACGAATCCGTTTTCGGCAGCGGGTTCCTCCGAATGATTTGAATCATCTTTTTTGAGGATTCAACTAAATCGACTGGGAAATTTTCCTTGGAAAACTTCTCTTGTAGTCTCTGCCACATTATATTTTGAAGATGAATCGTATTAATTGTGATATGAGCTGATAATATTTGAGGGGATAATGAAGAAAGATCAATAAAATCCACAGGCTTCGAAGGCGCATTTTTGTCGGTGCGAGCTTCACTCGTCATGCTATGAAGTAGATGTCCCTTTTCGAAGGCAGGCACGGTAAAGAATCCGGAAATTATTCCGAGACGAAAATTAGAAAAATCTTGATGTGTAATTTGAAGACTCAAATTGTGCAAGAATTTAAAGGACATACCTGGATCCGAAACAATTATGTGATGAAACATCATCATGCCTCTGATGTCTTCATCGAAAATGTGTCTTATAATTTCTGATTTTGCGCCTAATCTTACGTCATAATGATTAGGATTTAGAGTCGGTGCGCAGCGAGAGTAAATATGCGCCAGGAATCTTCCATTAGTTACATATCTGAATTGACATGTATCCGTATAGGTGCCATCTGAAAATAATAGAGTATGTTTGATCGTTCGGCTGGGTTCATTACTTTGGGGATTTGGGTGTATTGAGTATTTCTGAGATTTAATTTTCTTGACAATCCCATCTTGATCGTAGTCTTGTGCGTGTCTTATATAAATAGATAATGTCCCATCCTTTTGTTCCTCCGCTGAAAGGAGTTGTCGAAGAGAGCCATTGGAATTGATAACGAATCGAATTTTGGTTCGCATGATTTTATACGATCAAAATGGTTGTGCGGGATCGGGTTCTCAGATCCATCGCTCATTGAACTCACCGTCTCCCGGCGCGGCTAGGCGAACCCTTAACCGGGATATGTGACAGAGCGAGTCCCTCGCAACAGAAAAAAGCGGTCAGGCTCCCGACCGCCCCTCATGCACCACCTTCCCCCCCACCATCGTCAGCTTTGCCGCCACATCCTTAAGCGCCGGCAGCTCCACCGTTAGCGGATCCGCCGTCAGTACCGCCAGATCCGCCAGCTTCCCCACCTCGATCGCGCCCTTATCCTTCTCCGCCATCGTCAGATACGCCCCCGCATTCGTCGCCGCGCGGATCGCGCTTTCGCGGCTGATCGCCTGGCGCTCGCCCACCATCTGTTGCGTGACCATGCTCATCCGCGAGACGGCCTGCCACATCGGGTAGAACATCGAGACGGGCACGTTGTCCGTCGCCAGCGCCGTGGTCACGCCCGCCTCCTCCAGCCAGCGTAGCGGCGAGATCGCGTCCTCGTCGGGCAGCCCGTTCCGCTCCTGCAGCAGGTGGCCTTCCTTGTAGATGTAGCGGTTGGTGTGCGTGCTCACCACGAGGCCGAGGTCGCGGATCTGGCTCACCTGCTCGCGCGTCAGCACCGCGATATGGCCCAGCACCCAGCGCAGGTCGCGGATCGGCGCCACCTCGTTCACCTCGGCGAAGAGGTCGAGCATGTTCGGCCAGATGCCGATGGCGCGGATGCCGTTCCGCGCGCAGGCGATCAGCATCTCCTTCGCGCGCTCGCGCTCCAGGCCCATGTCGTAATTGAAGCCGGCCCAGCCGGTGTAGGGCGCGGCCTGGGCGCGGATCGCGTTGTCCGGCGTGCGGCCGATCTCGGTGATGATGCCCGACAGCCGCAGCATGTCGTCGCCCAGCCCCGCGCCGGCGAGCTGATGCGCCCAACCGCCGATGAGCCGCTCCATCGGCACGCCCTCCATGCCGCGCCAGTCCGGGCTGAAGGCGAGGTGCGAGCGCATGGTCAGCTTCCCCGCCGCATGCACCTGGCGATAGGCCGCCAGCAGCTCCGAGGAGACGCCATGCGCCTCATAGACCGAGGTGGTGCCGAAGGCATGGTAATAGGCCGTGGAGCGCGGCAGCGCGGCCATTCTCTGGGCGATGGTGAAGCCAGGCGCCATGTGGAAGAGGGAAAGCTCGACCAGCGGCACGAAGCCCCGCTCGACGAAGACGCCATTGGGCTCGCCGGCCGCGTCCTTCTCGATGGTGACGGAGGGGTGCGGCGGCGCCGTCTCGCGCGTCACCCCGGCCAGTCGCAGCGCGCGGGAATTGGCGATGGAGACGAGCGGCTGGCTGTGCCGCCAATAGCCCCAGATGGCGCGGATATAGACGGGGTTGTTCGGGGCGGCGTCGTCCAGCTCCTGCCGCGTGGGCCAGCGGCCCTCGGCGAGGGAGTCCGGCAGGTCGAAATAGAAGGGGGGCTCGCCGATGGGCATGGTGACGATCCACTCGCCCGGCGCCTTGTCGCGCGCCAGCTCGGCGATGCGGGCCTGGATCTCGGCGATCGAGCGGCAGCCGGCCAGGGACGGAAAGACCGACTTCAGCCCCTCGCGGTCCATATGCGCGTGGCCGTCGATCAGGCCGGGCAGCACGGCGCGGCCGTTCAGCGCGATGGACTGGGTGTGCGGAGCGCGGTGGCGCTCGACCATCGCGGCCTCGCCGACGGCGATGAAGCGGCCCGCGCGGATGGCGACCGATTCGGCGATGCTGAACCGCGCATCGGCGGTGATGATCTTGCCGCCGGAGAGGATCAGGTCGGCGGGTTCGTGCGTGCTCAACTCAACTCTCCAGATGGTAGGCGGTCCTGATACTCTCTCACGAACGCGGCGCGACGGTGAGACGCATGCCCGTCTGCGGACGCAAGGTGAGTCGCGCGCCGGGCACGGGGATCATCGATGGATCGGCCGTGACGTCCAGCCGCTGCAGCAGGACAGCGAGAAACACCATCATCTCCGCCATGGCGAAGGAGGCGCCGACGCAGACCCGCGGGCCGAAGCTGAAGGGCAGGTAGCCGAAGCGCGGCAGCTTGCGCGGTGCGTCGGGCAGGAAGCGCTCGGGGCGGAAGGCGTGGGGGGCGTCCCAGAGCTGCGCCTGGCGGTGCAGCAGCCAGGTGACGGCCAGCACGGTGTCGCCCTTCGCCACGGGGATATGGGCGATCCGGTCCGGCGCGGCCGCCTGGCGCGACAGATAGGGCACCGGGGGGAAGAGCCGCATGCCCTCCTGGATCACCGCCTTGGTGAAGACCAGCGCCGGCAGATCCGCGACCTCGGGCGCGCGGCCGCCGAGCACGCGCGCGTATTCCTCGCGCAGCCGGGTCAGGGTCGGCGGGTGTTTCGCGACGAGGTAGAGCAGCCAGGTGAGGACATTGGCGCCGGTCTCGCTGCCGGCCAGCAGCAGGAAGGCGACCTCGCTGACGAGCTGTTCCGCATCGAGCAGGGGCGCGCCCTCCGGGCCACGGGCGGCCCGCATCTCGGCGAAGAGGCCCCCGGGCGCGGCGCCGGAGGCGGCGATGCGCCCCGCGCAGAGGTCCCGCACCTCGCGCGCCGCCCGGTGGGCGCTGGCGCGCTGCCAGCCGCTCCATCGCTTCGGCAGGCCGAGCGCATGGGCGAAGTCCACCGCGAAGACCGAGCTTTCATAGGCACCGAAGCTGACGGCGAGCCGCTCGGCGGCTTCCCAGGGCTCGTCGGGCCCCAGCAGGGCGCGCATGACGGCGAGCGCGGTGGCCGTGGCGAGGCCCTGGGCCACGTCGACCTCGCCCGACCAGCGGGCGGCCAGTTCCTCGGCGCCACGGACGAAGATCGGGTGGAAGCCGGCGGTGCGCGAGGGGTGCAGCATGCGCGTCATCACCTCGCGCCGGCCGGACCAGGTCGCGCCGCTGTTGAGGAACATGCTGTCGCCGATCAGCGGGGCGAGGGCGTGCTGGAAATGCTGGCTCTTGGCCTCGTAATTGGCGTGGCGGGTGATGAAGACCTGACGCAGCAGCTCGGGCTCGTTCACGACCAGGACGCGCCGCGTCAGGGTCCGGAAGGGCATGAGGTGCCGGTTGAAGCCCGACTCGGGGAAGAGGCTCAGCAGGTCGCGCACGGTGGCGTGCAGGATGCGCCCGGGGCCGGGATAGCCCTGGGCAAGGCCGGGGCGCGGCGGGATGAAGTCGCTCATGCCAGGCCGAGGAGCTCGTCCGTGACGGGACCCTCGAGTGCCTCTTCCAGCCCGCGCAGGGCGTCCGCGCCGTCCGCCCCATCCATGACGCGGTGGTCGAAGGAGAGGGTCACGTCCACTTCGCCCTCGGGCGAGATCGGCCCGTAGGAGAGGAAGATCGGCAGGACGCTCACGCTGTCGAGGATGGTCACGCCTCTTTCGCCCAAAGCCGAGATGGCGAAGGTGCCGCCATAGAGGACCACCGGTCCGCCGGTCGCGATTCCCAGGCGCAGAAGGAATCGCCGCAGCGGCCAGGGGAGACGCGCGAATCGGCGGAACTGGCGAAAGCTGCGCGCTTCGGCAGAGGGCGCGGATTTGGCCTGCGCCAGGCGCTGGGCCAGCTCGGGCAGGGGGATGGCGTGGCAGCGGGGCAGGCGCGCGATGGAGAGGGCCGATTCGCCCTCGTGCTCACGCTCCAGCACGACGCAGCCGATCGCGTGGTCCAGCTCCAGCATGCGGGGCCAGGGCAGCGTGGCGTGGCATCGGCGCAGCGCCGGATGCGGCTCGGC
>NZ_CBDDFJ010000038.1:0-47556 GCF_965227005.1 Roseococcus sp.
GAGACGGCGGAGAAGTTCCACGACCAGACCCTGCCGGCAGAGGGCGCCAAGCTCGCGCATTTCTGCTCGATGTGCGGGCCGAAATTCTGCTCGATGAAGATCAGCCAGGAGGTGCGGGAAGCCGCGCAGAAGGGCATGGATCAGATGAGCGCGAATTTCCGCGACAATGGCGGGGCGATCTATCTTCCGCCGGTCGCCGTGGGGGACTGATACGAAAAGGGGAGGGCCAAGGCCCTCCCCATCCCGACTAGACCGAGGCCGAAGCCTCGCGCTTTTCCTTGACCTTCCGCAGGGCGCAGAGCCCTGCCACCCCGGCCGCGCCCGTGACCGCAACGCCGGTCACAGCCACGGCCGCCATCGTGCCGCCCGCGACGGCCCCGGCGGCCGAAAGCAACCGCCCAGGGCCATTTTCGCGAGACGCTTTCTCGCGCGGAGCAACCTCAGAATCATGATCTGCCTCCTGAATCGAGGCAGATGTGGTCTCCGAAGCGCCCCTGCGCAAGCATCACCGGAAGGGGATCGCGTATTGCAGGCCGCCCTGGTTCCACAGCGCGTTCAGGCCACGCGGCAGCTTCAGCGGGCTGCCCTGGCCGAGATTGCGCTCGAAGACCTCGCCGTAATTGCCCACGGCGCGGATCATGGTCAGCGCCCAGGCGTTGTCGAGCCCGAGGCGCGAGCCGAATTCGCCGGTCTTGCCCAGCAGGCGCTGCACCGTCGCATCCGTGCTGGAGGCGAGCTGCTCCGGCGCGTTCGCCTGGGTCACGCCGTTCTCTTCCGCCTCGACGAGGGCGTAGTGGACGGAGGTCACGATATTCGCCCACTGGTCGTCGCCGTTGCGGACGAAGGGACCGAGGGGCTCCTTGCTGATCGTCTCGGGCAGAACCATGAACTGCGCGGGGGTCGGCGCGAGGGAGATGGCGCCGGCCAAAGCCGAGGCGTCCTGCGTCATCGCGTCGCAGCGGCCGGCGAAGAAGGCCGTGTACATCGTGTCGATGCGGTCGAAGACCACCGGCTGGAAGCGGATGTTCCTCGCACGGGAGAGGTCGGCCAGGTTCAGCTCATGCGTCGTGCCCTGGGCCACGCAGACGGTCGCGCCGTTCAGGTCGTTCACGCGGGCCACGCCGGCGTCGCGGCGGACGGCGAAGCCCTGGCCGTCATAGAAGTTCACCGGCAGCTGGCGCAGGCCGATCGTGTTGCCGCGCTGGAAGGTCTGGGTGGAATTGCGGAACAGCACGTCGATCTCGCCGGCCTGCAGCGCGGTGAAGCGGTTCTGCGCGGTGAGGGGGACGAAGCGTACCTTGGTCGCGTCGCCGAGCACGGCGGCGGCCACGGCGCGGCAATAGTCGGCGTCGAAGCCGCGCGTCTCGCCACGGCTGTCGGCCGCCGAGAAGCCGGCGAAGCCCTGGCTCACGCCGCAGATGAGGGGTGCCGCGCTGGCGGACGGTGTCGATGGTCGCGGCGGAGGCCACGCCGGCCCAGGCGGTGGCGACGGTGGCTGCTGCGAGCAGCAGATTGCGGATCATGATGTCGTCCTTTTCAGTGGCTTGAAGCAATGGCTGCATCGACGGCCTCGCCGAGGATGCCGACAATCGTGTCGATCTCGCCCGGCGAGGTGATGTAGGGCGGTGCGAGCAATACATGGTCGCCACGCTGCCCGTCCACGGTTTCCGCCCGAAGGGTAGCAGCCCAGGCCACGCGCGAAGGCGGCGGCCTTCACGCGGGCGTGCAGCTTCAGCTTCGGGTCGAAGGTCTCCTTGGTCGCGCGGTCCTGGACCAGCTCGATGGCGCGGAAGAGGCCGCGGCCGCGGATGTCGCCCACATGGCGGTGATTGCCGAAGCGTTCCTGCAGGCGTTCCTCCAGGCCGCGCTCCCATCGCGCCGACATGGGCCAGAAGGTCCTCCTCGCGGATCACCTTCTGCACCTCGAGCGCGGCGGCGCAGGCTAAAGGATGGGCGAGATAGGTGTGGCCATGCTGGAAAGCGCCTGAGCCGTCGCGCAGCGCCGCCACGATGCGGCCCGAGGCGAGCACGGCGCCGATGGGCTGGTAGCCGCCGCCCAGGCCCTTGGCGATGGTCTGGAGGTCGGGCGAGATGCCCTCCTGCTCCCAGGCATGGAGCGTCCCGGTGCGGCCCATTCCCGACATCACCTCGTCCAGGATGAGCAGCGCGCCATGCCGGTCGCAGACCGCGCGGACGGCCTGGAAATAGCCGGCCGGCGCGGTTGACGCAGCCTGAGGTGGCGCCCACCACCGGTTCTGCGACGAAGGCGGCGACATTCTGCGGGCCGAGACGCTGGAACTCCGCCTCCAGCTCGGCGGCGAGGCGGGCGACGAAATCGGCCTCGCTCTCGTCCGCGCGCATCTCGCGATAGGCGAAGGCGGGCGTCACATGGCTGAAGGCGTCCGACAGCAGCGGCGCATAGGGCGCGCGCCGCCAGGCATTGCCGCCCGCCGCCAGCGCGCCGAGCGTATTGCCGTGATAGCTCTGGCGCCGCGCGATGAAGCGCGTGCGCTGCGGCTGGCCGATCTCGACGAAATACTGCCGGGCCATCTTCAGCGCGGCCTCGACCGCCTCCGATCCGCCGCAGACGAGATAGGCGAAGGCGAGGCCGCCCGGCTCGTGGCCGACCAGCATTTCGGCCAGCTCCTCGGCGGGTTCGGAGGAGAAGAAGCCGGTATGGGCATAGGCGAGCCGCCCGGCCTGGCGCCCGGATGGCCTCGACCACGCGCGGATGGCCATGGCCGAGGCAGGAGACGGCCGCGCCGCCCGACGCATCGATGATCTCGCGCCCGCCGGCCTCGACGAGGCGGATGCCGTGGCCGCCGATGGCGATGGGCGGGGCCTCGCGCAGGGAGCGGTGCATCAGGCGGGTCATGGCGTCATTCCTTCGGTCGGAGATAGGCGGTTGTGGGCGGCGATGCGGCCCTCGGACTGGCGCAGGCGCGCCTGGCCCTCGGCGCCGGCGCGCGCATAGAGCAGCGCGGCCAGGGCCTGGACCAGGGCGATGCAGGCGGTGAGGGAGGGGAAGAAGCCGGCGGTGGGCGTGCGGTAGGTGAGGATGGCTGCGGCACCCTCGCAGATCGGCGCGGGCCTCGCTGTCCACGACGGCCAGCACACGCGCGCCGGTTTCGGCCGCGGCGCGGGGCGGCGAGCAGGCTGTCGCGCGAATTAGGGCGCGAAGCCGAAGAGGACGAGGACGTCACCCGGCGCGAAGGCGCCGAGCTCCAGGTCCAGCAGCCCCCCGGCGCCGCTGACCAGCGTCACCTCCGGCCGGAAGAGCCGATAGTGGTAGTGGAAGAGGGAGGCGGGGGCGTGGCAGCTGCGGAAGCCCGCGACATGCACGCGGGCCGCGGCTTCCAGCAGCTCGGCGGCGGGGGGGCGAGATCCTGCGCGCCCAGGGCCGCGAGGCTCTGGGCATCGGCGGCGAGCACGGCCTCGACTAGCCCGTCGCGCGCGGGCCGGTGGTCCGAATAGGGGGCGGAGGGCGCGGTGCGGGCGGCCTCGACTAGGCCGGCGCGCAGCTCCTCCCAGCCGGGATGCCCGAGGGCCTGGGCGAGGCGGGTGAAATTGGCGGCGGGCTCGCCGGAGCGGCGCGCGAGCTCGCGCATGGGAAGGGTGGCGGCGTCGAAGGGATGCTCGGCCACATAGCGCGCGGCGGCGGCCAGCCGGGGGGAGAGTTGGCGGGCGGCGGCTTCGAGCTGGGCGATGACGCGCATGAGGCGATTGTATCATGAATGTCGGATAATGCAACGATTGGATCTTGGCCGGGGGGCGGCTCTTGACCGCGCGGGCGCAGGCCGGAGAATCCCGGCCGTCCAGACACTGAGGGAGAAAGCGAATGTTCAATCACGTCATGGTCGGCTCCACCGACGTCGAGCGCCTCGAAGCGCTTCTACGATGCCGTTCTGGGCGTCCTCGGGCGCCGGGGCCCCGGCCAGGAACGAGGCCTCGACCGGCCATGTCCGGTATTTCTACCGCCATGCCGGCAATACCTTCGGGATCAGCCAGCCGATCAACAACGAGCCGGCCTGCGGCGCCAATGGCGGCACCATCGGCTTCAAGTGCAAACTCGCCGGAGCAGGTGAAGGAGTTCCACGACGTGGCCGTGGCCCATGGCGGCACCGCGATCGAGGAGCCGCCTGGCCCGCGTGGGCCGCTGCACCTGGCCTATGTGCGCGACCCCGACGGCAACAAGCTCTGCGCGATCTACCGGGCCTAGCTTTCCACGGCCGGGGACGCCCCCGCCGGTTCGCGGGGCGGTCCCTCGCGTCATGTGCGGATCAGCGGGCACCCACCCTCGCTGAGCGGCCGGAAGGCCTCCTCTCCACCGACCGTCGAGATGAGCTTGTAGTAGTCCCATTCGCGCTGGCTCTCGGCCGGGCTCTTCACCTCGAAGAGATAGGCCGGGTGGATCTTGCGGCCATCCTCGCGCACGCGTCCCGGGCCGAAGGCGTCGTCGTCGGTGGGCATGCGCTTCATGACGTTGATGACCTCGATGCCCGAGGCCTTGGCGCGCGCGAACGCCCACCTCGGCGACGGCCTTGAGGTAGTGGATCGCGCAGGAATAGGTGCCCCGCATGCTCCTGGCCGGGCATGTTGGTGGGCGTGCGGCGCAGGATGCGCTGGGCGAGGCCGCGCGTGCGGTCGTTGAGGTCATGGTAGAAGACCTCCGACAGCAGCATGCCCTGCGCGGCCTCCAGGCCGATCGACTTGATGTCCTGGACGAACATGATCATGCCCGCCAGCTTCTGTCCGCGCCGCGTCAGCCCGAATTCATGGGCCTGCTTCACGCAGTTCTGCGTGTCGGCGGCGGCCATGGCGAGGCCGATGACCTTCGCGCGGCTCGCCTGGGCCTGGACCAGGAACGACGAAAAATCCGTCGTGCCGGGGAAGGGGTATTTCGCGCTGCCGAGCATGCGCCCGCCCGCGCGGGTGACGAACTGGCTGGTGTCGCGCTCGAGCTGATGGCCGAAGGAATAATCGGCCGTGATGAAGTACCAGCTGTCGCCGCCCGCGCGCACGGCCGCACCCCCCACCACATTGGCGAAGACCCAGGTGTCGTAGGTCCATTGGATGGTGTGGGTGGAACATTGCGGGCCGGTGAGCGCGGAGCTCGCGGCGCCGGAGGCGAGCTGGATCTTGTCCTTCTCGCGGACGAGATTCGCGACGGCGAGCGCCACGGCGCTGTTGTTCACCTCGCAGATCATGTCCACGCCCTGGGTGTCGATCCAGCGGCGGGCCAGCGCCAGCGCGGCGTCCGGACGGTTGAGATGGTCGCCCTGGAGGACCTCCACGTTGATGCCGCGCTGGGCGAGGCCGAGATCCTCGATGGCCTGCTGGACGGCGGCGAAGGAGGTGGGACCGGAGGTGTCGCGATAGGGGCCGGAGAAGTCGGCCAGCACGCCGATGCGGATGGTGTTGTCGCGAGGCTGGGCGTGGCTCTTGGCGGCGAGCGTGCCTGCGGCGGCCGCGCCTAGGGTGGCGCGGCGGGTGATCTGATTCATCTTGGTTTCCGTCCCTGTCGTCGGACGGGAATGCTGCGCGGGGAGCCTTGCCCGCGCAAGCGCAATCAGCGGAAGACGAGGTTCGGCAGGAAGAGCACGATCGAGGGCACGTAGGTGATGATCATCAGGCAGGCGAAGATCACCGCGATGAAGATCGGCAGGTAGCGCATCATCCGGTCGATGCTGGTGCCCGCGACCTGCGCCGCGGCGAAGAGGTTCACGCCGAAGGGCGGCGTGATCATCCCCAGCGCGAGGTTCACCACCATCACCGTGCCGAAATGCACCTGGTCGATGCCCAGCCGCTGCGCCGCCTCGGCGAGGATCGGCGCCAGCACGATGATGGAGGCCGAGGTCTCCACGAACATGCCCACGACGAACAGGAAGAGGTTCACGCCCAGCAGGTACAGGCCCGGCCCCTCGAAATTCGCGACCAGCCAGGCGGCCGCGGCATCGGGCACGCCCTGGCGGTTCAGCAGCCAGGAGAAGAGCCCCGCACAGGCGATGATGAACATGATCACCGAGGAGGAGATCACCGACTTGCGGAAGATCGGATAGAGGTCCCGCCAGCCGATCTCGCGATGCAGGAACATCCCCACCAGGATCGCATAGACCACGGCGATGACGCTCGCCTCGGTCGGCGTGGTGATGCCGCCATAGATGCCGCCCAGCACGACCACGGGCATGAACAGCGCCCATCCGGCCTGGCGCATCGACGTCAGGAAGGGCAGGCGGCCCAGGCCGTCCTGCTTGCCCCAACCCATGATCCTGCACCAGATCAGCACGGTCGCGATCAGCGCGGCACCGATCAGGATGCCCGGCCCGATGCCGGCGATGAAGAGCTCGGGGATCGAGGTCTGGGTGGTGACGCCGTAGAGGATCATCGGGATGGAGGGCGGGATGATGACGCCGAGCTCGGCCGCCGTGGCCTGGAGCGCGGCGGCGAAGGCCACCGGATAGCCGTGCTTCACCAAAGCCGGGATCATCACCGCGCCGACCGCGAAGGTGGTGGCGACCGAGCTGCCGCTGATGGCGGCGAAGATCATGCAGGTGACGATGCAGGTGGCCGGCAGGCCGCCCTGCACGCCGCCCACGATGGACTTCGCGAATTCGACGAGGCGGCGAGAGATGCCGCCCACATCCATCAGATTTCCGGCCAGGATGAAGAAGGGGATCGCGGCCAGGGGAAAGCGGTCCAGCGAGACGAAGAGCTGCTGGGCGGCGACGATCAGCGGGAAGCTGGTGAAGCCCGCCACGCCGATCACGGCGGCGATGCCGATGGCGACGGCGACCGGGACGCTGATGGCGAAGAGCACCAGCATCGCGGTGAGCATGGCGGAGGTCATACGGCCATCTCCAGCTCTTCCGCCCGGCGATCCAGGAAGTGTCCGATGGCGCCGAGGATGGCGAAGGCCGCGCCCACGGGCAGGGCCGCGTAGCCCCAGCTCATCGAGACCTCGAGGCCCGCCATCTCCTGGAACTGCACCCGCCCGGCCATGATCCAGCCGAACCAGAAGAGCACGCCCATCAGCGAGAGATTGCAGGCCAGGGCCGCCGCCTCCAGCGCGCGGCGCAGCGCCCCGCGCGAATGACGGTGCGCGACGTCGATGGAGACCAGCGCGCCGGTCCTCAGCGCGGCGGCCAGGCCGAGGAAGGCCATCCAGATCAGCGCCGTGCGCACCAGCGCCTCGGACCAGATGGAGGGCGTCTCCGTCGCGAAGCGCGCCACGACCTGCCAGAAGCCGGCGGCGGTCGCGATGGCCAGCGCCGCGCAGGCGAGCGCGGTGGCGAGGCCGGTCGCGATGCGGTCGGCCGCGAGGATGCCCCCGCGCAGCGCGCCGCCCTTCCCGGAGATCCACGAAGCGAGCAGCACGGTCGCCACCGTGGCCGCCGCCACGATCTGCAGCGGCAGCAGGTTCATCGCGTTCATGCCGCTATTGGGCCGGGCGCCAGTCGCGGATGCGGCGCAGCAGCGCGCCGTCCAGCGTGCGCTCGTATTCGGCGAAGGCGGGCGCCAGCGCGGCCTGGAAAGCGGCGGTGTCCACCGTGGTGACCACCGTCATGCCCCGGCGGCGCAGCTCCTCCACGCCGGAGGCGTCGTCGGCCGAGACGCGCGCGCGGTTGGCCGCCTGCGCGGCGCGCGCCGCCTCCATGAAGGAGGCGCGGTCGGCCGCGTTCAGCCGGCCCATCGTGGCCGGATTGCAGATCAGCACGGCGGGCGAATAGACGTGCGAGGTGAGCGTCAGGAAGCGCTGCACCTGGTTGAGGTTGTTGGCCACGATCACCGGAATCGGGTTTTCCTGCCCGTCCACCGTGCCCTGCTGCAGCGCCGGCACCAGCTCGGAGAAGGCCATCGGCGTGGGCAGTGCGCCCAGGGTGGAGAAGGCGCGCATATGCACCTGGTTCTCCATGGTGCGGACCTTCAGCCCGCGCATATCGGCGGGCAGGTTCACTTCGCGGCGGCTGTTGGTGAGGTGGCGGAAGCCATTCTCCAGCCAGATCACGCCGACCAGGCCGCGGGCGCTGAACTGGTTGAGGATCGACTGGCCGATCTCGCTGTCCAGCACGCCGCGGGCATGGGCGTAGTCGCGGAAGAGGAAGGGCACGTCCACGTTGCGCACGGCCGGCACGAAATTCCCGACCGGGCCGGTGGAAGTGATGGTGCAGTCGATCGTGCCGATCTGCGCGCTCTCGACCATCTCGCGCTCGTTGTCGTTGCGCTGGATGTTCACGCGATAGCGGTTGGCGGTGAGGCGCTCCAGCGCCGCCTTGAAGGCGTTCGCGCCGTCGCCGTAATGGCTGGCGATGGGCAGCGGGTGCTGGAGGGTGATCTGGGTCTGGGCGAAACTGGGCGTTGTCACCAGGATGGCGAGCCCGGCGGCGAGGGCCGCGCGGCGGAAAATGGACATATCGTTTCCCCCAGGAGATTTCTTGGATCCTCGATACGGCATGCGGGCCATGGCATGCAATGGAAGTGCGCATGCGCCCCCCAATGGCGCACCGGCCCGGCCTCGGGCATCATTCCCCTCCTTAGGAGAGACCGATGACCCTGCGCTGCGACCTTGTGATCCGTGATGCCACCATTTTCGACGGAACGGGCGCGCCGCGCTTCCGTGGCGACGTGGCGGTCGAAGGCGACCGGATCCTGGCCGTCGGCGACCTCGGCAGCCTCGCGGGGCAGAAGGAAATCCAGGCCAATGGCCGCGCTCTGGCCCCCGGCTTCATCGACGCCCACACCCATGACGACCGCCTCGTCACCTGCGGGCCCGAATGCGTCCACTGCAAGACCAGCCAGGGCGTCACCACCGTCGTCGTCGGCAATTGTGGCGTGAGCCTCGCCCCGGTGCGCATGACCAAGCGCCCGCCGCCGCCGCTCGACCTGCTGGGCGACGAGAGCTGGTTCACCATGGGCAGCTTCGGCGAATATGCGCAGGCGCTGACGAAGCGTCCCACGGCCGTGAACACCTTCGCCTTCTGCGGCAACATGTCGCTGCGCGTCGAGGCGATGGACGGCGACGTCTACCGCGCCGCCAAGGACCACGAGATCGTGAAGATGCAGGACCGCCTGCGCGAGTCGCTGCGCGACGGCGCCTGCGGCTTCTCCACGGGCCTCTACTACCCGCCCAACACCCAGGCGACGACCGAGGAGATCATCGCGATCGCCGAGGTCGTGGCCGAGGTGGGCGGCATGTACGCCACCCATATGCGCGACGAGGCGGACCATGTGCTGGACAGCATCCGCGAGACGCTGCGTACCTCGCGCGAGGCCGGCGGCGAGACGGGCGCGCTGGATCTCGTCATCAGCCACCACAAGTGCAGCATGAGTGAGAATTACGGGCGCTCGAAGGAGACCTTGGCGCTGATGGACGCCATGGCCCAGGACCAGCCCGTGGCCTTCGACGTGTATCCTTACCCCGCCGGCTCCACCGTGCTCATGCCCGACAAGCTACGTCAGGACGTGCCGGTGCAGATCACCTGGTCCGTGCCTCACCCGGAGATGGCCGGCCGCAACCTCGACGACATCGCGCGCGACTGGGGCATGACGCGCCGCGCGGCGGCCGACAAGCTGCTGCCCGCCGGCGCCATCACCTTCTCGATGGACGAGGGCGACGTCCGCCGCATCATGGCGCATCCGCGCTCGATGATCGGCAGCGACGGCATCCCGCACGACGCCAAGCCGCATCCGCGCCTGTGGGGCACTTTCCCGCGCGTGCTGGGCATGTATGTGCGCGACGTGCAGCTCTTCAGCCTGGAAACGGCGGTCCATAAGATGACGGGCCGCCCCGCCGGCATCTTCCAGATGCCCGATCGGGGCACCATCCGCCCCGGCAACTTCGCCGACCTCGTGCTCTTCGATCCCGCCCGCGTGCGCGACAACGCGACCTGGTCCGAGCCGGACCTCGTCTCCGAGGGCATCGAGCAGGTATGGTGCAACGGCGTGACCACCTACACCGAGGGCTCGGAGCCCGGCACCGCCGCGCCGGGCCGCTTCCTGGGAAATCCCCGCCTGAAGGCCGCATGAGGGCAGACCCCCAACTCGCCGACCGCATGCAGCCCGGCACCAAGCGCCGGGCCTTGCTGGTCTTCCTCATGATCGCGGCACTCGTCGCGGCGGTGGCGCTGTTCTGGCCCAACACCCGTATCCGCACGCAGATCGAGACCTATCTGCGCCAAGGGCAGCGGCACGGCGAGGCGCTGCTGAAGCGCGACATCGACGCGCTCTCGCCCGTCGGACAGGATCCGGGGCCGGCCGTGCAGCATCTGAACGCGCTGGGCCTGACCTGCGCCGCCCCAGCGGGCACCACCGGCGAATGGGCCTGCTCCATGCGCCGCCCCGGCGACGACCGGGTGATGATCGGCATCGATGCGACGATCCGCGTCGAGCGCGGCCTGGTCACGGAAACCACCACGCGCTTCACCGAAACGCCCCGATGAGCGCCCTCGCCGGGTAGGCGCATCGGCGCGGCCGGATTAAACCGGGGGGCAGAATAACGTTCCGGGGAAAACTATCTTGCCGACAGCCGCCCAACGCCTGGTGGATTTTCTCGCCGCCCAGGGGATCGACCGCGCCTTCTGCGTGCCCGGCGAGAGCTATATCGCCTTGCTCGAGGCGCTGCACGACGCGCCCATCGACCTCGTGGTCAACCGCAATGAGAGCGGTGCGGGCTTCGGCGCCATCGCCGACGCCAAGCTCACCGGCCGTCCGGGCGTCTTCATGGTCAGCCGGGGCCCCGGCGCCTGCAACGCCTCCATCGCGCTTCACACGGCCGAGCAGGACGCGGTGCCGCTCATCCTGCTGATCGGCCAGGTCGAGGCCAAGGACCTGCGCCGCGACGCCTTCCAGGAGATCGACTACGGCCACATGTTCGGCCGCTTCTGCAAGTTCGTGGGCGAGGCCACGCGGCCCGAGCAGGTGCCCGAGCTCATCGCCCGCGCCTATGCCATGGCCATGCAGGGCGTGCCCGGCCCCGTCGTGCTCTCGCTGCCCGAGGACGTGCTGGACATGGAATGCGCCGCCGTCGCGCCGCAATACAGCCTCGCCAGCCCGGCCGCGATCGCGCCCTCGGACGTCGCGCGCATCGCCGCCGCCATCGCCCAGGCGGAGCGCCCCATCCTGCTCGCCGGCCATGGCTTCGAGAGCCCCGAGGGCCGCGCGGCCCTGGCGCGCTTCGCCGAGACTTTTCATCTTCCCGTCGCCGTCTCCTTCCGCCGCCAGGACCTCTTCGACAACCACTCGCCGCTCTATGCCGGCGATCTGGGGCTGCGGAATCCCGATGCGCAGCGTGAGGCCTTCGCCTCGGCCGACCTGATCCTCGCGCTCGGCACGCGCCTCACCGACATCACCACGCAAGGCTATTCCTGGCCGGCGCCGGGTCAGAAGCTGATCCACCTCTGCGCCGATCCGAAGTTCCTGAACTGGCATTTCCCGGCCGATATCGCGATCGCCGCCGATCCGCTGGCGCTCCTCGCGGCGCTGCCGGCCTCCAATGTGCCGCCGGGCCGCAAGGCCTGGGCCGAGAAGCTTCGCGCCCTGCACGTCGCCGATTGCCAGGTGAAGCCGCGCGACTGGCCGGACGGTTTGTTCTTCCCCGAGGTGGCCCAGGCCGTCGCCGCCGCGTTGCCGGAGAACGGCATCATCACCCTCGATGCCGGCACCTTCGGCGCGCCCTTCTATCGCAAGGTGAGCTACGCGCCGGGCCAGCGGCTGCTGGTGCCGATCTCGGGCGCGATGGGCTTCGGCGTGCCCGCGGCCGTGGCGGCGACGCTGCGCTGCCCGGACCGCACGGTCGTCTGCGGCGTGGGTGACGGCGGCGTGCTCATGACGGGCGGCGAGCTCGCCGTGGCGGTGGAGCGCAACCTGCCCATAAAGCTGCTGCTGTCGGAGAACCGGGGATTCGCCTCGATCCGCATCCATCAGGAGCGGCAGCATCCCGGCCGCGTCAGCGGGACCATGTTCGCCAATCCCGACTTCGCGCATTGGGCCCAGGCCTTCGGCATGCCGGTGACGCGGGTGAACACGCGCGACGACTTCGCCGCGATGCAGGAGGCCATCCGCAGGCCGGGCCCAGCGGCGATCCTCGTCAGGACCTCGATGCAGGCGGTTCTGGCCTGACGCCGCGGGACGCCGGGGGCTTTCCCGGCGTCTCCATCTTCTCCCGGACCGGCGCATGCTCGTGCAGGCTGAGCACGGTCCGCACCAGCGCCATGTGTGAGAAGGCCTGCGGGAAATTGCCCACCTGCCGGCCCGCTTGCGTGTCGTATTCCTCGCTGAGCAGGCCGAGGTCGTTGCTCAGCGCCAGCAGGCGATCCACCAGCGCATGGGCCTCGTCCTCCCGGCCCTGGAGCTGCCAGGCATCGGCCAGCCAGAAGCTGCAGGCGAGGAAGACGCCCTCGCCGGCGGGCAGGCCGTCCTTGCCGCTCTCGGTGCGGTAGCGCAGGACGAAGCCGTCCCGCAGAAGGTCCCGCTCGATGGCCGCGACCGTGCCGGCGACCCGCGGATCGCCGATGGGCAGGAAGCCGACGGCCGGGATCAGCAGCAGGCTGGCATCCAATTCCGGTGAGCCGAAGCTCTGGGTGAAGCTGCCGAGGGTCCGGTCGAAGCCCTTCTCGCAGACGGTGCGGTGGATCTTGTCGCGGACCGCGCGCCAGTGCTCCAGCGGCGCCTCCAGGCCGAAGGTCTCGGCGTCGCGGATCATGCGGTCGTAGGCGACCCAGGCCATGATCTTGGAATGGGTGAAGTGCCGCCGCCCGCCGCGCATCTCCCAGATTCCGTCATCCGGCTCGTCCCAGATCCCTTCCAGATGCCGCAGCGCCCGGCATTGCAGCGACCAGGCCGAGGGAAGGGAGGCCAGCCCGCCTTCGCGCGCGAGATGCAGCGCATCCATCATCTCGCCCCAGACGTCGAGCTGCAGCTGGCCCGAGGCCGCGTTGCCGATGCGCACGGGCGCGGAGCCCTCGTGGCCGGGCAGGCCTGCCACCTCCCATTCGTCGAGACGGCGCTCGCCGGCGACGCCGTACATGAGCTGCAGGTCCTCGGGGCTGCCGGCCACCGCGCGCTGCAGCCAGTCGCGCCAGGCCCGCGCCTCCTCATGATAGCCGCTGCCCATGAGCGCGATCAGCGAGAGCGTCGCGTCCCGGATCCAGCAATAGCGGTAGTCCCAGTTGCGAGGACCGCCGATGCGCTCGGGCAGGGAGGTGGTGGGGGCCGCGACGATGCCGCCGGTCTCGGCGAAGATTAGGGTCTTCAGCGTCAGCAGCGAGCGCAGCACGATGTCCCGCCGATGGCCCCGATAGGTGCAGCGGCCCGCCCATTCGCGCCAGAAGGCCTCGGTGTCTCGCAGGGCGGCCTGCGCGTCGATCGCCGCCGGCGGCGGCAGGTGGGAGGGCCCATGGGTGAGCACGAAGCTCGTCCGCTGCGAGGGGCCGAGCGTGAACTCGGAGACGGTCGAGAGCTCCTCGCCATGCAGCTCCGTCCCGGCCCGCAGCACGACGAGGTTCGGGCCGGCGATGGCAACGATGGCCTGGCGGCGCGATTCCGCGCGGACGGATCCTTCGGGATCGGGCAGGCGCGTCACCCAGGGGATGGAGGAGCCGTAGTCGAAACGCAGCCGCAGCTGCATCCGCACGCGGCTCACGCCCCGACGGCCCTCGACGATGCGGATGACGGAGGAATCCGTTCGGGAGGCCGGCATGAAGTCGATGACGGCAAAGGCGCCTTCCTCGGTCTCGAAGACCGTCTCCAGCACCACGGTATCGCCGCGATAGCTGCGGCTGACGCGCCCGGGCTCGCCGGCAGGCGCGATGGACCAGTGGCCGTGGCTGGCGTCGCCCAGCAGGGCGGCGAAGCAGCTCCCGCTGTCGAAGCGGGGCCAGCACAGCCAGTCGATGGAACCGTCCCGGCCGACGAGGGCGGCGGTACGGCCGTCGCCGATCAGGCCGTAATCCTCGATGCGGAGCCGGGCCGTCGGGGCGGAGGCAGGATGCTTCGGCATCAACCGTCCGTGGCGAAGCCGGGAAAGGGCATCGCGCCCTTCACGTCGTCCGAGGCCAGCCAGACCATAGCGCGGCCGATATCCTCTGTGACTGCTTGGACCTCCTGCGGGTGGGTTCCGGGATCCTCTCATTGCCTGGCGTCTGCCGCTGGACGTCCCGACCCAACCAGCCTAGTGGCGCGCGGCAGCTTCCAGGCACAGAATTTCGCGTCGACGGCCTTTCCCATGCGGCCAGCAGCGGCTGCCCCTGGATCCTTCGGGGTCGGGCTTAGCCCTCGTGCGGGGTGAAGCCCAGTCGCGCGTCGCGCCGCCGCAGCCAGGCGACCAGGGGCAGCGACAGGAGAACGATCCAGGTCTTGCCCAGGACAAGGCCGATGAGGAAATCGAGGCTGGCAAAGGCCAGAGCCAGGAAGACCACGCTGTCCAGGACGAGGGCGACCAGAGAGGAGGCCGCGACGGCCAGCACGAAATTGCCCTTCTGCATCGCGGTGTAGATCCCGAAGTCCGCCATCTCGGAGATGAAGAACGCCATCACCGAGGCCAGGACCAGCGAAGGCGGCGCCACCAGCACGGACAGCAAGGTGCCCGCCAGGATCGCGCCCAGGGCGCCATTGATGCCAAGGCGCCGTTGCACGAGGTCGCGCAGCACGAAGGCCACGCCGATGGCGAGCACGCTCGACGGAGCGAGAATTCCCGGCGCGACCGGAATGAGGCAGGGCCCCTCCGGCGGGCACAGCGTGCCGAAATTGCTGATGAGCCAATTGGCGGCAGGGATGCAAAGGGCGAAGGCCGCCAGAAAGACGAAGCCTTCGATGTTCCGCCGCCGCTCGATCAACATGCGTCCGAATAAGCCGTCCAGCCGGCGGACCGCAAGTCGCAGGCAGGGCAATTTCCGCAGCCATAGCCCCAGGAATGAAGCGTTCCGCGATCGCCCTTGTAGCAGGAGTGGCTTTCGCGGCGGATGAGCTCGACCAGCGCCGGTCCGCCGAGCGATTCCGCGAGCCGCCAGGTCTGCGCCTTGTCGATCCACATGAGCGGCGTGTGCAGCACGAGGCGCGTGTTCATCCCCAGATTGATGGCGGCCTGCAGCGCCTTGATCGTGTCGTCGCGGCAGTCGGGATAGCCGGAGTAGTCCGTCTCGCACATGCCGCCCACGATGTGCTTCAGCCCGCGCCGATAGGCCAGCGCGGCGGCGAAGGTCAGGAAGATCAGGTTGCGGCCGGGGATGAAGGTATTGGGCAGTCCGTCCTCGCGCAGCGCGATCTCGGTCTCCCGGGTCAGTGCGGTCTCGCTGATCTGGCCGAGCACGCCGAGGTCGATGGTGTGGTCCGGCCCCAGCTTCGGCGAGGCCATGCCCGCGCGCAGCGCGTCGCGGCAGGTGAGCTCGACGGCATGGCGCTGGCGGTAGTCGAAGCCCAGCGTTTCGACATGATCGAAGCGGTCGAGCGCCCAGGCGAGGCAGGTGGCGCTGTCCTGCCCGCCGGAGAAGAGGACGAGGGCGCCATTCGTCATGCCAGTAACCTTTCCACGGCCCATCGCGCGGCCTCGGCGACGACGGGGTCCTCATCCTCGCACAGAGCGCGCGCCGTGGGCAGCAGCGACGCGTCGGCGCTGTTGCCGATGGCATTCAGCACGTTGCGGGTGAATCGGTTGCGGCCGATGCGCTTGATGGGGGAGCCGGAATAGCGCGCGCGGAAGGAGGCGTCGTCCAGCGTGGCGAGCAGGCTTAGCGGCGGGGCGATCTCGTCGCGCGGGGCGAACTGCATCTCGGCCGCGTCGCGGGCGAACTTGTTCCAGGGGCAGACGGCCAGGCAGTCGTCGCAGCCATAGATTCGGTTGCCCATGGCCTCGCGGAACTCGTGGGGGATGGGGCCGGGATGCTCGATGGTGAGGTAGGAGATGCAGCGCCGCGCATCGAGCCGGTAGGGGGCCGGGAAGGCGGCGGTCGGGCAGGCGTCGAGGCAGGCGCGGCACTTGCCGCAGTGGTCGGTCTCGGGCGCGTCGGGCTCGAGTTCGAGCGTGGTGTATATCTCGCCGAGGAAGAGCCAGGAGCCATGGGTACGGCTCACCAGATTGGTGTGCTTGCCCTGCCAGCCGAGCCCGGCCTGGGCGGCGAGCGGCTTTTCCATCACGGGGGCGGTATCGACGAAGACCTTGAGATCGCTGCCCTTGAACTGCCGCGCCATCCATCCGCCGAGAGCCTTGAGGCGCTTCTTCACGACGTCGTGATAGTCGCGCCCCTGGGCATAGGCGCTGATGGTGGCGCGCGTGCGCTCCTCCAGGCTGGCGAGGGGGTCGTAGGACGGGCCGTAATTCAGGCCGAGGGCGACGACGCTAATCGCTTCGGGCCAGAGCGCGCGCGGCTGGGCGCGCTGCTCGCGCCGGCCCTCCAGCCAGCCCATGGAGCCATGGGCGCCGCTCTCCACAAAGGCGTCGAGGCGGATACGGGCGGCCTCGGGAAGCAGCGCCTGGGTGAAACGGGCCACGTCGAAGCCCTGGGCGATGGCTTCGGCGCGGATGGCCTCGGTAGGCGTCACGCCTTGGTGAGGATGGCCGTCGCCTCGATCTCGACCTTCGCCTCCTCCTCCACCAGCGCGCCGACCTGCACCAGGGTCATCGCCGGGAAATGGCGGCCCATGACGGCGCGATAGGCGGGGCCGAGCTCGGCCAGGCTCGCGCGGTACTCGCCCATATCGGTCACGAACCAGGTGAGGCGCGCGATGTCCTCGGGCTTGCCGCCGGCCTCCGCCAGCACGGCGAGGATGTTCTGCAGCGCCTGGCGGGCCTGCGGCACGAAGCCCTCGGGGAAGCGGCCGGCGGCGTCCCAGCCGACCTGCCCGCCCAGGACGACGACGCGGCCTTCGCCCATCAGGGCGTTGGAATAGCCCCTGGGGGCGGGCCAGCCCTTGGGCTGCAGCGCGACGAGGCTCATGATTCGAGGCTTTCGCAGGTGGAGGCGTAGCGCGCAAGGGCGGCACGCAGATCGTCGGGGATCGTGCGGGCCCTGGCCGTGTCGAGGTCCGTCGTGGCGTTCACGAAGCGGAAGCGCACCAGCTCCGCCTCGCCGCGATGGGCGTGCAGCGTGGTCGCGTAGGAGGCCACGCCGATGCGCGTGATCATGGGAGTGAAGAGGATGCGGTCGCCCATATGGCCGGGGGCGAACCAATCGGCCTCGGCATGGACGAAGCCGGTGCCGGTGCGCCGGGCGCCGTGCAGGTCATGAAAGTCCACCTGGAGGGTGAATTCGAAGAAGTCCTCGATGGCGGCATTGGCCAAGGTGAACCAGGCGCCGAAGAAGGCGATGCCGGCTGGATCGCAATCCGAGAAACGGATGCGGCCGGGGATATGGACGGAGGCGAGCGGCAAGGCCCCGGCGGGAATCGCGTGCGGACGGATCATGCCGGACATCGTAGCGCGAAACGCCGAGGTTGACTTGGCGGGCTCCTGCGGAGCCGCGGGACGAAATGCGCACAGTGGGGATATCTGTATCGCTCGATGGACGATGTCGCGTGCGCCTGTGGGGCCTGGGCGCGGGTCTCATCGCCAGGACGGTTGTTCCCCAGGACGGCGGTGACGATCGCGCCTCGCGTTCCGATGACGGCATAAGGGCGCAAGGCAGGATGCATGAGCAAGGGGACCTCCACCTCCGGGCCGGCGGCATTGTCTCCGGATCATGTGATCATGACGTCGTCGCAGGATCGAAACCAAAGATAAAAATCATCATTCAAATTTCGGCAGTATCCATAGATGCCATAAATATTAATGGAGTATTTTACTGTATCGGATATGCTTTAGATGCCAAGCGTCTCGGCAAGGCCATCACCTGGAAATCCGGCATCCACGGCCGCATGCTCAGCTCGCCTCGGCCAGGATCCTGCACAACGACGCCGATCTGCCGTCCTGGCTTGCCCGCATCTGCCCGCCGCGGATTATGGTGTCCCTGGGGTGAGCACGCCCGTTCAGGACGGCTATGGGAAGGGCGCGCTGTTCGCCAGGCGAAGCGCGAGAGAGAGGATCTGATGGATTTCCGCTGCAAGGCCCGCCCGGCGAGCCACGCGCTTGCCCCCCTGAAGCGGATCGCGGAATGACGGGTCGCGAAATGACGGGCCGCGGACCGACTGGCCCGCGCCGGCGCTACAAGGCGCCCCCGCCGCCCGTGCTGATCGCCGGCGGCGGCATCGGCGGGCTGACGCTCGCGCTGTCGCTGCATGAGCGCGGCATCCCCTGCCGGGTGCTGGAATCCGCGCCGGAGCTGAAGCAGCTCGGCGTGGGCATCAACATCCTGCCGCATGCCATCCGCGAGCTCGCCGCCCTCGGCCTTCTTCCCGCGCTGGACAGGGCGGGCATCCGCACGCGCGAACTGCGCTACCTCAACCGCTTCGGCAGCCGCATCTGGACCGAGATGCGCGGCCTACATGCGGGCCACGACACGCCGCAATTCTCCATTCATCGCGGCCGGCTGCACGGCCTGATCTGGCAGGCGGCGCAGGAGCGGCTGGGCCAGCAGCTCTCGCCGGGGATGCGACTGGTCGGCTTCGCCCAGGGCAATGGCAGCGTGACCGCGAATTTCGCGGATGGCTCCAGCATCCGCGGCTCGGCGCTGATCGGCGCGGATGGCATTCATTCCGTCCTGCGCGCCAAGCTGCATCCCCAGGATGGCGGCATCCGCTGGAACGGCATCCAGATGTGGCGTGGCGCGGTCGACTGGCCCGCCTATGAGGGCGGCGACACCATGGTCATCGCCGGCGACATGAAGGAGAAGCTGGTCCTCTACCCTATTGGCCCGGGCGCCACGCCCGGGACGCGGCTCACCAACTGGGTCGTCTGCGCGCAGATCGGCGATCCGGCCCAGCCGCCGCCCCGCCGCGAGGACTGGTCGCGCCCCGGCACGCTGGAGGATGTGCTGCCGCACGTGCAGCGCTTCCGCGTGCCCTGGCTGGACGTCGAGGCGCTCGTCCGCGCCACGCCGGAATTCTGGGAATATCCGATGTGCGACCGCGACCCGCTGCCCTTCTGGACGAAGGAGCGCGTGACGCTGCTCGGCGACGCCGCGCATCCCATGTATCCGGTCGGCTCGAACGGCGCTTCCCAGGCGATCCTGGATGCGCGCGCGCTTGCCGCGCTGCTGGCCGACAGGCCCGTCGTCGAGGCGCTCGCCGCCTATGAGGCCGCGCGCCTGCCCGCCACGCGTGAACTCGTGCTGACCAACCGTCGCGGCGGGCCGGAACGCGTCGTGGACGTGGTGAGCGAACGTGCGCCCGACGGCTTCGACAAGCTGGAGGACGTCATCGCCATCGACGAGCTGGCCGGGATTGCCCGGGGCTATGCCCAGATGGCAGGCTTCGCGCGATGAACATCCAGATCGAACGCCGGGGCGACATCCGGCACGTCATCGTCGCCAACCACGCCAAGCTGAACACGCTCGGCTCGCCGTTGCTGGAGCAGCTCGCCCAGGCCTTCGATGTCGAGGCCGACATCCGCGCCGTCGTGCTGACCGGCGAGGGCGATCGCGCCTTCATCGGCGGGGCCGACATCAAGGAGATGGGCGCGGTGACCACGCCCGCCGGCGGCGAGGCCTTCATCCGCCGCGTGCACGGCGCCTGCGCGGCCATCCGCGCCTGCCGCGTGCCGGTGATCGCGCGCATCCAGGGCTGGTGCCTCGGCGCGGGGCTGGAGATCGCGGCAGCCTGCGACCTGCGGATCGCGGCGACGGCGGCCAAGTTCGGCATGCCCGAGGTGCGCGTCGGCATCCCCTCCGTGGTCGAGGCGGCGCTGCTGCCGGGGCTGATCGGCTGGGGCCGGACGCGGCGTCTGCTGCTGCTGGCCGAGACCATCGGCGCGGAAGAGATCGAGCGCTGGGGCTTCCTGGAGCGCGTCGTGCCGCTGGAGGCGCTGGACGCCGCCGTGGACGAATGGGTCGGCCTGCTGCGCGAGGCCGGGCCCATCGCCATCGCGAATCAGAAGACGCTGATCCGCGCCTGGGAGGACCTGCCCGTGAGCGAGGCCATCGCCGCGGGGATCGGCGCCTTCGCGAAGTCCTTCGAGACGAAGGAGCCCAACGAGATGATGGGCCACTTCCTCTCGCGGAAGCGTTAGTCGAGGCGCACGCCGGTCGCGCGGACCACCTCGCCCCAGCTGCGGACTTCCGAGCCGACGAAGCGCGTGAGCTCCTCGGGGCTGGAGCCGACGGGCAGCGCGCCCGTCGCCAGCAGGCGCTCGCGGATCTCCGGCATCGCCAGGCCCTCGCGCAGCGCGGCCGAATAGCGGGTGAGCAGCGGGGCCGGCGTGCCGCGCGGCGCGAAGACGGCTACCCAGCTCGAGGCCTGCAGCTCGGGCATGCCCAGCTCACGGAAGGTCGGCACGTCGGGCAGCGCGGGCCAGCGCTCGTCCAGCGCGACGGCAAGTGGGCGCAGGCGGCCGGCCTGGATGGCGCTGAGCGTGGAGGAGATGTTGTTGAAGGAGGCGTTGACCTGGCCCGACATCAGCTCGGTGATCAGCGGCCCCGCCTCGCGATAGGGCACGTTGGAGAGCTCGATGCCCATGCGCAGCTTCATCAGGCCGCCCGCCAGCGTCTGGGTGCTGGCCGCGCCGAGCGAGCCATAGGTCACCTGGCCGGGCCGGGCGCGCGCGTAATCCACGAATTCCTGGAAGGTGCGGGCGGGGAAGTCCGGCGAGACGACGAGGATCGTGGGCAGCATCGTCAACAGCGAGACGGGGGCGAAATCGCGCTCGACGTTGTAGGGCAGGTTGGGGGCCGTGGCCGTGATCGAGAAGATCGCCGCCGTGACCAGCAGGGTGTTGCCGTCCGGGCGGGCCTTGGCGACGAGATCCGCGCCGATGACGCCCGAGGCGCCACTGCGGTTCTCGATGATCACCGCCTGCGCGCCGACACGCTCCTGCAGGACGGGAGCGAGGAAGCGGGCGGTCTGGTCGGTGCCGCTGCCGGGCGAATTGGCGACGACCAGCCGGATCGTCGCGCCGGCCTGGGCCAAAGCCGGCGTAGCGAGCGCGAGGGGGGCCGCGCCCAGAAGGTGCCGTCGGTACATGTATTCCTCTCCATTAGTTTGGTTGCGGAGAGGAATAGCGAAATTTCCTAATATGCCAAGCTATCCACGCAAGGCCTTGATCTGCGCGGGATAGGAGCTCGGGTCCGTGCGCACGTCGATAAGGCGTGGTCCCTTCGTCGCCAGCGCCTCGGTGAGCGCGGCCTCCAGCCCGGCCGCGTCGTTCACGCGCCAGGCCGAACCGCCCATGCCCCGCATCACCTGCGCGAAATCGACCTCCGGCCATTCGAGCGTGCCCTCCGGCAGGTCGCGCTCGCCTTTCTTGATGTCGATGAGCGAGAGCGTGGCGTCGTTGAACACCACCACCGTCAGGTTCAGGCCAAGGGTCGCGGCCATGGCGAGCTCGCCGACGGCCATCAGCAGGCCGCCATCGCCCGTCAGCGCGATCGCGCCCCGCGCGGGGTCGTGCCAGGCCGCCGCGATGGCGGCCGGCAGGGCATAGCCCATGCTGGCGAGGCCGTTGGAGATGAGCAGGTCGCAGGGCCGCTCGGCCTGCCAGAAGGTGGTGCAGGGGAACATATGCGCCCCCGCATCCACCGCCACGCGCGGATCGGCGCCGAGCTTGCGGCAGGTGGCCTGCGTCACGCGCACCAACTCCGAGGGCGCCATGCCGCGATTGCCGCTGGCGGTGTTGGCGAGACCGGCGAGCCAGGCCTCGCGCAGCGCGGCCAGCCGTCCGTCCGGCCAGGCGCGGCGCGGGGCGTCCTCGGCGAGCGCCGCCGCCGCGACCTCCCAGGCGCCGACGATCGCCACCGCGGGCTTGCGGTATTCCAGCGCGCGCACGGCGGTGGCGAGATCCAGGATGGGCGCTTCGAAGCGCCAGGGCTGGGGAATGAACTCCACCGGGTCCGCGCCCGCGAGGATGATGAGGTCCGCCTCATGCAGCAGCGGCGCCTCGGCCTCGCCGCCCGTGAAGACGCCGCCGAAGAGCGGATGGCTGTCCGGCAGCACGCCCTTGGCCTTGTAGGTGACGAGGCCGGGGCAGCCGAGGGCTTCCACCAGGCGGCGCGTGGCGGCGCAGCGCGCGGGCTCGGTCGCCTCCAGCCCGATGATGACGGCCGGACGCTTCGCGGCGGCGATCATCCTGCGGGCCGCGGCGAGATCGGAGTCCGAGGGCGCGGCCAGCACCGGCAGGCGCAGGGCCGGGGCGGGCGGGGTGGGCGCGCGGGCCGCATCGCCGGCGAGTTCCAGATAGGCCGGGCCACGCGGGGCGGTCATGGCCGCGGCCAGGGCCTCGGCCGCGGCGCCCGGATGGCCGGCGGCGCGGCGCTGGGCGCGGGTCACGGGCGCCATCATGGCCGCCTGGTCGAAGAGCTGATGCGTCGCGATCGCCGCTTCCCGCGCGCCGAAGCCGTCGGCGATGAGGATGATGGGTGCGCGCTCCAGATCGGCATTGGCGATGCCGTTGGCGGCGTTGGACACGCCCGGCCCGCGCGTCACCAGCACGCCGACGGGCTTGTGGGTCATCTCCGCCAGGGCCGCGGCCATGATGCCCGCGCCGTTCTCGGTGCGCGACAGCACGAAAGGGATGCCCGCCGCCTTGGCCGAGGCGATGAGGTCGAGGCTGGACCCGCCGCCGGGCACGCCGAAGATGGCGGGCATCTGGGCCTCGGCGAAGCTCTGCACCACGGCATCCGCGCCGGTGGTGAGATGCGGTTGGTCGTTCATTCCTGGGTTTCTCCGAGACTTTGCAGGATCATAGGCGAGGCTTTCCTATCGCCCAAGCCGCCCCGCGACTGCCTGCATCCTGGGCAGATTCTCACCCAAGCCGTGCTTTGGAAGCCGGGCTGGCTTGCATTGATTGCGCGGCCGGCCCCAAGCTCACGGGCGTGAGGGAGCCGGATTCTGCATGACTGGGATCGCGTTCGACGAAATGGGGGAGGGCGACCGGCTTCGCCCTGCCTATGCAGCCATCGCGGAATGGCTGAAGTGCACGCCCCAGGGCGATCTGGCGGCCAAGCGCGCGGAGGCGGAGGTGCTGTTCCGCCGGGTCGGCATCACCTTCGCCGTCTACGGCGAGGGTGGCGATCCGGAGCGGCTCATCCCCTTCGACATCATTCCGCGCATTCTCGGCAAGTCCGAATGGGGCGGGCTGAGCGCGGGCCTCAGCCAGCGGGTGCGCGCGCTCAACGCCTTCCTGGCCGATGTCTACGGCAAGCAGGAGATCCTGAAGGCCGGCAAGATCCCCGCCGAGCTGATCTCGGGTAATGAGCAGTTCCGCCCCGAGATGCGGGACTTCACGCCGCCGGGCGGCATCTACACCCATATCGCGGGCATCGACGTGGTCCGCACCGCGCCCGACCAGTTCTACGTGCTGGAGGACAATGCGCGCACGCCCTCGGGCGTCTCCTACATGCTGGAGAATCGCGAGGCGACGATGCGCCTCTTCCCCAAGCTGCTGGCACGCCATCGCGTGGCGCCCGTGAACCGCTATCCCGAGGAACTGCTGACGACGCTCAAGGCCGCGGCGCCCGAGCGGGCAGGGCCCAATCCGACGGTCGCGATCCTCACGCCCGGCTCCTACAACAGCGCCTATTACGAGCATTGCTTCCTCGCCGACGAGATGGGCGTGGAGGTGCTGGAAGGTGCTGACCTCGTTGTCGAGGACGACATCGTCTACATGCGCACCACGGCCGGGTTGAAGCGCGTGGACGTGCTCTACCGCCGCATCGACGACGACTATCTCGACCCCCGGGTCTTCCGCCCGGACAGCACGCTGGGCGTCCCCGGCCTCATGGCCGCCTACAAGGCCGGCAACATCGCCCTGTGCAACGCGCCGGGCTGCGGCGTCGCCGACGACAAGGCGATCTATCCCTATGTGCCGGAGATGATCCGCTTCTATCTCGGCGAGGCGCCGAAGCTCGAGAACGTGCCGACCTATCTCTGCGGCCAGGACGCGGACCGGGCCTATGTGCTGGAGCATATCCACGAGCTGGTGGTGAAGCTCGCCCAGGGCTCGGGCGGCTATGGCATGCTGATCGGCCCGCATTCCACCAAGGCCGAGCAGGCGGAATTCGCCGCGCGCATCCGGGCCAATCCCCACCACTACATCGCCCAGCCGACGCTCGCGCTCTCCACCGTGCCGACGCTGGTGGAGGCCGGCATCGCGCCGCGCCATGTGGACCTGCGGCCCTTCGTGCTCAGCACCCGCGACCAGGTGCGCATCGTCCCCGGCGGCCTCACCCGCGTCGCCCTGCGCGAGGGCTCGCTGGTGGTGAATTCCTCGCAAGGCGGGGGCACCAAGGACACCTGGGTCCTGGAACGCGACCCGCAGACGGGAGGCGCGTGATGCTCAGCCGTACCGCCGACAGCCTGTTCTGGCTCGGACGCTATACCGAGCGTGCCGGCAACCTGTCCCGCGCCCTGGCCGTCACCTCGCGCATGGCGAGCCTCACCGACGAGCTCAATGCCGAGAACGACCAGTGGCGCTCACTGCTCATCGCCGCCGGCTCCGAGCCTGGATTCTTCCGCCACCACAAGGAGGCGACGGAGGAGAACGTCGTCGATTTCCTCGTGCGCGATCCGGCGAATCCCTCCGGTGTGATCCCGTGTTTTTCCGCCGCACGGCAGAATGGTCGCAGCGTGCGGACCGCGCTCACCGTCGACATGTGGAGCGCGCTGAGCGACAGCTGGGCCCATCTGCGCCATGTGACGGCGGCCGATTTCCAGGGCGGCAAGCTGCCCGGCTTCCTCGAATGGGTGCGCGAGCGCGTGCTGCTCTTCAACGGCGCGGCGATGGACACCATGCTGCGCGACGAGGCCTGGCTCTTCGTCCAGCTTGGCACCGCGCTGGAGCGCGCCGACAACACCGCGCGCCTGCTCGATGTGAAGCATGACCTGCTGAGCGCCCAGGCGCTCGATTCCACCGTCCAGCACGGGCAATGCCAGGCGGTGCTGCTCTCGGTCTCGGCCCTGCGCGCCTTCCACTGGACCTATCGCGAGCGGCTGGATCCGGCGCGGGTGGCCGAATTCCTCATCCTCAAGCCCGAGATGCCGCGCAGCCTGGCCGCCTGCTACGCGCGGGTCTGCGAGCTGCTGGACGCGATCGCGAGGCTCCAGGGCGGCCGGCGCGGCGAATGCCACCGGCTGGCCGGCGAGGTCCATGCCCGTCTCGGCGCGGAAAGGATCGAGGGCATCCTGAAGTCGGGACTGCATGAATACCTGACCCAGGCCATCGATGGCGTCGCCACGCTGGGCGGCGAGATCGAGGCGTTCTACATCCGCTCCTGATCGGGGAGCGGACAACATGACCTATTGCGTGGGCCTTCTGGTGGATGAGGGCGTCGTGATGCTCTCGGACACGCGGACCAATGCCGGGCTCGACAACATCTCGACCTTCTCGAAGATGTTCATCGTCGAGAATCCCGGCGACCGCGCGCTGGTGCTGATGACGGCGGGCAACCTCGCCATCACCCAGACGGTGTGGAACCTGCTCCAGGGCGGCGTCTGGCTGAACGGGATCTCGCAGAAGCTCGCCGACGTGCCGGACATGTTCACCGCGGCCCAGCTCGTGGGCGCGGCGGTGCGGCAGGTGGCCGCGATGGACAGCGCGGCGCTGGCCTCCCAGGGGCTGGGCTTCGACTGCAGCCTGCTGCTGGGCGGGCAGATCGCCGGCGGGCCGCCGCGGCTTTTCCTCGTCTATTCCGCCGGCAACTTCATCGAGGCGACGGACGACACGCCCTTCCTGCAGATCGGCGAGCACAAATACGGCAAGCCCATCCTGGACCGCGTGACCAGCCGCGAGACGACGCTGATCGAGGGCGTGGCGCTCACGCTCATCAGCATGGACAGCACCATCCGTTCCAACCTCTCGGTCGCCCTGCCGCTGGACCTCGCGGTGGTGCGGCGGGACCAGCTGCGGATCTGCACGCGCCGGCGCATCACCGATGACGACCCCTATTACCGCACCGTCCGCAATGGCTGGTCGCAGGCGCTGCGCGACGCCTATCTCGCGCTGCCCCGGCCGGACTTCGTGCTGAGCTAGGCGCTTCGCGCCCCGCGCACCTCCCGCCCTATGCCGCGCTCCCTGACCGGCGTTAGTCTTCGCGCGACTTCGGGAAGGAAATCCGCATGAACCTCACCATCGACGGCCGCAACGCGCTCATCACCGGCGGCTCCAAGGGCCTCGGCCTCGCCATGGCCAAGGCCTTCGCCATGGCGGGCGGCAATGTCGCGCTCGTCGCGCGCGGCGCCGAGGCGCTGGAGGCCGCCAAGGCCGAGATCCAGGCTGCCGCGCCCGGCGCCAAGGTCGCCGCCGTGCCGGCCGATATCCGCAGCGCCGAGGGCTGCGCCGGCGCCGTGGCCGATGCCGTGAAGGCGCTAGGTCCCATCGACATCCTGGTGAACAACGCCGGCACCTCGCAGCGCGGGCCCTTCCTGGATGTGGGCGAGGAGCTGTGGAAGGACGACCTGGACCTCAAGCTCATGGCCGCCGTGCGCCTGTGCAAGGGCGTGCTGCCGGGGATGAAGGCGCGCCAATGGGGCCGCATCATCAACGTGCTGAACATCGGCGCGAAGGCTCCGGCTGCGGGCTCGGCGCCCACCAGCGTGAGCCGCGCGGCCGGCATGGCGCTGACCAAGGCGCTCGCCAATGAATTCGCGCCCGACAACATCCTGGTGAACGCCATGCTGGTCGGCATCATCGAGAGCGACCAGTGGGTGCGCCGCCACGCCGCCGACAAGCGCAACATCACCTGGGAGGAGTGGAAGGCCGAGCAGGGCGCGCCCGTGCCGCTGGGCCGTATCGGCAAGGCGGAGGAATTCGCGGCGATGGCGCTGCTGCTGGTGAGCGAGCAGTGCGGCTACGTCACCGGCACGGCGATCAACGTGGATGGCGGCCGCAGCCCGGTGGTGTGAGCGGCTTCTAGGAGCAAGGGCCATCTGCTATTTGGAGCGGATGGCAAAGCAACTCACGGTCGGCATCGCCGGCCTCGGCGCGATCGGGCTTCATCTGGCCCGCGCGCTCGACCAGGGCGTCGACGGGCTGAAGCTCGTCGCCGTCAGCGCGAAGGACCAGGCGAAGGCCGCGGCGAATATCGCGGGCTTCAAGGACAGGCCGGCGATCGTCGGCCTGGCCGAGCTGGCCGAGCATGCGGACATCGTGGTGGAGGCCGCGCCGGCCGCCGTCTTCGAGCAGGTGGCCACCGCCGCCATCGCCCGTGGGCGCATCTTCGTGCCGAGCTCGGTGGGCGCGCTGCTGCCGCGCATGCATCTCGTCGAGGAAGCGAAGCGGACCGGCGCGCGGATCATCGTGCCGACCGGCGCGCTGCTCGGCCTGGACGCCGTGCGCGCGGCCGCCGAGGGCACGGTCTCGACCGTGACCATCGAGACGCGCAAGCCGCCGGGCGGTCTCGTGGGCGCGCCCTATCTCGAAGTGAACAAGATCGACCTGACGGCGGTGGACAAGCCGATGCGCGTCTTCGTGGGCAATGCCTTCGACGCGGCGCAGGGCTTCCCCGCCAATGTGAACGTGGCCGCCGCGCTGGCCCTGGCCGGCATCGGCCCCGAGCGCACCATGGTCGAGATCTGGGCCGATCCGGGCGTGACGCGCAACACGCACACCATCCGCGTGGAGTCCGAAGAAGTTCGCCTCACCATGACCATCGAGAACGTGCCGAGCCTGGAAAATCCGCGCACCGGCAAGATCACGCCGCTGAGCATCCTGGCCTGCCTGCGCGGCCTGACGAGCACGCTGAAGGTCGGCAGCTGACCGTCCGTTCCTGCGCCCTCAGCGCAGGAACAACCCGCCCAGCGTGGCGCCGACCACCAGCACCCAGAGCGGACTGCGTCGGGTCCGCCACACGAAGACCGTGCTGGCCACGCTGATCGCGATCGGCAGCCAGCCCTCCGCCGCGCCCGAGGCCAGCAGAAATCCGGAGGCCGCGATCAGCCCGATCGCGATGGGCACCATCCCCCGCTCGAAGACCCGCATCCAGCGCGCGCCGGCCACCCGCTTGCGCAGCCGCGCGAAACCATAGGCGAGCAGCGAGGTCGGCCCGCACATGGCCAGCATGGCACTGATCATGCCCAGCGGCCCGGCTACGTGCCAGCCGATCAGCCCCACCACCATGATGTTCGGCCCCGGCGCGGCCTGGGCGAGGGCGTAGCGTTTCGCGAAAGCGAGGTCGTCCATCCAGCCATGCGCTTCCACCACCATGCGGTGCATCTCGGGCAGCACGGCGATGCCGCCGCCCACGCTCAGCAGCGAGATGCCGAGGAAGCCGATGATGAGCGCCCAGAGATCGTCGTCCTCGCTCACCGGTCGAGCTCCCGCCAGGCGGCCAGCAGGCCGAGGGGGGCCAGCATCAGCAGCACATAGGGCATGCGGACATGCAGGACGGCCAGCGTGAGCGCCGTGAGCCCGATGGCCCACAGCGGCAGCGAGGGGCGCAGCTTGGTCGCCATCTTCATGGCCGTGCCCATCACCATGCCGGCGGCGGCCGCGGCGATGCCCGTCAGGATGGCGCGCACCAGCGGCAGCTGGCCGTAGGCGTCATAGAGCGAGGCGACGCCGGCCAGCAGCGTCATCGGCCCCGCGAAGAGGCCGAGCGCGCAGACCAGCGCGCCGCTCGCGCCATGGAAGCGCGTGCCGATGCCGATCGCGGTGTTGAGCGCATTGGGCCCCGGCAGCACCTGGCCGATGCCCAGGACCTCGGCGTATTCCTGCTCGGTCAGCCAGTTCTTCTTCTCGACGAAGAAGCGCCGCGCCCAGGCATTCACCCCCCCGAAGGCGGTGAGGCCGATCTGCAGATAGGCCAGGAAGAGCGCCGTGCGGCTGGGCGGCGGAAGAGTGGTCCGCCCGCCGCTCAAAGCAAGGCGAGTCCGAGCAGGCCGCCCGCCAGCAGCACCCAGAGCGGCGAATACTTCGTGCGCCAGACGAAGACCGTCGAGGCGGCGATGATGCCGAAGCTCAGCCAGTTGGTTCCCGCCGCCTGCGCCATGATGAGGCCCGAGGCCGCGATCAGCCCGACGGCGATGGGCACCAGCCCGAACTGCGCTGGCTTCATCCAGGTGTTGCCGCGCAAGCGGATGGTCAGCCCGGCCATGATCCAGGCAAGGCAGGCCGAGGGGACGAGCATGCCCAGCGTCGCCGCCGCCATGCCGGCCGCGCCCGCGACATGCCAACCCATCACCGAGGCCGCGAGGATGTTGGGCCCCGGCGCGGCCTGGGCCATGGCGAAGAGCTGGGTGAAGGTTGCGTCGTCCATCCAGCCATGCACCTCCACCACGAGGCGATGCATCTCCGGCAGGACCGCATTGGCGCCGCCGATCGCGACGAGGGAGAGGGTGCCGAAGGCGAGGAGAATCTGCCCGAGGAGGATCACGTCTGCGCTCCCGCCGCCCGCGCCCCCGCTGCACGCGCCTGGCGCAGCGAGACCCAGATGCCGAGGGGGGCGAGCAGGACCACGATCAGCAGCATCGGCAGGCGCAGCCAGGCCGCGCCCAGCATGGCGAGCAGACCCACCGCGACGAGCTGGGCCGAGGCCTTGAGGTTGAAGCCCATCTTGAGTGCCATGCCGATCACCATGCCCGCCGCCGCCGCCGCCACGCCCTTCATGAAGGGCGCGACATTCGGCAGGTCGCCATAGGCGTCATAGAGCAGCGACATGATCACCAGCAGGCAGAGCGGGCCGATATAGAGCCCCGCCGTCGCCAGCAGCGCGCCGGTGAGGCCGTAGAAGCCGCGCCCGATCATCACCGAGGCATTGCCGACATTGGGCCCGGGCAGGATCTGCCCCAGGCTCAGCACCTCGGCATATTCGCGCTCGGAGAGCCATTGGCGCTCCTCGACGATGATGTGGCGCGCCCAGGGGCCCACGCCGCCGAAGCCGAGCGCGCCGATCTTCGCGAAGCCCAGGAAGAGACCGAGTTTGGTGGGAGTTTCAGCCACGGGGCAGGAGCTGCTCGGCCAGCGTCGCCCAATAGCTCGCGCCCACGGGGAGGATCTCGTCGTTGAAGTCGTAGAGCGGATGGTGGACGCCGGGGTCCGTGCCCGTCCTGCCGCCGCCCAGCATCAGATAGGCGCCGGGCCGCTCGTTGAGCATGAAGGAGAAATCCTCCGCCCCCATGGTGGGCTTGGCCATGTGCATCACGCGCTGCTCGCCGCCCACCGCCTCGGCGGCCTGGCGCGCGAGCTGCGTGCTTTCCGCCTCGTTGACCGTGGCGGGATAGGCGCGCTTGAATTCGGCGGTGGCCGAGGCGCCGAAGCTCGCCGCGATGCCGGTGACGAGCGCCTTGAACTTGCTTTCCAGCAGGTCGCCCACCTCGGGCAGGAACCAGCGCGCGGTGCCTAGCATGGTCACCGTCTCCGGGATGACGTTGTAGGTGTGGCCGCCATTGATATGGCCGATGGTGATGACGCCCGCATCCGAGGCGTCGAGGTTGCGCGCCACCACCGTCTGCAGCGCCTGCACGATGGCCGCCGCGATCACGATGGGGTCGTTCCCTTGGAAGGGCAGCGCGCCATGCGCGCCCTTGCCGGTGATCGTCACCTCGAGATTGGCGACGGCGGCCATGACGGGACCCTCGCGCCAGACGAAGGTGCCGGCCGGCGCGCCGGGCCAGTTATGCAGCCCGAAGACGCGGTCCACGGGGAAGCGATCGAAGAGGCCCTCGGCCACCATCACGCCGCCACCGGCGAGGTTCTCCTCGGCGGGCTGGAAGATGACATAGACCGTGCCGTCGAAATTGCGCGTCTCGGCGAGGTACTTGGCCGCGCCCAGCAGCATCGTCGTGTGCCCGTCATGGCCGCAGGCGTGCATCTTGCCGGGGATGGTGGAGGCATGCGGCAGGCCGGTGGCCTCCAGGATGGGCAGGGCGTCCATATCCGCGCGCAGGCCGATGGCCTTGCCCGACTTGCCGTTGCGGCCATGGATCACGCCCACGACGCCGGTCTTGGCGAGGCCGGTCACGACCTCGTCGCAGCCGAATTCGCGCAGCTTGTCGGCGACGATGCCCGCGGTGCGGAACTCCTCGAAGCCGAGCTCGGGATGGCGGTGGAAGTCCTGGCGCCACTCCGTCATCTCGGAATGGAATTCGGCGACGCGATTGATGATGGGCATTGGGACGGTTCCTCCAGACTCAAGAAAACGTCCGCAGCAGCCCTTCGGCAAGGGGGAGGGGCTCGATCCCCAGAATTTCGCGCATGGCCGTGGTGTCGAAATCCTTGTCCTCGGTGAGACGGCGGATTTCCTCCGCCCCGATGCGCGGCAGGGAGGGGACGAGCCGGGCGAGGGGGCTGGCCAGCACGAGCAGCGACGCCGGCAGCGGCAGGACCGGGCGTGGCCGGAACCCGGCGGCACGCGCGATGGCCGCGCAGAAATCGCGATAGGCGACGGGCTGCGGCCCGGCGATGACGATCACCTGGGCCTGCGTCGTCTCCTCGACGGCCGCCGCGATGAGGCTGTCCGTGACATCGTCCTGATGGATGGGCTGCACGAGGTTGCGTCCGCCGCCGGGCAGCGGCAGCACCGGCAGGCGGCGCATGAGGGCGGCCAGGCGCTGGACATTGTCCTCGCCCTGGGCGCCGTAGATCATCGTGGGGTGCAGCAGGAAGCCGGCGCGGCCGCTGGCCAGGAAGGCGGCCTCGCCTGCGCGCACGCCATCGCCATGGGAATCCGGCCAGCGCGAATAGCGCCGCGTGCTGCCCATGAAGACGAAGGTCGCCTCCTCGGGCGCGGCCGCCAGGATCGCGGGAATATTGCGCGCATGGGCGCAGGAGATGACGACGGATGCGCCGGCCAGCGCCGCCCGCAGCGCGTCAGGGTCCTGGAGATCGGCGACGGCATGCGGGGCGTCGATGCCCAGGGCCTCCCATTTGGCCGCGCTGCGCACGACCGCGCGGAAGGGCTCGCGCAGCGCGCGGCACAGCGCCGCGCCCGAGCGCCCGGAGGCGCCGATCACTGCGATCATATTGGTCTGGGCCAGCTGCTTTGCCTCGGCATCGAGTTCGGAACGGGCGGCGGCGTTGCCGATCAACACGGCTCGGCCCATGCACCCGGCCCATTCCTGCGCAGCGCGATGCGTGGGGAATGGGCCGATGGGATGGCGGCAGCCGCCGTTGCCATAGGGGTCGACATAGAAGCCAGCGGCGCGGAGTGGCCTATCGGCCACCCGCTCGCCGCGCCGGTAGAAGCGAACCGGTTCGTCGAGGAGCCAGTTCGCGCGGTGCCGATCTGGCTCCAAGCCGTCACCGGCCTTCGGGCAGCAGGAAGCGCAGATCCGCGCCCTGCGGCGCCTGGAGCACCTCGCGCTGCACCAGCGCATCCCAGCCGCGCTTGGGCGCTTCCTTGGCCGTCCAGGCGGCGCGGCGGGCGGCCAGCTCGGCCTCGTCCACCAGCAGGTCGAGGCTGCGGTTCTTCACCGAGAGGCGGATGCGGTCGCCCGTCTTCACCAGGGCCAGCGGGCCGCCGGCCTCGGCCTCGGGCGAGATGTGCAGCACCACCGTGCCGAAGGCCGTGCCGGACATGCGGCAGTCGCTCATCCGCACCATGTCCTTCACGCCGGCGCGGGCCAGCTTGCGCGGGATGGGCAGGTAGCCCGCCTCGGGGAAGCCCGCGGTGCTGAGCGGCCCCGCGCCCTTCAGGATCATGATGTCGTCCTTGTTGACGTCGAGGTCGTCGCTGTCGATGCGCGCGGCCAGGTCCTCCACGCCGTCGAAGACCATGCAGCGCGCCTCGGTCTCGAAGAGCGATTCGGTCGCCGCGCTGCGCTTGAGGATCGCACCGTCCGGCGCCAGCGAGCCGAAGAGGGAGACGATGCCGCCCACCGGCGAGACCGGGGCGTTGCGCGCCTTGATATAGGTGCGGTCGACGAACTTCGGCCCGTCACCGAGGCGATCGCCCAGGGTGACGCCGTCCAGGTCCTTGGTGTCGAGATGCAGCAGGTCGCGGATCTCGTGCAGCAGGGCGACCATGCCGCCGGCCGCATGGAAGTCCTCCATGTAGCCCTCGCCGGTCGGCTTGAGGTCGACCAGCACGGGCGTCGTGTCGGAGAGCTCGTTGAGGCGGCGATAGTCGATCTTGATGCCCACGCGCCCGGCGATGGCCGCGAGGTGCACCAGCGCATTGGTCGAGCCGCCGAGGGTGAGAAGCACGCGCAGCGCGTTCTCCACGCTCTTCTCGGTGATGATCTCATCCGGCCGGACGGGCTTGTGGATGAGGCGCACGGCCTGGGCGCCAGCCTCCTCGGCGGCGCGCAGGCGGTCGGAATGCACGGCCGGGATGCTGGCGGCGTCCAGCGGCATGAAGCCGAGCGTGCTGGTCAGGCAGGCCATGGTGCTGGCCGTGCCCATCACGCCGCAGGTGCCGGCGGTGACGGCCAGCGAGCCCTCGATCTCCTGGATGCGCTCGTCGGAGACGTCGCCGGCGCGGTAGCGCGCCCAGTAGCGGCGGCAGTCGGTGCAGGCGGCCAGGCGCTCGCCCTGGTAGCGGTTGGCGCTCATTGGGCCGACCACGAGCTGCACGGCGGGCGTGCCGGCGGAGGCGGCGGCCATGAGCTGGGCGGGCACGGTCTTGTCGCAGCCGCCGACGAGGACGACCGAATCCATGGGCTGGGCCGCGATCATCGCCTCGGTGTCGAGGGCCATGAGGTTGCGGTAGTGCATGGAGCAGGGGGTGAGATAGGGCTCGCAGAGGCTGATCGTGGGGAAGGCCATGGGCAGGCCACCTGCCATCAGCACGCCGCGCTTCACCGCCTCGATGAGCTCGGGCACGGAGCGGTGGCAGTTGTTGAGGTCGCTGCCGGTGTCGACGATGCCGACCACGGGGCGGCTGAGCGCCTCGGCCGAATATCCCATGGACTTGGCGAAGGAGCGGCGGAGGTAGAGGGCGAATTCCTTGTCGCCGTAATTCGCCGCGTTGCGGGCCAGGCCCTTGGGCTCGCTGCCCTTTTTCTCGTCCATGGAAGTCCTCACTCGTGTCAGATCGAAGGTCGCAGGCTGCCTCATTTCGCGCAATCGCGCCAGTTATGGGGGGGGATTGATCGAGGTATCCCAATACCACGTCGAAAAACCCCTATTTGCGCTTGACCTTTTCCGGTCGGGCCGGCACATACCGCTCCGTAATTCAAGTTGATGTCGAAGGTTCAGATGCTCAGCACACAGACCCGCTCGGTGAAGCCGGCGGAGGTCCAGAAGAATTGGTGGGTTATCGATGTGGAGGGCCTCGTGCTCGGCCGCGTCGCCACCATCGTCGCCAACCGCCTCCGCGGGAAGCACAAGCCGTCCTTCACCCCGCATGTCGATTGCGGCGATCACGTCGTGATCCTCAATGCCGACAAGGTGAAGCTGACCGGCAACAAGGGAGATCAGGCGATCTTCTATTGGCACACGGGCTTCGCGGGCGGCATCAAGGGCCGTTCGGCGCAGGAACTGCTCGACGGACGCTACCCGGAGCGGGTGTTCACCAAGGCGGTTGAGCGCATGATCACGCGTGGCCCCCTCGGCCGGCTGCAGATGAAGAACCTGCATGTCTATGCCGGCGCCGAGCATCCCCATGGCGGCCAGGCCCCCGTGGCGCTCGACGTTGCCTCGATGAACCGCAAGAATGTCGCCTCCGGCGGCGCCCAGTCCAAGGCGGCCTGAATTTCATGAGCGAGCAGACCACGGCGAATTCCCTCGCCGACCTCAAGAGCCTGGTGCAGGGCACGCCGATCGCGGCCGGCACGGAGCCTTCCGCCGCCCCCGTCGCGCCGAAGCGTGACGCCCAGGGCCGTTCCTACGCGACCGGTGGCCGTAAGGAATCCGTCGCCCGCGTGTGGGTGATGCCGGGCAAGGGCAACTACACGATCAACGGCAAGCCGGCCACGCAGTACTTCGCGCGCCCCGTCCTGCGCATGCTGATCGCCCAGCCCTTCCTGGTGGCCGACCGCTACCAGACCTTCGACGTCGTCGCGACGGTCGCCGGCGGCGGGCTTTCGGGCCAGGCCGGCGCGGTGCGTCACGGCATCAGCCGTGCGCTCGTGAACTACGAGCCTGAGCTGCGCAGCATCCTCAAGAAGGCCGGCTTCCTGACGCGCGATCCGCGTGCGGTCGAGCGTAAGAAGTACGGCAAGGCGAAGGCGCGACGTTCCTTCCAGTTCTCCAAGCGCTGAGCCCTGCGGACCGGGCTCACGCCCGGTCTGCATGCCGGCAATCCGAAAGGGGCGGGTCCGCAAGGGCCCGCCCTTTTTGTTTTTCCCCCATATTTGATTTTGGGGACGACTGGTTCAGACTCGTTCCAACAGGAGGGCCCCAATGGCCAGGAACCCGAGCATCTTCATCGACGGCGAGAGCGGCACGACGGGCCTGCAGATCCGCGCGCGCCTCGCGAACCATCCGAAGATCGACATCCGCTCCATCGCGGAGTCCGACCGCAAGAATCCCGCGGCCAAGCGCAAGCTCATGGAGCAGGTCGACGCGGTCGTCCTCTGCCTGCCCGATACGGGCGCCAAGGAAATGGCCGCCATCGCCGCCGAGATGGGCGATGCCGCTCCCAAGCTGCTCGACGCCAGCACCGCGCATCGCGTCGATCCGGACTGGGTCTTCGGCTTCCCCGAGCTGACCGAGGGTCACGCCGAGCGGATCGCGGCGGCCAAGCGCGTCGCCAATCCCGGCTGCTACCCGACCGGCGGCATCGCGCTGCTGCGCCCGCTGGTGGATGCCGGCCTGCTGCCGGCCGATTTCCCGATCACCATGAACGCCGTCTCCGGCTATACGGGCGGCGGCAAGTCGATGATCGCGGAGTTCGAGGAGACGCATTCGGCCGCGCCCTTCTTCCTCTACGGCCTCAATCTCGAGCACAAGCACGTGCCGGAGCTGCAGCACTACAGCGGCCTGACGGTGCGGCCGATCTTCGTGCCCAGCGTGGGCAATTTCGCCCAGGGCATGCTGGTCAGCATCCCGCTGCATCTCGACCTGCTTCCCGGCAAGCCGAAGGTTTCCGACCTCGAGGCAGCGCTGGCCGATCGCTACGCGGATTCGGGCTGGGTGAAGGTCATGCCGGCGGATGCCGGACAGCGGATGGAGCCGCTGACGCTCAACGGCTCCAACATGCTGGAGCTGCGCGTCTTCGGGAATGCGAAGCATCGCCAGGCGGTGCTGGTCGCCAAGCTGGACAATCTGGGCAAGGGTGCCTCCGGCGCGGCCGTGCAGAACCTCGGCCTGATGCTGAACGTGGACGTGAACGCGGCGCTGCCGCTGGAGATTGCTGCCGAATGAGCGCGCCGTTTTTCCCCTTCGAGGGGAAGCTCCCCACCGTTCATGAACGCGCCTGGGTGGCGCCGACGGCGGCCGTCATCGGCAGCGTCGAGATCGGCGAGCAGTCCAACATCTGGTACCATTGCGTGCTGCGCGGGGATTCCAACTACATCCGCATCGGCGCGCGCACGAACATCCAGGACGGCACCATCATCCACGTGAACGCGGGCAGCTTCCCCACGATCATCGGCGATGACGTGACGGTCGGCCATGCCGCCATCATCCACGCCTGCACCCTGGAGGATCGCGCCTTCGTCGGCATGGGCGCCACCGTGCTGGACGGCGCGGTGATCGAGGCCGGCGGCGTCCTGGCGGCGGGCTCGGTGCTGCCGCCGGGCAAGCGCGTGCCCGCCATGGAGCTGTGGATGGGCAATCCCGCCAAGTTCGTGCGGGCGCTCACGCCCGAGCAGCGCGCGGGCTTCGACAAGACGGCGCCGAGCTACGTGGACCTGGCCGGGCGGCATGCCGCCTCGCTCCGATCCACTTCGTAACTTGAGGTCGCGGCAGGCGGTGGCTAACGTCCTTGTCATGAGGAATGCCATCCAAGCCGTTGCCTTGCTGGTGCCGTTCGCGGGTTGCGCCATGGGTCCGCTGCCCCCCGTGGTGCGCCTGCCGCCGGATGCGATTCCAGTGGCGGCGGATCCGATGCGATCCGCCATCCTCAGCACCGCCTATACCTTCAACCGCGAGAGCTCGCCGTCGGAGCGGGCGCGTGCCGCCGCACTCGTCGAGTATCTCACCAACGACTACCGCTGGGACTGGCGCTGGGCGGAATACACCCCTTCGACGGGCGGGGCGCTGGACGCCGCGCGCGTCGAGCTCCACGCCGCATTGGGCATCGCGCCCGGCGCATCGCCTCAGGCGGTGGTCGATGGGCTGATGAGCGCCTGGCGGTCCCTGGAGCGGGGCAATGCGCCGCCCCTTCCGCCGGAGGTCTTCGTCCAGCCCTCGCTCACGATGGCCAGCCTGTCCTCGACGGTCCCGTTGCCCGCGACGCGTAACGCCACCTCGATGATGGAGCGCGAACTTCACCGCATCGATACAGAACGTTACAGCGGTGGCGGCCCGGGCGGGAGCGGTGGTGGCGGCGGCGCGCATCCCTGAAGCCTTCCCTCTTCCGAAGGCTTGGTGGATAATTCGATAAGTATTTGAAATTGCGGTCAGTTCATGTGAACTAGGCCGAATACGAGGATGACTTGATGAACCGCTACCTTCTGCTGGCTCTTCCCGTGCTTGCCGCCTGCTCCGGTCCGCTTCTCACGGCCCCCTCGGGCCCGACGGCGGCGCTGCCGCGTGACGCCGTTATCGGCGCCGGCGATCCGATCCGCTCGGCGATCCTGATGACCAGCGCCGTCTTCGGCGACCGCACGCCGGCGGCCGGCCAGCCCGGTACGGCGGCCCGCGCGATCGCCCAGATGGAGTTCCTGGCGGTGGCCCTCCCGCAGGCCGACAACTTCTCGAATGCCTCGCCGCTGCTCTCCCCGCAGCTCGCGACGGCGCGCCGGGAGTGGCGCGGCGCGCTGGACATCGCGCCCGATGCCGCGCCCCAGTCGGTGATCGACTCGCTGTTCGCGGCGAGCCGGGCGCTCGAGCAGGGCCAGCGCGACGTCGCGGCCGCGGCCCTTTCGCCGACGGTCTTCCGCCGCGGCGGCACCGCGACGCTGACACAGCTCGCTTCGCTGCCGAACCTGCCGAACACCGCGGCGGCCTCCGCGACGGCCCAGCAGGCGCTTCGCACCTCCGTTCCGACCCGGGCGTTCTGAGATGAAAAGGCGGCCCCTCTTCGCGGCACTCCTCGTCTCGGGCTGTGCGGCTGAGGGGTTCGCCACACCCGACCCCGCACGCTTGCCGCGGGATTCGGTGGAAGGCGCGGGTGACCCCACCCGCGCCGCCGTCTCCCGCGCGGCCCATGTCTTCGCCAACCCCGCTCTGCTGAGCGGGAATGCGGCAGATGCGGCGCGGGCCATCGCGGATATGGAATACTTGGCGGCCTCGCTGCCCTCCGATCCCCGCTTCCAGCAGCGCGACCCGCTGCTGCCCGTCCGCCTGAGCCAGGCCCGCACCGAATGGCGGCAGGCCCTGGGCATCGCGCCGACGCAGCCGGCCCAGCCGCTGATCGATGCGCTCTATGCCGTCTGGCGGGCGCTGCGCGCGCGCGATACGGCCGCCGCAGCGGCCGCCATGCCGCCGGGGCTGATTCCGCCCGGAGGCAGCGCCAGCCTGGCGCGGCTTGCCGCCCTGCCGCCCTTGCCGCGCACGGCGGAGGCCGCCAATTCCGCGTCGCGGATCCAGTTCGAGGGCAATACGCCCTCCTTCGGCAATCGCCGCCTGTGAGGGTTCGACTTTGGCTCGGCGCGCTTCTGGCTCTGGGCGCCTGCGCGGAAATGACGCGCCGCCCGCCGCCGGAACCTCCGATCGACCTCGCGGGAGGGCTGATGGTCGAACCGCTGCCGGTCATCGTCGATCGCGCGGCGGCCGATTTCGACCGGGGTGGCGCGGCGCTTGAGGGCCATCCGGCCGCGACGGCCTTGGCGGTGGCCCGGCTGGAATGGCTGGGCGGGGAAGCCCGTCCCGGCGGGCGCCTCGCGGAGCTGCCGGCCTCCTATCTCTTCGGCCTCCAGCGCGGGGTGAGGGAAGGGCGGCAGGCCCTGGCCATCGCGCCCGATGCCCCGACCGACAGCGTGGTCGCGGCGCTGCTGACCGCCTCGCGCGCGATTACGCGGGGCGATACGGCCGCGGCCCGCGCCGCGCTCACCGGTCCGGATTTCCGCGACACCGACCGTCCCGTGCTGGACCGCCTGCGCGAGCCCGGCCCCTTCCCGGACACCTACCTGACCCTGCCCGCCATTCGCGAGGAGGTCGGCCGTATCATCGCCGCGGGCCGCACCGACCGGCGGGTCGCTTCCGAATTCTTCGATACGGGCGTCACCACCATGGGGCTCAGCGGCCAAGGCGCCCGCTGAGCCTTTCGCCCGTCAGTCCATCGCCATCACGCGGACATAGCTGCCCGGCGCATCCTCGATCGGCGTGAGCTTGCCGTCGCCGGGGTGGCGGGCCGGAACCTCGGTCCTGTCGACGGCGCTGACCCAGCGATGCCAGTCCGGCCACCAGCTGCCCGAGAGCTCGGTGGCGCCGGCGAACCACTCGTCGGGGGTCGGCGGCAGTTCCTCGTTCACCCAGTGGCTGTACTTTCCCGAGTCCGGCGGATTGACGACGCCGGCGATATGCCCCGAGGCCGCCAGCACGAAGCGCACCGGCCCCGTGAAGGTCTGGGTCCCGCGATAGGTGCTCTTCCAGGGCGCGATGTGATCCTCGCGCGTCGAGATGAGGTAGCTCGGCACCTTGATCTTCCGCAGGTCGATCTTGGTGCCCAGCAGCTCGATCGCTTCCGGCTTCACCAGGTCGTTCTCCTGGTACATCCGCCGCAGGTAGAAGCTGTGCATCTTCGCCGGCATGCGGGTGCTGTCGTCGTTCCAGTAGAGCAGGTCGAAGGGGAAGGGGTCCTGCCCGAGGAGATAGTTGTTCACCACGAAGGACCAGATGAGGTCGTTCGCGCGGAGCATGTTGAAGGTCGTCGCCATCTCGCGTCCGTCGAGGAAGCCGCGCTGGCCCATCCGCTCCTCAAGCGCCTTGAGCTGCTCCTCGTCGATGAAGACGCCGAGCTCGCCGGCCTCCTCGAAGTCGGTCATGGTCACGAAATAGGTGGCGGACTTGATCCGCGTGTCCTTCTTCGCGGCCATATAGGCCAGCGTCGTCGCCAGCAGCGTCCCGCCCAGGCAATAGCCGATGGCGTTCACCTGTCGCTCGCCGGTCGCGGCCTCGATGGCGTCGAGGGCGGCCAGGACGCCCTCGTGCATGTAGTCGTCGAAGCCCTTTTCGGAGAGATGCTCGTCGGGGTTCACCCAGGAGGCGACGAAGACCGTGTGGCCCTGGTCCACCGCCCAGCGGATGAAGCTGTTCTTCGGCCTCAGGTCGAGGATGTAGAACTTGTTGATCCAGGGCGGGAAGATCACGAGCGGGCGCTTGAGCACCTTGGCCGTGGTCGGGTTGTACTGGATCAGCTGCATCAGCGGCGTCTGGAAGATCACCTTGCCGGGAGTGACGCCGATGTTCTCGCCGACCTTGAACTTGCTGTCATCCGTCATGCGGATGCGCAGCTTTCCTTTCCCCCGCTCCAGGTCGGAGAGCAGGTTCGACAGGCCCTTGAGGAGGTTGGTGCCGCCGGTTTCGGCGGTGCGGCGCAGGACCTCGGGGTTGGTCATCACGAAATTGGCCGGGCTCATCGCATCGACGAATTGCCGCGTGTAGAAATCGACCTTCTGGGCGGTCTTCGCGTCGAGCCCGTCGGCCGAATGCACCGCATTGGTGAAGTAGCGCGCCGAGAGCAGATAGGACTGGCGGATGAAGTCGAAGACCTCGTTCTCGCGCCAGGCCTCGTCCTTGAAGCGCTTGTCGCCCTTGGCCTCCTGGATCACCGCATCGACATGCGGCTCGCCCAGCATGCGCCGGGCCGTGTTGGACCAGAGGGTGAGGTAGTCCTGCCAGAAGCCGAGCTGCACCTGGACCAGCCCGGCCGGATTGACCATCAGCTTGGTGGTCATCTCCAGGAAGGCGGCGCCGATGTTCATCGGGTCGGGATTGCCCTTGGCGTCCACCTGGCGCTTGAGGAAGTCCTGAACGATGCGCTGGCCGCGCTCGGCAACCTCGGCCATGGTGCGCGAGACTGCGGCCGGGTCGGGCAGATGGTAGTCCGACGGCGGTTTGCCGCCCGGTAACTGGGTCATTGTGCTGAGTTCCGCCCTTCGACGACCATGCTCTCTTTCGTGCCCAGGCCCTGCGGGGTTATCAATCACCTGACGCCTCGAGGACGCCGCGTGACGCTTCACACCTGTAAAATGGCCCGGACCGCTGCGATGGAGGGTAGTGACCGCTCTGCCGCGGATCAAGCACGGCCGCTGGCCTTCGCTCTGCTGCTCCTGCTGGGGGCCTGCGACGGGCAGACCAACCCGCGCGCGCTGTACCGCGACATGAGCGGGGCGGGGCTGGCTTCGCGCGGAATGCCGCCGGGGATGGACCGGCGCTTGCCCAATCTCGCCTCGGTGCCCCCGATTCCCGAACGTCCGGATTCCGCGACTCGCGACGCGCTCACGCGCCGGCTGGAGGCCGAGCGCGAGGCCTCGACCGCCGCAGTGCCGGCCGCCCGGCCGCAATTCCCGTTGACCGAGCCCGAAGTGGCGGGCCATCCGCCAATCCCCGCGCGTCCGCCGGGCCCGCCCGTCCTGGCCGCGGCGCCCGCGATCCCCTGGGCGCCGGCGCGCGCCACCCGGCCCGTTCCGGCCGCCGGCGAGCCCTCGGCGCGCCCGCCGGAGCTGCTCGGCCCGGAGAGCGTCGCGCCCGGCGCGATCCCGGCCTTGCCGACGCCGGACCTGCTGGCGCCCGCCCCCGCGCAGCCGGGACGTCCCTCGGTGGAGCAGCTCGCGCCCTCCGAGGCGCCGGCGATGCCGTCCTCCGACCTGCTGGCGCCTCCGCCGCCGCGCTGAGGAACCCGATCCGGCGAGCCGCGAGGCGCGCCATGGCTGATCTGCGCGGCGGCGCTTTGCGCGGGCAGGACGAACCGTTCTACAACGCCCGGCTTTCGTTCCTTCCCAGGAGGGCCAACATGGCCGAAGAGTTCCACCGCATCCGTCGCCTGCCGCCCTATGTTTTCGCCGAGGTGAACGCGGCCAAGGCCAAGGCTCGCGCCAATGCGGAGGACATCGTGGACCTGGGCATGGGCAATCCCGACAGCCCCACGCCGCCCCATATCGTCGCCAAGATGATCGAGGCCGTGCAGGACCCGCGCACGCACCGCTATTCCATGTCCAAGGGCATTCCCGGCCTGCGCCGCGCGCTCGCCGGCTATTACGCCAACCGCTTCGGCGTGAAGCTCGACCCCGAGACCGAGATCGTGGCGACGCTCGGCTCGAAGGAGGGGCTGGCCAATCTCGCCCAGGCCATCAGCAGCCCGGGCGACACGATCCTGGTGCCCAATCCGTCCTACCCGATCCATCAGTTCGGCTTCATCATTGCTGGCGCCTCGGCCCGCTTCATCCCCTATACGCCCGACGACGCGATGCTCGAGGCGATCGTGCGCGCGGTGAAGCATTCCGTGCCCAAGCCGACCGCGCTGATCGTGAACTTCCCCTCCAACCCGACGGCGCTGACGGCGAGCCGGGAGTTCTACAAGGAGCTGGTGAAGATCGCGTTGCAGCACGACCTCTTCATCCTCAGCGACCTCGCCTATGCGGAGCTCTATTTCGGCGATATCCCGCCGCCCAGCGTGCTGGAGATTCCCGGCGCGATGGATTGCACCGTCGAGTTCACGAGCCTGTCGAAGACCTACAACATGCCCGGCTGGCGCATGGGCTTCGCGGCGGGCAATCCGCGGCTGATCGCGGCACTCGCGCGGGTGAAGTCCTATCTCGACTACGGCGCCTTCACGCCCATCCAGGTGGCCGCCGCGGCCGCGCTCAGCGGCCCGCAGGACTGCGTGGCCGAGATGCGCGAGCTTTATCGCGACCGCCGCGAGGTCCTGGTGAAGGGCCTGCACCAGGCCGGCTGGGACGTGCCCGCACCGGACGCCTCCATGTTCCTCTGGGCGCCGATCCCGGAGAAGTTCCGCCACCTCGGCTCGGTCGGTTTCTCCAAGCTTCTGCTGGAGAAGGCCAAGGTCGCCGTCGCGCCGGGCATCGGCTTTGGTGAACATGGCGATGGACATGTCCGCATCGCCATGGTCGAGAACAACCATCGAATTCGCCAGGCGCTGCGGGGGATCAAGACCTTCCTGCAAGGCGACAACGTCGCGCCGACTGAGGAAGTGCATCCGCTATGAAATCCGCTTTGAAACTCGGCGTCGCCGGCCTAGGCACGGTGGGCGCCGGCGTTGTCAACCTGCTGCGCGACAATGCGGCGCTGATCGCCGCCCGCGCGGGCCGGCCCATCGAGGTCGTCGCCGTCTCCGCGCGTGACCGCGGCCGCGATCGCGGCCTCGATCTGTCCGGCCTGAACTGGCACGACGACGCGGTGGCGCTCGCCGCCGATCCGCAGGTCGAGATCGTGGTCGAGCTGATGGGCGGCTCCGAGGGGCCGGCCCGCCAGCTGGTCGAGGCGGCGCTGGCCGCCGGCAAGCCCGTGGTCACCGCCAACAAGGCGCTGCTCGCCACCCATGGCGCGGCGCTCGCCAAGCTGGCCGAGGCCAAGGGCGTGGCGCTGGCCTACGAGGCGGCGGTGGCCGGCGGGATCCCCGCCATCAAGGCGCTGCGCGAGGGCCTGGCGGGCAACCGCATCAGCCGCGTCGCGGGCATCCTCAACGGCACCTGCAACTACATCCTCACCGAGATGCGCGTGAAGGGCCTGCCCTTCGCCGAGGTTCTCGCGGAGGCCCAGCGGCTGGGCTACGCCGAGGCCGATCCCGCCTTCGACATCGACGGCGTGGACGCGGCGCACAAGCTCGCGATCCTGGCCGCGCTCGCCTTCGGCCAGCAGGTCGATCTCGGTGCGCTGCATATCGAGGGCATCACCAAGATATCCGCGCTCGACATCGCTCTGGCCGGAGAGCTCGGCTACCGCATCAAGCTGCTGGGCATCGCGAGCCGGGAGGAGGGCGGCGTGACCGCCCGCGTCCATCCCTGCATGGTGCCGGTCTCAAGCCCCATCGCCAGCGTGGACGGCGTGTTCAATGCCGTCCTGGCCGAGGGCGATGCGGTGGGGCGCGTGATGCTGCAGGGCCGTGGCGCCGGGGCGGGGCCGACGGCCAGCGCCGTCGTCGCCGATCTGGTCGACATTGCCCGCGGCTGTCACGCCCCGGTCTGGGGCGTGGAGACGGCCGCGCTGGCGCCCTCCGCCCCCGTGCCGATGGAGCGGCATCGCGGCGCCTATTACCTGCGCCTGATGGTTCTCGATCAACCAGGCGTGATCGCCGACGTTTCCAGCGTGCTGCGTGATATGACCATCAGCGTCGAATCCATGCTTCAGCGCGGCCGCGCCCCTGGCGAGGCGGTTCCGCTGGTGATGGTGACCCATGATTGCGAGGAGGCCCAGATGCAGGCCGCGCTGACGAAGATCGCCCAGTTGCCGAGCGTGGTGGAGCAGCCCGCCGTCATCCGGATCGAGACCCTATGATCCGCGCGGCCCTCGTCGCCGGGTTGCTTCTGGCCCCGCTCGGCGCCGTCGCCCAGGCCCCCGAGGGAACGCGCCTGCGCCTCTCGGAGGAGGGCAGTGTGCAGACCCGTCCCGACGAGCTGCAGGCGACCCTGCGGCTTGAGCTCCGCGCCGCCGCGGCCGATCAGGCGCAGGAGCAGCTCAATCGCCGCATGGCCGCCGCCGTGGCGGCCGCGCAGGCGGTGCAGGGTGTGCGGGCCGAGACCACGGGCTATGGCAGCGCGAGCGACACGGCGCGCCGGCAGTTCGTGTCGCAGCAATCCCTGCGGCTGCGCGGGGGAGAGGCGGTGCTGGCGCTGGTCGCGCGGCTTCAGGCCGACGGCCTCCAGCTCGACCAGATCGGCTGGACCCTCAGCGATGCCAGCGCGCGCACGGCGCGGGATGGCGCGACCCGCGAGGCCATCCGCGCCATCCAGGCGCGTGCGGCGTCCATCGCCGGCGAGGTGGGCCAGACCGTGGGCGAGATGCGCGAACTGGCCGTCGAGGTTGCCCCCGGCGCGGGGCGGATGATGGCCATGCGGGCCAGCGGCGGCGTGTCCTCCGCGTCGGGCCCCACGGCGCCGACCGTGACGGCCGAAGACATCACCACGACGGCCCGGGTCTCGGCCGAATTCCAGCTTCGACGCTAAATGATCAGAAGGGTGTCCGTACCATGAGCGAGACCGACAACAGGCCCCGCGCCAATGTGGACCGCAACCTGGCCCTGGAGCTGGTGCGCGTGACCGAGGCCGCGGCACTGGCCGCGAGCGCCTGGGTGGGCAAGGGCGACAAGAACGCCGCCGATGGCGCCGCCGTCGAGGCGATGCGCCACGCCTTCGATTCAGTGGCCATCCACGGCACCGTCGTCATCGGCGAGGGCGAGATGGACGAGGCGCCGATGCTCTATATCGGCGAGAAGGTCGGCCTCTACGCCAAGACCGGTGGCGGGCTGCTGGCCGATATCGCCGTCGATCCGCTCGAGGGCACGACGCTGACCGCCAAGAGCGGCCCGAACGCCATGGCCGTGGTGGCACTCGCCAATCGCGGCGGCTTCCTGCACGCGCCCGACTGCTACATGGACAAGATCGCGATCGGGCCGGGCTATCCGGCCGGGACCGTCGATCTCGACCGTTCGGTCGAGGACAACCTCGCGGCCCTGGCCAAGGCGAAGGGTGTCTCGATCGGCGAGCTGACCGTCTGCGCGCTCGACCGCGACCGCCACAAGGACATCATCAAGGCCTGCCGCGCCGCGGGGGCACGCCTCATGCTGATCCCCGATGGCGACGTCTTCGGCGTGGTGGCCTGCGCCCAGCCCGAGACGGGCGTGGACATCTATCTCGGCTTGGGCGGCGCGCCCGAGGGCGTGCTGGCCGCGGCCGCGCTGCGCTGCACGGGCGGCCAGATGCAGGCCCGCCTCATCTTCGAGGACGAGGCGCAGGTCGTGCGCGCCAAGGAAATGGGCATCGACGACCCCAAGAAGAAGTACGAGCTGGAGGAGCTGGCCGCGGGTGACGTGATGTTCGCCGCCACCGGCGTCACCACCGGCCCGATGCTGCGCGGCGTGCGGCTCATCCCGGGCGGGGCGATCACCCATTCGATCGTGATGCGCAGCAAGTCGGGCACGGTCCGATACGTCGAGGGGCATCACAACTTCACGGTGAAGCCGCTCTGATGGAGACCGCGCTCGGGGTCGAGCGCAGTCTGACCGGACGTCGCTGGGTCTGGCGGCCCAGCGACCCGCGCATGGCCGCGGCCCTGTCCCAGCAGCTCGGCCTGCCCGAGGTGGTGGGACGGCTGCTCTCGGCGCGCCATGTCGACATGGACAGCGTCGGGCTGTTCCTGGAGCCCACCTTGCGCGGGCTGCTGCCCGATCCCTCGGTGCTGCTGGACATGGACGGCGCGGCCGCGCGCCTCGCCGATGCCGTGCAGCGCTCGGAGACGGTCGCGGTCTTCGCCGATTACGACGTGGACGGCGCCTGTTCGGGCGCGATCATGGTCCAGGCGCTGCAGGCCCTGGGCTGCACCGCCATCCCCTATGTGCCGGACCGCCTGGCCGAGGGCTATGGGCCGAACGGGCCGGCGATTTCCGGGTTGATCGCCAGGGGCGCCACGCTCATCGTCTGCGTGGATTGCGGCATCGCGGCGCATGACGCGCTTGAGGTCGCGCGCGGTCTCGCCGACATCGTCGTGCTGGATCATCACAAGGCCGAGGGGCCGCCGCCGCGCGTGGTGGCCGCGGTGAATCCCAACCGGCTCGACTGCACCTCCGGCCTGCGGCAGCTCTGCGCGGCGGGGGTGGCCTTCCTGGCCGCCATCGCCCTGCAGCGCGAGCTGCGCCGGCGCGGGTTCTTCGCCGGACGGCCCGAGCCGGACCTGCGGGAATTGCTCGACATGGTCGCGCTCGCGACGGTCTGCGACGTGGTGCCGCTGGTCGGCGTGAATCGCGCGCTGGTGATCCAGGGCCTGCGCGTGATGGCGCGGCGGAGCCGGGCGGGGCTGGCGGCGCTGATGGAGCTCGCGGCCGTGCGCGACGAGCCCTCCGCACATACGCTGGGCTTCGTGCTCGGCCCGCGGATCAACGCGGGCGGGCGGATCGCCGCGCCGGATCTGGGGCTTCGGCTGCTGCTGGAGCACGATCCCATCGAGGCCCGCGCGATGGCCGAGCGGCTCGACGCCGTGAACCGCAAGCGCCAGGAGGTGGAGGCCGGCGTGCTCGCCTCCGCCATGCGCCAGGCGGAGGAGCAGATCGGGCAGGGGCATGCCGTGCTCCTGCTGCAGGATGAGGGCTGGCATCCGGGCGTGGTGGGCATCGTCGCCGGGCGCGTGCGCGAGCGCTTCAACCGACCGGCCTGCGTGGCTGGCTTCGAGGCGGGGATGGGCAAGGGCTCCGGCCGCTCCGTGCCGGGGCTGGACCTGGGGGCCGCGATCATCGCGGCGCGGCAGTCCGGCCTGCTGGTCGCCGGCGGTGGCCATGCCATGGCGGCGGGCTTCACCATCGAGGCCTCGCGGCTGCCCGAGCTGCACGCCCATCTGGACGATCGCCTGGCCGCCGCGCGTGACCTGCCAGGCGCGGCCGAGCTGGTGGT